>JBGCEG010000100.1:0-17521 GCA_045106135.1 Roseobacter sp. | reverse complement strand
GGGGGCAGGTCTGTGGACTACCTGAAGTTCAGCTTGGAAAATGTCATCTTCACGTCCTATGAATTTGACGCGGGCGAGCCTGATGACCCCGACCCGCGCCTGACCGAAGCCGTGGTGATGGACTTCTCGAAAATGACCATCGCCTACACAGAATTTGGAGGCGCGGGCGCGGGTGACGCCGTTCATAGCGCGGTGATCCAAAACTGACCGGCCTTGCGCGGTTTGCCGCAGAATGACGCTTGGGTTTTCCCTCAATGGGTGTAGTCTGGCGTCAACCGCATAGCATTCCACGACCTGAAAGGCCCGATCATGCATCGTTTTACCCCCGTTCTGGTTCTTGCCCCTGTGATGATGGGCGCCCCCCAGCTTGCGTCTGCGCAGTCCAGCTTTGATGCCTATGGCCAGTTGAACTTTGGGCTGTTTAGCGCAGATGATGGGGTGGATAGCGCGACCTATTTCACCGACAACGATAACTCGAACACGCGGGTCGGCTTTAACTGGCGCACGGATTTTGGCGACGGGCGGGGGCTGCGTTTCAACTTTGAAACCGGCGTTGGTCTGCGCGGCTCCAGTTCGGTCAACATTGGTGATACCAGTATTGACCCCAGTTTCAGCGAAACCGAATTGCGCAAATTCGAATTCATTTACACCACACCCGGTGCGGGTGTGTTCAGCGCGGGGCAGGGCGGCACCGCCTCCGACGGATCGGCAGAGGCGGATTTCTCGGGCACCGGGGTGATCGCCTATTCCGGGGTGGCCGATTTGGCGGGTGGTGTTGAGTTTCGCAATCCGGGCGGGGGTTTTTCGGGCATCAACATTGGCGACACTTTCAAATCCTTCGACGGCGCGCGGCGCTTTCGGGTCCGGTACGACACCCCATCTTGGAATGGTCTGGTCTTCAGCCTCTCGGGCGGAGAGGAAATTCTGCGCGAAGGCGACGACAACGAATACTACGACGTCGGCGGTAAATACACAGCCGATTACGGCGACATCAAGATCGACACCCGGCTTGGCTATGCCTGGGTCAGCGGCGGCGAAGAGCTTTTGGTGGGATCCGTCGCAGGATTGCACACCCCGTCGGGCGTGAGCCTTGCGGTGTCGTCGGGCGCCCAGCAGGTGGGGTCCGACAGCTACATCTACGCCAAGCTGGGCTGGCAGCAAGACTGGCTGAGCTACGGGACAACCGCCCTTTCCATCGATTTCTACGAAGGGTCTGACTACGCCATCAACGGGTCAGAAAGCAGTTCGGTCAGTGTTGCGGCTGTGCAGAACTTTGATGACTACAATCTGGAAGTCTACGCCGTCTGGCGCACCCATGAATTCGAAAGCGCCGGGACTGCTTTTGAGGATATCGACGTTGTGGCCCTGGGCGCGCGCTGGAAGTTTTAAGCTGCCGGATTGCAGGTCCTGAGGGCCTGCGGCATACTGCGGTCATGAACAGATTTTTGTCGAAAACGCGGACGTGGCTGATCTTTGGGCTTGTAGGGGCGGCGCTTGCAAGCTGTGGAGCGGCACCGGTGAGAACACCGCCTGCGCTGATGTCTGCGGTGGCCTCCCCGCAGGGGGCGTTGCCGTTTGCGCAAGGCCCGATCTATCGCGCCTGCCTTGACAACAGACGGTCAAAAGCGAGCCGTTCGCGTTGCGGCTGCATTCAGGCGGCGGCGGATGTGTCGCTATCCGCCTCGGACCAGCAACGCGGCACCAGATACTTCAGTAACCCGGCTGCGTTGCAAGAGGTACGCCAATCCGGCAACCCCGGAAACGAGCGGTTCTGGGGCAACTGGACCCGTTTTGCCGATACGGCATCACAGCTGTGCAGCCGGAGTTGAGCGTATCAAAGCGTCCGGTGCCAGACCTGCAGGGGTTTTGGGCTTTCCTCATCCTCGCCAAGGTCTTTCCATCGAAACTCTGCCACAACACCGGCCAGTGGCGCATAGCCGCGCCTGCGCCAGAAGCTGTCTAACGTTCGGACGTTTCGGGGACGTGATGGGTGGTGCTGCGGGCGTATGACCGAAGCGAAACACACATCACGGTAGCCCAGACCCCGCGCGGTCTGTTCGCGAATGTCAAAGAACCGATGGCCAATCCCCTGACCCCGGTAGGCGGGCAAAAGAACGCTTTCGGCGCAGTAGTAAAGAGTATCGATGTCGTGGCCCGTGCCTGCAAAGGCCTGCGCGAAATCGTCCGCATGATCGCGCAGCGGAGTGGCTGTGGCGGCACCGACAAGCGTTTCGCGGTCAAATGCACCCACGATGCAGGCGTTGGGATTGTCCAGATAGGGTTGCAGATAGGTTTCCTCATAGGATAAATCCCCATCATAGAGGTAGGGCCACTCGCGAAAAACAGCCATGCGCAGGGCGGCGATCGCAGGGATCGCCCGAGACAGCGCCTGAGCGTCCAACTGGTAAACGCTGACGCTCACGCTGAGATTTGCCTGATCCAGTCCGACAGATTGTACCGGGTGGTGACGCGCGTAATCAGCCCATCTTGCACCTCAAAGAACGACCCGGCAGGCAGGCAATACTTTTGCCCTGTGGCCTCGGGCAACCCCTCATCCGTGGATAGATACGTGCCATTCACCACATATTCCGCTGCCGCCCGCGCATGATCGGGCGCGTCAAAGATCACTATGTTGGTGAGGGTCTCATCGTAACAGCGGTTCATATGCGCACAAAATGCTGCAAACGCTGGCTTTCCTGTGCGTAGGCCGCCCTCGTTGACATGGTGCTTAATGTTCTCGGAAAGACAGTCGAGCATGGCCTCGACATGCTTTGCGTTGAAAGCGTCGAAATAGCGTTTCACGGTGTTGTTCATCCGTGGTCTCCTTTGGACTGCTGCTCAGGTAGTAGGTCAGATTACTGCAGAACCCTTTTGGTACCTGCAAGTCACGTCTTTCTCTTTGCTATCCAATTCGTTTGCCAATAGCTGCGTTATGATTTTATAGAAGGCATTTAATCTGAAAAAGAAATTTGTTTCGAAGGTCTTGGCCGTAGGAGCGCTGGTGTTGTCCGCATCGGCGGTATCTGCTGCCACATTTGCGGTGGATTTTGCAGGTATCGCAACATCACGCACGGGTGATTTTGCTGCAGAAACAGTTTTGGGTGAAACCTTGACCGGCAGTCCCGCAAATCATGTCACAGGGTCCATATTGATAGATAGCAATCTGCCGTTCCAAACCACAAGTGACCCTTTTTCGGCTGTCCAGCCGTCCAATTTAGACAGAATGGTTGTAGCCCTAATCAAAGGTCCCGCTGGGCTCGGTTTTCTGTCAACGACAGTGAATTTCGTGACGCTGTCGCGCAGCTTGTCGACAGAAACAGATAACGCGGTGGAGGGACAGTTTACCGTTAGAGCAATCGATGACAGTCCTCGGGGTGCCGATGATCAATTCGCCATTAGCCTGCTAAACGCGCCTCAGGGAAATATATTTAATTTTTCGTTGCAGGCGGAAGACATGATTTCGTTGGATCCGTCCTTAGGGTTTTCAAAGGCACTGTTGGAAAGCATAGATCTGAATGCGACGAATAACACCAGTATCGCTGGAACTGCTGCTATCGCAGATTTCGGCACGCCCACCGGCCGAATCGTCTTTTCTGTCTCGTCGTATTCAGTGCGGGAAGTTCAGACAACGGGTACGGATCCTGACATAAACGTAGTACCGTTGCCGGCAGGGTTGTCACTGCTATTGACAGGCTTGGCTGCTGTTGGCGTTGGCACCCGAAGGAAGCGGCGCGCCTAGAAGAGTTCGGAAGTTGCGCTCAGGCTACCTCGGTCGGTTGTCCAAAGCGTGCAATCAGCCGGTTCCTGATCTGGTCGCGCGCCTCCCGGTAGCTGATGAGTTTTGCATCGCGTGTCTCGCCCAGGCCTGTGGGGTCCAGAATTGGCCAGTATTCGACCTCAAGATGATAGTAGCGGGTCAATTCCAGCGCCCGGCGCTGGCTGGCCGGGCTCAGCGCGATCACAATATCAAACGAAGACAGATCGTCGCCCCAGTTTTCCATTTCGTCAAAGCTGCGCGAGCGGTGGCGCGACAGTTCCACGTCCATTTCCTGACAGACAGCCACCGAAAACCCATCGATTTCCATATCATTCATCACTCCAACGGACTGCACGTAGGTGTCTGTCCCATAGAGCTTTTTCATGATGGCTTCGGCCATCGGGGAACGCACGGCGTTGTGGTCGCAGCAAAACAGAACCGAGCCGGGCAATTCCTGTGACATCTAGCCCCCGAAATGCAGCACGCAAATGAGCGTGAAAAGGCGCCGCGCAGTGTCGATATCGATGTCTGCCTTGCCTTCGAGCCTCTCCTGCAGAACGCGGCTGCCTTCGTTATGGATGCCGCGACGGGCCATGTCGATGGTTTCAATCTGGCTGGGCGGCAGCTTTTTCACTGCATCAAAGTAGCTTTCACAGATTTGGAAATAGTCTTTGACGACCTGCCGGAAGGGCCCAAGCG
Source organism: Roseobacter sp. (assembly GCA_045106135.1). Lineage (GTDB taxonomy): Bacteria > Pseudomonadota > Alphaproteobacteria > Rhodobacterales > Rhodobacteraceae > Roseobacter. The sequence goes on along the minus strand of JBGCEG010000100.1, from coordinate 13,065 downwards.
ACAGATGGAATTCTGCAGCTTTTTGCGCCTCTTCGGTATTCACGTCAAAGACAAGCCGCCCTTCCCGGATCGCAAGGTTTACGTGGTACGGGCCGTCGGGAATGCCGCGTTCTTCACGGGCTGGCAGCACAAAGGTGTTGTCTTCCAGCAGATCAAAGACCGCGACGCGGCGCTCTTGTTCTATTTCGGGCGTCGGTGGCGGCAGGCCGGAATCGTCGAGTGTGATCTGGGATATACGGGACATGGGACTTCTTTTGGCACTGTATCAAAGGGATGCTTAGCGCATGAACCTGCGCGAAATCAACGTCGAAGCTATGGTGGCGGCCTTAGTCGGGGCTTTGGTTGAGCCGTTTCAGACGCGCGGTCACAGAAAGCCCATGGGCTTGCAGGCTTTCTGTGGCCGCCAATGTCTCGGCGGCCGGGCCGATGGCCCGCAGCGCCGTAGGGGTCATGCGCGCCAGCGTTGTCCGCTTCATAAAGTCGAGCACCGACAGGCCCGATGAAAACCGCGCGGACCTTGCGGTTGGCAGAACATGGTTGGGCCCGCCCACGTAGTCCCCAATCGCTTCCGGCGTCCATTGCCCAAGGAAAATGGCACCCGCATGGGTGATCTTATCAGACAGACCCTCTGCATCCGCCACGCAAAGCTCAAGGTGTTCTGGGGCTATTCTGTCAGTGAGCCGTGCTGCCGTTGCAAGATCGGGGACCGTGATAATCGCCCCAAAATCGCGCCAGGACGCGCCTGCAATTGCGCGCCTTTCCAGCGTTTCCAAGTGCTTATCCACGGCATTGGCGACCGCCTGCCCGAACTGAGCATCGGTCGTGATCAGCACGGATTGCGCACTTTCATCGTGTTCCGCCTGACTGAGCAAATCGAGCGCGATCCAGTCGGGGTCATTGTCCCCGTCCGCAACCACTAGAATTTCCGACGGACCAGCGATCATGTCGATGCCAACCTTGCCAAAGACACGCCGCTTGGCAGCAGCTACAAAGGCGTTGCCCGGTCCGGTGATCTTGTCGACGGGCGCGATTGTCCGGGTGCCGTAGGCAAGCGCGGCGACGGCCTGCGCGCCGCCAATGCGGTAGATTTCATCCACACCGGCCAGATCGGCTGCCGCCAGAACCAACGGATTCAAAACACCGTCGGGCGCAGGCACCACCATTGCGAGGCGGGGCACGCCCGCAACCTTTGCCGGAATGGCGTTCATCAGCACCGACGAAGGGTAAGAGGCCAGCCCCCCCGGAACATAGAGACCCGCGGCGGCAACAGGCGTCCAGCGCCAGCCCAGCCGCGCGCCGCTCTCGTCTTCCCAGTTCTCGTCTTCCGGGCGTTGTTTGGCGTGGTAGGCCCGAATGCGCTCCGCTGCCAACTTGAGCGCGTCAAGTTCTGTGGACGGGACCTGCGCCTTGGCGGCCTCTACTTCTTCGGGCGAGATGCGCAATTGATCGGCCGTCAGCGTCAGGCGGTCAAATTTTGCAGTCAGGTCGATCAGCGCCTCATCGCCGCGCGCGCGCACATCTGCAATGATCGCGGCAACTGTTTCATCCACGTCAGGACTGTCTTCGCGTTTTGCCGACAAAAGCGTAGCGAAATCGGTTTCAAAATCGGGATCGTTGCTATTGAGAAAGACGGGCATGATGTACCTCATGACGGGCCTTGAAACGGGCCTTATGGCGGATCGTGCTGGCGCCGGTGCCATCCAACACCACCAGCGTTTGTGTTGCTCTGCGTTATTCCGGGTGCTTGGGCGCTTGCTTTGAGGGGGCAAGATAAGGCTTTGTGACGTCTTTCAAGCTGGCCTGCAAAGCCTCGACGCCCAGCCTGATCGCCCCGTCCCCTGCAAGTGTCAAAACAATGTGACCTGAGGGCGCGTCGTCTTCCTCGAACGTCACAGAGAGCAACGACAGGACGGTGTCTTTGTCGCTGCGGTCCACGCCTTGGCTTGCAACAGTTCCAACATTTTCAAACAGCAGCACGCTTTGCACCCGTTCAGGCGCCATTTTGCGCGCAGGCCCTTCTTCCCAGCGGAACCGGTTGAGAAGCATGGCAAAGGTTTGCTTTGCGCGGTCATACTTCATTTCCGTGATCGGGAAAATTGCATCCTGCGCAAGCGAGGACAGCACCTCAAGGTCTGTGGCATCCATTGCGCCCAGATACAGCGGCGTTTCACGTGCATCTTCAAAACGTGCATCGGTCATGTGTCAGAAATCCGTTCGATATCAGCGCCGAGGGCCGACAGCTTGTCTTCGACATGTTCATAGCCGCGGTCAAGGTGATAGACGCGTGCAACCTTTGTTTCGCCTTCCGCCGCAAGCCCGGCAAGGATCAAAGACACAGAGGCCCGCAAATCGGTGGCCATCACCGGCGCGCCCTTGAGTCGTGCGACACCTGTGACGGTCGCGGTGCCGCCCTGCACATCGATTTGCGCGCCCATCCGCATCAATTCAGGGGCATGCATAAAGCGGTTTTCAAAGATGGTTTCCTCCAGCACGGACGTGCCCGCCGCCGTGCACAACAGGGCCATCATTTGCGCCTGCAAGTCCGTCGGAAAGCCGGGAAAGGGTTCGGTCGTGACGTCCACGGCCTCTATGCCGCCGTTTTTGCGGGCAACGGTCAGTCCATTTGCGGTTTCGGTGACCGACACGCCTGCTTGATCGAGCTTTGCGCAAAAGCTTTCCAACAGGTTGATGCGCCCGCCCAACAGTGTCACCTCACCGCCGCAGATCGCCGGGGCCAGCATGTAGGTGCCAAGCTCAATGCGGTCAGTGACAACCTTATGCGTCGCCCCATGCAGATGCGAGACGCCCTGAATGGTGATCGTTTCTGTGCCATCACCTTCGATCTGAGCGCCCATGGCGCGCAGGCAGTCCGCCAGGTCCACGATTTCCGGCTCACGTGCGGCGTTGTTCAGGACTGTCGTGCCCTTTGCAAGGGTCGCGGCCATCAATGCGTTTTCTGTCGCACCAACTGACGCAAAGCGGAAATCCACAATGCCCCCGGTCAGCCCTTGCGGAGCTGTCGCATGGACATAGCCGTCCCGCAACTCCAGATCAGCGCCCATGGCTTCCAGCGCTGACAGGTGCAGGTCAACCGGGCGCGCGCCGATGGCGCATCCGCCGGGTAGGGAGACGACTGCATGGCCGAAACGGGCAAGCAAGGGCCCCAGCACCAGAATGGACGCGCGCATTTTGCGCACGATGTCATATTCCGCTTTCTGGCTGGTGATCGCGTGACTGGACAGGGTGATCACCTTGCCGTCCTGCAGGGTGGTTACCTCCGCGCCAAGTGATTGTAACAGCTGACCCATTGTTCGAATATCACTGAGGCGCGGCGCGTTGATCAGGGTCAAAGGGTCTTCGGTCAGAAGCGTCGCCGGCATCAAGGTCAGGCAGGCGTTTTTGGCTCCGGCAATCGGTATTTCACCACTCAGGGCGCGGCCCCCCCTAACCACAATGGAATCCATTTGCCTTAGCCTTTCCTGTCCTGATTGATCGCTTCAGGCTCGTTTTGAGTGTCTTCACCATCAGCCCGCGCACGACTTTGCGCTTTGCGTCGTGCGAGGTTTGCTTTCAGCGCAGCTTTTAGTCGATCCTGACGATCCGGTGGGGTGGACGCGGCTTTCGAAAGGTGTGGTTTGTCTCTCATGGCCTGTGTGTATCGCAGGGGTGCGGCATGGTCCAGATAGGGCTTGCACCAGAAGACATTTACGTCTACCCACGCGCTGCTTGTGCTGCCGTAGCTCAGGGGTAGAGCACTCCCTTGGTAAGGGAGAGGTCCGGAGTTCGAATCTCCGCGGCAGCACCATTTCGCTATTTTGCGTCTTGAAACCACAGAGCGACCTGTAGGGAAACGATGTTTCCGGTGTTCGACAACCCTCAATTCGGTGGTATGTTAGAGGGCCATCAAAGGCCAATCTGAGCACTAGTTTCTTCATGTTGAAAGTCCTATTTTTCGCATGTATTACAAGGATTTGAGAGAGATTTCAGGGCGAATTCGATAAATCTCTCCCGCTGTCCATTTTTCGGTAGCGAAGAAGTCGCCTTTTCGGCAAGAACGAGCTTTTGTCGCTCCAGCTTCTCAAAGCGTGCTTCATAGGCGCTGATGACAGATGCGCTGCTCGCCTCCATGATCCGATCCAGCACATCCTCACTCGGCTTCTCAACGTCTCTGAGCTGCTTTTTGAAGAGACCTTGCGCCTCTTCGGCTTGGCTCAAACGTTGCCCCCACGCATCCTTGAACATTGCACTTGCCAGCTCAAAGACCTTGGAAGTGGGCTGCATGGATATAAGGCTTTCAGAAAAACCGCCTTCGATCTTAGCGCGCGGTATCGACTTGCGCTTTGAAGCACAGCCGTGCGTATCGCACAGATAGTAAGGATAGGTCTTTGTTTTACCTTTGGACCAACAGGCCGTCACAGGCTCCTCGCCATGCTCGCTTCATTGCATTGCAGCTGCGCGTGGCTCCGGTCCCGCTGCGCGCCTTTGATTTTGCACACCTAATCTTCGGCAGAGCGCCAAGGTTGCATGAGCAACCAAGCTTTAATGAAGAAAGGAAAAAAGATGACGCAGTTCTACGCACAGCCATACGATTTGGCAGCTACAGAGTTCTATTTTGAGGATGAGGCAGAAGATTGGCAGCACCAAAAACGACTACGGCCAACCCGTTGAAGAGTTCGAAATCCAGTTGATTGACGGGAGCAGCATTGATTGCGATCTGGCCAAAGCATGGGGGATCAATCAAGCAAACATCATCCGGTTTATTGAGATTGTCGATGACTGGGATGAGGATCAAAAAACACGGTTCATTCTGGCTGTTGGCGAGGCAGGATGCAGCTTTGATCCTGACACCGTGGACCCAGTTGAGTATGGTGCAGATATTTACTCTCTCCGGTCCATGAACGCTCTCGCGGAGCAATTGGTGGATGAAGGGCTATTCGGTGAAATCCCGGAGTAGCTAACCTAGTAAAGTGATCTGGAGGCCATCACCCGCGATCTAGAGATGGATTACACAAAAACTGACATTGCTGGACAAATCGCAATCTATAGATGCGGGTGACAGTCCCATTGCAATATGCGGCGTGCTTTAGGTATGAGTTGCCAATCAAATAAGGAAACACCATGAAAGTTGATGTAAACAAGCTGAGCGCAGCCGAGCTGGAAAAGTTGGCAAGCCAGATTGAGAAGCGCAAAAAAGACCTTGTGCAAGAAAAGCTGCACAAGGCGCTAGAAGAGATGCAAGTGGTCGCCGCTAAACACGATGTTGCTTTTGGGAATGTCATCAAGCTTTACTCCGGCAAGGGAAAGAAGCTCAAAGCCGCTAAGGCCAAAGCAAAATACAAGAACCCTGATGATCCCATGCAAACGTGGTCCGGCATGGGCCGCAAGCCCGCATGGATTATTGCAGGGCTTGACGCTGGCAAATCACTGGATGATTTTGCTATCTAGTAGGGTCATAAAAACACACCAATTAATCCAACGACGACACCAACAACAGCAATCCAGCCGGGAATGTGAACGGCTGGATCGGGCGTGCTTAGATACCGTCTGATTTTCCCGAGCAGACCGACTTTCTCGACTTCGAAGTCAAGCTCTGCGCCTTTGTCGACGCCAAGAGCCATGCGTATATCGACGGGCATGTATATCGCATTGGTCTTGTCATGGCCTAGCATCAGAACGAGAATCGATTTCTTGATTTTGTTGTTCGTGATTTTGGCAATGCCATAGCGGCCTAGCCCGGTACCGCGATAAGCCACATTCAGACGCACAAGCAGCCGTCCAACATCATGTGCAGGGAGTTTGACGATCTTTAGTTGTGGCATGGGGCGCCCTTTCAATAGTCACAAGCCAATCAGATATCCGTATCAGTCCCATTGCAACCAAAACCACGATTCCATCGTAAGGCGCATTGAACTCCGCTGCGGTCAAAGTGCCTTCGACCACACCAAGATGCTCGCCTTTGCGCGCCACAGAATCGATTTTTGGAAGCTGGACATGGATCAGATCGCCAAGCTCTTGCTGCGCAAAAGAGCTCAAACCGACCTGCACAATCTCGCCATCAATGCGTACGCGCTCATGTGTGGGTGTATCAGTACCCTGCCCATCAGAGCGGCACCTCATCACTCTCGCGGTCATACGCGGCGGTTAGCTCTTCCATGATGTCCATGCAACTCTAGTATTTGCGCTCGATAATCCGCTTGAGCGTTTCATCTAAGCTCTCGCCTTCGAAGCTTGCAACATCGGCAAGCATGGCAGCTTGGCGCTCGCTTAAGTGCAATATGATTGATAGTGTCTCGATGGTGGTTTCCTTTGGTCTTTAAGGTTCAAAATCCAGCCCGCGATCCCGTTCACGGCGATTATCTTTGCGAAGCGCAGCCCCCCCGTACGTCTACGCCGGACTAGGCTAAGCCAGACTGAGATGTGGAAAAAAATCTCAATAAACAGACAATCGAACAACGCCGCATGCAACATCAAAAACAAGCCGCACACACAGTTAGACTAACGCGCCAGAACCTCCATTGCTCAAACCTCAATGACGTCAAACTTTATATGACAACGCGCAAAACTCCGGGTGAACGACGCTTGTTTGATCGTTGCGTTGACGACACCGGCGGCGACGCCATCCTCAATTCGCTGAGGCGTGCCTAAGGGCTAAAAGTGATCGGCATGGAGCGCAACGCCATGCTGCAGGAGATGCAGCGCGGGTTCACCATCCTGCACCAGCCTTCCAAAAGCATCGCTGTTTGTCTTCAGGCGCTTACAACAACAGGGCGTGCCGGTCTGCAGAAATCAGACATTGATCGGCGATTAACTTGAAGCGCGACAAGCGACAATAAACTCAGACCGGTTTTCAGACGTCAAACTGGCGTGGCCACAGCACAACCTCAACGTCGCCGCTGCGCCCGCGGACGGCGATCTTGGTGCGGGTGGTCTTTTGTATGTCGATATTCTGGCTCAGCCTGTCGATAAAGTCACGGGTTGCGGCAATGCTTGCCCCCTGGGCTTTGGCGACCTCCATCAGGCGGCTTGTCAGGTTCACTGTATCCCCGCTGACGCTGACCTGCTCGTGGTTTGCCGCACCCAGCCTTGACAGGATAACGGGGCCGATATGCAACCCAATCCGGCTAGCAAGCGGGGCACCCGCAGGGTCCGGGCGCATGGCTGCCAAGGCTTTTTCCAGTTCGTGAGCCGCATTCAGGGCGGCATCGGCCTCTGTTTGGGTGCCCTGGAACGGGTCCAGACCAAAGACAGCCAAGGCACCATCGCCCATGTAGTTTATGACCGTCCCTCCGCGTTTTTCCACGGCGTCAGAGGTCAACCCGTGGAACTGCCTTAGCAATGCGCTGGTGCCATCCGGGCCTAACTGTTGCGACAGGGTCGTGAAACCGGTGAGATCAACAAAGAAAATGACAAGATCCTGAGCCTGCGGTGTCCTGAGGTAATCCGGGTTTTCTTCCAACCGTCGCGCGAGCGTCGGGCTTTGAAAGCGGCGTAGGGAGGCAAGGCTCCGCTCTGACTTCAAAGCGACACGCCGCGATTTGTTCAGGCGCATTGCGCCTGCCAGAACAACGGGCGGCAAGGTCGCGGCGATTGGCATTGCAGCGCTCAACAAAAGGCCTTGCGCAAACAGCACGGTTTGGGCCGCAAACGATAGCAGGACTACACCAAAGGTTAGAAACACCGCAGGCCCGAGGCGCAGCCCAAGCACTGCGACAAAGCATGCGCTTACCAGAATTGCTGCCCAGATCGCGTCCATTTTGCGTGTGCTGGCGTCTTGGCGCAGTGTCTGGCTGCCGATCAGTTGCGACACCGCCATGGCAATGATCTCCACACCGGGTGTTGCGGCGTCAAAGGGCGTGTTGAAGCGGTCCCCCATGGCGGCTGCGGTAAACCCCAGAACAACCAGCTTTCCGCCAAGGACATCAGGCAAAGCGCTGTCCATCAGGCGTGTAGCACTGATTGTTGGGACCGTTCCGCTTGGGCCCAATATCCGCAAAGGCATATTGCCACCGGTATCAAGGGGGATCACACGCGAGCCAAGGGTCACATCCGTGTCATTGATCCGCGCCTGTTCATTCGTGGTGGTTAGGGCTGCCAAAAGGGCGATGGACGGATGCAGAGCGCCCTGCGCGTCGACAAACATCGGTATATAACGCGGTGTGCCGTTTTCATCGGTGGACAAATTCACGAGACCAACCTGTGATTGCGCGCGAAAATCCTCATGCGGCCAGATCATCTGGGGGGTGCCTGCTGCGTCGAACCGGGCTGCGGCTGCAATGACGGTGGGCACACGTGCAAGCTGGGCTGCCAGCAATGCACGTTCCGTGGCCGACCCTGCATCTGCCAGTAAAACGTCGAGTATGATCGCACGCGCCCCGCTGTCGCCAATGCGGCCGATCAGTTGCGCAAGCCGCGCGCGCCCGGCGATGCCTGTTTGGCCCTCCTCCAGCGTGGCGTCGTCTATCGCTACAATCACAATATTAGGGGCTGGATCGATGGGCCCTGCGAGCTGGTACCTCAGATCGAGCAGCCGGTTTTCCAAGGGATCAAGCCAGGTTGCGCGTTCTTGCAGGTGAAAAATAGCCAAGGCTGATACCCACGCCACCGCAATGAGGCTTACCATGACACCGGGCAGAACGGTCAGTCGCTGACCTGCCATGGGTTAGCGCCCGAAACGCGCCAGCAGCGCCGCTTTGCGTTCTGCGCCCCACTCTTCAACGATCAAAGGCGCATTTTGGCGCGCGTCCACGCCTTCACCCGCTTTCAGGACCACCGTTGAAGTGCTGTTGGGTCGACGGACAGCGACCTCTCCTTCGATCACGAACACAGAGGTCTGGTCTGTCTGGGCGTCCACCACATAGGTTGTCCCCCGCACCGTGGCGATGGCGTGAGGCGTGCGGATCCGGGTGCTTTTGCTGCCCGGCGTGACAGCGATGAAGATGGCACCGTTTTCAACCTCGATGGTGCGCGGCGCAGGATCATTGCGCTGTTTCACGATTTTCAGTGCCGCAGTCGGTTCCCGTTCAAAACTCAGCGCATCGCCGCAAGTGAAAATCTGGCGTGCGGGTTGGTCAGAGGCTTGCACCGAGACGCAATTGTCGCTGTCTTGCGCAACGGCGGCGACCGCACTGAAGAGTAAAGCTGCGACAAGCCCACCAGAGCAGCTTCGTTTCATGAAATCCCGCATGAGGTCTCCTGTTTTGTCGTAGATGCGCATCACTGTTTACGCTCTTACGGCATAAGGCAAAGAGCGGCCAGTGATTTGCCAAGAACATCTGCGGTGGAGCAAAAAACGGTGTATGAAGGCCCGCGTGCTGCACGATTCACGCAGCATTTCTGGGGCCAAGCCCTTGAACCTGTTGCACCATGACCGTTTCCAAAACAGGATAATCGAAGGTCTGGCGACACGGCCGCCAAAAACTGGCAGACGGTCCCGATTTGTTAAGGTATGGTATGCACACTTAAGCGGGTATGGACGACGGACGTGGCGGCACACGAAGAGAGTAGGGCGCAAATGACAACAGCTTTTGCTTCTGGTGTCGCCGTTTTGGGTCTTGCCTTGGCCGGGGCCGCAGTGCCGGTCCTCGCGCAACAGTCACTGTCCGAAGATGCGCTGAATACGGTGCCGTCCGGAACCGATGCACAAGAGCTTGGGTTTGGAAACGGCTCTGTTCTGGCCGTGCCTCTCCCCTTCAGCAATCCCACATTGGGCAGCGGATTCGCGGCCGGGGTGGCGTGGCTCTTCACGGCCGACGAAGGCTCGCGGTCCTCGTCTATCGGCATCGGCGGGTTGCGATCCAACAACGGCAGTGAAGGTTTGGCCTTTGGCACGGACCTGAATTTTCGCGCAAACCGGTACCAGTTTTCCTTTTTGGCCGGATCTGTCGATCTCAATTATGACTTTACAGCAGGGTCTTTCGACATTCCCCTGAACCAAACCGCAGACCTCTATCGGGCGAATTTTTCCTATGGTTTCACGCCAGAGTTTTCGCTGGGCGCGAACCTTTCCTATGCTGAAACGTCGCTGTCCACTGATTTTGGTTTGCCACTTCCGCCCGAAATAACCGTCGCGTTGGATCTGGAAATTGTCAAGTTCGGACTGGTTGCGACCCTTGATACCCGAAGCTCAGAATTTTTTCCAACCGGTGGCAGCCTCGTTTCGTTTGATATTTTCCGTGGGGAAGTCGTCAGGGGTCTGGGGTCCGACTATGAAAAGGCTGTCCTGAAAGGGGCGTACTTCAGGCGCGGACTGACAGATCAGGACGCCATCGCCTTTGCCGGGACCCTGTGCCACGCGTCTAAGAGCGCGCCTTTTTTCGACGCTTGCTCAATCGGGCTGACGGATGGGTTCCGGGGATTTTCAGTGACGAAATACATCGGAGAGAGCCTTTTGTCCGGGCAGGTGGAATATCGCGGCAGGGTCGGGAAAACGCGTCTGGGCTATGTCGCGTTCGCGGGCGCAGGCTCGGTTGGCGGGACCACAACCTCAAAAGCGGGCATACACTCAGCGGCGGGCTTGGGTGTGCGCTACCGGCTGTCAAAGGAGTATCCGGTCGACCTTGCAATCGACGCGACAGTGAACAGCGACGACGACTCTTTGCTGTATCTCTATGTCGGGCAGTCCTTTTGACTGGGCTTTGTCGGCTGCGTCCTTAGGGGGTCTGGCGCGGCCCTCACTGTTTGATCATTGCATGCGGCTTGGTGTTGACAATTGGTGTCGCCGAAATCATGTTATCGGTAACAATGCAGCTTTTGAACCTCGCTGCGCACTCAGGAGAACCTCATGTCAAACCTCTTTTCGCTTTCAGGCCGCCGGGCTTTGATCACAGGCTCTTCGCAGGGCATTGGGCTTGCGCTGGCGCATGGGCTTTCGGAGGCAGGGGCAGAGATTGTTCTGAACGGACGTGACAGGGCAAAACTCGACACAGCCGCCCAAGGATTGCAGGCCAGAGGTGCGGTGGTCCATCCGCTTGCGTTTGATGCCACAGACCACGACGCCGTTCGCGCGGCAGTAGACGGGTTCGAAGCGGAAACAGGTCCAATCGACATTCTGATCAACAACGCAGGCATGCAGCACCGTACTGAACTGCAGGATTTTCCGGCGGATGCATTTGAGCGATTGTTGCAGACAAATATCGCCAGCGTCTTTCACGTGGGGCAGGCCGTTGCCCGTCACATGATTGCGCGCGGGACTGGCAAGATCATCAATATCGCCTCGGTGCAGACCGCCCTCGCGCGCCCCGGCATCGCGCCCTACACAGCGACAAAAGGTGCTGTGGGCAATCTCACCAAGGGAATGGCGACGGATTGGGCGAAACACGGTTTGCAGTGCAACGCGATTGCGCCCGGCTATTTTGATACGCCGCTGAATGCGGCCCTGGTGGCCGACCCGGAATTTTCGGCTTGGTTGGAAAAGCGAACGCCTGCGGGGCGTTGGGGTCAGGTCGAAGAGCTTGTTGGCGCGGCTGTTTTCCTGTCTGCGCCCGCGTCGAGCTTTGTGAACGGTCACATTCTTTACGTCGATGGGGGCATTACTGCATCGCTTTGAGCGGTGGCGCGATGTCGGTTCACGTCCTGGATGATGCCATCAGATCGCGAGGGGCAACACGCGCGGTGTCACGGGGCACGGCGTTTGAAAGATGCCTCCGAAGCTGTGCGTGAGGCATCCGACCAGAACGCTATGTCAAGGAGATACATATATGGCTGAAAAGATTGCTTTGATTGGGGCAGGGGCCATGGGCGGTGCCATTGGCACGCGCCTTTTGGAGACCGGGAACGAACTGCATGTGTTCGATCTGGATGCAGATCGCGTTGCCGTTCTGGTCGAAAAAGGGGGCAGCGCCGCGCAAACCGCAGCCGATGCAGCCGCGCAGGCTGATTTCGTGATCATGAGCTTGAATGCGCCGCAGATTGTCGAACGTGCCGCTTTCGGCGTGGACGGCATCTTGGATGGCGCGCGCGCAGGCACGGTGATTATCGATATGTCCTCAATCGACCCGGCGGCAACGCGCGATTTTGCGGCAAGGGCGGCGGAGCGTGGATTGGCCTGGGTGGACAGCCCGCTGTCCGGGGGTGCGCCAAAAGCACTTTTGGGTGAGTTGACCCTGATGGCTGGCGGGGCTGCACAGGATGTGGAAAGGGCGCATGTGGCTTTGCGCCACGTGGCATCGAATTACACACATATGGGGCCATCCGGTGCCGGGCAGACAACCAAGCTGATCAACCAAGTGCTGTGTGGGTTGGGCTTTCTGGCCGTGGCCGAGGCCACGCGGCTCGCGCAAGACGCTGGCGTAGATGCGGCCAAGATCCCGCAGGCGCTCAAAGGGGGTCGTGCGGATTCCGCGCTGTTGCAGGAATACCTGCCGCGCTTTGCCACCAAGGATTACCGACGCACGGGCCGCATCGACAACATGGTCAAGGACCTCAACGCGGTGAACGATCTGGCGCGCCAAACCGGGACCTCCATGCCGATGACAGCACTTTGTGGTGAAATCCCCCGCATGCTGACCTCCGCCGGGCTGGGGGGCGAGGATCAGGCCGCAGTGATGGAGTTCTTTGACGGGGCCAAAACGCCCATCGACGCGGGTTAACTGCCCCGACGTCAGCATTCGCATTGCGCTTGCGACGCCCATCGTCGATTACCCAGCGACGGGTGGTGTATCCTATGACACATCACCCCACCCTGAAACGTTGATCCGCGGTAAAAGTTGCGCCCGCCGGTCCTGATCCTTGCCCCAAAGGGGCGGCAACATGCGTCAGGACTTCATGACAAACGACCCCGCGCGCACGGCCCCGGCAACCGTTGCAATTGACCCCGCGCCGATACGGCTTTTGAAGCGGTGTGTGTTTTTCGTGGCGGGGCCGTTCTATTTTCTGTTCATCGGCTTTGTGCCGCTGCTTTGTGCCAAACGGCGGGGATTTCGCGGCTGGTATTGGCGGCTGGTGAAACGGGCTTGCTCGCGCCTGTTGTGGCTTCTGAGCATCCGCGTGGTGATGCCGCAAGACGAACGTGATGCGCTGGCCGCAGACACGGGCAGCATCATTGTGATCAACCACCGCAGCCATCTG
>JBGCEG010000099.1:0-26534 GCA_045106135.1 Roseobacter sp. | reverse complement strand
CGTGCAATGAGCAGGCGATTTGCAACACAAATCCGCCGATAAGAGCCCCTCGTTTGGCCCTTGCGGGATCGCCAGGGGCGTTCTGGTGCCCACTGCCCGCTTGCGACCGCCCATTGCGGACTGTGCCCTTCTTCACGGCAGATCCGATACAGCGTTATCTTGCCTTACGCGGCCCCGCTGGGGCCACGGTCCCCTTCCAACTCACTGAAACGGCTTCCCTTCATTTTCTGTCTCCTTATTGGAGAACAGGCTAACTCAAACACCAGACGGTTCAGGGGAGCAGGTCAGGTCAAAAACAGCCAATGGCAATTCATAAGACCAGAATGGCGATCCGAGGGACAAAAACGGCAAAACTATGGGTATGTCTACGACGGCTTAGTTTCGCGTTACCCGCACTTGGAAAATCCGCAGCTTGCGCATGTCATGCACCCTTCGATCATGCGCATGTCGAACTGCCCGCAGCTTGAACACGCCTTGCCACGGTTGTTTTGAACGCCTTCAACCTGCGCTTTCGGATCGCTCTTTAGCCCCAGACCTTCGCCCTGAATAAAGCCGATCGAGATCATATGCTGCTCGATCACGCCCCCAATAGCGGCAAGGATCGACGGGATGTATTTGCCGCTCATCCATGCGCCGCCTCGCGGGTCGAACACGGCCTTTAATTCTTCAACCACGAAAGACACGTCCCCGCCCCGGCGGAAAACTGCAGAAATCATTCGCGTCAGCGCCACGGTCCAAGCAAAATGCTCCATATTCTTGGAGTTGATGAAAACCTCAAAGGGACGCCTGTGTCCATTCAGCACTATGTCATTGATAGTGATATAAAGCGCATGTTCGCTGTCCGGCCATTTGACCTTGTAAGTATTGCCCTCCAACTCGCTGGGCCGGTCCAGCGGTTCGGACATGTAGATCACGTCGCCATGGGGCTGCTGCGGTTCAGCGTCGGAAGTGGTGATGACTTCGGGGGCAGGTTCGGCATCGCCGAAGAGCAGCCAGCCGGCAGGCACGTTCAGAACTTCGGCCAACTTGTTAGCTGAGTTTCGAGCAAGCCTCCGCGTGTCATTAAAGAACATATTGATGGCACTCTGCGAAAGCCCTGATGCAGTCGCAAGATCAGTTTGTGTTTTCAACTTCGAGTGCTTTTGTGCCCACTTCAGTCGTTCGCCGGGGCTTCCCAAGTTGGGCAAAACCATTGGCTTCTCCTCCGACACACTCAACACAGACCCGGTGACGTCATTGGGGCGATAAGTCGTGCAGCCTTTGCAGCCGGTATCCCACGCCTCCATGTAGACATCTTTGAACGCGTCAAAGCTGATATCTTCGGGGCAGTTGATTGTCTTGGAAATCGACGAATCCACCCACTTCTGCGCGGCGGCCTGCATTTTCACATGGTCCAGCGGGGCCAATGTCTGTGCGTTTACAAAATAGTCGGGCAGTTCAACACCGCCAAACTTCTCGCGCCAAAGCTGCACGGCGTAGTCCACCACTTCTTCCTCAGTCCGCGAACCATCCTTCTGCAAGACCTTGCGCGTATAGGCATAGGCAAAGACAGGCTCGATACCCGAACTGACGTTGCCCGCATACAGGCTGATCGTGCCCGTCGGCGCGATAGAGGTGAGCAGCGCATTGCGGATACCGTGCTCGCGCACCGCGGCGCGCACATCTTCGTCCATCGCCTGCATGGTGCCGGAGGCAAGATACTTCTCAGCCTCAAACAACGGGAAGGCACCCTTCTCCTTGGCCAATTGCACCGACGCCAGATATGCGGCGCGCGCGATTGCGTGCAACCAGCGCTCTGTCTGACGCGCCGCCTCGTCGGACCCGTAGCGCAAACCCACCATCAACAGCGCATCCGCCAGCCCGGTCACACCCAACCCGATGCGGCGCTTGGCCTGCGCCTCTGCGGCCTGCGCGTCCAGTGGAAACCGCGAGGCATCCACCACGTTGTCCATCATGCGCACGGCAACCGCGACAAGATCGCTCAAGGCCGCATCATCTAGACGCGCCGCCGCCTCAAACGGGTCACTGACCAGACGCGCCAGATTGACCGACCCCAAAAGGCAGGCGCCATAGGGGGGCAATGGTTGTTCGCCGCAGGGGTTGGTTGCGGCAATTGTTTCGCAGTAGGCCAGATTGTTTGCCGCATTGATCCGGTCGATGAAAATCACCCCCGGTTCGGCATAGTCGTAGGTCGCCTGCATGATCCGGTTCCACAGGTCCAACGCCTGAACCGTGCGGTATACTTTGCCGTCAAACACCAGATCCCATGATGCATCGGCTTTCACGGCCTCCATGAACGCATCCGAAATCAGCACAGACATATTGAACATCCGAAGCCGGGCGGGATCAGCCTTTGCCGCGATGAAGTCTTCTACATCCGGATGATCGCACCGCATGGTGGCCATCATCGCCCCGCGACGAGAGCCTGCAGACATGATTGTCCGGCACATCGCATCCCACACGTTCATGAACGACAAAGGCCCGGACGCATCTGCTGCCACGCCGCGCACGTCCGCTCCCTTGGGCCTGATCGTTGAGAAATCGTATCCGATCCCGCCGCCTTGCTGCATCGTCAGCGCCGCTTCTTTCAGCATCTCAAAAATGCCGCCCATGCTGTCCGGCACCGTGCCCATCACAAAGCAATTGAACAACGTGACCGACCGTGCGGTGCCCGCCCCTGCGGTAATCCGACCGGCGGGCAGATATTTGAAACCCTCCAGCGCTTCGTAAAATGTCGCCTCCCAAGTGGCCGGATCTTTTTCCACCCGGGCAAGATCGCGCGCGATCCGCCGCCATGTGTCTTCCACAGAAACATCGACAGGCGTTCCGTCCGCTTCTTTGAAACGATATTTCATATCCCAGATTTGTTCGGCAATAGGGGCGGCAAAAGCTGACACGGGCGGTATGTCTCCTGATAGGTTATCCACAGATTGCTGTGGAAAAAACACAAAGCATTGAGGCTGCGGCAAGCGAAGCTACAATATACGGCATGAGCAAACAGAATCAAAGCATCAACCTGGTGAAACTGTCGGTAGGGTCAGAAACCATCGACAGCCTTGCCGCGTGGCAAGCCACCAAACGCGCGCAGGCGCCTGATGGCAGGCCGCGTCATGTCACCCGTATGTGGCCCAAACGCGAGGCGGAACTGCTCAATGGGGGGTCGATTTACTGGGTGATCAAAGGCGTGATCCTGTGCCGTCAGCGGATCAACAGATTGGACGAATACATCTCCGCCGATGGAATCCGGCGCTGCGCCATCGTGCTGGAGCCCGAATTGATCCGCACGCAAGGCGCTGTCAAAAGCCCGTTTCAGGGCTGGCGTTACCTCAAGCCCGAAGATGCGCCGCCGGATTTGCCAAAAGGGCGGGAAGCTGAAGAGGCCTTGCCGCCGGAACTAAACCGCGCCCTTGCGGAAATTGGCGTTCTGTAGAGCCGTGCGGCACAAAGGCGCGCATCAAATTTTCGGACCTACAGGCCCAGCACCGCCAAAAACTTGCGACTGATGTCTCGTTCATCCGCGCTTTGTACCGCTGAACGGCTCCGCCACAGGGTTGCCTGACTGCGCAAAATCGGCCCATCACTCAGTATCTTGAGATGGTTGGCGCGCAGTGTTTCCCCCGATGAGGTGATGTCGGCGATTGCTTCAGCCGTCTCATTGGCCACCGTCCCTTCCGTGGCTCCTTGGCTGTCGACCAGCGCGTAATCTGCGACCCCTGCGATCTTGAGGTGGTCGCGCACCAGCCTGTGGTATTTCGTGGCAATTCTCAACCGCATGCCATGGCGCGCCCGGAATTGCGCGGCCACCGCGTCAAGGTCATCAAGCCCGTCAACATCGACCCATGCCTGCGGCACAGCAATCACAAGGTCGGCAAATCCGAACCCTAATTCGGCCATCGGCTCGACCTGCTGTTCCCACAACGGCAGCTTTTCCTGCACCAGGTCGGTCCCTGTCACCCCAAAATGCACGCGCCCGGCAGCAAGCTCCCGCGGGACCTCGCCTGCGGACAACAGCACAAGCGACACGCCTTCGACCCCCTCAACCGCTCCTGCGTATTCCCGGTCCGAGCCTGTGCGCGTCAGCGACACGCCCCGCTGGGAAAACCAGTCAAAGGTCTTTTCCATCAGGCGGCCTTTGGACGGGACGCCGAGTTTGAGCGTCATGGTGCGCCCTCCAGATCCAGCATCACGCCGGGACGCAGCACTCCGCCGACGGCGGGGATTTCCCGCCCGCCGCCAAGCCGCCGCGTCAATGCATCATACCGACCGCCTGTCGCCACCGGGGGCAGATCTGCCCGGTCCTGCGCAAAAAAGGCAAAGACAAATCCGTCGTAATACTCCATTGCGGTCCGGCCAAAACCAGCCTCAAAGGCGAGGGTTTCCACCTTGATGCCCCGCTGGGCCAAGGCCTCTGTGCGCCGCGCAAGCTGCTCCACTGCTCTGTCGATGGCAGGCAGGTCCACGGCCAGATCGCGCAGATGTTCCAATGCAAAGGGCAGTGTCTCTTTCACCGACAACAGTGCATCGATCAAATCAACCTCAGCCTCGCTGACTGCAGGTGTGCGCGCATCTTCACGCAAGACTGCGAGGCGCGCCTCGATCTCAGCCCGCGTGCGCTTGCCATTCAAGGGCACATCGTGACCTATGACATCGTGTCCCGACAACAAGGCCAGACGCTCAGCGCTTGGCTGGTTGCGTCCGGCATAGCGGTGGAGCAATGATCTGAACCTGCGGGGCCGCCAGATATGACGCAACAGCGCTTCTTTGCGCGCGCTTGTGGTTTGCAACCCGCGCACTGCAGCGGTCAGCAGCCCGATATCACCGGATACCGCGCGCACGCGCAGATGGCGCATCGCGTCATTCATCAGGGCAAAGACCTCTGCATCTGCCGCTGCCGGGTCAGAGCCGTCAAAAACCTCGAACCCCACCTGCATGTATTCGCTGGACCGCTGAGGATCGTGTTCCTGCCGCCGAAAAACATCGCCCGCGTAGGTGTAGCGCGCCGGGTCCGCCCCGCCTGCCATGTGCATCTGCACGACCGGCACGGTAAAATCGGGCCGCAGCATCTGTTCGCCGCGCAGCGCATCGGATGTGATGTAGGCGCGCGCGCGGATATCCTCGCCATAAAGGTCGAGCAACGTCTCCGCAGGTTGCAGAATGGAGGTCTCAACCGGCTGCGCGCCAGCCTTTTCGAAACCGGCACGCAGCTGGGCGGCTTGCGCCAGAACGCGCGACCGTTCTGTCACTTTCCCGCTCCGTAAGTATCTAGGATTTCGCGTATTTTCGAGACCATCTCGGCGCGGGGTACTTCAAACTGGCTGGGGCGGTCCTTCCATTCCTCCAGCGTGGCGTCCTTGGCCATCTCTGCGCCAAGGATCAGATCCTTGATCTGAACCACGCCGCGTTCCTTTTCGTCGGTGCCTTCGATCACGGCGACGGGGCTTTGGCGTTTGTCCGCGTATTTCAGCTGATTGCCAAAGTTTTTCGGGTTGCCCAGATAGACCTCTGCCCGGATGCCCGCCTGCCGCAACTCTGCGACAATCGCCTGATAATCCGCCATCCGGTCCCGGTCCATTACCGTGACAACAACAGGGCCGTGTGTTTTGGCATCCATGCGCCCTTTGGCTTGCAACGCGGCCAGCAGACGGTCCACGCCAATAGAGACGCCTGTCGCGGGCACCTCTTGTCCTGTGAAGCGTTTGACAAGGTCATCATAGCGCCCGCCCCCTGCAACAGAGCCAAAGTTCCGCGTGCGGCCTTTTTCGTCCTGGATGTCAAAGGTCAACTCAGCCTCAAAGACTGGCCCGGTGTAGTAGCCCAAACCGCGCACGACAGAGGGGTCAATCTCCACCCTGTCAGAACCATAGTCTGCGGAGTTCAGAAGGGCCTCAATCGTCTGAAGCTCTGCAACGCCGTCTTGACCAACCTTTGCATCCCCAACCAGTTCTGCAAGACGCGCAACCGTTGCAGCCCCGGTGTCCCGCTTTGCCTGCATGAACCCCATGATCACCTCGGCCTGTTCTGGCGTTAAGCCCGCGCCTTCAGTGAAATCACCGCTCTCGTCTTTGCGGCCATCGCCCAAAAGGGCGCGCACACCGTCCAGACCTAGACGGTCCAGCTTGTCGATGGCGCGCAGGACAATGCCGCGCTCCTTCTCTTTGTCGTCGCCGGACAGGCCCGCAACCTCCAAAACACCGTTTAGAACCTTGCGGTTGTTGACCCGCACCACATAATCGCCGCGTGGGATGCCAACCTCTTCGAGACAATCCGCCAGCATCGCGCAAATCTCTGCATCCGCAGCGACTGAGGCCGCGCCAACGGTGTCTGCATCGCATTGATAAAACTGCCGGAACCGGCCCGGTCCGGGTTTTTCATTGCGCCAGACAGGTCCCATAGCATAGCGCCGGTAGGGCGTGGGCAGGTCATTGCGGTGCTGTGCATAGACGCGGGCCAGAGGGGCCGTCAGATCATAACGCAGGGCCAGCCAGTCGCCGGGTTTGTCGCCCTCGGCGTCTTCCTGCCATGCAAATACGCCCTCATTCGGGCGGTCCACGTCGGGCAGGAACTTGCCCAGTGCCTCGACCGTCTCAACGCCAGAGCTTTCCAAGGCATCAAACCCGTAGCGATGGTAGACGTCTGCAATCTTGCGCAGCATCTCGGCACGTTGTGTGACTTCTGCACCAAAATAGTCACGGAAGCCTTTGGGCGTTTCCGCCTTGGGGCGCGGGGTTTTCTTTGGCTTGGCCATGGGTATGTTCCCGGGTTGGTCGTTCGCGCGCGGTCTAGCCGAAGGCGGTCGCACAAACAAGGCCGGGCTCTTTCACAACCGCCCCCAAGCTGCTAGATCGGCGCCATGACTGAGAAACTGGAAGAACAGGTGGCGCATCTGCAGCGGGTTGTTGACGACCTGTCGGATGTTGTGGCCCGGCAGGAACAGGAAATTGTGACCCTGAATCGCCGTGTTCACATGCTGATGCAGCGCGAGGCTGAGCGAGAGACCGACACTGGCGGTGGCGTTGTCGTGGGCAACGAACGCCCCCCGCACTATTAATTACAGGTCCTGCACGTCGACGACGCCGTTCAGCGATTTGATCGCCCCTTTGATCTGTGGGTTCACGACAAAATCCTGACCCAGATCCACTTCGACCTCGCCCGGCAGGCTTGGGTCCATCAGGCAGAACTGGACCGGGCCTTTGCCGCCGTTTTGCACCGCGGACTGCGCCCCCTCAAGCACACTGGCGACCAAAGAAATGGCGTCAGGCGCATTCACAAAAACCACCAGACCAGCCCCACCCACATCGGCCACTGCCGCATCAGCGGGCCCGACGGACCGGCCAAGAAGCTTGAGTTGATCCGCTTCCATCGTCGCCTCAACCGACACGATGACCTTGTTGCCGGTTTCCAGATGCTCGCGCGCGATCTCCAATGTGTCAGAGAACAGCGTGACCTCATAGGCGCCCGTCGGATCAGACATCTGCGCGAAGGCAAACCGGTTGCCTCGCGCAGATTTCCTCTCTTGCCGGCCTGCGACGACGCCTGCGAGCTTGGCGTTCATCGCCCCGCCATCGGTCACCTTGGCTGTCAATTCGTCCAGCGTCAAGAACGGCGTGCCGCGGTCAGAGGCGAATTTACGTTTGAGCGGGGCCATGTAGTCGTCCAGCGGATGGCCAGAGAGGTAGAAACCCACGGCCTTGAACTCTTCGCTCAGCCGTTCAGCGGGCAACCAGTCGTTGACAGGGGACAAACGCGGTTCCGGCAAATCCTCGCCCGCATCCCCAAAGAGCGACACCTGACTGGACGCCCGTTGCTCGTGAATAGCGGCGGAATAGGCCACAAGCGGATCAAGCGCGTCAAACACGCGGCGTCGGTTGCTATCAAGCTGATCGAACGCGCCAGAACGCGCGAGCATTTCCAGCGGGCGTTTGCCCACACGCTTGAGATCGACCCGGCGTGCAAGATCATAAAGGGTCGCAAAAGGTTTGTCGCCGCGCCCCTCGGTGATCAGCTTCATCGCCTCAATCCCGACGTTCTTGAGCGCCCCCAGCGCATAGACAAGTGCCCCGTCTACCACCTTGAACGTCGCATCAGACCGGTTCAGACAGGGGGGCACCCACGGCAATTCGAGCCGTTTGCGCACCTCTTCGAAATACACCGCCAGCTTGTCGGTCAGGTGGATATCGCAGTTCATCACACCGGCCATAAACTCCACCGGGTGGTTGGCCTTGAGCCATGCAGTCTGGTAGCTGACCACCGCATAGGCGGCAGCGTGCGATTTGTTGAAGCCGTAGTTGGCGAACTTATCCAGCAGGTGCCAGACCTCCAGAGCCTTTTCTTCATCGACCCCGTTTTCCGCAGACCCTTTCAGGAATTTCGGACGCTCGGCATCCATCGCTTCCTGAATTTTCTTGCCCATCGCACGGCGCAACAGGTCAGCCCCGCCCAGCGAATAGCCCGCCATTTCCTGCGCGATCTGCATCACCTGTTCCTGATAGACGATGATGCCTTGTGTCTCATCAAGGATATGGTCGATCGTCGGGTGCAGTGTCTCGCGCTCGCGCAGCTTGTTTTTGACCTCGCAGTAGGTGGGAATATTCTCCATCGGGCCGGGACGGTAGAGCGCGACCAGCGCCACGATATCTTCGATGCAGGTGGGCTTCATGCGTTTGAGCGCATCCATCATGCCCGAACTTTCCACCTGAAACACGGCAACGGTCTTTGCAGCGGCATAAAGCTTGTAGGACGCCTCATCATCCAGCGGAATGGCGTTGATGTCGTTTTCCGTACCCGCCGCCGGGCTGTAAAGCTCGGTGCCATCTGCCGCGATGTGCAGGGGCCGTCCGGCGGCGTTGATCTGATCTACCGCATTCTGGATCACCGTCAGTGTTTTCAGCCCCAGAAAGTCAAACTTGACGAGGCCCGCCTGTTCCACCCATTTCATGTTGAACTGGGTAGCGGGCATGTCCGAGCGCGGGTCCTGATAGAGCGGGACAAGCGCATCAAGCGGCCGATCCCCGATCACCACGCCTGCCGCGTGGGTCGAGGCGTTGCGCAACAGCCCCTCAACCTGTTGTCCGTATTCCAGAAGTCTTGCGACGACCTCTTCGCGCTGGGCCTCTTCCTTGAGGCGCGGCTCGTCCCTCAGGGCCTTTTCGATGCTGACAGGTTTTACGCCCTCCACGGGGATCATCTTGCTCAGCCGGTCTACCTGACCGTAGGGCATTTGCAGAACACGACCGATATCGCGCACCGCAGCCTTTGACAAAAGCGCACCAAAAGTGATGATCTGTCCCACCTTGTCGCGGCCATACTTCTCCTGAACGTACCGAATGACCTCTTCACGCCGGTCCATGCAGAAGTCGATGTCAAAGTCCGGCATCGAGACCCGTTCGGGGTTCAGAAAGCGTTCAAACAAGAGGTTATAGCGCAGCGGATCAAGATCGGTGATCGTCAGCGCGTAAGCCACCAGACTGCCCGCGCCGGACCCCCGGCCCGGGCCCACGGGAATATCCTCGTCCTTGGCCCATTTGATGAAATCCGCAACGATCAGGAAATAGCCGGGAAACCCCATCCCTTCGATAATGCCCAGTTCAAAGTCGAGCCGTTTTTCATAGTCTTCGACTGATGCTGCATGCGGGATCACAGCCAACCGGTTTTTCAAACCTTCCTGCGCCTGCCGCCGCAATTCCACGATCTCGTCATCGGCGAATTTGGGCAGGATCGGGTCGCGTCTGTAGGCCTGAAAGGCGCAGCGCTTTGCAATCTCGATGGTGTTTTCGATGGCCTCCGGCAGGTCTGCGAACAGGGCCAGCATTTCCGCTGGAGATTTGAAATAATGCTGTGAGGTCAGCCTGCGGCGCGTGTCTTGCTGATCCACATAGGCCCCATCCGCGATGCAGATCAACGCATCATGCGCCTCGTACATTTTGGCGGCGGGAAAGTAGACATCGTTGGTTGCCACAAGCGGGACATCCATCGCGTAGGCCATCTCAACAAACCCACGTTCGGTCAACCGCTCGGCCTCTGGCAGGCCTTCGTCGGTTGGATGGCGCTGCAACTCGATGTACAGCCTGTCACCGTAAATCTGCGCCAAACGGGTCATCAGCGCCTGTGCCGCAGGGGTTTGCCCGGCGCGCAGCAGACGCCCCACAGGACCATCAGACCCACCGGTCAGGCAGATCACATCGTGGGCATAGCTCTCCAACTCTGCGAGCGTGACTTCGGGGATTGCGCCGCCTTTGTCGAGGTAGAGGCAGGAGTTGAGCTTCATCAAGTTTTCGTACCCTGTCTCGCTTTGTGCCAGCAAAACGACAGGGGCGGGTGCTTGTGGCTTTTCGCCAGGACGCGTGTCGATATAGGCCACGTCAATCTGGCAGCCAATGATGGGCTGAACACCCGCACCAGACATTGCCACAGAGAATTCCAGTGCCGCGAACATGTTATTGGTATCGGTCAAAGCCAACGCAGGCATCTGCGCATCATGGCACAGGACGGGCAGTTTTTTCAGCCTGAGCGCCCCCTCCAAGAGTGAATACTCGGAGTGGCTGCGCAGATGAATGAATCGGTGTGGGGTGCTCATGGGGGCAGGTTAGGCCAGTGCACCCGCAGCCGCCATATGATTAGGCAATTTTTCTGCCCTGCGCTTCTTTCTGTGCTGACGGCCAAGCGAAGCCACTTGCCAAAATCCAACCCACGTGCGTAGCTGAGGCGCTGATAAGTTGCATGCTGTTCTACGCCGCATCGGATAGTGCGCAACAAGACGTTTTGGTACCGCGGCGGATCAAACCTGATGCAAACAAGGTTTCACCTGAACGGCGAAACAGTGACGCTGGAAGACGTC
This sequence comes from Roseobacter sp., assembly GCA_045106135.1. Classification (GTDB taxonomy): domain Bacteria; phylum Pseudomonadota; class Alphaproteobacteria; order Rhodobacterales; family Rhodobacteraceae; genus Roseobacter. The sequence continues at coordinate 15,700 of JBGCEG010000099.1, read as the reverse complement.
AACCCGACCACAACCCTGTTGGACTGGCTGAGGGAAGAACGCGCGCTGACCGGAACCAAGGAAGGCTGCAACGAAGGGGATTGTGGCGCCTGCACGGTGATGGTGACGGATGAAAACGGGGCTGCTGCTCTCAATGCCTGCATTTTGTTCCTGCCGCAGCTCAACGGGAAATCCGTGCGCACGGTCGAAGGTATTTCCGCGCCGGATGGCAGCCTGCACCCTGTGCAGACCGCCATGATCGACCACCACGGCAGCCAGTGCGGGTTTTGCACGCCGGGGGTAATCGTGTCGATGGCGACGGCGCACCTTAACGGGGCAACTAACCATGACACACAACTTGCCGGGAACCTGTGCCGCTGCACGGGCTATGCCCCAATTGTGCGCGCCGCTGAGGCTGCAGCCGCTGCACCCGCACCCGCCCACATGACAGAGACGCTGCCTGCACCGGCTTTGAACGCCAGCGATGGCCTTTATGTGCAGCCGACCTGTGCCGATGAGCTGGCCGTGTGGTACGCGCAACATCCCGACGCCACGCTGGTTGCCGGTGCCACGGATGTGGGGTTATGGGTCACCAAGCAATTCCGCGACCTTGGCCCCATCGCCTTTTTGAACAAATGCCATGACCTGTCGACCATCACGGTTGATGACAGCACCGTGAAATTGCGCGCAATGGCCACCGTGGCACAGGTGGAGGACGCGCTGAAGCCGCTATTTCCGTCACTGGGGCACATGCTGTCGCGCTATGGGTCTGTGCAGGTCCGCAATGCGGCAACAATAGGCGGCAATATCGCAAACGGCTCACCCATCGGGGACAGCGCGCCTGCGCTCATGGCCCTTGATGCAACGGTTCACTTGCGCCACGGCGATGCGCGGCGCGCGATACCGTTGGCCGATTTCTTTATCGATTACGGCCAACAGGACAGAGCACCGGGTGAATTCGTTGAGGCGCTTTCGTTTCCCAAGGCCCCTGACAGGCTGAAGTGCTACAAACTGTCGAAACGGTTTGATCAGGACATCTCTGCCGTTTGTGGCTGCCTTTGGATCGAGGTGACTGGCACCACAGTGACCGCTGCGCGACTGGCCTACGGTGGCATGGCCGAAACGCCAAAGCGCGCGGCAGCAACCGAAAGCGCGTTGATCGGTCAGCCGTGGAGAATCGCCACGATAGAGGCCGCCATGCAGGCAATGCAGGATGATTTCCAGCCCTTGTCTGATATGCGTGCCAGCGCGGGCTACCGGCTGCAAGCTGCCCAAAACATGCTGATGCGCTACTGGCTGGAGGACAACGGCACCGCAGCCGACGTCACGGCGGTGACAGCATGAGCGTCGCAAAACCGCTGCCTCATGATGCCGCAGCGCTGCACGTCACAGGTGCCGCGCGCTACGTGGACGACATTCCCACACCAACAGGCACCCTGCATCTGGCGTTTGGGGTCAGCCAAGTGGCCTCTGGCGAGATTGAGCAGATCGACCTGCAAGTGGTGCGCGACCACGCGGGTGTTGTTGCCGTCTTGACCGCAGCGGATCTGCCATTTGCCAATGATGTGTCACCCTCTGCCCATGATGAGCCTTTGCTGGCGACGGGCCGGGTACATTACGCCGGCCAACCTGTTTTCCTTGTGGTGGCGACAAGCCATCTGGCCGCTCGGAAAGCCGCAGCATTGGGCGTCTTGAAAATTGCGGAGGAAGCACCCGTTCTGACCATTGAGGACGCGCTGGCAGCAAACAGCCGGTTTGAGGATGGCCCGCGCATCTGGCAACGCGGCGATGTTGGGGCTGGTCTGGCGCAGTGTGACCACCGTCTGTCCGGCCAGCTTACCCTTGGCGGGCAGGAGCATTTCTATCTGGAAGGTCAGGCGGCGTTGGCCCTGCCGCAGGAAGCGGGCGACATGGTGGTGATGAGTTCAACGCAGCACCCAACCGAAATTCAGCACAAGGTGGCAGATGCCATTGGCCAACCAATGCACAGCGTTCGGGTGGAAACCCGGCGCATGGGTGGTGGTTTTGGCGGCAAGGAAAGCCAGGGCAACGCGCTGGCGGTGGCTTGCGCCGTTGTCGCCGCCAAGACCGGCAAGCCCTGCAAGATGCGCTATGACCGCGATGACGATATGATCATCACCGGCAAACGCCACGACTTTCGGATAGACTATGATGTTGGGTTTGATGGCGACGGGCGCATCCAAGCGCTGGATGTGACCCATTTCACGCGATGCGGCTGGGCGCTTGATCTGTCCTTGCCCGTGGCCGACCGCGCTATGCTACACGCGGACAACGCCTACTTTCTGCCAGCTGTGAAAATCACCAGTCACAGGCTGAAAACCAACATGCAAAGCGCCACGGCGTTTCGCGGGTTTGGCGGGCCGCAGGGCATGGCGGGCATCGAACGGATCATGGATCACATCGCGGCGCATCTGGGTGTTGACCCACTGGCAGTGCGGCGCGCTAATTTCTACGGCGATGCGGGGCGCAACGTGACGCCCTATGGGCAAACCGTCGAAGATTTCATCCTGCCCGAGATGATTGACGCTTTGGTGGCGCGCAGCGACTTTAGTGCTCGTCAGGCTGCCGTGGCAGACTGGAACGCGTCCAATGAGGTGCTGAAAAAGGGGATCGCGCTGACACCGGTGAAGTTTGGCATTTCCTTTACCCTGACGCATCTTAATCAGGCGGGCGCGCTGGTCCATGTCTATCAGGACGGATCAATCCACATGAACCACGGCGGCACAGAGATGGGGCAGGGCCTGTTTCAAAAGATTGCGCAGGTTGCTGCGGATCGGTTTGGCGTTGATGTCAGCGCGGTAAAGATCACCGCAACCGACACCGCGAAGGTGCCGAACACCTCCGCAACTGCGGCCTCTTCGGGTAGCGATCTTAATGGCATGGCGGTTAAAATTGCCTGCGACACCATTCGGGATCGTATGGCTGACATGCTCGCGGACGAACACCAAACAACGGCCGCAGAGGTCCGGTTCAAAGACGGCCACGTCTTCGTAGGTGGGGCGACCTACACCTTCGCTGAGGCCGCCGCCATGGCCTACACATCGCGCATCAGCCTGTCAGCGACCGGCTTTTACAAAACGCCCAAACTGTCGTGGGACCGCCTGAAAGGGCAGGGCCGACCGTTTTTCTACTTCGCCTATGGGGCAGCCCTTTCCGAAGTGGTGATTGACACGCTGACAGGCGAGAACCGGATTTTGCAGGTGGATATTCTGCATGACGCAGGTGCGTCCCTGAACCCGGCGCTGGATATCGGCCAGATTGAAGGGGGCTACGTGCAAGGGGCCGGGTGGCTGACGATGGAGGAACTCGTCTGGGATGGGGCAGGACGTTTGCGCACCCACGCGCCGTCGACCTATAAAATCCCCGCCTGTTCGGACCGCCCTGACATCTTCAATGTGTCGCTTTGGGACACCGAAAACCGGGAAGACACCATTTACCGCTCAAAAGCTGTGGGCGAGCCGCCGTTTATGCTGGGCATCTCGGCTTTCAGTGCGCTGAGTGCGGCTGTTCAGGCCTGCGGGGCCGCGTATGCAGACCTGCAAGCCCCTGCAACTACTGAAGAAATCCTCGCCGCTGTCGCGCGCGCCCGCGCAGATCGTACACCTGATGTCGTTTGACCGCAGCGCGCTTATTTCCGCCTGCAAGGCGCACGGGCGCGTCGCACGCGTCGTTGTTGCCGGTGTGCGGGGGTCAGTGCCGCGCGAGGTTGGTGCCGCGATGCTGGTGTGGGACGGTGGGCAAAGCGGCACCATCGGCGGTGGCGCGCTTGAATATGAACTTGCGCAACGGGCGCGCGAGCAGACGCAGATCGGTCACTACCGTGTCAGCCGCCATGCGCTTGGCCCCGATATGGGCCAGTGTTGCGGCGGCGCGGTTGAGATCCTGACCGAAGTCTTTGACCTGAAGGCTGCCTTGGCACTGTCTGAGGATGTGATTGTGCGCGGCCCCGGCCCCATGCCGCTGGAGGTGTCGCGTCTGCTGGCGCGCTGGCGGCGCGAAGGGGCGCAGGTGGCACCGACCTGCCTCAAGGGCTGGATGGTTGAACCGGTCAAACACGCCACGCGACCTGTCTGGATTTGGGGCGCGGGGCATGTGGGGCGCGCGCTGGTGTCTGTGCTGTGTCCCTTGCCCGATTTTTCGATCACTTGGGTCGATACCAGTGCCGACAGGTTTCCCGCGACCCTCCCGGACGGTGTGGAACAACTTGTGGCCTCTGTCCCTGCAGAGGCTGTGCGCTTTTCACCGCCAGAGGCTGCGCATTTCATTCTGACTTATTCGCATGTCATTGATCTGGACCTGTGCGACGCCATGCTGAGCCACGGATGCGACGACATCAGCTTAATTGGCTCCGCCACCAAATGGGTGCGCTTTCGAAAAAGGCTGATCGCTCGCGGGCACGCCCCTGTATCGGTGGGCCAAATCGCCTGCCCCATCGGGAACCCCGCCCTTGGCAAACACCCCCAAGCCATCGCATTAGGTGTGGCCAGTGCCTTGCTTGTGGCCCAAAGCCAGACCCAAAAAGCGGAGAAACACGCATGACCACCTTGCTGTCGCTCAAGGGTCTCACCAAGGCCTACCCCGGTGTGGTCGCAAACGAAGATGTGTCGTTTTCAATCGCCAAGGGCGAGGTGCACGCCCTGTTGGGGGAAAACGGCGCTGGAAAGTCCACGCTGGTCAAAATGATCTACGGCCTTGTGAAACCGGACCGGGGAGAGATGCACATTCATGGCGCGCCCTTTGCGCCAGCAGAGCCACGCGTGGCCCGCGCCGCAGGGGTCGGCATGGTGTTTCAGCATTTCTCGCTGTTTGATGCGCTGAGCGTGGCAGAAAACATCGCCTTGGGGATGGAGGACGCGCCGCAGATGCGCGCCCTGTCCGCGCGGATCAGGGAGGTGTCGGATACCTACGGCTTGCCCCTGTCGCCTGACCGCATTGTGGGGGATTTGTCAGCAGGGGAGCGACAGCGGGTTGAGATCATTCGCTGCCTGCTGCAGGAGCCCAAACTGCTGATCATGGATGAGCCTACCTCTGTACTGACCCCGCAAGAGGTCGACATCCTGTTCGAGACGTTGCGAAAACTAAAAGCCGAAGGGACCGCCATTCTCTATATTTCGCACAAGCTTGAGGAAATCCGGACGCTGTGCGATTCCGCGACGGTCTTGCGGTTGGGCAAAGTGGTGGGCACCTGCGTTCCGCGCGAAACAACGGCGCGGGATATGGCGGAAATGATGGTGGGCAAGGTTTTGGCGACCGCGACCAGAGCGGGCCGTGATCTTGGCGATGTTGTGCTGGCGACCCGCAATCTGAACCTCAAAGCGGCCAGCGCCTTTGGGATGTCGCTGCAGAATGTGACGATCCGATTGCGCGCAGGAGAGATCATCGGGATCGGCGGCGTTGCAGGAAACGGACAGGATGAGTTGCTGAGCGCCTTGTCCGGTGAGGCATTGGTGCCGCAGGGGATGGTGTTTCTGCGCGAAGAGGACATTGGCGCGCAAGGCCCGGTGGCGCGCCGCAAGAAAGGGCTGCTGGCGGCCCCCGAGGAACGGTTGGGGCATGCAGCGGCCCCTGACATGTCGCTGACAGAAAACGCCATGCTGACGGGTCTGGACCGCAAGGGGCTGGTGAAGAATGGCTTTTTGAATTGGGACGCGGCCAAAGGGTTTGCCGATGATGTGATTGCCGCCTTTGATGTCCGCACCCCCGGGGCAGGCAACGCCGCGCGGTCGCTGTCGGGCGGCAACTTGCAAAAGTTTGTGATCGGGCGCGAGGTGATGCAAAAGCCGGATGTTCTGGTGGTCAATCAACCGACATGGGGTGTGGATGCCTCTGCCGCGGCGGCGATCCGTCAGGCCCTGCTTGATCTGGCCAAGGAAGGTGCCGCGATCCTCGTGATCAGTCAGGATCTGGATGAGTTGATGGAAATCTCGGACAAATTTGCGGCGCTGAACGAAGGCAGATTATCCGAGCCACGTTCCACCCAAGGGCTGACCGTGGACGAAATCGGCCTGATGATGGGCGGCGCGCATGGCATGGAGGTCGCTCATGTCTGACACCGCTCAGGGCCGCCCAGATGATCGGTCCGCAAGACGTGGCAAAACGGTCCGCAACGAAAGCACAACAACGTGATCCGACTAGAGAAAAGACCCCAGCCCAGTCGCGCGTTTGCCTATGCAACCCCGATACTGGCTGTTCTGACGACCTTCGTTTTTGGCGGCCTGCTTTTTGCCGCCTTGGGCAAGGACCCGCTGTTGTCAATTCAGACCATCTTCTGGCAGCCGCTCTTTGGGGAGTTTTCGTTTTTCTACCGGCCACAGTTGCTGATCAAGGGCGCGCCTTTGGTGTTGATCGCCATAGGTCTGAGCCTTGGGTTCAAGGCGGGTATCTGGAACATCGGTGCTGAAGGCCAGTACATCATGGGCGCGTTATTCGCGGCCGGATTTGCACTGGCTTTCTATCCGGCGGAAAGCGTGCTGATCTTTCCGGGGATGGTCCTTGCAGGCGCGTTGGGCGGGTGGCTCTGGGCCATGATACCGGCCTTGCTGAAGGTCAGGTTTGGCACTAACGAAATTCTGGTCTCTTTGATGCTGGTCTATGTGGCGGAGCAATTCCAGTCGTCCATGGCACTGGGATTGCTGAGAAATCCGGAAGGGTTCGGGTTTCCGGGCAGTCGCAACCTGCAGCAGTATCCGTCGGCCCATAACGCTGAGATCATCGCGGGCAGCGGCATGCACTGGGGTGTGGTAGCCGCCATGATCGCGGTGATTTTTGCGTATGTGCTCTTGGCGCGGCACCGTTTGGGTTTCGCTGTTCGGGTCACCGGGGAGGCCCCCCGTGCGGCCCGCTTTTCCGGAGTGAACCCCACGCGCCTTGTGTTGTTCTGTCTTGGGATGTCGGGCCTGCTTGCGGGGCTTGCGGGCATGTTCGAGGTGTCCGGGCCTGCAGGACAAGTCACCATTGATTTCAACGTGGGCTACGGGTTCACCGCGATCATCGTGGCCTTTCTGGGTCGTCTGAACCCCATTGGCATTGTGCTGGCAGGCCTCTTGATGGCGCTGACCTACATCGGTGGTGACATCGCACAAAGCCAGTTGGGCCTGCCTGCCGCCGCCATTCAGGTGTTTCAAGGCATGCTGCTGTTTTTCCTGCTCGCCTTTGATCTGCTCACACAATACCGGCTGCGCATTGGCAAAAGGGAGGCTGTCTGATGGATCTGTCCGTGATTAACCCGGTCCTGCTGATCGCCGCGCTGATGAGCGCTGCGACCCCGATCTTGCTGGCGGCCACTGGTGAACTGGTCACAGAGCGGTCGGGTGTTTTGAACCTTGGCGTTGAGGGAATGATGATCATGGGGGCCATTTGCGGCTTTGCGGCGGCGGTGGAAACGGGCTCGCCTGCGGTGGGCTTTGTTGCCGCTGCCGCAGGCGGCGCGCTGCTCAGCCTGCTGTTTGTGTTCCTGACGCAAGTGGCCTTGGCCAATCAGGTGGCGTCCGGACTGGCGTTGACCTTGTTTGGGCTGGGCCTGTCGGCGTTGCTGGGTCAAAGCTATGTCGGGATCAAACCGCCGCGCGTGGAGGATGTGAATTTCGGCTTTCTGACAGAAATTCCAATCGTCGGGCCGATCCTGTTCAACCATGATCCCGTGCTCTATGTGGGCATCGCGCTTGTTGCTGGTGTCTGGGCCGTTCTGAAGTTCACAGGCATAGGTCTTGTGCTGCGCGCGGTGGGGGAAAACCACGATGCAGCACACGCCCTTGGATACAAGGTCGTCCGCATCCGCACCCTTGCCATTATGTTCGGGGGTGCGCTGGCAGGGTTGGGGGGCGCCTACATCAGTCTGATCCGCGTGCCGCAATGGACCGAGGGCATGACAGCAGGGGTAGGCTGGATTGCGCTGGCCCTTGTGGTCTTTGCCTCGTGGAAGCCATGGCGCGTGCTGCTGGGTGCTTATCTTTTTGGCGGAATAACGCAGTTGCAGCTTAATTTGCAGGGGGCTGGCGTTGCCATTCCTGTCGAATATCTGGCAATGTCGCCCTACGTTATCACGATTGTAGTGCTGGTGATCCTGTCTGCGGATCGCAGTGCCGCGCCCGGGTCACTGGGCAGGTCGTTTCACGCCTCAAGCTGAGGCAAACCAACGCCTCACCATAGGGGCGGTCAAACATGGGGAAGACCTTGAAATGAAACTATTCCGTATGGTTACGGGTGCAGCGATTGCACTGGCCATGGCGACGACTGCCTTCGCCGACGGCCACGAGAAAACGAAAGTCGGCTTTGTCTACGTAGGCCCTGTCGGGGACGGCGGCTGGACCTTCACGCATGATCAGGGCCGCAAGGCGGTCGAAGCCGAATTCGGGGATCAGGTTGAGACGGTTTTTGTGGAAAGCGTTGCCGAGGGGCCGGATTCTGAGCGTGTGATGACACAGATGGCGCTGGACGGTGCTGATCTGATCTTTACCACCTCGTTTGGCTACATGGACCCGACGAACAACATCGCAGCCAAGTTTCCGGATGTGAAATTTGAACATGCGACCGGGTACAAACGCTTGCATCCTAACGTCTCTACCTATTCTGCGCGCTTTTATGAAGGCCGCGCGGTGCAGGGTCACATCGCGGGCAGCATGACCGAAAGCAACATCGTCGGCTACATCGCATCCTTCCCAATTCCCGAAGTGATCCGTGGCATCAACGCGTCCTACATCCACGCCAAGCGGGTGAACCCTGACGTGGAGTTCAAGATCATCTGGGTCTACACGTGGTTCGACCCCGCCAAAGAGGCAGATGCCGCCACGGCGCTGATCGAACAGGGGGCGGACGTCATCCTGCAACATACCGATTCCACCGCGCCGCATGCCGCAGCGCAGGAAGCAGGCGGCGTTGTGACCTTTGGTCAGGCCTCTGACATGTCAGCCTATGCGCCCTTCCCACGCGTCAGCGCGATCCTTGATCTGTGGGGGCCTTACTACGTAGAGCGGACCCGCGCCGTAATGGATGGTACTTGGGAAAGCGTCGACACATGGCACGGCATTGGCGACGGTATGGTCGGCATCGGTGAAATCACCGACGCTGTCCCTGCAAATGTCAAAGAAGAAGCGCTGGCGCTCAAGGCGGCCCTTGCTGACGGGTCCTACCACGCCTTCACAGGTCCGCTGAACAAGCAGGACGGCACGCCATTCCTGGCCGCTGGTGAAACTGCGGATGATGGTCTGCTGGCTGGCATGAACTTCTATGTCCAAGGGATCGAGGGCGATATCCCTCAATAAACGGCCCGCCACATCCTGACACAGGCAGCACCCCGGACCATGGTTTCCGGGGTGCTTTGTTTTTAAGGCGCCAAATGGCCCGGTGTTTCAAGAGCGGTCAAACAGCCTCACCATCAGCGGTGCGCCAAGAATAACAACCAGAATTCGCAAAACATGATGTGCCACGACAAAGGCGACATCGGCCCCCACGATGAGGGCCAGAACCGTCAACTCAGCTTGCCCGCCTGGTGCAAAGGCTAAAAGCGCCTCTTGTCCGGGAGCAAGATTGGTAAGCACCACGGCCTCCACGACGATGACCGTGAGAATGATCAGGATCACACAAAACCCAAGGCTCGCAACCAGATCGCGCCTGACTTCGAGTATGGTCACGCCGCTGTATTTGACACCAATTGACATGCCGATGAAAAACTGTGCGGCCCAGATGGCTTCTGCGGGTGGGCGAAAATTCAGCAATCCTGTCAATGCCGCCGCCGCTGCAACGATCATAGGCCCAAGGATCGAGGCGCCAAAAAGGCCTACTCTGATCGCAAGCCACCACCCGGACAACGCGCAAAAAACCATGATCAGCAGCTCTTGGGTCGGAACGGTTGAGGCTGGTGCACCGGGCGGGTTGCTCAGGTCTGCTTGCCATATGCCTTTGAGCAGGAAAGGCAGCGCCACAACGATAACCATGACGCGGGTCGCATGCACAAGCGACAGTGTTCTGACGTTTCCACCTGCTTCTTCACCGAACAGCAGCATGTCCTGCAAACCGCCGGGCATGGCCGCATAGTAGGCAGTGGGAAAATCATACCCCCAAAGACGCTGAAAATAGGGCACACCAATGGCGGCGATGGCCAGCACGGTGATCGGGACAAGCGCCAACGTAGGCCACATGGATGGAAAACTGGCCAGCACGGTGGGCGTCAGGGTGGCCCCGACTGCAACGCCAAGGATCGTCCTCATGCCATCGTTGACCGATTTTACGCTGTTCAGGCGTATCCCAAGAAGGGAGGCTGCAAGACATGCGCCAATGGGTCCCAAAAGCCACGGCAGCGGGATGTGAGCGATGTGAAACAGCGCAACACCTGCCAATGCCAGCGCGGCTGTTAAAGCAATTCTTGTCATGCTCTCCCGTTTCGCTGGTCACGTCAGACCAGACTGCTTGCAGGGACCGGACCCTCTTTCATTGCGCTTTTCATGGCTGTTACAGGTATGCCGGTGCAATTGCGCGGACTTATGTATCAAGCCCACCAACAATGTAGCTGAATCCTGCGCTCTTGTGAATCACAATGGGGCATGGAGCTTGTCACCCAAGCCTTAGAGCGAAAGCGAACCGGAATTGTTGGCGAGATCCGCAAGCACGAAGCCGTTCCAGCGCAGGCCAAGCATGACTTCGCGCACGTCAACGCCACGATCAAGATACTTGAGGGCTCAGATGGAAGTCGCGCCTATACTGTCTCTCAGGTTTTTTTGCGAAGGGTGTGATAGCAGAACCGAACACAGACATGTCGCCAAAACCAGAGCAAGATTGTATATGGTCTCGGTGACCTTGATGGTCTTCTTACAGAACCTAGCGTGAAAATCTTGCAACGCGTACTTGGCGAGATAGAAGCCGAGTGCGTTTTTTTGACCGAGCTTCACCAGCGTGTTGCTCGAGTCTTGTTTGACCGAAACGCCCGTGAAGTACCAAACGATGAGAACGAATTCGCAGATGACGAACTTCAAACAGTCGCCAAGTTTCTCCCACCGGAAAGGCCCCAAAAACCGAAACAAATGCACTTTGACGGATTGTAGATCGCAAAAGGACTATTGCCGACGAAAAATCCCAACTTGACCACTTCAAAGAAGCCGCGCGTGAGTTAGAAGCGGACGACGACGAAGAGTGGTTTAACGAAAAGCTGGACAAGCTGGTGAAGCAAAGGCCTGACATCAAGAATGACAGGTGAGGTATTGAATACCAATCTCAATGGGGACATTGTCATTACACCATTTAGAGTGTTTCTTCGACCCTGAACTTACAAACGCTGCAAGTGATTGCTCTTAGTGTCGAATGGTCTCCTTCATCATCGGTACTGACAGAACAGTGTTTTGAGATTCACCTGTTTCGAACCGGGTGCGTATCAGAGCAACTTTCTGAGTGTCGTCCCGCCCAAACTTAATATCTTTCACCTTCGCAACATACGATGTTTGAAGGGTGGGCTCCCTTTTTCGCGGCGACGATCCCACGACAGTCCTCGTAGCTACTGAATAGCTAGCCGTAGCCTAGAAAGATGGTCCTCTGGCAACACTGGGTGCAGAGTGTTCCCGGCATCAATTTCTTAGTCAATAAACGCAGTCTGGGCCTCAACCTTTCCATCGCCCCGAAGGCATCCAGCAACGGAAACCGTAGCAATCTTGCTTTCTCGGATCCCCTGACCAATTGGAACCTCACGGTACCCCAGTATGTGAGTTTGTCAAATATGCAGTCGCCAAGAAATACCATGGCCAGACGATTCATCCGTCACGGTTCAAATCCTTGTAAGCTTGATCTATTTCGACGGCTTCATGCCAGAAAGAGGCTCGATTTCGGATGCGTGGATGTACTGGGGAAACTCCGACTGGAATAGCCCCCTGAAAGTGGTCCACTAACTGGGATGGTTCTGTCCCGCAAATTGGAGGATCAGCGATGGCTGGAAAACGAGAGAAGCCCGAAGAGATTGTATCGATGCTTCGGCAGGTTGAAGTTTTGCAAGGGCAAAGGTCGACGATTGCGGAGGCGGTGCGCCAGATCGGGGTGACCCAGCAAACGTTTTACCGCTGGCGGAAGCTCTACGGCGGAATGCAGCGGTCACAACTTGCGCGGCTTACGTAACTGCAGAAAGAGAACCAGCGGCTGCGGCAAACTACAAGCGAAATCTGCCCTCGTCCTGCGCGCTGGCCTTCGGCATTCCTATCAAATGTATTTTAAATTCGATAATCTACGCCAGATCCGAAAAACAGCATGTCTTTTTGGTAGAAAACTTGCAGTCCCCTGCGCGCTAAGGGCTCTTCAAAAGTCGTTTTCTGTTGTGGGATGTCTTCACTAGCCCGGTAATAATTCGGCAATGAACACGATCACAAACCTGACGCTTCGGTATTCGTTTTGGACAGGAGGCGACTTCTGGAGCGGGCGGCGGGAATCGAACCCGCGTCATCAGCTTGGAAGGCTGAGGTCTTACCACTACACAACGCCCGCGTAGCGTATGCACGTAGTATTTCATGCCCATACTGTCGTCAAGTGCAACCAATTGAATGGCTGTCTCTGCGGAGTGCTAGAAGGATAGTTCCGGCCGATTTTGTTGAAAAACTCCAGTTTTGCTGAACATCGGTGAAAAAGTTGCCCTCTGAGAAGCAGTATAGATTTTTCGCTGGGGGATCGGCCAAAACTCCGGTTTTGCAATGTGAGCGGCTGTCATGGCCTGCTCTGAGCAAGCAGCTTCCACTTTGTTGTTAAAACGGAAATTGGCGGAAAATTGAGCGCGCCGAATTTTCGAGTTTTTCAACACAATCCGCCCAGACCGGTCACTCAGCACTGCCAACAGAAGCTGAGGTAGCCGCCCGCTTAGCGGCCATTCGGTGCGTTGCCAAACTCTAGCTCTTTTCGAACTTACAGTCTGCACGAAAAAGCACCAATTCTCGAAAAGGGAGCTCGGTCAGCAGCTATGGACGCATTGCAACGGTTAACTGCAGAGCGGACTAAGTGGTCATTTGGTGCGAGTGGCTACATGTTAGGTCTTAATCTAACCGGTGTGCCGGGTATAAGAGGAAACAGCATGAAACGGCTAACCATCTTTGTTTTTTCCATTGGCCTTGTCGTGGTTTGCGTATCGGTTTGGTTCTTGAGCCGCAATATTTTATCTATTGTACCCATGCGCGCCCTGCCAGATACAGGGCTGAACGCTGCCGGGAACGATAGCTTGGCCGCGGTGCAGCAACGTTTGCTAGATGTTGGTTTGCATCCAACCGGAGCCCTGAGCGATTTGGGCGTCGATGATCATCTGGCCAGGCTCGAACAGGGCGCGACGACCTCTGAAGTTTTGTTTGCCTACGCCGCCACAATCGAGGCTCTGACAATGCGCAGTGCAGAACGCGGCCAAGCCCTGCCACCTACCTTGTGGGATGTGAGCACGCCTGCGCTGTTGGAAGCAGGCTGGACAGTTTATTCGCTTACTACAGCGCTAGCGTCTGACGAGGGGCGCATTCACGTTGATCTTTTAACCGATGCATATGGCGCGTTTCTGAAAGCGCGCCCGAATGCTCTGGAGGGGGCGCTGGCATTGCTGCCGCTGGCCCATGGGTATGTGCGCGCCTTGCCAGAGGAAGCGCGTGCCGAGCATGAAGCCCATGCCAAAACTGATGGAGAGGCCTCCCTGTTGATATGGCAGGCGCTCTTGTCAGGCACCAATCGTCGCAATCCGATTACGCATCGACCTTTGTGGAGCCATGGATTTGTAGGGCACTATAGCGTGCCGCACATTCATCAATACGCGACCGAAACAGGTCTAACCCCTAGTCAGGTCTGGGGTGTTGAGGGCTTTGCCCCAAAATTCGTAGGGCCAAAATCGAATGCAAACCAAGTCGAACATCTTGGGATCAGCGCGCTCCTTCAAGGAGTCGCCAATATCCCTGAAGCGGTGCTTGAAGCTGTCGAAGCTCTGGAAATCTATGTTGACCACGAAGACCCTGCCGCAGCAACGGCGGACAGAGCTTTAAATGCAGTGGTTCGGGACGTTCTGGTACCTCGAATAGAGGACGATCCACAGAAGTTGACCGCTGCTCTTCGTACAGCACTCAGCCAGAACCCCCGCTAGAATGCTTGGATATACGACCAGACTCGCGCCAACGACTGTCCGCGCCAGTGGGGCTAAAACGATTAAGAACCGACCAAGCGCTTCTTGCGCTTGGTAATTGGCGACTGAGACAATCAGAATACCATTGTTTTTCCTAACTGGTGATCTTGCTTGCCGTGCAATTTTTCTCGGTTATGTTCGAAACTTACGTCATGGCAAACGGTACCCGAAAGAGATTGCATGAGGCTTTTTGCTGTTATCACATTGTCCATGCATTTTTTTGCCGTGGCCGCTTTTGCCGAAGATAAACCCGACTTTGAAAGCCTAATCGAAGTGAACCGCCCCTTGTTTGCTGGAGACCCAGAAGTAAGGATACTGGGTTATGGAAAAGAACAAATGTGGAAACAGATATTCACCTGAGGTGCGCGAACGAGCTGTTCGGATGGTGTTCGAGCATCAGGGCGAATTTGACAGCCAGTCTGCTGCGATCAAATCGATTGCGCCTAAGATTGGTTGCGGGCCTGATACGCTTCGGACGTGGGTTCGGCGTGCTGAGACGGACAGCGGTCGACGTGATGGTGTGACGACCGCCGAACGCGACCGGATCAAAGCCTTGGAGCGCGAGAATCGCCAGCTTCGGCAAGCCAATGATATCTTGAAAAAGGCGTCCGCATATTTTGCGCAGGCGGAGCTCGACCGCCCGTTTCGGAAATGATCGCGTTTATCAAGGAACATCGAGAGGTGTGTGGGGTCGAGCCGATCTGCCGTGTATTACAGATCGCCCCTTCGACGTTTTACGCGCATCTCGCCGTTGAGAATGATCCAGGCAAAGCGTCGGATCGCTCCAGGCGTGACGCTGAATTGCGCCCAGAGATGAAGCGTGTTTGGGGTGATAATCGGTCTGTCTATGGCGCACGTAAACTATGGCATGCCATGCGTCGTGACGGTTTTGACCTAGCACGCTGCACCGTCGAACGGCTCATGCGCGACATTGGGATCGAAGGTGTCCGGCGCGGCAAGAAGGTCAAAACGACTTGGCCGGATAAAGCCCTGCCATGCCCGATGGACCGAGTGAACAGGCAGTTCCGTGCGACCATGCCCAACCAGCTCTGGGTGTCGGACTTCACCTATGTCTCAACTTGGCAGGGGTTTGTCTATGTGGCGTTTGTGATCGATACGTTTGCCAATAAGATCATTGGTTGGCGCGCCTCCAGATCGCAGCAAACACAGTTCGTTTTGGATGCGCTTGAGCAAGCACTTTATGAAAGACGGCCTTCAGAAAATCTGATCCATCACAGCGATCGGGGCAGCCAATACTTGTCGATAAAATACACAGAAAAGTTGGCCGACGCTGGCCTGGAACCAAGTGTGGGAACCGTCGGCGACAGTTATGACAACGCGCTGGCCGAGACGATGATTGGCCTGTTCAAGGCCGAAGTCATCCACAGATTGGGACCATGGAAATCCGCCGACGCTGTCGAGCGGGAAACCTTGAAATGGGTCGATTGGTTCAACAACCGTCGCTTGCTCGAACCCATTGGATACATCACGCCAACTGAAGCTGAGGAGGCGTTCTATGCAAACATGAACACACTCGATAAAGTCGCTTGATAAGAACTAAACAGTCTCCGGTAAAACCGGGGCGGTTCA
>JBGCEG010000098.1:0-4953 GCA_045106135.1 Roseobacter sp. | reverse complement strand
ACGACGACGAGGGCTGCGAAGCCAAAGCGCTTACCGCCTTTGACGGTTTTGGATACGCGGTTGATTGCAACCAAACGATCCTGAAATTCCGGAGTTTCGTCGCGATCGCGGCGGCCCCGTCCTGGTTCTCTTGCCATGTTGGCAGTCCTTTATGTCGTGGGCCGTTGGCCCGTTTTCCAACCCAAGTGCGCATGCTGCGCCCGGATCATCGAAGGTGGGTTGAAAACCCACCCTACAGAGGGGTGGTAGGGTGGGGTTATACCCCACCGCACCTTTAGATTTTCAGACCGCCTTCACGGGCTGCGTTCGCCAAGGCCGCAACCTTGCCGTGGAACAAGAAACCGCCACGGTCGAAATAGGCTTCGGTCACGCCGGCCTTCTTCGCACGCTTGGCAATCTCGGCGCCGACCTTGGTGGCCGCGTCGACGTTGTTCTTGCCAACCAGACCCAGGCCTTTTTCAAGGGTGGATGCGGAGGCCACGGTGGTGCCGTTCACGTCGTCGATCAGCTGCACGCTGATGTTCTTGGAAGAACGGTGGACCGACAGGCGCATGCGCCCGGCGTTTACCTTGCGAAGTTTGTTCCGAACGCGCAGACGGCGTTTGATGAACAGGTCACGTTTGCTATTAGCCATTACTTCTTCTTCCCTTCTTTGCGGAAGACGTACTCGTCTTTGTAGCGGATGCCCTTGCCTTTGTAGGGCTCCGGTTTCCGCCAAGCGCGAATTTCTGCCGCAACCTGACCAACCTGCTGCTCGTCGATGCCTTCGACCACAACTTCGGTCTGCTTGGGCGCGGCAACGGTCACGCCTTCCGGCACTTCGTACACAACGTCGTGGCTGAGGCCGAGGTTCAGCTTGAGGTTCTTGCCCTCCATGGCCGCCCGGTAACCAACACCTTGGATTTCAAGCTCTTTCTTGAACCCTTCGGTGACGCCGATCACGAGGTTGCCGATGCGGGTGCGCGACATGCCCCACTGCTGGCGGGCGCGTTTGGACTTGCCGCGTGGCTCGACCTTAACGACGTTGCCGTCAACCGTGATTGTGACGTCATCCGTAGCGGTGAAGCTGCGCTGACCTTTTGGGCCTTTGACCGACACCGTCTGGCCGGAGACCGAGGCCTCCACGCCGGAGGGCAGGTCGACTGGTTTTTTACCAATACGAGACATTATGCTCTCCTTAGAAGACGGTGCAAAGCACTTCGCCGCCAACGTTGGCAGAGCGTGCATTTGCATCGGACATGACACCTTTCGGCGTCGAGACAATCGACACACCCAGGCCCTGACGGACGGTTGGGATGTCGGAGGAACCCACGTAAACGCGGCGGCCTGGCTTCGAAATACGCTTCAGCTCGCGGATAACCGGCGTGCCTTCGTAGTATTTCAGCTCGATCGACAGGGCGGGGTGGCCGTCCTTGCCGGTCGTTTTCTCGTAGCCACGGATGTAGCCTTCGTCCTGCAGGACGTCGAGAACCCAGGCGCGCAGCTTGGAGGCCGGCGTTTCAACGGTGGCTTTGCCACGCAGTTGGGAGTTCCGGATACGGGTGAGCATATCTGCGATAGGATCGTTCATTGATATACCTCCTTACCAGCTGGACTTGACCATACCGGGGATAAGCCCGGCAGATCCAAGGTCGCGCAACGCGATACGGGAAATCTTCAGCTTGCGGTAGTAAGCGTGAGGACGGCCTGTCAGCTGGCAACGGTTGTGAAGACGGACGGCGGACGAGCGGCGGGGCAGCTCTGCCAGTGTGAGACGCGCCGTGAAGCGCCCTTCCATTGGTTTTTCGCGGTCGTTGGCGATTGCCAGAAGGGCGGCGCGCTTGGCGGCGTATTTCTTCACCAGGCGCTCCCGCTTCTTCTCGCGTTCGATCATGCTTTTCTTAGCCATGTTCTATACTCTCCTGTCGCTTATTCGCTGAACGGCATGTTGAAAGCTTTCAACAGGCTGCGCGCTTCGGCGTCGGTGGATGCGGTGGTGCAGATGACAATGTCCATGCCCCAAGCTTCGTCGATCTTGTCGAAGTCGATCTCTGGGAACACGAGGTGCTCCTTGAGGCCCATGGCGTAGTTGCCGCGGCCGTCAAACGACTTGTCGAACACACCGCGGAAGTCACGAATACGTGGCATTGCGATGGTTATCAGACCATCCAGGAATTCGTACATTTTGTCGCCGCGCAGGGTGACCTTGGCGCCGACCGGCATGTCTTCACGCAGGCGGAAACCGGCGATCGACTTTTTGGCACGGGTGATCAAGGCCTTCTGACCGGAAATGGCGGTCAGGTCGGCGGCTGCACCGGCTGGCTTTTTGCTGTCTTTGACGGCAGCGCGGCCAGCGCCGATGTTGAGAACGATCTTCTCCAACCGTGGGATCTGCATGTCGTTCTTGTAGGAAAACTCTTCCTTCATCGCGGCACGGATCGTGGAGGTGTAGACGCCCTTCAGGCGGGGGGTGTAGGTTGCGGTATCAAGCATTAGATCACATCCCCTGTTGTCTTGGCGAAGCGAACCTTCTTGTCGCCGTCCATCTTGAAACCAACGCGGGTTGGTTTGCCCTTGGAGTCAACAAGCGACAGGTTCGACAGCTGGATCGGCATGGCTTTGGGCTGGCGCCCGCCTTGCTCGTTCTGGCTGGCTTTGACGTGGCGGATGGCAATGTTGATGCCGTCCACAACGGCTTTGCCGGTCGACGGGCTCACGGACAGGATCTTGCCCTGCTTGCCTTTGTCCTTGCCGGTCAAAACGATGACGGTGTCATCTTTTTTCAGTTTAGCGGCCATGATTACAGCACCTCCGGAGCGAGCGAGATGATTTTCATGAAGTTCTTTGCACGCAGCTCGCGAACGACTGGCCCAAAGATACGTGTGCCGATCGGCTCGTTGTTGTTATTCAAGATAACAGCAGCGTTGCGATCGAAACGGATTGCGGTGCCGTCTTCGCGACGGACTTCTTTAGCGGTGCGCACAACGACGGCCTTGCGGACGTCGCCTTTTTTCACGCGGCCGCGTGGGATGGCTTCCTTTACCGACACGACAATAATGTCGCCGACGGATGCGTATTTACGCTTGGAGCCACCCAGAACCTTAATGCACTGAACACGGCGAGCGCCGCTGTTGTCAGCCACATCAAGATTGGTCTGCATCTGGATCATGTGATGTCTCCCGACCTTTGGGGACGCTCAGATTGGCGCCCCACGGTTTCGTGGTATTGGTTAGCCCTCGAGGACTTCCCAACGCTTGGTTTTCGATTTCGGCGCACATTCCTGGATGCGGACAAGGTCGCCCACGTTGAATGTGTTCTTCTCATCGTGAGCGCGATATTTCTTCGAGCTACGGATGGTTTTCTTCATCACCGGGTGCGTGTAGCGACGTTCAACGGAAACGGTGACCGTTTGCTCGTTTTGGTTGCTGGTGACGACGCCGTTCAGGATACGCTTTGGCATATTCTTAAGCCTCCGATTTGGCGGCGTCGGCCGCTTTTTGGTTCAGAATGGTTTTCACACGGGCGGCGGCGCGCTTGACGTCGCGCATACGTGCGGTGTTTTCCAATTGGCCAGTCGCCTGCTGGAAGCGCAGGTTGAAAGCCTCTTTTTTCAGGGTGGCCAGCTCTTCATTGAGCTGATCTGCGGTTTTTTCACGCAGTTCGCTGGCGTTCATAGCCATATTCCTTGTTTCTAACACTGGAGGGCCGTGATCCCGAACGGACCGCGTCACCCTGATTCCAGTGGAGTGGGTGTAGAAGTGGTGCGTTTAGGCCCGTCGCGACCATAAGGCAAGGGATTTTTCCTTGCTTTATGGGCGCGACGCGTGCGCGGCAGTTGCTTTTGTCAAAACAAAAGCGACGAGAGCGGCACCCGATGGCAATTCTGAGGGATATTCGCAACCAATCTTCCCGCCCGGCAGACCTTTCAAGCACCTTCAGAGGAAGGGTTTGATCCGAAAAGAAACTGTTGAGGACAGGTTCAGGCGAAAACGGGCGAAGCCCCGGACAGGCGCTGCCCTATGCTTGGGCATCGGGCGAGGAGATTAGAAAGCAGGGCGGGCCAAGACATTCGCTTAGCACTAACTCCAACACTAAATAGTCCTCCGCCCGAACGGCACCGCCCTCAGTTACCGTCTTTTCTCAAAAAACTCCAACGCCTTTGGGCCGTTTGCGATCTTGTAGTCCGAGCAGTAGCCCGAAAACACCTCGGCCTGCGCCGCTGTAAACTCCGCCTTGAACCGTTCGGAAAACTCAAAGCAGGCCGCTTCATGTAACAGACCGCCGCCGATGGATTTGGGCAGTGCCATGTCGGGGGTGCGGGCAAAGGTGAAGCCATAGAGATCGGCGTGAATAACAAAATAATAACTGGCATTTGTGCGCTGCCAATTGGCAATCCCGCTCTCCGTCATCTCAGCCGTAAATGCGGCCCTCAAGGCCGGAAGCCCGCTCGGCTGAAACTCCGGTGCAAAAAGCTGCGCAATATAGGGTTCCGAGATGGGCCGCACCGCCGCCTCCAACGCATCGCGGGCTGCTTGCCACGCTGCGCGCTCCCGCTTTGCGGGCAATTGCCGTAGGTAATCCGATACAAGCATATACCCGACGCCAGCCCCGGTCACGATCACCGGCCCAAGGACAATGACCATCAAAACGTAGCGAACGACCTTATTGCCCCACATCCAGAACATGAGGGCGGCCAGGATCAGCAGCCCGGCGATCCATGCGCCGATCATCAGAAAGAAGCCGTGCAATATGACCGAAACCTCGCCCTTCCCCGGCCCACTGGTCGCGCCGCCAATCACCGCAAAAACCATCAACGCAGCGGCGCAGCAACAGCCCACAATCATAACAATGCGCCATCTCGACATTCAAAAGGTCCTTCGTTTCGCGTCTGGTATCCGCGCCGATCGCGGCCCGACTTCAGCGCATCTTGATCAACGCAACGCCTTTTGTGCCAAGCAACACGTTCCACTTTCC
>JBGCEG010000097.1:0-34496 GCA_045106135.1 Roseobacter sp. | reverse complement strand
AACCGTGAGCTATGGGCCGCTATACCGCACCGCAGCTGTTTTGTACGAATGGTTCAGATTGCCGTTTCTGCTGGCGCAGATGACCGCGCACCGGTTTGAAATCCTGCTGGCGCAACGGCTTGTGCTGCGCGACGTGTGCGAGTTTGTGGACAGCCGCATCCGGCGCATTCACGGGCGGCGTGTCGCGGACCTGTTGCGCGATCTTGTGGACCGCCGGATCGAAGTGGTCGATACCGCGCTTGAAGGGCTCAAGCTGCAGTATCCGGGCTACGCCGAAGAGGTGGAGCGGCTTTTCATTGAACGGATTTCGCTGCGGATTGAAGCGCGCGAATACGAGGCGATTTTTGATGACGGGTTGATCGGGGCGGAATTGTATTCGGTGCTGATGCAGGATGTGGCCACAAAGCGCGCCGCTGCCGAGGCACGCCCGCCGCTGGATGTGACCCCGCAACGCATTGAACTGGTGCAGCGCCTGCCGGTGTTTGCCGATGTGGACCAGCCAACGCTGCGCCGCCTGTCGCGTGCCTTGCGCACCCGCCACGCGGACGCAGGCGAGATCATCATTGCACGCGACACCCCGGCGCGCAGCGTTTTCTTTATTGCCTCTGGCGCGGTCGAGCTTGAGGTCGCAGGCCAAAGCTGGCGGCTGGGGCGTGGTGAGATATTCGGACAATCCGAGATTCTGAGCCGTCAGCATCGCAGGCCGCTGGTGCGCGCAATTGCGCCGTCAATGCTGCTGGTGTTGGACGAGGCGCGGTTTCGGCGGCTGCTGGCGCGCAACAGGACCGTGCGCGAAGCCGTTGTGGCCAGCGCTGCCGCACGCGGGTTTGACCTAGAGCCGTTTTTGCAACCGGGGCAATGAGCTATTGGCCCGACTTCTATCCTTTTGCGTCAGCAACCCTACGGAATGTAATGCGCAAAACATATAATTTGCGGTAGAAATTTTGGTCTTGGGCGGCTAAGGATGTGTCTAGAAAGACTGACACATCGTCTTGCAACAGAGGAGACACAAATTGTTCGAAACGAGATTCTTTAGGCTGAAGGCGGTCGCTGCGGCAACGCTTGTTGCGCTGTCCGGCGCAGCGGTTGCGCAGGAAAGCCAGCCCAACATTCTGGTGATCTGGGGCGATGATGTCGGCCAGTCGAACATCAGTGCCTATACAATGGGCCTGATGGGCTACCGCACGCCAAACATCGACCGGATCGCAGACGAAGGCATGATCTTTACCGATTACTACGGGGAGCAATCCTGCACGGCGGGCCGGTCTTCTTACATCATGGGCCAATCTGTGTTCCGGACGGGACTGTCCAAAGTGGGCCTGCCCGGTGCCGAGCTTGGCATGCAGGAAGAGGACCCGACGATTGCAGGTCTTTTGAAAGCGCAAGGCTATGCCACGGGCCAGTTCGGCAAGAACCACCTTGGCGACCGTGACGAGCATCTGCCGACCAACCACGGCTTCGACGAATTCTTTGGCAACCTCTACCACCTCAACGCCGAGGAAGAGCCGGAGAACTTCGACTATCCCGGCGACGCGGTATTGCCCGATGGCCGCACCTTCCGCGAAACCTTTGGCCCGCGCGGTGTGATCAAATCCTTTGCGGATGGCGAGATCGAAGACACCGGCCCGCTGACCAAGAAGCGGATGGAAACCGTGGATGATGAAACTGTGGCCGCTGCCATCGACTTCATCAAACGTCAGGAAGAAGCAGGCGTACCGTGGTATGTCTGGTGGTCCGGCACCCGGATGCACTTCCGCACACACGTCAGTGATGAAGTCCAGCAGATGGCCAATGAAACCGTTGGCAAGCCGGTGGATGAATATACGGCTGGTATGATCGAACACGACTTGCACATCGGTCAGTTCCTCGACCTGCTTGATGAGTTGGGCATCGCGGATGAAACCATCGTGCACTATTCGACCGACAACGGCCCGCATATGAACACATGGCCGGATGCGGCGATGACGCCTTTCTTTGGTGAGAAAAACACCAACTGGGAAGGCGGATGGCGTGTGCCCTCCATGGTGCGCTGGCCCGGCCTGATCGAACCTGGTTCGGTGTCGAATTCCATCATGCACCATATGGACTGGTTGCCCACCTATCTGGCGGCGGCTGGACGGCCCACCATCAAGGAAGAATTGCTGGAAGGCATCACCGTGGCGGAAGTCGGCGGCGGTCGCGACTACCGCGTGCATCTGGATGGCTACAACTTCCTGCCGTACTTCTCTGGTGAAGTGGACACAGGCCCCCGTCAGGAGATTTTCTACTTCTCCGACGGTGGCGATCTGACGGCGCTGCGCTTCAACGACTGGAAGCTGATCTTTCTTGAGCAGAAGGCCTACACCACCCTGCGCGCATGGGCTGAGCCTTGGACAGAACTGCGTCTGCCGCTGATCTTCAACCTGCGACGCGACCCCTACGAGCGGAGCTACCGGACCTCAAACACCTATTGGGATTGGCTGATCGACCGCGCGTATATGCTGGTGCCGGCACAGGCCTATGTGGGTCAGTTCCTTGAGACGTTCCAAGAGTATCCGCCCCGCCAGAAGGCGGCAAGCTTCAGTCTTGAACAGGTTATGGAAAAGCTGACAGAGACACCAAGCCCGTAACCCTGTCGACGCAACTGCCCCCCGGTCCACGCGATCGGGGGGCTTTTTTGTGGGATTGCCTGTCTTTTCCCACTTGTACGGCTGGGCAGTGAAAGTCTACGTGCAAACGGCTATAGTGACGAAAGATTTTGGGTTTTCGACGTGGTTGACTGGATTCTCTTTGTGCCCGCGTGCTTTGCGCTGAATTTAGCTTTTGGCCCAAATAACCTTCTTGCAATGACCAATGGAGCCAAAGCCGGGATAGGCTTTGCGCAGACCGCAGCCATTGGCCGGCTGATCGTTTTCGTGCCGATGATCGCGGTCAGTGCCTTGGGTCTTGGCGTCCTTCTTACGGAGTCGGCGTTCGTGTTCAGCATCGTGAAGGTCATAGGCGCCGCCTATCTGATCTGGCTGGGCGTTTCGCTTTGGCGCAGCGCGGGATCAGTGGATAGAAGTGGCTTTCAGGAAAGCCCCACGACACTTGGGCAGGCGTTCCGATCGGAGGCGCTGGTGGCCTGCAGCAATCCCAAAGCGATTCTGATCTTTGCAGCCTTCTTTCCTCAATTCATCAATGTTGACGCTTATTGGCAAAGCTACGCGATGCTGGGAGGCGCCTTTCTGGCAATGGAGGTCGTTGCAATTTTTGCCTATGCCGCGTTTGGCAGGCTCGCTCTATCCTTTGCCGCTGGGAAGCTGCCAGTGATGCAGCGGATGTCAGGGGCGACAATGTGCCTTTTTGGCGTTTTACTCCTTATGAGCCCGCAGCCGACCCGCGCCTAGCATCTTGCGGTTCGCGTTGCGTATCGTGGGCATCCCGCTGGGAGGGCGTTATGCGCGAATCAGATCATGTGAGCGGGATCGACCGTGCGCTCAACTGGCCGGGACCGTTTGGTCAGCGACAGTTGGCGGCGGTACGTTGAACACTACGGGATGGATCCGACGCGACCGGATCCTGCCTATATCGTGTAAGAACCGAAATTGCGCGCACATCGCGAACAATCCAAAAGGCTGATCGCCATCGCACGGTCGGGGCTGCAAAATCTGTTTCGGCAGGTGGCGGGGCAAAGCGACGTGCTGCTTTTGGCTGATGCCAAGGCCGTTTGCGCTAATTTCTTGGCAATCCACGGTTCGAGGATGACCTGAGCCAAGCCGGGCTGTATCTTGGGTCAGGCTTCTCAGTGGACCATGGAGGCACCTGTGGGGTGGGTGCGTGCCTTGTCACGGTTGACGCGGGCACGATCCATCAGGGGGATCATTTTGGGCTGGCCCATACGCCCCACTCTTACACCTCCGCCCCAATCTTGGACACCTCCGGGCAACTCACGGCAGGTCTGGAGGTGGATCGGGAGGCCTTTGCGGGTGTGCCGGAGGCTTAAAGCGCCATGTCCCAGGACACCGCCGCGCGTTTGCCGCTGAGGCGGATAGGCTCTCGGGAAGAGATTGCAGATGCTACACTTCTTGCAGCACCAAACGGGTTCATGAGGGGCCAAAGTCATCGACATTGATCGCAGAGATATGCTGCGGCAGTAAGGGCTCTAGGGGCAGACCCGGCGATGGCTGCCCTCTTTCCGCAGACCAGATGTTTGATGCATCTGCAAGATCCGCCACTTCTGGCCTCTAGCCAGACATTTGACAGCCTTGATCATCTCTACGTATTTAAGAATGAACGTGGAAAGCTTCACGCATCAGCTATGGCGGGCAAATGATACAGCGCCAAAAGGCCCTGTTTCGCAGTACGCCCTATGTGAGCGATACTTGGACTGCGACTCCTATTGGTCTTGAGGGTAGGGGGAACGCCCCATCTCTTCCAACATCTTTTCGCAGAAGACCTCGGCTGGTGTCTTCCATCCGAGACACTTTCTGGGTTTCGCGTTGAGGCGATCACAGATCATCTTCCATTCATGCTCTGTGATCGCTGTGATGTCGCGCGTGCGAGGCAGCCACCTTCGGATCCGACGATTGGTGTTCTCAACAGTTCTCTTTTGCCACGGTGAGTCTTACCCGTGACCGGCTTCGTGCGTTTGTTCGGGTTCTTTAACAGCACTGTGAACCGGCTGACACGCTCGACAAGCGAGGTGACGTTCGCTTGGCCCAACTTCTGTTTGAACAGGACCAAATCTGCCCTGCAATGGCCTAACTGGCGGCGATGAGCGACGTCATTAGGGCGGAACAGGATATTGACATTACGGTCAAATTTTGGCGCTCGACGCTTTCTGGCGCGCCGCGGTCGACGAGACTTTCGGTGTTCAGGCAGATACCACCAGAGCTCTTGGGTCATGCCTTCCTTCGAGTAGATATATCGGTAGATGGTCTCTTGGTAGACCCGCGGCTTGGCACCCTCAAGAAGCATGCGATTGCCAATCTGTTCTGGTGTCCATCCTTGTTTGATCCGCTGCACGACGTAGGCGCACAGATCCGGATGTCGGATCAGCTTGCGTTATACCTTGCGACGCTTCTGCGTCAGTAGCTGTGCCGCGTGTCCGAAGTATCCGGCATAGTTCTTCGGCAGCGATTCATCCGCCCAGAAGTTGTGTTTGATCTCCCGGAAAATTGTCCATTTGTGGCACTTCAGGACGCGCGCCATCTCGCGGACAGGAACTATTGCGTGCAACCAATCCTCAATCTTGCGTCGTTCCTGAAGCGAAAGTTGCCTGTAAACAGCTCCAATGCCATAAACTCCTAGTAGGTACCTTATTGTTTTATAACAGGATTCACACTTCAGGGTAGCGCACGCCGTAACAAGTAGATTAGCTGTATAATTTGTATTATGTAAATTTATTCACGCCTTATCCTGTTAGCATACGTTATTTTGGACACCCGCGCGGGAGTCGTGAGATGAGGAAACTATGGCTGAAATCAATCAAGACGAAACAAACTGAGCACGCGGATGGTTGGATTTCCAAGGGGCCGTTAAGCCTTTTTAATTCTGGGTGCCGGAAGCTGATGGCACAGCGATGATAGACATTTGGGACGATGCTCTCGCCACCGTGTTTTTCTTTGGCTTCGCCTTTGTGGTTTAGATTGATGCGACTGCCAGAGCGCCGTTCAAGCAGTGCAATGAAACTCGGGCATTTGCTGAGGCCACTTAAACCAAAGTCTTTGAACCTCCTTTGTCGGTGCCTTTGAATGGGGGCCTACAAATCTAACCAGCCATCAGAAAGGCAAAGGCCTCGCCGAAGCGAGACCTCACAGCACTGATCGGAAACTTGCTTTCGCTTCATCGGCCAGTAGCCCATGTTAGGGTCTTAACGTGGCCTTGATCTGTGATGAAATGACCACGCAAAAGAGGCCGCGCCAAAACTATCTGCGTCGCGAGCAGCGCGCGCCAGTTTCACCTGATGAGAACAGAAGCCCCAAGACAGCACGGGCGTCTGTCCTTTCACATCAGGCCGGTCCTAGGCTGCCGCCAACCGTCCCGGCGCTGCGATAGGGCGCACCGGTTGCAGGCTTTCCGCCACAGAAGCCGCAACCAAACGCGCGGTTGCTGCCGACAAGGTCCAACCCAGATGCCCGTGACCGGTGTTATAGAACACGCCGGGCGCGCGCCCTGCCCCCACACGAGGCAACATCGATGGCATCATCGGCCGCAAGCCCGCCCAAGGGGTGACGTTCTCCGTGCAAATGCCCGGGAAGTACTGTTCACACCACGCCACCAAGGGCGCGATCCGGTCCGCGCGAATGTCGCGGTTTGCGCCGTTGAACTCAGCCGTGCCCGCGATCCGGAACCGGTTTTCGCCAAACCGCGAGGCGACGATCTTTGCGCGGTCATCCAGTAGGCTGACCCAAGGGGCCGCCGCCCGGCTTTCTGCATCCTCAAGGGAGACTGTGATCGAATAGCCCTTTACCGGGTAAATGTTGACGCGGTCGCCAAGCTGTTTTGCGAATTCGCGGCTTTGAATGCCGGCGCTGACGACCACAGCGTCAAAAATCTGATCGCCTGATCCGTCGCTGACCGTTACAAGGCCCGACCGCGCCGTCAGCGTTTTGACCTGCGAGGCATAGCGGAACGTGACGCCGCGCCGCGCACAGGCCCGCGCCAGCCCCACGGTGAATTTATGGATATCGCCAGAACTATCTGAAGGCGTATGAAATCCACCCACAAAATCACCCGTCAAAGCAGGTTCGATCTCGCGCATCTCATCGATACCCACCTCACGACGGTCCAACCCGCCTGCAGTCAACAGGGAATTCACACGTCGCCCGTGGGCCAAATCCTTGGCGTTTGAGTAGAAGTGCAGGATGCCGCGTTTCTCTAGATCAAAGTCGATCCCTTCGCGATCCGCCATTTCAAACAGCACCGACCGTGCCGCAATCGCCAGTTTCACGGTTTCGATCGTGTTGGATTTGTAGCTTGGGATGTTCGACAAAAACTCTGTCATCCAGCGCATCTTGTGCAGCGTCGGCGCGGGGTTCACCAGCAAGGGCGCATCCGCGTGCAGCATCCATTTAAGCCCCTTAAGCACGGTGCCCCATTGCGTCCAGACCTCCGCGTTGGAGGCTGAAAGCTGCCCGCCATTGGCAAAGCTTGTCTCCATCGCGGCATAGCGGTGCCGATCATATACGGTGACGTCAAAGCCCCGCTCAAGCAATTCATATGCAGTGGTCAGCCCAGTGATCCCTGCGCCAATAACGGCAACTTTTTTCATGACAATACTCCTTCGCACGGGCGGCATGTGCCGCGTTGCCCCCTCCGTGCGAGGTACCTGAGAGCTTCACCGGGCAAGCCCGGCTTTCTCCTACGGTGGACGCATCCGCGCCGCTTTCCGGAGTGTTTCGATCTTACCGGTCCTTGGACCTGAGAGTTTCCGGGGCGGTTGCTCCTTCGGCGGCGGGCGGGCCCACCTTCTCCCGGTAAAATCGTATGTTGAGACTCGCTTACGCCTGTCGTCTGAGTCGATCAAGAAAAATCGACAACGCCTCTGACTTTGTCCCAACTCGCGACGTACCCCACATCTCAGGTGTTGAACGCCAGTCCTCTTTGACGCAGATCACCTCTCCTATTCGAGATTACACAAGATCTGCAATTTGGTCAAAACGGGTGGTTACTTTGCTTGCTCAAGCGTCCGGTTGAATACGACCAGATCGTTTGCGGCTCTTCTAAGGCATTGTAGGTGATCGGAACAAAGCCGATGCTGCAAACATGACAAACGACTTAGACTTTTCCTTTGAAACCCTGACTGTTTCGGCACGGCGGCACATTCGGGTGTTTCAGGTCCACCAGTTTTTCGACCGGTTTGCCATGGGATTGACCGTTGCTGTTGTCGCACTGGCGTTGACCGACCGGGGCATGGACCTGTTTCAAATCTCACTTCTCTTCGGGGTGTATTCGCTGACGACCATGGCCATGGAACTACCGTTTGGGGGTTTGGCCGACAGTATTGGGCGCAAACCGGTCTTTCTGATGGCAGGTGTTGCAAGTTTGGTCTCACTGGCCCTCTTTGTTGCCACGACCGACTTCTATGTTCTCGCCCTTTCATTTGCATTCATCGGCTTCGGACGGGCGCTGCGGTCTGGCACGCTTGATGCATGGTTTGTCGAGCGCTTCAAAGCCGCCGCGCCAAACGTGGATGTTCAACCCGCTCTGGCCAAGGCTCAATGGGCCAACGCTATGGGTCTGGCCGTTGGAGCCGTCCTCGGCGGGCTTTTGCCAGACTTACTGGGGTCCGTGGCAAAGAGCTTGGGGTTCAGTATCTATGATGTATCCTATGCAGCCAGCTTTTCCGTGATGTTGGGCGTGCTCGTTTTCACAAAGTTTGCCATCGTCGAAACCCCGCGTCCAATGAACCCGGACACGCTCAGGCAGGGGTTAACAAACGTCCCGCGTGTGATCAAAGAGGCAGGCCTGCTTGCCCTGAAACACCCCACACTGTCGATGCTCTTGGCGGCACTGGCCCTGTTTCTGATGGCCACCAACCCGGTCGAGGTGTTCTGGCCGACCCATGCAAAGCCCATGTTGGACGAAGGCTACGCCAACACCTTCATTGGTGCGCTGACTGCGACCTATTTCTTTTCCATCGCATTAGGCGCGTCGTTGTCGCCGCACATCAGCCGGATATTCAAACGGCGGCACGCAATGACGCTTGCCGCGACCTTTACCTGCCTTGCGGGTGTTCAGGCCATCCTAGCGATGCAGGGCAGCATGATCGGGTTTGCAACGGTTTTCATTCTGTATTCAGTGCTCCTTGGTATCAGTGAAACACCAGCCAGCAGCATTCTGCACAGCTGCACAGAAGATCACCAACGATCGACAATGCTGTCTTTGAAATCGCTGATACAACAGGTAGGCGCGGCGTTGGGCCTGATCTTGGCCGGTGCTGTAGCGGAGGTCTATTCCACCCCTGTCGCGTGGGGTCTAGCCGCAGTGTTTCTTCTCATGGCGGCTATACTGACCTTGGTATTGGCCAAACGAATGGCTATCGGCGCGCAATAGCGGCTGGTCCACCTCAGGGGGCAGGGTTTTCGTAGACGAAGGGGCTGTCGAAGTCTTTCATGCAGGGGGCCGCCGTATCTTTTTCAGACAGAATGGCTTTGCCCGGCTCTATGCCCCAATCAATCCCCAGATCAGGATCATCAAACCGAACCGCCCCGTCACAGTCGGGCGAATAAATATCGTCGCATTTGTAGATAATCTCGGTATCCGGGGCCAGCGTGACAAAGCCGTGCAGGAAACCGCGCGGGATCAACAACTGCTGACCGTTCTCAAAGCTCAGCTCTTTTGCCACCCATTGACCGAAGGTGGGCGAGCCTTTGCGGATATCCACGGCAACATCCAGCAAACTGCCCCGGCCACAGCGCACCAGCTTGGCCTGCGCATGGGGGGGCGCCTGAAAATGCAGCCCCCGAACAGTGCCCATCTGAACAGAGATCGAATGATTGTCCTGCACAAAGTTGTACAGCAGTCCAGCGGCTTCCATCCGCGCGGCAGACCAGCTTTCACTGAAGAAGCCACGGGCGTCCCCAAAACGATTGGGCGTGAGCACCATAACACCATCGAGTTTCGTTTCGTCGATTTGCATATCGTCCTCGCAACTGGCCCAACGCCTCCTACCTGCGCGCCAAGAAGCGAGTCAACATCTTAAATGCCGGACCGCGCCCGCCCTGCCCCACGATACCGCAGAGTGAAAAAGCGATGCCACCTGCACACCTGGATGAACTTTTCGGCTGGCTTTTGGGGCCTGTTGTCACTAAGGCAAGGCGCATCAGACAAGGCCTTTGACTTTCGAATGAACCACCCATTTCCCCCCTTGCCCCGCGCCTGTTTCGCGCCGCTGTGCAGATGCGCGGGCTACAGCCTTGGCTGATCGCCTGGTCATAACGGGGGCCTCTGGTTTTCTGGGCCGCCAGCTTGTGCCCCTGCTGGAGCAGGCAGGCTACGTGCTGACATTGGCTGGCCGGTCACCCGAGCGGTTGCATCAGTTATTCCCGGACCGACATATCTGTGCCGTGCAAGACATCGCGCAAGAGGCCGAAGAGTGCCGCGCGCTCTTGCATCTGGCCGTGCAAAACAATGACGTGGCCAGCACGGAGGAGGCATTCATGGCCGCCAATGCGGATACCTTGCAACAAGTGCTGACACTGCAGGAAAAGGCCGGGATCAAGACCCTGATCTACCCCACAAGCCTGCACGCAACGCCCGACGCCAAAACCGCATATGGCCGCAGCAAATACGCCGCAGAACAGCTTCTAGCGGGAACGACAGACCTCACTGTGCATCTGCTGCGCCTGCCTGCCGTCTATGGCACCCAGTTTCAAGGACGGCTGAAAATCCTCAACCGCGTGCCCCCCTTTGCGCGCCCGGTCGCGCGGCAGGCCTTGGGCTGCGTGAAACCCATGGTGCATATTGAGACCGTGGCCCAGGCCATGCAGGACACGTTGAAACGCTCGGGCCCTTCCGAACAAATCGTTACCGATGATGCCGACCAGAACCTGATCTACCGCGCCAGCAAACGCTTTATTGACCTTGGCTTTGCCCTCTTCGTGGTGATTGCCCTTTGGTGGCTGCTGCTGATCGTGTGGATTGCAGTGCGCCTGACGTCGCCCGGTCCGGGGCTTTTTGCGCAAGAGCGGCTTGGCCAAGACCAACGCCCCTTTACCTGCTATAAGTTCCGAACCATGCAAACCGGCACGAAACAGGCCGGCACACATGAGGTCTCTCAGGCCTCTGTCACCAAGCTGGGCCAGTTTCTGAGACGCAGCAAAATCGACGAACTGCCGCAGGTTCTCAATATCTTCAAAGGCGAGCTTAGCCTTGTGGGCCCCCGTCCCGGCCTGCCGGTGCAACATGCCCTGACCGCCGCCCGCGCGGCACAAGGCGTCTTTGCCGTGCGCCCGGGTATTACCGGGCTGGCGCAGGTCAATGGCGTCGACATGAGCGATCCCGACGCATTGGCCCGGCTTGACGCGACTTACATCAAAACCCGTACACTGCTGCTTGATCTCAAGATTATTTTGGCCACAGGCCTCGGTCGCGGGCTTGGAGACCGCACAGCGCAGTGAACCCGCGCAGGATCAGGCTTTGACCCCTACCGGAACTCGAACATGCGCTGGACCAGTTCAGGCCAAGGCTCAGATTTGTAACCCGTCGCCTCTTCGAAGGACGATCCATCCAAAGATCTGTCAATAACAAGGCTTTGATCCGGCGTAATTTCAATCGTCTTACCGTAGGCACGCGACACGAGCGTCAACAGATCGAACTTTGAAACCGGTTGCGCCGCAACGTGATAAAGCCCCGTGACATTGGGATTTGGCAACACAAAATCACGGATCACATCGGCTAACTCGACCGTCGGCAGGCCGGAAAAAATCGCCTTCGTAAATCCCTTGATTTTACCCTCTTGATCCAAAAACCACTCGATCAGACTGTCCTTGGACCCAAGTTCATGACCAATGATGGACGTTCGGAGCGTGACAGAGTCATGTTCAGTCACCTCTCCCAACCGCTTCGAGACACCATAAAGGTCCGTTGCATTTCCAACGTTCTGTTCCGTGTATCCGCCATCCTTGCCGTCAAACACACAGTCCGTACTGACATGAACAAGTCGCGCACCGTTTAGGCGGCATAATTCGTTCAAGCGGTGCGGCAGCATAGAGTTAATGGGCAACATGACCAATGGATCATTTGCCGTCTTGGCCTGTTTGATCACACCGATACAGTTTATCACGACATCCGGGCGCACGGTGTTCATCGCAGACACCAGACTATCAAAATGCAAGACGTCCACACCGGATATAAAATGATCACGCGCCAGGTGGTCGAGTTGTCGTGGTGGCGTTCCGGAACGGATCGTGCCGTATACGTCCAGGCCGGGTTTTTCCGACAATCGGCGCATGACTGCATGTCCCAGCATGCCTGTCGCGCCAAATACCAAAACCTTCATCAGATAAGCTTCTTTCCTGTTGCCCGCTTCACGACAGATCGCA
The DNA here is from genome assembly GCA_045106135.1 of Roseobacter sp. GTDB lineage: Bacteria > Pseudomonadota > Alphaproteobacteria > Rhodobacterales > Rhodobacteraceae > Roseobacter. Next base: position 22,488 of record JBGCEG010000097.1, on the reverse strand, counting down.
GTGTCCGTCCCTCTATAGCCTGCCGAATGGCTCCGCTATTTAAGTTCCAGCGCCTGCAGGTCCCACAAACCAATCGACTTATCGGTAAACATGTTGTTTGCCTCAGTACATTTCTCGTTAACAAGCTCAAGAGGATGCGGGAAATCGAACGGTGCAACCTGCTTGTTCAAGGCGCGCCAGAAACCACTGCCCAAGTCTTCATTGGACTTCCGTTCTGTGAAGGTCGTTGTCAGCAAGTACTTTGCTCCGGACTTCTTAAAGTTCTTCAGAATGTTCATTGCGTCTTCGAAAGACAGGTGAACAAGACAATCGCGCGAGAAAATCAAGTCAACCGGGGGCAACTCGTCTTTCGACAAATCAAGGCACGCAAACTCAACACCATCGCGGCCAAAGCGTTCCTGATTGGCCTTGATCATGTCTTCAACAATATCTGCCCCGATGTATTTGTCGATGCCAAGGTCGACATGCTGCATCCAAAACCAATCGCCACACGGGGCGTCCAGCATCGATTTTACATCATATTTCTGCAAAATTTCCGGAATGGCGCTGCGGATCACAGCTGTCTGTTCAAGGTCTGAGCCGGCACCTGATCGCGAGACCTCGCCGCCAAAAATATTCTCGGCATAGACCTGAGAGAACTTTTCCTTGAGCGGCAGCTTATTCACGATGTCGACTTTGTGCCGATTTTCCAAAACCTTTGGAGGCACGATTATTTTGACAACGGATTTTGCTTTTTGAAGAACGCCTCGTATCATCGAAGATTTAACCACATATTTTAATTGACTAATTCTAGTTCTTGCCGAGTGCTTTACAGGAAACTCCATCGCAAAACTCTGCGCTGTTTCCGTTGCCTGTTCAAATCCCCGAACCTGCATGCTTTGCACCAGTTGTAAGTACGCGATCGAGACATCACCGTCTACCCCTGCGCGCAGTTCGCTATGCGACAGGTCACGGACAAATTTCACAAGCAATTCGTCACATTCGCGAAGCGCGGTATCGGCCAGCGCAATAGTTCCTTGCATGTCATGACTTCGCGCTTTCACCAAAACCTCTGGCACATGAATGAAACGAAACTTCTTGGCCATGCGAAACCAAAGATCATAGTCTTGTGTCGTCCACAGGGCTTCATCAAATGTGCCGCAGGTTTCGAACGCATCGCGCGGAATCAGCAACGTACAACCATGCAGGGAGTTTTCGACAGTGATCCAGTAGCGGAACTGATCAGGCCGTATGCTCCGCAGGCGCACAGCTCTGTCCTGCTCCGGCGACTGCGTGAAAACAGAGAAGTCGCTATAGATAATTGCGTCTTTGGTGTCTTCTTCTGACAAGCGGTCAACCGCGCGCTGCAGTTTTTCCGGAGTGTACAGATCATCATGGCTGAGCCATGAAATATACTCCCCGTCAGAGCACGACACCGCAAAATTCAACGCGGAGGCAACGCCGCCGTTTTCCTTTTCAAAATAACGGATTTTGTCGCCATAGGTTTTGGCAACTGCAGCTGTCGCCCCGTCGTCTTTGGAGCCGTCGTTCACTACGACAATTTCGAAGTTTCGGTAGGTCTGCGCCAGAATACTATCAAGCGCTTCGGCAAGATAGTTGGCACCGTTGTAGACCGGCACGATCACCGAGATTTTTGGATTGAAGGTCATGCGGGTCTCATAGGGAAAGTTGCGTTTCAGAATTATTTGCCCATTGGAAACAGGGCGACACTGTACGAATTGGGATCACCGCAACATCTTAGCGATTTTCATGCCAATGTGGGATTTGAGCAAACGAAGCAACACAAAAATGCGACGAAATCTCTTCTTTGGTGGCCAGTAGCCGGTGGATTTTTCCAGCGCGGTAAGGGCGAAACCACGCCATTTTGGAACTGTTGCAAACGCTTCCGAGTAATAAATATAAAGCGCTCCCAGCCGTTGTTTAACTTCTTTGGAAGAGATTATCTTATCTTCTTTGAGAATTTTCGCAGCATAATAGTCAAGCGCATCCAGGATCGCCTGCGGATCCTGGTTCTCCAGGTGGTTCTCTGAATGCGTGCGAATTTTGCATGTAGGCGTGGGCAGCCCGTGAACAGGCGTGACCTTTGACACGCGTCGCCACATATCCGTGTCCTCGAAGCGCTCCATTGCTTCGTCAAAATCTCCGACTTCCAACAGGATTTCGCGACGCAACATGACGGTCGGCAAAGCGATCGTTACGGGGCGGAAAAAGGCAACGTCTTTGTATATGTTACCAGAAACGGTTGCTTCAAACTGTCCTTCAATGCTCTGTCCGTGCTCATTGATACAGTTGGCACCCGTGTAGATCATGCCGACACTCGGGTGCGCCTCAAGATAGTCCACCTGCGTTGACAATTTGCTTGGCAAGAAAAGATCGTCGGAATCAAGAAAAGCAATGTAGTCTCCGGTTGCGCGGCGCAGTGCATTGTTCCGAGCATTTGATCTTCCCGTGTTGTCCTGAGGGATCACCACGAGCCGCGGGTCCGAAATCTGCGCGAGCCGTTCGAGGGTGTCGTCCGTTGACCCGTCATCAACAACAATTACTTCGAAATTGGTAAATTCCTGTTCTAGTACACTGTCGACCGCGTCGCAGATGAAATGCGCACGGTTGAACGTAGGAATGACAACGCTTACGAATGGTTGATCGCCAGAGTTCGAGTTGTTATCCATCCGTATCCTCAATCATCACTGGCCGAAAATCTGCTTATACATGCCCTGGGCCGTCATTTTCAACCTGGAGGCATCCAGTCGCGTCACAACAGTCTCCCAATTCAGTTCCCGTGCTGTATCCACGAGGTTGTCATCTGTTAACGCGCGTTTAAGCTTTTGGGCAATGGTGTCCACGTCATCATGCTGAATGACATAGCCTGTCTCTCCGTCTTTGATCCATTCTACACAACAAGAGCTATCGGTTTGCATCGGAAAGGCACCCATCGCCATCGCCTCAAGCATCGACGTACTGATCCCGTCAGACACGCTTACACCAAGATAGACGCGGGCGTGGGCAAAATACTTCAGCATTTTTTCATGACCACAGCGTTCCAGAACTGAAATTTCAATTCCATGAAAAACGCGGAGCTCTTGCACTCTTTCGCGCACTTCATCCAATGCTGAAAACACTATGACATGGTAGCCCTTAAGATCATCACGGCACGCCAGTATTGCTTCCAAAGCGGTGAGGGCGCGACCAGCAAAATGTTGGTATCCTTTTACCATAATAACGCGTCGCTCAGAGGCATCGATGTTGCTGCGCAAGGCTTGTGCAGCTTCAATGTCAAAACCACCGGAGTTTGGCATCACCGGTAGTGATGGCGCAGTCAGTCCCAATTCCCGCGCAATAGTGACATCTCGTTCGCATTCACATGAGTAGAAATCGATAGACTTCAGCAGACGTTCGATTTGCAGCTTATGATCGGGGAAGTTGCGATAATGATAAATATCGCTTCCCCAATTGGTTGCCAACCATTTCGGGAACTGGGACTCTGGAATGTACTCCTTGGCCTTTAGAACCAAATACCCGGCTTGCTGAAACTCCATCGAATGAATGAGGTCCGGTTTAATCGAGTTGATCAGCCTCGAAAGAGTTTTGGGGCCATATGGTGTTGGCGATCTGTTCTCGGATTCGCCTAATCTCGTGCCTTTTATTCGCAAAATGGCAGCTTCTAATCGCGATGTGACAGGTATTGGCCAGATCGATTTGAATTCTACTCTACCCTGCAACGCAACAGGACTCGGTTTTTGCCGACGAAAGGCGCTTGAAGGGTTCTGGAGAACTTTTTTCAGGAAACCAATCGGAGAAAACTTTATCCATGGCAGATGCACTGTAACCTTCCTGAGCATCTGCATCTGGTGAGGGAGGGTGTGGTAGACCGGAAAGACATGAAGATCCCAGCCCTCATCAGCGAGTTGGTTGACCCAACGTGCAAAATGAGGGCTATCCACTATACCTATAAAAAGGATCCGTTTGCTCATTTTACACCAATATCCGTTGGTTCCGATAAATTAGCACAGCGTTTTATTCCAACCGTTCGGGCTAAAAAAAGCCGTACCCGAAACATCGCGCCGCAATCCACCTATGGGCGCCCAATAATTGCTTTAAGCCTGCGAACAAGTCGAACAGGTTTTGAGTCCAGCAATTGCTGATACAGCTGTTGGACCTCTTCATACTGCGCTTCGCGGTGCCGTAATTGAGCGAGACACTCTTCAAGCGAAGCTCGAAGCGCCTCTGCTTCGGTTTCCGAAGGTAACTTCCGGCGAATATCACTGAAGCTTTCTGGCTTTTCGATCTGCGCCACGTCAAAGTTCCGAATGGCGAAAAACGCGCCATGCGTTCGAGGCAGTGATTCCCCTTTGAAGACGACCTGATGGAAGTCATTGCACGAAAAAATCGCCCACTCCGGGCCAAACTCATCTGGCTCCCATCCGGACAGATGCTCCTGAACACCTGTCCCCGACAGGCCCCAGCCATCCTTGTCACCACTTTCCATGTGCTGTTCCATGAAGCCCAACGGGGTGAACAAGACGATCTGCTCGCGGGCCACGCGCTCGCACTCCACCAGGATCGCCTTTCCGGTCTCTTTTTCGATATGTTCGATGACGTCGAGCATGAAAACACTGTCAACTGACTTGTCACTCATGCTTTTGAGCATGCTCAAAGCGTCCTGACGCAATACCATGACGCTTTTGTCATCCGCATGCCGGTAGCTCAGGATATCCGCGTATTCGTTCCACGGTTCAATCATCAGATGCAGCTTGGGACGAAAGTAATTCATCGGAACGATACCACAGCCGATATCTGCAACGACATCTGTTTCGCGAATTGCCTTCTTGACCTCGTCAAGAAGCTCATCCCGCGAGAATTCCAGCCGCTTTCCGCCTAGCATCTCTCTGCCGGCAACTTCGAGAGCATTGCTTTCCACACGTGGGATCGGGAACTCGAACAGATCTGAAATGCGTGGCAATTCAGGATCGCTTGCGACGACCATGATCAGATTTGCCTTTTGCGGTTTTTGATCCTCCCGATAGATATTGCCCTTAAGATCTTCGTAAAAAATTTCCCGGTTCTTCAGTCCGTCAAAATCTGATTCAAGAATTCCTGTGATCACATGGTGCTGGTTGCCGGGCTCTTCGTTGTAAGGAACGTCCACCATCACACGCTTGTTGAATTTGATTTTGGCAATCAATTCCACGCCGCCGGGCACATGCTCAAGAACCCCGCGCGAGACGGAATAATCGAAGCCCGGCATGTTTGGGATGTAGGTGGTCAGATCTTCTATGACGTATTCAACATTCGTCCGCGGGTAATACTGCTCGGCAAAACTCCGACATTCTTCTTCAATGTCCACACCCACAATCGTTGAGTTCTCAATGCTCGCCAACAGGGCACAGCCGTATCCCGTGCCAGACCCAAGATCGACAATGGAAGGACCATTTCCCGCGTCCTGCCCCTCGTAGTCGGATTGTATAACGCGATGAAAGAAAGCATATGAGCTTCGGTGACGGATCAACTCATCCATGTCATGCGACACATATGGAACCAGTCGTTCCCCTTCATTATACATGAATTCTTGCAGTTTATTCATACTCTTGGTCACTCCAAGTTCGAAATCTCATAGTCGAGCCCAATGAGGCCAAACACCTTCTTTTCTTCCGGCGTGCATTTGACTGGAAGAAAGCAATCATACCATCGCAGTTGTACGTGGCTCTCTTGATTCCCAACCGCGATCGCAACACCGATGAAATAGTCCCCATCCGCGAGATAAGGCATTTGAAACTTGAACTCTAGTCTCGCGTGCTGCTGCGCCCGATAGTCAAGCTTCAGCCCGCTGTCGAAGCCGTTCGCCCCAAACAGATACACGCCCTTGCGATCGGCCAGCAAAATACCAAGCGTGATGTTGGGTTCAAGATTGTTCTCTTTAATAATTTCCTCAACGACATCGGGGTCCCATTTGAACGCGGCGGTAACCTTTTTCTCGCGCCCGCCCCGCATGATATTCGGTGGGTCAATGCCATCAATCCGCAGTGACAGAAGTTCGGCCCCTCCCACCCCGAAGGTGCTGGGAGCCTTTTGATCGATGCTGTCAACGATCAGACTGTTGCCCTGTGTAGTGGGTACCGTGTCAGAGGGGCCAGCGGTGTCCAGATCAGGCGAATCACTGGAATGCGTTTCCGGAAAAATGGTTTCGAGGTATTTGATCGTTGCGGTGCGGGCGGGACCGAGGAAAACCTGCTTGCCTTTGTCCAGCACCAAGGCTTCGTCGCAAAAGGACTTCACCAGTTCTGTGGCATGGGACACAAACAGGATCGTTGTCCCTTTCTTCTTCAAATCCTCAAGCCTGCGAAAACACTTGAGCTGAAAGCGCACATCCCCAACCGCAAGTGCTTCATCAATGATGAGTATTTCCGGCTCAATCGCGACCTGAACGGCAAATGCCAATCTTAGCATCATGCCACTCGAGTAGGTTCGAACCGGCGCATGAATATGATCGCCAATCTCCGCGAACTCGATGATAGAGCCTAGTCTCTCTTCCACATCGCTCTGCGACATGCCAAGAACACTCGCATTTAGATAGATGTTTTCGATACCTGTGAATTCAGGGTTAAAACCCGAGCCCAGCTCCAGCAATGCGGCAATCGTCCCGCGCGTTTCAATGGATCCTTTCGTAGGTTCCAGAATGCCGGAAATAATCTGAAGCAATGTGCTTTTGCCACTGCCGTTCTGCCCCATGATGCCAAAGGTCTTGCCCTTCTCAAGCCGGAAACTCACGTCCTCAAGCGCAACAAACCCACCGTCAACTTTGGAAACATCCCGCCCGTTGGCCACACCCAGCAGTTCGGCCAGCCGCCGACGAGACGTCACCGACGGCTTGAAGATCTTTTGCACATTCGAAACGACAACCGGATAGTCAGCTTCACATGACATCTGCAAAGCCTTTCTTGGTGCGCTCAAACCAGAAAGAGCCAAAAAGGAAAGTGGCGAAACTCAAAACCCAAAATACAAGCAGAGGCAGTGGCTCGGGCAACACGTCAAACACCAAAATTCCGCGACCAACCTCATACACGTAACTCAGCGGGTTGAGCCAGATGAAGATGCGAAAATCCTCCGGCACCGCAGTGATCGGATAAAAAACCGGAGAGACAAACAGCGCGATCGTTGTAAAAATGCCCGTAACCTGCGCGATGTCCCGCACAAAGACGCCAAGCGACGCGAGAAAAAGGCCCAACCCGACGCAGGCCGCAAAAAACGGTACAAGCAACACCGGGAAAGCAAGCACGGTCCATCCCAACGTTCCCGTCAAAACAAGCCGGGCAACCAGCAATAGCGCGATGCTGACGCACAGATGGAACAGCGCTGCCAAGGATGAAGCCACCGGCAGGACCTGCAATGGAAAGACGATCTTTTTGACGTAGCTGACGTTCGACAAAACCAGTGTCGGCGCGCGATTGATGCACTCGGCAAAAAAGTTGTGCAGCGCGAGCCCCGCAAAAAGGATCACCGCGAACGCACCTTGCGACTCGCCCGTGTCGATATCCCAACGCGCTGAAAAAACGACTGAAAAAACAAACGTATAGACGCACAACATCATCAACGGGTTCAAAATCGACCAGACCAGCCCCAAGGCAGACCCACGATACCGCGCAATGACTTCCCTTTTGGTCAACTGCCAAATCAGAAATCGGCTATTCCAATAATTAAACAGATTTTGCATAGCCTTCGCCAAACTCCAACGCAAAACCCCGGTCAAATTGAACCGGTTCCCAGCGGGGCCCATCATTTCATCGTCGTCCTTAGCGAGTTAGGCTACTCTGTGCAACTCGGTTGCATATCACCGCAAAAGAGACAGGCGCAAACCGGCAACAGGCGAAACAGAACGGCTGCAACTGGTGTCTTGGCGCTGCGGTATCGTTGTGTCCGTGGCATTGTTCCGCTAATTGTGGGCGCAACGCCTGCAGTCGGGACGAAACCAATTAAGAGCAAGATTATTTTGCATGCGCCAAACGTGCATCAAGGCGGCGGACGCACCTTGCTGTTGCCTCTGCTGGAGGCGTTACCGCGTGGCAGCAGGGCACATCTGGACACGCGCCTGCTCGCTCAAAATCCGGCGATCCCCGATGACGTCGACGTCTATCCGACCCCCCCGTCCCTTTTGGGCAGGTACAACGGCGAACGAATGCTCCGGGAGGTATCGCAGGCAAACGACACAGTTCTTTGCTTTGGCAACCTCCCGCCTTTGTTCAGTGTGCCTGCAAAAGTGCGCGTTTTTCTGCAGAACCGATATCTGGTGTCAGACGCAGATACCTCCCCCCTTCCCCTGAAAACCCGGCTGCGCCTTGTGATTGAACGGGGCTGGCTGAAAAGATTTGCTCGGGACGCGGAGATCATTGTCCAGACGCCGACAATGGCACATCTGGTGAAGCAACACCTCGGGCGGGACGCACGCAGTGTCAGCTTTGTCCCTGAAATGCCCGCCGCCGTGGTTTCAACGCCGCAATACGACTACCTGTATGTGGCTTCCCCTGAAGGTCATAAGAACCATAAACGACTGTTGGAGGCATGGATGCTGATGGCGGCTGAGGATACTGGCGCACCAACGCTTGCCCTGACCTTGTCCCCCGCGCAAGCTGGTTTCCTCGCACCATATTTGTCACACCTGAAAGACACGGTCACTCTGGAAGACCCGCGCGGTCGCCACGAGATGCCTGACCTTTACGCCAGCGCGCAGGCCCTGATCTACCCGTCGCTCTTTGAATCCTTCGGATTGCCGCTCTTGGAAGCTGCAGCGTATGGCCTGCCGATCCTTGCTGCCGAACGTGACTACGTGCGGGATGTCGTGGTGCCCTCACAAACCTTCGATCCGGCCTCAGCCGTCTCAATCGCGCGTGCCGTCCGGCGTCATCAAAAGGTCAAACAGCCAATCCAATCGCCCGTGGACGCGCAGGCGTTTCTTGAAACCCTCACCCGTGAAGACCCATGCGCGTCCTGATCGTCTCTCAATACTTCTGGCCCGAGACCTTCCAAATCAACCGCCAAGCCGTTCTGTTGTCACAGGCCGGCGTGGATGTGACGGTTTTGACAGGACAACCAAACTATCCCAGCGGCAAAGTGGCCGACGGCTATCGGGCCTGGCACGTCACACGATCAAAGTATCACGGGATCGATGTGATGCGCGTACCGTTGTTCCCACGAGGCGCATCAGGCGCGGTACGGTTAATTCTGAACTACGTCAGCTTCGTCTTTTCCGCAGCCCTCTTTGGACCGTGGCTCTTGCGGCGGGAAAAATATGATGTGGTTTTTGTGTACGCGCCCTCACCTATCCTGCAAACCCTGCCCGCGATCCTGATTGCACGATTGAAACGTGCGGGCCTTGTGCTCTGGGTTCAGGACCTCTGGCCAGAAGCGCTTGAAGCCACTGGTTTTTCAAAGAACGAACGACTTTTGAACGGGATCGGAAAAATGGTCGGTTGGATTTACCGTCGATGTGACCGGATCCTGATTCAATCCGACGGGTTCCGCGCCTCGGTCAGCGATCTTTCGGGCACACCGGACAAAGTGCATCTGCTACACAACCCCGCACATTCCGAAGACGCCGCGGCCGACGTGTGCGACCCGAAAACGCAAGCCCTTGTCGCAAAAATCAACGCGGGTTTCACTGTATTGTTCGCCGGAAACTTCGGACGTGCGCAAGGATTGGATACGATCCTTGAGGCAGCCGAACACCTGCGCGGACATGCTGACATACAGGTGGCTCTGGTCGGTTCCGGACGGATGAGCGGTTGGGTGCAACAAGAGGTATCCCGTCGCAAACTGGGCAATGTTCTGCTGCCCGGACGTCTGCCGCCTGACCAGATGCCAATGGTCTACAAAAGCGCCAGTCTGCTGCTGGTGTCGCTCGCCAAGAATGCAGCACTGTCGCACACAATCCCAAGCAAAGTCCAAACCTACCTGAGCATGGGGCGCCCGATCATCGGGTCCATCGACGGCGCGGCCGCGCGCATCATAGACGCCTCCAAGGCAGGGATCAGCGTGCCTGCCGGGGACGCTGCGGCGCTCTCAACCGCAATTCTGGACGTTTATGCGTTGTCCCCGGAAGAAAGACAGGAAATGGGCGAAAACACGAAATCCTACTTCAAGCTGAATTTTTCGTCTGAACTTATCACCCAAAAGCTGATAGAGCACCTGAAATCGGCAAAACGCGACGGCTCACAAGCCTAAAGCACTCAAAGAATAAAGGATAGTTTCTTGTTTGCAAATAAGACACTTATGATCACGGGCGGCACGGGTTCGTTTGGCAACGCGGTCCTCAACCGCTTCCTCAAAACGGATTTGCGCGAAATTCGCATTTTCAGCCGCGATGAAAAAAAACAAGAAGACATGCGTCTTCAATACAATGACCCTAAGCTGAAATTCTACATTGGCGATGTGCGCGAAATAGACAGCGTGCGGTCGGCGATGAATGGCGTTGATTTCATCTTTCACGCGGCGGCCCTGAAACAGGTGCCCTCCTGCGAATTCCATCCGATGGAGGCGGTGCGGACCAACGTTCTGGGGACCGAAAACGTCATGAATGCCGCGCTTCAGACAAACGTGAGGCGCGTGATTGTTCTGTCCACGGACAAGGCCGTTTATCCTGTGAATGCCATGGGCATGTCAAAGGCAATGATGGAAAAACTGATGGTTGCCAAGGCGCGCGCGCGCCTGCCCGGCGAGACCGTGTTTTGCGCCACGCGATATGGCAATGTCATGGCCTCGCGCGGCTCTGTCATTCCTTTGTTCATCGATCAGATGCGGCAGGGAAAGCCTATCACCATTACAGACCCGAACATGACACGGTTTCTCATGTCGCTTGAGGATTCTGTAAATCTCGTGTTGCACGCGTTCGAGCATGGTCGGCAGGGTGATATCTACGTTCAAAAGGCACCGGCCTCTACCGTTGAAGTGCTTGCCGAGGCGCTAAAGCAGCTTTTCAACAAGGACGCGGAAATCAAGGTGATTGGGACGCGTCACGGGGAAAAGCTGTATGAAAGCCTGCTCAGCCGGGAAGAAATGGTGCGCGCCGATGATACCGGGGACCATTACCGCGTGCCCGCTGACGAACGGGACCTGAATTACGCCAAGTATTTCAGCGAAGGCGAGCGCGAAATCTCGCAGGTTGAAGACTATACATCGCACAACACCGAACGGCTTGATGTCGAACAGGTTGTTGCCCTGCTGCAAACCCTTCCCTACGTACAAGAAGCCCTCAATGCTTAAAGTCATGACAGTCGTCGGGACGCGGCCCGAACTCATCAAAATGAGCTGCGTCATCAAGGAAATGGACCAGTACACAAACCACATTCTTGTGCACACCGGTCAAAACTATGACTACGAACTGAACCAGATATTCTTTGAGGATCTCGGGATCAGAAAACCCGACTATTTTCTGGAGGCCCAAGGCACCTCTGCTGCAAATGTGATTGCGCAGGTGATCGAAAAAGCAGACGCCGTTTTTGAAGCGGAAGCGCCGGATGCCTTGCTGCTATACGGCGATACCAACTCCTGCCTCTCTGTGATTGCCGCAAAGCGGCGCAAAATCCCGGTGTTTCACATGGAAGCGGGCAACCGGTGCTTTGATCAGCGGGTCCCGGAGGAGCTGAACCGCAAGGTGGTAGACCACCTGTCCGACATCAACCTTGTGCTCAGCGAACATGCCCGCCGTTACCTGATTGCCGAAGGGATCCGGCCTGAAACGATCATCAAAACCGGCAGCCATATGGACGAGGTGCTGGACAGGCATTTGCCAGCCATCAAAGCCTCTGATGTGCTTGCTAAACTTGGTCTGACCGAAAACAACTATTTTCTGGTCAGCGCGCACCGCGAAGAAAACGTCGACGGCCAGCAGACACTTACGACGCTTTTGGACAGCCTGAACGGTCTGGCCGAAACCTACGATATGCCGGTGATCGTTTCGACCCACCCCAGAACACGAAATCGTCTCAGCGCTTTGGAAGGCGTACAGATGGATAAGCGGGTACAGTTTCTGAAACCATTCGGCTTCGTTGACTACATCCGTTTGCAAATGTCTGCAGCCTGTGTGGTGTCAGACAGTGGCACCATTACCGAAGAGGCGAGCCTTCTGAATATCCCGGCTGTCACGATCCGCAACGCGCACGAACGCCCCGAGGGAATGGATGTCGGCACTTTGATCATGTGTGGGCTGACCAGAGAGCAGGTGCTTGATTCTGTTCATATTGTCCGCGCGCAGCATAATCGTGACGACCGCAATATTCCTTTGGTCCAGGACTATGTTGGCACCCTGTCTCCAAATCCGGTGGCCGCACAGGTCCTGCGGATCGTCCGCAGCTATACCCAATACGTCAACCAAACAGTATGGCGCGACTACAGCCAGTGACACGTCGCAAAGGCATACAGGGCAATCGTCGCGCCAGCCTTTTGCCACCTCGTCGCTTTGCATCCGAAAATGCCCCCACCGTCGATTTTATTGGCTCCCGCATCCATTAAATGACGGATCGCATGCGCGCGTGCCGGATATAGCTACGTAGCTAGTCTTGGACGCTTACAGCCGCTGCACTATTAGCTGGTTTATGGCGAATGACCAAAAGGCGCAGTTGGTGATCGATGCGATGAACATGACAATCGCGCGGCGCAAACCGCACAGCGTCATTCACCGTAGAGACCAAGGATCGCTATACATATCCGTGGCCTTCGGTCTGCGACCCAAGCAAATGGGCCTACGCCCCTCCGTGGGATCGGTGGGTGGTTGCTTTGAAAATGCAATGTGCGAGCGCTTTTTTGTCACCCTCAATTGTGAGTTGCTGGATCGCCACTAGCGACGAAAGAACCGCCGCTGAGAGGCTGGAAGCTCGAAGCCCACAACTGTCCATCAAGCCGGGGAAACTCTAGACAGCCTACAAAAATGCCACGACTTCAGTCCACGCCCAGCATGCAACAGCCGCCTCATCGACGGTCTTTGCGAAAAGGGCTGGAAGCTAAGAGAAGCCACTGAAACCTGTCGAGAAGCTAAATTCCCACAACCGTGCATTGTTGTGTCGCGCGGGGGAACCACAAACACGGGACCCGCGAAACAAGACGGCAATCTGAAAGAAAAACGGACGTTTTGGAACGCCCCAAAGGAGCCCTCAGCCCAAGAAGAGTGTTTTCTCAGCACCGGGTGTGCCCTGCTGAAGGCGTACAGTCTGAGGCGTAGCTCAGATCTTTTTCCGCAGAGCCAGCACTATCGCGGCTGGGCGAATCTCATGGATGACCGCTGAGAACTGGGTTCCTGGAACACAAAATCTCTTTAAGGCTCCCGTTTTGCTTTGGCGGTGCTCTTATCGCTGTGGGGACTTCAACTCACAGTCTTATTCCCAAGGCTTATGATTGTATCCTGCGCTCGCAATTTCAGCCCAAAGCAGGTGCCTGTATGCACAACTGTTTGCAGATACCTCAGAAACAAAAAATAAAAGCCGAACCTGCATTTCTGTTAGAGCAATGCGCTGAAAAAACAAGAAAGCCACGCCTCGATGGGCAGTGGTTTCTCTTAGAAGCCCTTACCAAAAGGGGCCGTGCGTCGAGACAGCAAGTGACATGTATTACCAATGACCGCGTTGGCGCGGCATATCCGGTTCAACCATCTCAGTAGCATCACGCCAGCAGCGGTTGACATACCGCCTTCGGGCCAGTGCTCAGGACAGAAGGTTCAGCAGATACTGACCGTAGCCGTTCTTTTTGAGCGGAGTGGCCAAGGCCTCAAGCTCTGCTGGGCTGATCCACCCCTTTTCAAAGGCGATCTCTTCCAGACAACCGGTCTGCAGCCCTTGCCGGGACTGCAGCGTGCGCACGAAATTCGCCGCATCCAGCAAAGACCCATGCGTACCCGTGTCGAGCCAAGCATAGCCGCGCCCCATGCGATTGACCTGCAGACTCCCCTCCTCCAGATAACTGTCAAGCAAGGAGACGATCTCCAACTCACCGCGCGCGGACGGCACAACCGCACGGGCGCGCTGCGTCGCTTTTTCATCCAGAAAATAAAGCCCCGTCACCGCGTAATTCGACGGCGGAACCTCGGGCTTTTCAATGATGGACCGCGCGCGCCCACCGGCATCAAAATCAACCACACCGTAGCGTTCAGGGTCCGTCACATGATACCCAAAGACCGCCCCGCCGGTGGGCTGCGCATCCGCCTCCTCCAGCAACTCCGGCAGGCCATGACCAAAAAAGATGTTATCGCCCAAGACCATCGCAGAGGGCGCACCGTCCAGAAAGTCCTCCGCCAGAATATAGGCCTGCGCCAGGCCATCAGGCGAGGGTTGCACCACATAGGTAAACGACAACCCCCACTGACTGCCATCGCCAAGCGCCCGTTGGAACTGGGCCTGATCCTGCGGCGTCGTGATCAGGCAAATCTCCCGGATGCCTGTCAGCATCAGCACCGAAATCGGGTAGTAGATCATGGGCTTGTCATAGATCGGCATCAACTGCTTCGACACGCCCATCGTGATCGGATACAACCGCGTGCCCGACCCGCCTGCCAGAATAATGCCTTTACGTTTGCTCATGACGTCACCTCTTTCAACTCTTCCAAAATACCGGCAAGTCCCACGCGCCAATCCGGACGCGCTATGCCAAAAACAGTCTCTAATTTTGTGCAATCCATCCGTGAATTGCCCGGGCGCTTCGCAGGGGTCGGATAGGCGCTGGACGGGATATCGCTCACGTCGCAGGCGGTTCCGCTCTGCCTGAAAATCTCGCGCGCGAAATCGGCCCAGCTGACATCCGGCGCGCCGGAAAAATGATAGGTGCCGCTCTTGTCGCGGTCCATGCGCAACTGGCTCGCCATGTCGACCAATGCCTGCGCAATCGCCCCGGCAGGTGTCGGCCCCCCGATCTGGTCTGCGACGATCGACAGCGCGTCACGCTCGGCCCCAAGCCGCAGCATGGTTTTGACAAAATTGTTGCCATGCGCAGAAACAACCCAGGACGTCCGCAAAACAGCATGGCAGCCGCCCGCCGCCCGCACGCCCTCTTCGCCCGCCAGCTTCGACGCCCCGTAGGCACCCAGCGGCGCCGTCGCATTGCTTTCCTGCCACGGCGCGTCACCCGAGCCATTAAAAACATAATCCGTGGACACGTGCAGAAAAGGCAAAGACCGCCGTGCCGCCGCCGCCGCCAACACGGTCGGTGCCTCACCATTGACCCGGTATGCAGCCTCGCTGTCCTTCTCCGCTGCGTCCACAGCCGTGTAGGCAACAGCGTTGATGATCACATCTGCATCCGCTTCAGCAACAACTCCAGCCAGCCTGCCCGGATCGTTGAAATCCGCAACCGCGCGTGGGACAGTCCGGACCTGTAGCGTCTCAGTCCCCAAGCGTGACAGCTCAGTGGCCAGTTGACCGGTTTGTCCCAAGACAAGAATTTTCATGACCACTCCTCGAACGCGATGACGATAGGAACCATCGCACATACACGGGATGGGATAACAGCAAGACAATAAGGATAAAATACCACTACAGATATTAACGACACCTGAGTTTCGGCCTGTTGCGTCGTAAAGAAGTATCGCGAAACATGCGAAAATTGCAGGATCGTGTACTCAAAGACCGAAGACCCTTTGTGCACATCACCCACGACGGGGACGCAGCACAGACACCAAAAATTGGGTATAGAGTGCTTCAAGTTTCAATCTCATTATTTGCTTATATTCATTTTAAACCAAGAAACCGGCAGGATTAACCATGGGTAGTCCCTTAACGGACGCGCGGCCCAACAGAGCGGAAAAACCACTTAAGAAACGGCTCGAAACTGTTCAGACAAACCGAACCACCTCTACTGGGACTTGCCAAACGCTACAGTCGCCGCGACAATGAGCTTTCTACGCGGAATGCCGTTCAGGTTATGGATCGTGGCTGTGGCCTCTTCGAATGTCTCTGCCATCGCTTTGCACTTTTCGTAAAGGCCCTGACCTTCTTGCGTTGGTGATACGCCCGGTCTCGTTCGATTGAGCAGGCGGAAATGCCATTATCCTCACGCAGACCGATCTGCTTGCTGACAGTCGCGGGCGTCTCCCCATTGATCTTGCACTGAGAGACATGCTTCCCTGCTCGACCACCTTCGCGAAGATCAACATCTGCGCGGAAATATCCATGTCACTGTACCTGCCTGTTCCAAACCGGAACGGGTCCTATGCCAAATTGCACAATTGTGAGCGCCACCATGACTTTCTATTTCTGCACTGCGGCATGAATACTGCGCCGCAGTAACATCAGGAAATTGGCTTTGGAGGCGTTGTATGGCTGTCGATACACAAACGGCGAAGTCAGGTGGCATTCACGTCATCGGCGCATCCATCGCATCATTGGCAAAATTCAGAGCCAAAGTATGTGCCGCTTCAAAAACCTTTCAAATAGCCCGGATGCAATCCACGCTTTCCAGCATGAGTGACCATCAATTCGCGCAGATCGGTATCTCGCGATCCGATATCCCCAAATACGCTGAAACACTGATGGCAAAGGACTACGAAGCGGACCGACAGGTCTGAAGCATACACGAAATGCGCCGGTTCTCACTCCTCCCAGAGGTGACCGGCGCCCGCAGCGGCGAAAAATCCAACAGGGAGCGCCGATGCACTGGGCCAGCCTCTTCACCTCCTCCCGAGGGGGCTGGCCCAAACCATCCTGTCGAGCGGGAGTCCCCTATGATGCACCACCAAAAATCTCCGAGAGATTTGATAATCCATCGCCTTCACGCAAGTAATCAGTCCAACGTTTGCGACCATTTTCTGCGTCTCGATGTCCAGTCACGTCGAGCACGGTTTTGTGGGGCCGTCAGTGATGCGAGTGTCCTGCAATACGCACAAGGCATCTTTCGCTACGATAACGTTGTTTGTGGCGCATTTGTCGGTGAACAATTGCGTGGTCTCGTAGAGCTCCGGGGCCTCTTTAGGTCTTGGCCTTCATGTGGTGAGGCCGCTTTTTCGGTCGAGACGGACTGGCAGAGTATTGGGATTGCGGACGCATTGTTTGAACGGATGTTTGCAATGGCCCAGAACAGGGGCGTGCGGACAATTCAAATGACATGCCTGAGGGAAAACAGTCAGATGCGACACCTCGCCGCAAAGCACAGTGCTTCGCTGATGTTTGATCAGGACGCTGTCGAAGCTGTCCTGCATCCATACTGGCCCACGCCAACGTCAATTGTAAAAGAGATCGTCGGCGAAACCATGGGATATACGCGCCTTGCGTCGAGGTAAGTGTTTGCAGCTTCTGTATCAGAAGCTCATCAAGGTCGTATCATCCCCGATGATCGCGGCTCCCATCGCATCGGGTGCAGCGGCGGTGACTCCGTCCAACAAGACCGATGCATCCGCGCCTTTGCCGGGCAGATAAATGGCACAGACCTGAACCTTAAGGCCCTTCTGCGCCATCATCATTGTCATGAGGCCTTGCGGGCTTGCGCCTTTGGGGGGCTGGCCTGCGGTTGCTGACGCAGGCGCGTCTTTCAGTGCGATGTCGCCTGCTGGTCCGCACAGCAACACTTCGGCCGTTGCACCCGCATTCATGGCATTCATGGTCAGCACCATCGCCATCAACTGTGTCTGTGGCTCTGCGCTGGTCAGAATAGTGATCAGCTTGTTGGGATCGTCCGCCTGTGCGGCGGTCGCAAGACCCAAGGCAACAGCAAGAGATGGCAGGACTTTTGAGAAACGCATGTTGGTACTCCTTTTATGCGTGGTGAATTTTCAGGTGTGAATGGCCAGCCGGATCGCATATGCGACGATCCCAAGCGAGGCGACGCTTGCAATCCAGATGGCGATAAACCAACCGATTTTGCGCAGGGTTGCGGAGTGCATCAATGGTACCCCTCGGCCGGATCAATCTTGCCCCGGAACACCCAGTAGGCGTAGGCGGTGTATCCCAGGATCATCGGCACCAGCACGACCGTTCCCACCAGTGCAAACCGCAGGCTTTCATCCGGGGCCGCAGCCTCGGCAATTGTCAGGCTTGGCGGCACAATGTTGGGGTAGAAACTGATCCCGATACCAACAAAGCACAGAACGAACAGGCAAAGCGCCGCAAAAAAGGGCTGCCCGTCCTTGCCCGCGTTCAACCCAGTGAACAGCGCCCAGGATGCAGCTAAAACAGCGCCCGGCATCAATACACTCAACACAGAGCCGGGCAGACTGAACCAACGCTCAAAGTACACCGGATCCTGAAACGGCGACAGGACGCTGACGATGCCGATAAAGCCAAGGGTTCCGGCGGCGAGCCACCAGGCATAGCCTTGCATCTGGCGTTGCAGGCTGCCTTCGGTTTTCAGGATCAACCATGTTGACCCCAGCAATGCATACCCGATCACAACCGCAAATCCTGTCAGGATCGAAAAAACACTTAACCAATCCCACCAGCCGCCTGCATAGGCGCGGTCAGCGACCTCGATGCCCTGAACCAGAGCCCCCAAGGCGATGCCCTGCATGAAGGCCGCAACAAGGGAACCACCGAAGAACGCGACATCCCAGACCGGTTTCCAACGCTCAGTGCGCCAGCGGTATTCAAAAGCCACGCCACGAAAGATAAGCGCCAACAACATCAGGATGATCGGCATATAAAGCGCAGGCATGACGACCGCATAGGCCAGCGGGAAGACAGCAAAGAGGCCGCCCCCACCCAGCACGAGCCATGTCTCGTTGCCGTCCCAGATGGGCGCGATGGAGTTCATCATCGTGGCCTTTTCCCGCTCGCCGTCGGCAAACGGAAACAGGATGCCCACGCCCAGATCGAACCCGTCGAGGATCACATAGGTGAGAACCGCAAAGGCGATGATCCCGGCCCAGATAAAGGAAAGTTCAAACATGGTTTTGCTCCTATTCGCCGGGGATGGCGTCTGGGTTGGTTTGCGCGATTGGAGTGATCCCGGCGGTGCGGATCGGGCCGTCTTTCAAGCCCAGATGCGGGGTTGCAGCGGGCTTGTTCATCATCCGCAGCAAGTAAAAAGTACCCGCTCCGAAGACGAAGAAATAGACGACGATGAAGGCGACCAGCGATGCGGCTACAGCGGGCGCGGCAACCGGGGCCAGGCTGTCGGAGGTTCGCAGCAAGCCGTAAACGGTGAAGGGTTGGCGACCGACCTCAGTGGTGATCCAACCGGCGAGGACCGCGACAAACCCCATTGGCCCCATTGCGATTGCAGCACGGTGCAGCAGAGGCGTGTCGTAAAGCCGCCCGCGATACCGCCGCCATGCCGCCCACGCACCAAGACCCAGCATTGCAAAGCCAAGACCAACCATGACGCGGAAGCTCCAGAATACAATGGCCACGGGGGGTTCTTCGTCATCGGGGATGGTGTCCAATCCGTCCAGTGGCGCATCCCAGTGGTGCTTGAGGATCAGGCTGGACAGGTTTGGGATTTCAATCGCGTAATCGATCCGCTTTTCTTCGGCGTTTGGAATGCCGAACAGGATCAACGGTGCGCCATCGGGGTGGCTGTCGTAGTGGCCTTCCATTGCCATGACCTTCGCCGGTTGATGTTCCAGCGTGTTGATGCCGTGAAAATCACCTGCTGCGATCTGCAGCGGTGCCACGACGATCAACATCCACATCGCCATGGAGAACATGCGGCGGGCCGCAGCATCCGCGCGGTTGCGCAGTAGGTGCAAGCCCCCTACCCCGCCGACAACCAAAGCCGTTGTCAGATAGGCGGCCAGTACCATATGGGTCAGACGATACGGAAATGACGGATTGAAAACGATCTGCCACCAGTCTTCGGGCACGAATTGTCCCAAATCATTCATGCCGTAGCCCGCAGGTGTCTGCATCCATGAGTTCACTGACAAAATCCATGTGGCTGACATCAGCGTGCCGAAAGCAACCATGGCCGTTGCAAACATATGAAGCCTGTCGCCCACACGTTCGCGCCCGAACAGCATGATGCCAAGGAACCCTGCTTCAAGGAAGAAGGCCGACAACACCTCATAGGCCATGAGTGGCCCAAGGATCGGTCCGGTTTTGTCCGAAAACACCGACCAGTTTGTCCCGAACTGGTAGGACATGACGATGCCCGAAACGACGCCCATGCCGAAGGCCACTGCAAAGATCTTTTTCCAATACGTGAAGAGCGTCAGATATGTCTCATCGCGCGTCCGCAACCATAGCCCGTTGAGCACGGCGAGGTAACTTGCCAGCCCAATCGAGAACGCAGGAAAGATAATATGGAACGACACCGTGAACGCGAATTGTATCCTGGCCAGTGTCTCTGCTGTGAAACCATCAAACATGAGCGACCTCCATCAGATTGGCGTGAATTAGATTTTGACTTTGCGCAGGTAGGGGCGAAGCGTCTCAAACCCCTGCGGGAACGCAGCCTTTGCATCCGCATCTGAAACTGAAGGTGGGATGATGACCTCTTGCCCCGGCACCCAATCAGCAGGTGTCGCGATCTTGTATTTATCGCCGGTTTGCAGAGCGTCGATAACCCGCAAAATCTCGTCAAAGTTGCGCCCGACGTTCATTGGATAGGTCATCGTCAGGCGGATTTTTTTGTCAGGATCAATGATAAAGACCGAGCGCACGGCAGCGGTCTCACTCTCGCTTGGATGGATCATGTCGTATTGCTTGGCAATGGTCAGATCGGCATCAGCAATGATTGGAAATTGCAGGTCAGTGTTCAGCGTATCGTTGACGTCGTCGATCCATTTGACGTGCTCTTCAACGGTGTCCGTGGACAGGCCGATAGGCTTTACGCCGCGCTTGCTGAACCGATCGGACAATTGTGATGTCCGGCCCATTTCTGTGGTGCAAACGGGTGTAAAGTCAGCCGGATGGCTGAAAAAGAACGCCCAACCATCGCCAATCCAGTCATGAAAGCTGATCGGACCAGTTGTCGTGTCAGCCTTAAAGTCGGGGGCGGTATCACCAATTCTCAGGGTCATGTCACATTTCCTATATTTAAAATAGTTCTTTTATGCGATCTAGCGTGACCTCTTTACAAAAGAAATAGTTTGAATATACCTTTTTGGTGCGACAACAGGATGCAGGCATGAAACTGACAAGTTACACGAACTACGCGATGCGCTCCTTGCAGCTTGCGGCTTTGAAGGCACCGAACCTTGTGCGGATTGATGACGTAGCAAAGATCCACAGCCTGTCCCGGCCCCACATCATGAAGATCGTTCATGAGTTGGGCAAAGCGGGATACCTCGAAACGGTCCGGGGTCGCAGTGGCGGCTTCCGTCTCGCCCGCCCCCCCGAAGAGATTATCGTTGGCGACGTCGTTCGGATTACCGAAGGCCCTCTGGATGTCGTCGAGTGCTTTAACCCCGCGAAAAACACCTGCCCTTTGATAGGCATCTGCATTTTGTCAAAGAAGATGCAGGAAGCGACAGCCGCCTTTATGGCCGTACTCGATGACCTGACCATTGCGGATATCGCTTCCAATCGCGGACAGTTGATGGATCGCATCGCTCCGCTAGAAACCCCACGGCTTGATAAGACGACACAATGAATGCTGCTTTTATCGGGGACTGCAAAATGAGGGTAAATACTGGCAATGCCGACCACATATTCCGCGCCCTTTCTGGCATCGTTCTTCTCGCCGCGCTCGTCGTCAGTGGGTTGGAGGTGTTTACTGGAACAATTGCCATTGTGATCTCGGTCGTGGTGGCCTTTGTGTTGCTAAGCGCTTCAGCGGTCAAGTTCTGCCCCCTTTACGGCATATTCAGCAGTCGGACCTCCAAACTATGATGTTGGGCTAGGCCGCATCTTGGGGGCTACGGGAGTTTTGTCAGGGCTCATGTTCTTCGAGAACCGTGTGAGCTGTCTTGGCGCGTGGCACTGGTTGTCGGGATAGTGATGGCGCCCGGCATGCTTTTTGCTTTCTCAGATTCGATGCCTGCACTGTCTATCCCGGTCAACCTCGCATTGTTTGTCATCGGCGGCGTGATCGGCGGCCTCGGCGCAAGCTTTGGGTCAGGCTGCACATCCGAACAAGGGGTTTTAGGCTATCACGTCTTTGGGGCGGGTTCTTGGTGGTGGTTCCAACGTTTATGATGACGGGTGTCATCACAGCGCGCCTTATCCGCCATGCATTTGGAGGCTAAAACATGAAACTGATCTTTGCGCTCCTCACTGGCATGGTCTTTGGAACCAGCGTCGCAATTTCAGGTAGCTGAGATCCCTGATTCCCCTCTGAAGTGGTCCGCCCCAATAGTTGGGAAACGGAGGGTCAGATATTGGCATGAAGCGACATAAGCCGGACGCGATTGTCACGAAGTTGCGGCAGGTTGAGGTGCTGTGCGGCCAGGGAAGGCCGCGCGTAGATGCAAGCCGTCAGGTGCAGATTGCGGAGCAGGTGTTTTGTTGCCGGGTCAAGCAATATGGCGGTTTGGCGGTTTGGGAACCGCCCAACTGCAGGCGCTACAGCGATTTCAGAAAGAGCCCGACCGGTTGCGTCGCGCCGTGTCAGACCTGACGTTGGACAAGCTGATCCTGTCTGATGCCG
>JBGCEG010000096.1:0-2507 GCA_045106135.1 Roseobacter sp. | reverse complement strand
GAACATCTCCGGGCAAAACCTTGATGAAATCCTGTCCGTCGCCGGCCAGGCCGCTGGCACGATTGCGGGCCTGCTGCCGCGCTCGCAGGGCCATCAGTTTCGTCCCATTCCCGGTCTCGAACTGGGCGCGCCAGAAGTTCGACTGGTGCCGGACCGTGTGCGATTGGCGGATGCGGGTCTGACTGCTTCTGATCTTGCGGTGACGGTGGATGCATTCAATGACGGTCTGCGGGTAGCAGAAATAACAGTCGGAGCCGATCGCCTGAACCTGATGCTCAAGGGCGATCCCGGCCTGCAAGAAGCGCAGCGCACACAAGACATCGGGAACTATCCAGTTGTGACCCCGGGCGGGCAGATCGTACCCGTCTCGGCTCTGTCAGACGTAATCGTCACCGCCGGACCTACAGAACCCCGCCACCGCGCCCGTTTGCGCACCGTGACGCTGGAGGTGCGACCCGCCGATACGCTGCCTTTGGAAACGGCCGTTGAGTTGCTGGAGGCCGAAGTCGTCGATGTACTGGAAGCACGCGGCCTGCCCAATAGCGTTCGCGTCACTGTGTCCGGCACCGCAGATCAACTGGTCCAGACATGGGACGCCATTCAGATCAACCTCGCCGTGGCCCTGGTTATCGTGTTTCTGGTCATGGCGATCTTGTTTGAAAGTTTCGTTCTGCCGCTGGTTATCCTGATCTCGGTGCCGGTTGCAGCTGCTGGAGGTGTGGGTGGGCTGGCGTTGTTGAACACGTTTCAAGCCCAACCGTTGGACATGTTGACCCTGCTTGGCTTCATCATCCTTGTCGGCATCGTTGTGAACAATGCGATCCTAATCGTGCACCAGACGCTCTATCATCTACGCGATGAAGGCATGGCGCCAATTGATGCCATCGAAGAGGCCACGCGAAACCGTATTCGGCCGATCTTTATGTCCACGTTGACCAGTGTTTTTGGCATGTTGCCGCTGGTGGTTTTCCCAGGCGAGGGCTCCGAACTTTATCGTGGCTTGGGCGCTGTGGTTGTCGGCGGTTTGTCGATGTCCGCCTTCCTGACACTTTTGACGGTGCCCCCCCTATTGCGGCTTTGCGTACGCGCTCCAAAACCGGATGAAGACGCGGTATTGGCGAGCACCCCTGCGCAATAGTGCTATTTGCGCCAGTGAAACGGTACGATGATCAAGGCCCCGACAGAGGCCGCGATCGCGTTCAATCCCGGGCTTGAAAACCCAATCCCGAACATCAGACGGATGAAGAAAAACAGGAACGCACCGCCAATGCAGATGATGATGCTTTGCATATATCCATTGTGAGTAAAGCCTGTCCGTTCAACGCCGTAGCCCACAATACCCGCGATCACCACGGTGCCAAAAAGTGTCAGAAACATTTGGTTTTCCTAGTCAAGCTGAGTGCCAGGTTCCAGCGGCCAACCGCGTAGAAACTCCTCCGCATCCTGTGGTCCCTTCCCTGCGCGCTGCAAGCGTGTGAGTTCCACGGCACCTTCACCACACACCACGCGCAGAGGATCAAGCAACACGGTGCCCGGCGCGCCGCTGCCTTGCGCGGGTTTCGACGCCAGCAGTTTTACACGCGTGTCTCCGTGCAACGTCCATGCCCCCGGAAAGGGGGATAGCCCGCGGATCAGACGATCAATCTCCACGGCCGGTTTACGCCAGTCCACGCGCGCCTCCGATTTTTCGATTTTCTGCGCATATGTTACCCCGGCAGTGGCCTGAGGTATGGCTGACTTGGTATCTAATGCTTCAAGGGTCTGCACGATCAAGGAAGCCCCCATGTTGCTGAGACGGTCGTGTAATGAGGCAGTTGTATCGCCAGCTTCAATGTCTGTCTGTTGTCGCGACAACACGGGCCCCGTATCCAAGCCTGCTTCCATCTGCATGATGCACACACCTGTTTCTGTATCGCCCGCCATGATAGCGCGATGAATGGGAGCCGCCCCCCGCCAGCGCGGCAAAAGGCTTGCATGAATGTTGATGCACCCACGCGCGGGTGCATCCAGAACCGATTGCGGAAGGATCAATCCATAGGCAACCACCACTGCAATTTCCGCCTCCAATGCTGCAAAATCAGCCTGCTCTTTCTTGTCTTTGAGCGAGATGGGTGCGCGCACCATCAGGCCGAGTTCTTCCGCGCGGGCTTGAACGGGACCGGATCTTTCCTTTTTTCCACGACCGGAAGGACGCGGCGGCTGGCAATAGACGCAGACAATCTCGTGCCCCGCTTTGACCAGAGCATCGAGCACGGGGACCGAAAAAACCGGGGTGCCCATAAAAGTCACACGCATTGTGAAGCCTCCAACAAACGGTGGCCTGAAGCCCACCTTACGGCGCACTACCGGCGCCTGATGCGATTAACCGTAGGGTGGGCTTCAGGCCACCTTACGCACGTGCCTTGCGCGCTTTGCGTAAAAGCATGTCCCGCTTCATTTTGCTCAGCCGGTCAAAATACATTTTGCCCTGCAGATGGTCGATTTGATGCTGAACGCTCGTCGCTTCA
>JBGCEG010000095.1:0-24206 GCA_045106135.1 Roseobacter sp. | reverse complement strand
TTGGGGTCAGTCATGATTGATTTCGGGCAGAGGGTCTCAACCCGTTCTCTGGGTCCTGGGGGTGTCGTCGGGTGTTTTGCGACGGCAGACCTCTCTGCGCCCGTTTTGACCGGCGGCACCCATGCGGTGGAACCTCTTTTTGGAGGCTTTGTCAGGCTCCTGAACGCCATCAGTGGCGCGCGCCTGATGACCCCCCTCAGTGTTGGAGAGCATGATGCCTGAACAACTCGCTTTTACCATTGAAGTCTTTCTGAACGGGTTGATGGCCGGTGTGCTGTATGCGTTGGTGGCTCTGGGGTTTGTGCTGATCTACAAGGCGTCGGGGATATTCAACTTCGCCCAAGGGGTCATGGCGCTTTTTGCGGCGATGACGCTTTATGGGATTATGAACGGTCAGGTGCCCTTTGCGCATCTGATCAACGCAATCTTCGGGACAGAAATCCATTACTTCGGCTGGGAGGTGCCGGCGCTTGCGGCCATTTTGCTGACGGTCGTGGTGATGGTCTTGCTGGCATATCTCGTGCAGCGGTATATCTTTCGCTACCTTGTGGGGCAGGAGCCGATCATCCTGTTCATGGCGACCATCGGGCTGGCCTATTTCCTTGAAGGGGTAGGCGATCTGATGTGGGGGTCTGACATCAAGACGTTGGATGTGGGCCTGCCGCAAGGGATTAACGAGACCATCGACGAGGTGACTTTCGGCTGGTTCGGCTATGGCTTCTTTATCGACAACCTGGATATCGTCGCGAGCCTTGTGGCGATTGTGCTGGTGGCCGCACTGGTGGCTTTCGCGCAATACACTAAGCAAGGACGGGCGATGCGGGCGGTGGCAGATGACCATCAGGCAGCGCTTAGTGTGGGCGTTTCGCTGAACTTTATCTGGATTTTGGTCTGGTCGCTGGCCGGGTTTGTGGCACTGGTTGCAGGGATCATGTGGGGGGCGAAATCGGGGGTGCAGTTTTCGCTGTCTCTGATCGCGCTGAAGGCGCTGCCGGTCCTGATGCTGGGAGGGTTCACGTCGATCCCGGGTGCAATCATTGGCGGGTTGATCATTGGTGTGGGGGAGAAGCTTTTTGAGTTCCTGATTGGGCAGCCGTATCTTGGGGGCGCCACTGAGAACTGGTTTGCCTACATGCTGGCACTGCTGTTTCTGGTGTTCCGTCCGCAGGGCCTGTTTGGGGAGAAGATCATTGAACGGGTCTGAAACGTACCCGTTCGGGGCTGAAACCTTACGGGTTGGTTATTTTTCTTCCTCATCAAGGTTGCGAAAGAGTGCGACGGTGAGTGCGGCCAAGAGCGTAACGCCAAGGGTGAGACCGAAGCTGATGTCGACAAACAGCATCAGCGCAAGCCCCATGCAAAGGCCTACGACGCCAAGGCAGATCACGAGACCCAGCCCCCATGTCATGCCGCCGGTGGGCTGTGGCGCGGGCCGGTTGATGTCAGACACAGGGGTTGCCGTCGCATCGATAATCACAGGTTCCGCGTCTTCAACGCTTTTGCGGACCAGTGACTTGAGCCGCGCGTATTCCGCTGCATCAATGTCGCCCCGTTTGAACCGCGCGTCCAGCGTTCGCATTTTTCGTAAGATCGCAGTCATCGCACCCCATCCATCATCGTGGGGCGAAGGTGCCGGACGAAATGGGGCAAAATTGGGAAATTCTGTGGAAGCTGAAGGCATGGTTAACGTGCTGGGACGCTGTCCCAGAACCTGGAGTGTTTCCAGCCAAAAGAAAAGAGACTGTGATGCGTGGTGAGGTGCGGAGGTGTGAGTGCTCTGCTTGCAGGCGGCGCGGGGCAATGACCGTTGCTGTGGCGGCGGCGGAATTGCCTATCGTCAACAGTGATGCCTTGCGTCTGGTGCAGTGCGACGCAGGCATTGTGGCGCATTTCTTTAGCGGCACATGCGGAGGCTACACGCATCACAGACGCGCCGATGGTCCAAGCCTTTTTGGCGTGAATGTTGGTGGGTTGGTCGGCGAGAACCCAGCAGAAACAGACCCGGTACCATGGCTTGATGGTGTGAATTTCCAACCGGGCGAAACAGAGACAAGGGAGTGGGGATAGATGTTTTACCGCGAAGCAGGCGATTTCAGCACCACCTACCCGCAGGACAGTCAGACCTTTCCGATCAAATTTGATCGCTGGCGCTATTATCTGGTTTTGTTTGTAGCCATCTTTGTGATCCCGTTCATGATCAACGACTATTGGGTCAATTCGATCTTCATGCCATTTCTGATCTACGCGATTGCGGCGATTGGGTTGAACATTCTGGTTGGCTATTGCGGGCAAGTGTCGCTTGGCACGGGCGGGTTTATGGCCGTTGGGGCCTATGCCTGCTACAAGCTGATGACCGCTTTTCCGGATGTGAGCATGTTTGTGCATGTGCTTCTGGCGGGCGGGATCACCGCGATGGTGGGGGTTTTGTTTGGGCTTCCCAGTTTGCGGATCAAGGGATTCTATCTCGCGGTGGCCACGCTGGCTGCGCAGTTCTTTCTGGTGTGGATGTTCAACCGCGTGTCGTGGTTTTACAACTATTCCGCATCGGGGCAGATCAATGCGCCGGAACGTGAGGTTTTTGGCATCCTGATCACGGGGCCAAATACAGACGCCTGGGCCACCTATATGTTCTGCCTGATCTTCACGATCCTGTGCGCTGTGATCGCGCGCAACCTGACGCGGGGGTCGATCGGGCGCGAGTGGATGGCCATCCGGGATATGGACATCGCTGCAGAGATTATCGGGGTGAACCCGCTGCGCGCCAAACTCACTGCTTTCGCGGTCAGTTCGTTCTTTGTGGGCATTTCCGGCGCGTTGTTCTTTGCTGTGTATCTGGGTGCTGTGGAAGTCGGTGAAGCCTTCGGGATCACCAAGTCTTTCCTCGTTTTGTTCATGATCATCATCGGGGGGCTGGGGTCGATCTTTGGCAGCTTTGCAGGGGCTGCTTTCCTTGTGTTGTTGCCGGTTCTGCTGAAGGTGATCGGTGTGGACTGGCTGGGCTGGCCCACGGACATCGTTGCGCATTTGAATCTGGTGATTGTCGGTGCGCTGATCGTGATCTTTTTGATCGCGGAGCCGCATGGGCTTGCGCAGCTTTGGCGCGTCGCCAAGGAGAAATTACGATTGTGGCCTTTCCCGCACTAGGGTGAGGCTGCTGAACAGCGGTGGCGTGAAGTCACCAGAAGTCTGCCGGGCAACCGGCACATCGGATAAAACCAAGGGAGGAAAACCCGATGAAATATAAAATAGGTACATGGGCCGTTGCAGGCCTGATGATGGCGAGCCCCGTGGCTGCGGACCTGGTATTCCCAAGTCTGAGCTACCGGACAGGCCCCTATGCGGCGGGGGGGATTCCGTTTGCAGATGGCTATGCGGATTACTTCACAATGCTCAATGAGCGCGATGGCGGTATCGGTGGTGTGGCTGTGCGTGTTCTCGAATGCGAAACGGGTTACAACACTGAAAAGGGCGTTGAGTGCTACGAGAGCACCAAGGGCGAAGGCGCGCTGGTGTATCAGCCGCTGTCCACAGGCATCACCTACCAGCTGATTCCCAAAGCCACGGCGGATGACATCCCGATCCACTCCATGGGGTATGGGCGGACGTCTGCTGCCAATGGCGATGTGTTCAGCCATGTCTTCAACTATCCCGCCAACTACTGGAACGGCGCGTCTGCGGCGGTCAATCATATTCTGGACACCAACGATGGCAGCATCGAAGGCAAGAAGATCGCGCTGGTCTATCATAACTCTGCGTATGGCAAGGAGCCGATCCGCACGTTGGAAAAGCTGTCCGAGAAGCATGGGTTTGAATTGCTGCTTCTGGCGGTTGACCACCCCGGGCAGGAACAGAAGTCGCAATGGCTGCAAATCCGCCGTGAACGTCCGGACAATGTGATCATGTATGGCTGGGGTGTGATGAACCAGGTTGCCATTCAGGAAGCCGCCAACATCCGTTTCCCGATGGAGAATTTCATCGGTATCTGGTGGTCCGGTGCTGAGATCGACGTGGAACCTGCCGGTGACAAGGCCAATGGCTACAAGGCGCTGTCGATCACCGGTGTGGGCGATGACTATCCGCTTTATGATGATCTGCGCCAATACGTTGTTGATGCAGGCAAGGCGGCAGGCGCGGGCGATCAGCTTGGCACAGTGCCGTACAACCGGGGCATCTATGCCGCGATGCTGGCCGCAGAAGCGGTGAAAGTGGCGCAAGAGATGCACGGGGTGGGTGATATCACCTCAGGCCAGATGCGTGATGGCATGGAAAACCTTGTGATCACCGAAGAACTGATGGCGGCCAACGGTTTGCCAAACTTCGGGCCCAGTTTTACGGTGTCGTGCGAAAACCACGGCGGTGAGGGCCTCGTGGCGGTCACTCAGTGGGATTCGTCAGCAGGTGAGTTCGTGCAGATCTCTGACTATGCGAGAACGGATATGGATGTGATCCAGCCGCTCATCGATGAAGATTCCGCAGCCTTTGCCGCGGAAAACAACATCGAAAGCAACTGTAACTAAGACAATGCGTCTCCGGCGGCCTTTGGGCTGCCGGGCGTTTTTTGTATTGTTCGGAACAGGTGAGGTCGCGTGTCGCAAGAAGGTCTTTCAGAGGAACAGTGGGCCTTTGAATGCCGCATGCGCGAACGCGAGATGGCCCTGCAGGAACGCAAGCTTGAACATGAGATGCGCTCCGGCAACAAACGCGAAGGGTGGTTCAATCCTCTGGTGGTCGCGGTGCTTGCAGCGGCGGTTGCCGCTGGGGGAAACGCATATGTCACCAAAATCGAGGGTGAGCAAAGCCGGATACTGGAGGCACAACTGGCCGAACAGCGCCGCGCGCTTGAAACAACGCGCGCCGAGTTTGCAAGGATACAGGGAATGCTAGAGACCGGCGATCCCGACACTGCCGCAGAGAACCTGCGGTTTCTGGTTGAGGTTGGGTTGGTCTCGGATGAAACAATGCGCGACCGTCTGACAAATTTTCTGGAAAAGCGCACGCCGGGGGAGGGTCCGGCACTCTCGTCAGTGTTTTCGGGGGCACAAAGGACCATTACCCGGCAGGAATTGGAGTTCGGTTCGATACCGCCGCGCATGATTCAGGCAGCTATCAGAGCGTCCGGGATTTGCCCGAGTGACGATCCGAGATTGCATGATGGCGTTTTTGGCGGTCTGACGGTCGACTGCTGGCAACGCTATGTGCAGCGCCTTCCCGAAGAAACCATTGTGCTGGTGCAATTGGCGCCAGACCTGTTGAAGGCATGGGCCAGTGAAGGTCTGCCAGACGATTGGGAGGCGCAGATCAGCGCCCTGAGGAGACAGTAATGTTGGATGATACGGAAACACAGTCAGAAACCGTTCTTGAGGTGAACAACATTGAGGTCATCTACAACCATGTGATCCTTGTGTTGAAAGGCGTTAGCCTGAATGTCCCCAAGGGCGGGATCACAGCATTGCTGGGGGGCAATGGGGCGGGTAAGACGACGACGCTCAAGGCGATTTCGGGGCTGCTGGCTTCCGAGCGGGGTGAGGTGACCAAGGGGTCGGTCAAATACAACGGCAAGCCCATTCACCATGCGGACCCGGCGGAAACCGTGAAAAACGGTGTGGTTCAGGTGATGGAAGGGCGGCACTGTTTTGAACATCTGACGGTCGAGGAAAACCTGCTGACCGGTGCCTATACGCGCCGTGACGGAAATGCCGCTATTCAGGCCGATCTGGAGATGGTCTATGCGTATTTTCCACGTCTGAAAGAGCGGCGGAAGTCTCAGGCGGGCTATACGTCGGGCGGAGAGCAGCAGATGACCGCGATTGGCCGCGCGTTGATGTCCAAGCCTGAGACGATCTTGCTGGATGAGCCTTCGATGGGCTTGGCGCCGCAACTGGTCGAACAGATTTTCGAGATCGTAAAGTCGGTGAACGAAAACGAAGGGGTGACCTTTCTGCTGGCCGAACAGAACACCAATGTCGCGCTGCGCTTTGCGCATTATGGCTACATTCTGGAGTCTGGCCGTGTGGTCATGGACGGGCCCGCAGCGGAATTGCGCGAAAACCCCGATGTGAAAGAATTCTACCTTGGCATGTCCGAAGAAGGGCGCAAATCCTTCCGCGACGTGCGCAGCTACCGCCGCCGTAAACGCTGGCTGAGTTGAGCACGACAGTGGCTGTCGCTGACATCATTTCTGGCCTGCAGCTTCTGAAAGATCTGGTGGAATGGCTTGATACTAAACGCGGGCAAGCGGGCAGGGCTGATGGCTCAAATGGGACTTTGCTCGAAGCATTGTCCACGATGCATTTCGACGAAAATGGAATTCTTGGGGTTCTGCGAGAGCTTGCAGCAGGACAAGAAATGCGCCCGCGCCATCGTAAGACTCTGCTCGATTTCCACTATGCTGGACCTGAGGTTGGCATGGCGCTTCAGAGCCTCGCCGATAGCTATGCTGATACCAGCGGTCTGACGATCCAGCAGCGCAAAGCGCTGAGAGGTCTCATTCCTGTCAAGTCGTCGGTTCGCGCTGAGGTTGGCCGGTTATTTGCAGAGCAAACCGGGTTCGGTGAAACCTGCGCGCCAGATGACGTAAAAGGGATGATCTTGCGCATAGAAGAGATGAATGAGGCAATTGAAGCTATCGACGATGGGATGCCGCGCCGATAAGACTTTTGGTGGCAGGCAAAGCAAGGGCTCAACCTGCGTCTGAGCCGGGGAGGTTGGAATGAAAAATTACGATGATCTTGAGACCCGCAGCGCAGAGGCGCGCGGCGTGGCGCAACTGGCAGCGCTCAAGGCGCAGGTGGATGCGTTGCGCGGCACTGTCTTGTCACCCGAGGCGGCGGTTGAAAGTCTGAGCGATCTGGCAGCCTTGCCCGTGTTGCGAAAGGCCGATTTGGCGCAGCGACAAAAGGACAACCCGCCCTTTGGCGGCATCCCTGTGTCGAACGTGGCCCACATCTTTCAATCCCCCGGGCCAATCTATGAACCCGGTGGTGTCGGGCACGATTGGTGGCGTCTGGGGCGGTTTTTGCATGCGGCAGGCATCGGTTCGGAAGATACCGTGCAGAACTGCTTTGGCTATCACCTGACCCCGGCGGGCATGATTTTTGAAAACGGCGCGCGGGCGGTGGGCGCGCGCGTGCTGCCCGCTGGCACCGGCCAGACAGAGCTGCAGGTTCAGGCGGCAGCCCATGCAGGCGTGACAGCTTATGCGGGGACCCCGGATTACCTGAAGGTTGTACTGGAAAAGGCAGACGCGCTTGGCGTTACGCTCAACATCTCAAAGGCGGCGGTGAGCGGCGGCGCGTTGTTCCCATCCTTACGAGAGGCTTATGCGGAACGCGGCATCACTTGTCTGCAATGCTACGCCACGGCGGACCTTGGCAACATCGCATATGAGAGCCCGGCAATGGAGGGCATGATCGTCGATGAAGGTGTCATTCTGGAAATCGTGACCCCCGGAACAGGAATGCCAGTGCCGGACGGGGAGGTGGGTGAGGTGATCGTCACTTCACTGAACCCCGACTATCCGTTGGTACGCTTTGCCACGGGCGATTTGTCCGCGGTGATGGTTGGGCAAAGCCCTTGCGGGCGCACCAACAAGCGCATCAAAGGCTGGATGGGGCGCGCAGATCAGACGACCAAGATCAAAGGCATGTTTGTGCGACCCGAACAGGTCGCGGCACTTGTTGCGCGCCACGATGAGGTCACACGCGCCCGTGTGGTGGTGACGCGGGCAGGGGATGCCGATGTCATGACGGTTCAGATCGAGGCGGCAGGCGGCGCGGTCGAGACATTCGCTGCAAGCGTGGCGGAGGTGTTGAAGCTGAAGGGGGCTGTGGAGCTTTGCGCGCCCGGTAGTCTGCCCAATGATGGGCTGGTGATCGAGGACAAGCGTAGTTACGACTAAGGCTTGGCTCCGCGCGGGCCAGCACCCGCCGCGTGGGCCAAAGAAAGATTCCGAATGGACGCAGCGCAGGACACGGGCATGACCTCTCCGTTGTTGTTTGACCCAAGGGCCGTTGAGGCTGCGAAAAAACTTGCCATCATGATCCCCGGCGCGCTGGCACGGGTGGACATGTTTGAGGCAGCGCAGTCCTGGACAGACGCAGGCTACGCATTAGCGCATTACCGCTTTCCGGGTCTCGACGGGCGGCCTTTGTCCCCGAAACTGCGGATCGAGGAGGCTGCACAAACCGTTGCTGACTTTGTGGCGGGTTATCCGGCCAAAAAAATCTGTTTGCTGGGCTATTCCACGGGCGGGCCAATCGCGATCCGCGCTGCAGAGAAAACGGCGACGCCGGTGCGGGTGGCTGCCATGTCGAGCGCTGTGCCAATGGCGGGCGGGTTGACGTCACTGCAAGCAATCGCGGCGGATATTCTGGCCGCAGCCGCGCGCGCCCGTTCGGTGCGTCGGAATACGGTTTGGCGTGAGTATTTTAAGGTTTTGCTACTGGGCCGTGCCGTGGTGCGAGACAAGGCGCTGATGGCGCAGGCGCAATTATTGCTCGACGCGCACCTGCCGCAAATGGTCTATCCGGACGCGCCGCTGCTCTCGGCCCATGCTGACGATCTGCGCCGTTGGAAACTGCCCAAGGGCGCGCGACTGAGCGCCAAGCATCTGGCCTTTTTCGCCGGTGCTGCTGATCCGGTGTTCAGTGTCTCTAAAACAGAAGGGTTTGCGCGCCTTTTTGGGGAGCCTCAGGTTAGGTTTTATCCCGGACAGGGGCATCTGCTTTTTATGACCCATCCGTCTGTTTTTGACGATATCCTCACCTTTTTCGAGGCGGCAGGCCCTTAAGCATGCCTCTGGGGCTAGCCTTTCCGACAAAAACAGTCAAAAAAGCACTATGGTGGAAACGACCCCTGATACTGCTCCTATGGCGCTCAAGATGCCGCGTGCGAAACGCAGCGCGCGGGGGCTGTCCATCGGGGCCTCTCTGATTGCGCTGATCTGTGCGCTGCCCATGGTGGCTGTGGCCATGGCGGCCCTGACCGGTGGCACGGATACGGTCATGCATCTGCTGCGTACAGTGCTGCCGGAATATGTGGGCACGACGCTTGTTCTGGTTCTGATGGTCAGTGTGGGGACGTTCACGCTGGGTGTTGGGGCGGCTTGGCTGGTGACGATGACCCGGTTTCCCGGCGTGCGCTTTTTTGAGGTGGCGCTTGTGGTTCCGCTCGCCTTTCCGGCCTATGTGCTGGCCTATGCCTACACCCATGTGCTGGATCATCCCGGCATCGTGCAGACAAGCCTGCGGGCCATGACCGGGTGGGGACCGCGCGACTACTGGTTTCCGGAGATCCGATCTGTTGGGGGGGCGGCCATCATGCTGATCCTCGTTCTTTACCCTTACGTCTACCTGTTGGCGCGGGCTGCTTTCCTGCAACAAAGTGCGACGACCTTTCTTGCGGCGCGCGCGTTAGGGTCCAGCGCTTGGGCCGCCTTTATCAAAGTCAGCCTGCCAATGGCGCGTCCGGCCATTGCGGGCGGTGTCTTGTTGGCGGTCATGGAAACCATCGCGGATTTTGGCACAGTCGCCTATTTTGGTGTGCAGACCTTTGCAACCGGCATATATACAAGCTGGTTTTCTATGGCAGACCGGGCAGCTGCGGCACAACTGGCGCTGTGCCTTTTGTCGTTTGCGCTGCTGCTGGCCATGCTGGAGCGGGCGCAGCGGGGCGGGGCAAAGTATCACGACCCTTCGCGGCGTCAGCAACCAATGGACCCTGTGCAGTTACAGGGGAAATACGCGATCTTTGCGGTTATTCTATGCACTCTGCCCGTACTGGCCGGGGCGGTGATCCCTGTAACTGTGCTGTTCAACATGGGTATTGGGTCGGGGCAGGATCTCTTTAGTCCAAGGTATCAGGGCTTTGTCTCGAACTCTCTGACGCTGGCGAGTGTCGCCGCGGTCTTGACCGTGGCTGCCGCGATTATCGTTGGATACTTCCAACGGCTGCAGCCCGGGCGCGGGGCGAACAGTGCAGCCTATGTCGCCCGGTTGGGATATGCCGTGCCGGGTGGTGTGATCGCCGTCGGGCTGCTGGTGCCTTTTGCGGCTTTCGACAATGCGGTTGATGCCTTCATGGAGGCGACGTTCGACATCTCAACGGGGCTTTTGCTGACAGGCTCGATCTGGCTGCTCATCGCGGCTTACATGGTGCGGTTTCTGGCGGCCGCTTTGGGCGCATATGAGGGGGGGCAGGCGCTGGTGCCCGCAAATATGGATTCGGCCGCACGGTCACTGGGGCAGACACCGGGGGGGACCTTACGGCGCATCCACCTGCCGATCATGGCCCCCAGTCTGCTCACCGCTCTGTTGATCGTCTTTGTGGATGTGATGAAAGAACTGCCCGCGACGCTGATTATGCGGCCCTTTAATTTCGACACTCTGGCGGTGCAGGCTTACCGCCTTGCCAGTGACGAGCGGCTCGAAGGAGCTGCGGTGCCCAGCCTAGTGATCGTCGCCATTGGCCTTTTGCCGGTCATTCTGATCTGCCGGCAAGTAGGACGACAGCGCGCGACGTAGATGATCTGCGCGCTGCGTAAGTTGCCGTTGATCAGGAGGTCTCACCGATCTTGTCTTGCGTTTTTGTATCGAAATCCGACGCATCATGGCGTTCGTGCAATTGCGTTTCCGGTGCGCCAGACATGCGGTTGACCATGCGCCCCCGTTGAACGGCAGGGCGTGCGTCGATCATTTTGGCCCAGCGCATGACGTTTGTGTAGCTTTCCACATCCAGAAACTCTGCCGCCTCATAAAGACGGCCCAGCACCAACTGTCCGTACCACGGCCAGATCGCGATATCCGCGATGGTGTAGTCCGGCCCCGCGATGAAAACCTTTTCCGCTAACTCATGCTCCAGAACGTCCAGCTGCCGCTTGGTTTCCATCGAAAAGCGATTGATGGGGTATTCGAACTTTTCCGGCGCGTAGGCATAAAAATGGCCGAACCCACCACCCAAGTAGGGCGCTGATCCCATTTGCCAGAACAGCCAGTTGAGCGTTTCGGCCCGCCCGGCTGGATCAGCAGGCAAGAACCGACCAAATTTCTCCGCAAGGTAAAGCAGGATGCTGCCCGATTCAAAAACGCGCTGCGGCCTAGCGCCGGAATGATCCATCAACGCTGGAATTTTGGAGTTTGGGTTGGCCTCTACAAAGCCAGATCCAAACTGATCGCCGTCGCCGATCTTGATCAGCCACGCGTCATATTCGGCTTCGGTTTCGCCCAGCGCCAACAGTTCTTCGAGCATCACCGTGACTTTCACCCCGTTGGGCGTGCCGAGGGAGTAAAGCTGCAGGGGATGATCCCCGATGGGGAGTGTCTTGTCATGTGTGGCGCCCGCGATGGGTCTGTTGATACTGGCAAATTTGCCGCCGCTTTCGGCTTCCCATGTCCAGACTTTTGGCGGGGTATAGGTCGTGTCAGTGGTCATGCGGCGCCTTTCCATGTGTATTTCTATGCCCGTTAGCTATGGCAACGGCCTTTGATCGCAAGCGCCAGTCTCGCTTTTGTGCTTGGTTGAAGGAAAGAAGACAGAAATCCGCTTGTTTTTCGTTTCCGATTGCGCGTTGATATCCCGCACGATGAAACGCAACCTGAAGGAAACACTGACCGAGCTTTATACCGGGTCCGCACCGTCTGCCCGCCGGTTTCGGTTTGGCCTGATCCTGTTCGATGCGGTGACGATCCTGCTGTTTATTGCTCTTGCTCCCTTTCCACCCAGCTTTGAGCTTGAAGCCATGGGGTTTGTGCTGGGTCTGATCATTCTGGCAGATTTTGCGGCCCGCCTATGGATCGCCGAGGACCGGCGCAGGATGCTGACGCGGATATATACCTTGGCGGACATTGTGGTGATCCTGTCGCTTCTGATCGCGCCCTTTATCCATGCCAACATCGCGTTTTTGCGAATTCTGCGCGGATTGAGGCTGA
This sequence comes from Roseobacter sp., assembly GCA_045106135.1. GTDB lineage: Bacteria > Pseudomonadota > Alphaproteobacteria > Rhodobacterales > Rhodobacteraceae > Roseobacter. The sequence continues at coordinate 12,282 of JBGCEG010000095.1, read as the reverse complement.
TACATTCCTACCACCTCATCCGTGATCTGCGTCAGACCAGTGCATTTTTCACCCGCCACGAAGATGCGGTCTTGGCGGCTGTGCACCTCTTTGTCTTTGTGTTTTTCACGACGTCGGTCGTGTTTGCTTTGTTCGTGGACAAGTCACAAGGCATGGCCGGGTACGTTGATGCGCTCTATTTTACGGTCACGACCCTGACCACAACGGGCTATGGCGATATCACGCCTGTCACTGTTGAGGGCAAGCTTTTCTCGGTGTTTATTATGGTTGTGGGGGTGGCGCTCTTTGTTCAGTTGGCGCGGGCTGTAATTCAACCGTCCAAAGTGCATGCCCCCTGTGACGCGTGCGGGTTGACCAAGCATGATGCCGATGCCGTTCACTGCAAGCACTGTGGGGAAATTGTGCTGATCAAAACGGATGGTGCCGTATGACGCATGTGATGAAAACAGTTTTGCAGGCTTTGTGCGTGTTGGTTCTTGTACAAGTGGCGCAGGCGGATGCGCCCAAGCCGGGGCTTTTGTGGCATAAAACCGGGCTGCCTGCGGTTTTTCCGTTGCAGGTTAAAACCACTGCCGGACAAGACTACTTTCTTACGCTGATTGAGGCGCAATCAGGTCAGGATGCGTTGGGGGCCTATATCGAAGGGGGGCGCTTTTTCAAAGTTCTGGTGCCGCCGGGGACGTACCGGCTGCGCTTTGACACCCGGGGCGGTGCGCCCACTGAGGCAAGCCCCCATGCGTTTGATCTGCCGGAGCCGTTGGAATTCAAGATCGTGGACGCGGGGACAAAAGGCGGGCACACAGTCGATTTGACGGAACGGGACGCGTCGGGGAACGTGATGGCTGTCGTTACCGCGCGCTACCGTTGCAACCGGTCCTACACTGCGCAGTTTCCGCAGCCTCAGCCGCCCTTCAACGATACGGATGGATACGGCACGCGGCTATTGCCACCGGGCGAAGTTGTGCATCATCCCAATGCGCGTTTTGATCCGGAGTTGCTGACGGGCCGTGAGGATCCTGCGCGCCCGACTGATTTTGCGCCGTATCTGTCGCCTGCGCAGACCGGCACCAAACTGCGGCCTTGCTGAAACGAAAAACGCCGCCCAGAAGGCGGCGTTTCCGTATCTCTTTTGCAGTGGTGTTCAGCCCTGGCGGGCTTTGAACCGACGCTGCGTCTTGTTGATCACGTAGACGCGGCCCTTGCGGCGCACAACACGGCAGTCGCGGTGCCGTGACTTGAGCGAGCGGAGCGAATTACGAACCTTCATGGCCGTCTCCTTTCCTCGTTTTCGTCGGCGCGCGAGCCTGCGCCGGGGTTGCGGGCAGCCCGGACGTGTCCGGACCAGTGAAACATGGTGGGCGATACTGGGATCGAACCAGTGACCCCTTCGATGTCAACGAAGTGCTCTACCGCTGAGCTAATCACCCATGAAACAACGCAAATTCCAGTGCCCCAAACAAAAATGGGGCGCGAAAACCGCGCCGTGTAGCGGGGTCTATAAAAGGAGTCGCGGGGCAGATCAAGGGCTTTTGGCTTTCTATAATTTTGCGCTACTGTCTGAGGTGGAGGACGTGACGATGGACATATCTGCCTTTGAAGTGAAATACCCGGCGCATTGGAACTCTTGTGTCGTTTTTGCGTCTCCGCACAGCGGGCGTGATTACCCCGCGTCGATGATGCGTTCAAGCGTTCTGGGCGATCAGGCGATCCGGTCTTCAGAAGATGCCTTTGTGGATACGCTGTTTGCCAAGGCACCTGAGCATGGTGCGCCGCTGTTGTTGGCGGGGGTGCCGCGCGCCTTTGTGGATCTCAACAGAAGTCCCGAAGAACTGGACCCGGCGTTGATCCAGGGGGCCAAGCGGCAAGGGCATAACCCACGGGTCGCCTCAGGCCTTGGCGTCATTCCGCGCGTGGTGGCGAATGGACGGGCGATCTACCGGGGTAAACTATCGCTGAAAGAGGCGCAGGCGCGCCTTGATCAGGTCTGGCATCCCTATCACACCCAATTGCGCGGTCTGCTCGACACCGCCATGCGCGAACATGGTCAGTCTGTGTTGATTGACTGCCATTCGATGCCGCGTGAGGCCGTTGACAGTGTAGTGCGCGCAGGCGTGCGGCGGCCAGATGTTGTTTTGGGGGATCGTTTCGGCGCGGCTGCCTCTGGCGAAGTGGTCGATCTGGTGGAGGCGGCGTTCAAGTCCGAAGGGTTCAACGTTGCGCGCAACACGCCCTTTGCCGGTGCCTATATTACGCAAGCCTACGGGCGGCCTGCCCAAGGCAGGCATGCCGTACAGGTCGAGATTGACCGGGGCCTATACATGGATGAACAACGCATCAGGCCAAACCGCGATTTCGACAAGGTTGCCGCAGCGTTGCAGCGGGTCATTGCGCAGTTGGTTGTGATTGGTCAGCCGCGTATGCCACTGGCTGCTGAATAACAGTCTGGCTGATTTGGCTGACAAGGGTCGTTTGCGTCTTGCGTGCTACCGCCACGTGCGCCCCTTGATGATGGCGTCTGGTCCAAAACGGGCGCGAATCCGGTCTGTTGCTTCTTCGGCGGTGCGCCTTTGCTGCGCGCCGGGATCAAGCAGATCGGGCGCGCGGTCGGCGGCGGCTTCTTCAACCAGATCAGACAATCCCGTGCCCAGCAGGCGAAACGGGCCGGGATCACCAAGCTGGTTAAACAGGTCCCGGCTGGTGCGATAGACGGTATCCGCAAGCTGTGTGGGGTCGCGCAGGCTGAGCCTGCGGGTGACAAGGGAGAAGTCCGCTTTCTTGAGTTTCAGAGTGACGACGCGACCTGCCATCGCTTTAGCCTTTGCGCGGTCTGACACTTTTTCAGACATGCGCCAAAGATGCCCGTCCAGCAGGTTCGGGTCTGAGGTGTCTTCGTGAAAGGTGGTCTCGTTTGAGATGGATTTGATTGGCGCGTGCGCGGTGACGCGGCGGCTGTCTTCGCCGCGCGCCAGATGCCAGAGCCGTTGCCCCATGCTGCCAAAACGCGCGACCAGATCGGCCTTGTCCCAGCGCAACAGGTCTGCAAACGTCCGGATGCCTGCCCGCTCCAAAGCGCCCTGTGCCGACGCGCCGACGCCCCAGATCAGCCGGACAGGCTTGTCGCTCAGAAAGGCGTCTGTCTCGCTTTTGCCAATCACCGAAAAGCCATGCGGTTTGTCGAGATCAGAGGCGACTTTCGCCAAAAACTTGTTGTGGCTCAGGCCAATGGATCCGGTGATGCCCAGCTCGTCACGCATGCGGCGGACAAGTCGCGCCAGCATCAGGGCGGGCGGAGCGCGATGCACGCGTGCTGTGCCGCTCAGGTCGATGAAGGCCTCATCCAGCGACAAGGGTTCGATATCTGGCGTAAGGTCCTCCATCATGCGGCGGATGGCGCGGGAGGTTTCGACATAGGCCTCCATGCGGGGGCGGATGATGACCGCCTCGGGGCAGAGTTTCAGCGCCTGAAACATCGGCATTGCGGATTTCACGCCGCGGATGCGCGCCACGTAGCAGGCGGTTGAGACAACGCCGCGCCGCCCGCCGCCGATGATTACGGGCTTTCCCGCAAGGCTTGGGTCGTCGCGTTTTTCAACGGAGGCATAGAAGGCATCGCAATCCATGTGGGCGATGCTCAGGTCAAACAATTCCGGATGCGCGGTCACGCGGGGGCTACCACAGGCAGGGCAGCGCCCCCCTTGGTCGAAATCGGCTAGACAATCTCTGCAAAGAGCGGGCATGTGCGCGGGGTTCGATCTGGAATGTAACTGTGGAACGATTGTACGCCCAACGCGATAAAATGAACATGCCGTTTCACGGGGCAAAGCTGGCTATTTTGGCGGAGGGCTATATCCCTGTGATTTTGCGCGATGCGCGGGCGGATATTCCGTGGCCGGGGTATTGGGACTTGCCCGTAGGTGGGCGCGAAAACGGCGAAAGCCCGGTTACCTGCGCGCTGCGGGAAACCTTTGAAGAGCTGCATCTTGCAATTGTCCCGGGCCAGATTTTCTGGGGACGAGCGTTTGGGGAGGCCCCGGCGCGCGGTTGGTTTTTTGCAGCGCATGCGCGTATCGAGGCGCTGCGTGATGTGGTCCTTGGCGAGGAAGGGCAACGCTGGGGGTTGATGCGGTATGACGGGTTCCTGAACCACCCCCGCGCCATCCCGCATTTGCAGGATCGGTTCAGGATGGTCCTGAAAGAGATCGCCCAAACGAAAAACCCCCCGCTGTCATAAGCGGGGGGAGGTAACGAACCTCAGGAAGACGTGGTTCGTTAGGGAGTATCACCTGAGATCACCGTACCACCCATGCGGGTACGCACCTAGTTGTCCAAAAGTCGGAAACGCTACATCTCGTTGCCTGTGGTGATATGGCCACAGTCTCTTGATAAAAAGAGTCGCCTATTTGGCTGTGATGCAACCTGGGGATAAGTTTGAATTCGGGCGGATTTTCAGATATTTATGTGTGCACCGGCAGCGACGTGAGGTCATCTGAAATGGCTCGCGCCGCGGTGCGTGGATTTTGTGCAGCCCAGACCGGACGACCAACGACGATGTGATCTGCGCCATTCATAATCGCCTCTGCGGGTGTTGCGACTCGCTTTTGATCGCCCAGTGCGGTGCCGGTTGGCCTAACACCGGGTGTCACGATCAACTTGGCGTGCGCCTCTGGCAGCGCCCTGATCTGGGTGGCCTCATGCGGCGATGCAATAACGCCGTCGGCCCCAGCCAGCAGCGCGCGCTGCGCCCTTTCGGTGACCAGATCATTGATGTCGCCCGGCTGGATCAGGCAATCATCCAAGTCTTTGCGATCAAGAGAGGTCAGCAATGTGACCGCGAGGATTTTCATGTCAGAGGATCGGGCCCCTTCTTTGGCGGCGCGCACCACATGCGGGTCGCCATGCACTGTCAGAAAATCGAGGTCGAACTGCGCAAGGCCACGTACTGCCTCCTCAATGGTGGCGCTGATGTCAAAGAGCTTCATGTCGAGAAAGATGCGTTTGCCATGCTCTTGCTTCAGCTCATTTGCCAGCGCCAAACCGCCGCCGGTCAGCATGCCGAGGCCAATTTTGTAGAAACTGACTGCATCGCCCAGACTGGTGGCCAGTTGCTGTCCTGCAAGGGCGTTCGGTACGTCAAGCGCCACAATCAATCGGTCATCAGCCATGCGGGAACTCCTTTTGCTCACCGCTTACGCTTTAAGGCGGTGTGGGCCGCCTGTCTATTGGCGGGTGCATTTTGATCTGGCTCAGGGACTTGTTCACCGCTTTATGGTTCGTTGTTTTTGAGGGGCGCGCTCTTGAAGGGCGTGTGCGCCATCCCCACCTCACTACCGAGGCCCAGAAAGCTCGCGTGCCGCCAAGTCGGGCGCAGCATCCAGAGGGCGCTTAACAAGAAGGAGAAAACCATGGACTTGAGCAAGTTCACGGAGCGGTCGCGCGGTTTCGTACAAGCCGCACAGACCATTGCGACCCGCGAGTCGCACCAAAGGCTAACGCCGGAACATCTGCTGAAAGCACTGCTGGACGACGATCAGGGGTTCGCCTCAAATCTGATATCCGCTGCGGGCGGGCAAACCGATATCGTCCTGCAAGCAACAGATGTGGCGGTCGGCAAGCTGCCGCAGGTCAGCGGTGATGCCGCACAGGTTTATGTCGACCAATCCCTGCAGAAAGTTCTGGTCGAGGCCGAAACGCTGGCCAAGAAAGCATCGGACAGTTTTGTCCCTGTAGAGCGGCTTTTAATGGCGCTGGTGATGGTGAAATCTGAAGCCAAAACCGCACTTGAAGCAGGCTCCGTTACGGCGCAAGCCTTGAACGCGGCCATCAATGATGTGCGCAAAGGTCGTACGGCAGACAGCGCCACCGCCGAAGACGGCTATGACGCATTAAAGAAATACGCCACGGACCTGACCGAGCGGGCGGAGGCCGGAAAGATTGACCCGATCATCGGTCGGGACGAAGAAATCCGCCGCGCGATGCAAGTGTTGAGCCGCCGGACGAAAAACAACCCTGTGCTGATCGGGGAGCCGGGGGTCGGGAAAACCGCGATTGCGGAAGGTCTGGCCTTGCGGATTGTCAACGGGGACGTGCCTGAATCCTTGCGCAACAAGAAATTGCTGTCGCTTGACATGGGCGCGCTGATTGCTGGCGCGAAATACCGCGGGGAATTTGAGGAACGTCTGAAGGCTGTTTTGACTGAGGTCACTGAGGCTGCGGGCGAGATCATCCTGTTCATTGATGAGATGCACACGCTGGTGGGTGCAGGCAAGGCGGATGGCGCGATGGATGCGGCGAACCTGATCAAACCTGCTTTGGCGCGCGGGGAGCTTCACTGTGTCGGTGCCACGACGCTTGATGAATACCGCAAGTATGTTGAAAAGGACGCAGCCCTTGCCCGCCGTTTCCAGCCCGTGATGGTGTTGGAACCGACGGTGGAAGACACTGTGTCCATTCTGCGCGGCATCAAAGAGAAATACGAACTGCACCACGGGGTGCGCATTTCTGATAACGCGCTGGTGGCGGCGGCAACGCTGTCTCATCGCTACATCACGGACCGGTTCTTGCCGGATAAGGCGATCGACCTTGTGGATGAGGCCGCGAGCCGTTTGCGCATGGAAGTCGACAGCAAGCCAGAAGAGTTGGATGCGCTTGACCGTCAAATCCTGCAAATGCAGATCGAGGCGGAAGCCTTGCGGTTCGAGGATGATGACGCCAGTCAGGATCGGCTGCAAACGCTGGAAAAGGAATTGTCAGAGCTTCAGGAAAAGAGCGATACGCTGACTGCGCAGTGGCAGGCAGAACGGGACAAGATGGCCGGGGCGCGGGATATCAAGGCGCAGCTTGATCAGGCGCGCGCAGATCTTGAGATCGCCAAGCGTGAAGGCAACCTCGCCCGGGCGGGAGAGTTGTCTTACGGGGTGATCCCGCAGCTTGAAAAGCAGCTTGAAACGGCAGAGGGGCGCGAAGATGACGGCCGCCTTGTCGAAGAGGCCGTCCGGTCCGAGCAAATCGCAAGCGTCGTGGAGCGTTGGACGGGTATTCCCGCAGGCAAAATGCTGGAAGGGGAGCGCGAAAAGCTGCTCCGGATGGAGGAACAGTTGCATGGCCGCGTGATCGGTCAGAACACTGCTGTGCGCGCCGTGGCCAATGCCGTGCGCCGGGCGCGGGCCGGTCTGAACGATGAAAACCGGCCGCTTGGGTCATTCCTCTTTCTAGGGCCTACAGGTGTCGGCAAAACCGAACTGACCAAAGCCGTGGCGGAGTTTCTGTTTGATGACGACAGCGCTATGGTGCGCATCGACATGTCCGAGTTCATGGAGAAACACGCGGTTGCGCGTTTGATCGGGGCCCCTCCGGGATATGTGGGGTATGATGAGGGCGGCGTTCTGACAGAGGCTGTGCGGCGCAGGCCGTTTCAGGTGGTGCTTTTTGACGAGGTCGAAAAGGCGCACCCGGATGTCTTTAATGTGCTGTTGCAAGTGCTCGACGATGGGGTTCTGACAGATGGGCAGGGCCGCACGGTTGATTTCAAGCAAACCTTGATTGTGCTGACGTCCAACCTTGGGGCGCAAAGCCTGAGCCAACTGCCGGATGGGGCTGACCCGTCGTCGGCGCGGCGCGATGTGATGGATGCTGTGCGCGCGCATTTCCGGCCTGAGTTCCTCAATCGTTTGGACGAGACGATCATCTTTGACCGTCTGGCGCGCGAAGACATGGACGGCATCGTTGATATCCAGATGGCGCGACTGCTTAAGCGGCTTGCTGCGCGCAAAATCTCGCTGGATATGGACGAGGGTGCGCGAAAGTGGCTGGCGGATGAAGGCTACGACCCTGTGTTTGGCGCCAGACCGCTGAAGCGTGTGATCCAGCGTGCCTTGCAGGACCCGTTGGCGGAAATGCTGTTGGCCGGTGACGTGAAGGATGGCGATGGTGTCTCGGTCTCTGTGGGCAGTGAGGGGTTGATCATCGGCGACAGGATCGCGGCCAGCAACCGGCCGAAACCGGATGATGCTGTCCTTCATTGACCCTACGGTAATAATGGGCGACGAAGGCCGGGTGTAACAACCCGGCCTTTATCATGCGCTTTCCCCCCGACCTCGTTATTTTCGATTGTGATGGTGTGCTTGTTGACAGCGAGCCCCTGACGAACCGCGTGATCCGTGACGATCTGGCGACGCGCGGGTTGGATTTGCCGGTTGAGGAGGTGAACACCCTTTTTGTGGGCGGCACGATGATGGCCGTGCGGGATCAGGCGCGCGACATGGGCGCAGACCTTCCAGACACATGGGTCGAAGACATTTACGTCGACATGTACGCTGTGCTTGAGCGCCACGTGGAGCTTGTGCCGGGCGTGCTGGAAGTGTTGGACCATCTGGATTCCGCAGGCATTCCCTATGCGGTCGGGTCCAATGGGCGGCATCGCAAGATGGACATTACGCTGGCGCGTACGGGTCTCGGGGATCGTTTGAAAGGCCGGATATTTTCGCGCGAAGACGTGCAAAACCCTAAACCAGCGCCTGATCTTTATCTGAAGGTTGCAGCGGAAATGGGGGTGGCCCCTCAGCGGGCTGTTGTGATTGAGGACAGCCCGAGCGGCGCGCGGGCAGCACAGGCGGCTGGCATTTACTGCTTCGGGTTCACCGCTGAGACGCAACCGGAAAGACTGGAACCCATTTGCGACGTCTTGTTTGCGTCAATGTCTGATCTGCCGCGGCTGTTGTTTCCAAAAAAATAGCCCGGCAACACATGCTGCCGGGCCACAAATCCTGCCGGTTATGGGGGATTATTCGGGCAGGATAACAGCGTCGATGACGTGGATCACGCCATTGCTGGCCTCAACGTCTGCGCTGACGACGGTTGCGCCATTGATTTTAACGCCATCGCTCAGGTCGACGGTGATCTCACCACCCTGAACGGTGGCCGCTGTCATGCCGTCGCTGAGGTCTGTGGACATCACTTTGCCTGGCACCACATGATAGGTCAGAATGGCGACCAGCTGGTCTTTGTTCTCTGGCTCCAAAAGGCTTGCAACAGTGCCTTCGGGCAGGGCTGCAAAAGCGTCATCGGTTGGGGCGAAAACGGTAAACGGCCCATCACCCTTCAGGGTTTCGACGAGACCAGCGGCCTGCACGGCAGCGACCAGCGTTTCAAACGAGCCCGCGTTGACGGCTGTGTCGACGATGTTTTTGGAATGCCCTCCGGCAAAAGCGGAGGTGCTGGCCAGAGTTGCGGCTGTAGTCAGTGCGATAAAGCTACGACGAAGCATGTTGAGTTCCTTTTCAGGTTTCAAGAAATGCCGGTGTTGGCATTGCAGCGGAAATGGAAACGAGGGGGCGTTTCTTCAAGTGTGAAATTTGCACACGCGCGCTTGATTTGACCTGTGCGCGCGTTAAGCCGCAGGCACAAATCCTGTCCACTCAAAAAGATGTTATCAAAACTGTCTTTTTTGTTGGGCGGTTCCGTTACAGCTCTCTGTCTGGATTGTGAGTGGGATTAGTTTGGTCTTTTGGCCGTGGGCGCATAGATAAGACTGTGACACGTAACGGAGACACCAAATAATGGCCTATAGATGGAAAAACGACCTGAGCGCAGCGGATATCACCCCCGAAGCGCATTTTCTGAACCGACGGCAGATCATTGCGGCGGCGGCGGCAGGTGTTGGTATGGCCATGACAGGGCACGCGGCGACAGCACAAGAAGCGCTGGAGCCAAACTCATGGGACGACATCACACAGTATAATAACTTCTACGAGTTTGGCACCGGCAAGAGTGACCCGGTGGCTTACGCGCACGAACTGTCAACAGATCCATGGAGCATTACCATCGATGGTATGGTCGAGCGCCCGGGGGAGTATGACTTCAAACAGATCATGTCCGAGATGACGGTCGAGGAGCGTATCTACCGGTTCCGCTGTGTTGAGGCGTGGTCAATGGTCATTCCGTGGAACGGATTTGAGTTGGCTGATCTGCTGATGCTCGCGGGCGCTGATCCGGCGGCGAAGTATATCCGGATGGAGACACTGTATCGTCCGGATGAAATGCGCGGGCAGGCCAGTCGGTTTATTGACTGGCCGTATGTGGAAGGTTTGCGCATGGACGAGGCGTTGCATCCGCTGACGATCATGGCGACGGGCATATACGGACGTACCATCCCGAACCAGAATGGCGCGCCGATCCGGTTGGTGGTGCCGTGGAAGTATGGCTTCAAATCGATCAAGTCGATTGTAAAGATTACCGTTCAGGACGAAGAACCGGTGAACACCTGGCAGGCCCTGCAACCAAGCGAGTACGGCTTCTATGCAAATGTGAACCCGAATGTGGATCACCCGCGCTGGACCCAAGCCACAGAGCGGGTCATCGGGGGCGGGTTGTTTTCTCCGCGCATCCCAACCTTGATGTTCAACGGGTACGAAAAAGAGGTGGCGTCGCTGTACGAAGGGATGGACCTCACCCGCTATTTCTAACCAAAGATCACCTGATGCATGATGCGCCCGGGAAGCAGGGTGAAAACCCCTGCTCCGATGAGCGCCAGAAAGAAAAGTTGACGCATTGTCGCCCGATGTTGGGCTATATTCCCCCGACGTGCTGCGCGCACACCTGTCGTGATTGAGACCAGCGTGTAGAGGGACAGTAAATGAATGAGGCTGAAGGGGCCAAAATGGCGCAGGTCATGTATCCAGAAACTGGACATCGCAATGAGCGCCATCAGGCTCACCCATATGTAGCCTGTAATCCTGTGCAGCCTTTGCCCCTTTTTCAAAAGCAGTTGCGCGATACCAAGCATCAAAGCTGCAAACGCAGCTAGTGCATGGACAACGATCACAGAGCTTGACTGGAAAAGAGGGACAAAAGACATGAGCAGGCTCTGGGTTCGTTCTGATCAGGAAGTGGCACAATGATCGGCGTGATGAAACGATCCTTGTTAGATAGTGTCAACAGTGCAGCACGCCGTGTGCCAACATGGGTGGTGTATACACTTGGGCTGCTTCCGGTTCCGTTTCTTTTGTATCTTGCGCAAACAGGCGGGCTTGGGCGCGAGCCTATCAGGGCGCTGGAACATGAACTGGGTGAGATCGCGTTACAGTTGCTGATCGCAGTATTATGCATTTCCCCCCTGCGCCGATATGTTGGGCTGAACCTGCTCAAGTTTCGGCGGGCGGTGGGGCTTCTCTCCTTTATATATGTAGCGCTGCATCTTCTGGTCTGGCTTGTGCTGGATGTAGGGATCATCAGTCAGATTTGGACAGACATCTTAAAGCGTCCGTATATCACGATTGGTATGGTGTCGTTTGTTCTGATGCTGCCGCTGGCGCTGACATCTAATAATGCCTCTGTGCGCGCTATGGGGCCGAACTGGTTCAAGCTGCACCGACTTACTTATGTGGCGGCAATCTTGGGTGGCGCACATTTTATCATGTTGGCGAAGACATGGGCGATCGAGCCTCTGGCCTATATGACAGCCGTTTTGGTGCTGCTGGCGCTTCGTTTTCCTAAAGCGCTTAGGAAAAGAGCGGCCTGAGGGCGACTCGCTGCCCAAATCAGCTGCATCAGAATCGCATTTCCCAGAGAATCCTCAGTTATTTTGCTGAAACCTTCAAATTTTTTGACCATCTGGACGAATCCTGACGCCACAAATCGGGGTTTGGGCAAAGAATCTGAATGAATCACAGCGAACAGACCGGGTGATTCAGGGCGAAACTCAGCCTGACTTGGGGAAAGCTCTGTTAAGAACGCAATATATAGCGATTCAGGTTGGCGGTGGCGGGTAGAGTAAACGCATATTTGCATTGATAACCTGCCTGCTGCAGATTTTGTTTTGTTGTAACTAATTGAAAAATAACAACTTAGAAGAAAAAACCAAAAAAAAGCACGTTTCATGAAAAAAGGGGTTGCGGGTACCGGCCACTAACCGTAGAACCCCCCTCACCGGCGGCGCAGACATGCACCAACGGGGTGCCAGACGGGCGGGACGGAGCGGAAACGCAACAGACCGAAACGAGACGCAAGACAGAAAAACCAGAGGTAAACGAGGCGGGGCGCGCCAAACAAGTTAGGGCGCACACTGTCAATTTTGTCTCTACGCTCTTTGAAATTGATAATAACATGAAGAGATATGTGGGCGGTTTGGTTCATTCGATGGATCAACGTCTGTATGTCGCGCTAGTAGGGGCAACCCGATAATCTAGTGTCAGCTTCACTGTTTGAACGGTTTCTTGTTTTCTTATGAAAACCTGAAGCACAACAAACAGATGACTATTGGATATGTTCTGCCCAGGCCGGGCAGGT
>JBGCEG010000094.1:0-24509 GCA_045106135.1 Roseobacter sp. | reverse complement strand
CCGGAGACCGTGCAATCCGGGTCACCCTCAAGCGCGTCAAAGAGTTTGCGGCCCAAATGCCCACCGGCACCGGTGATCAAGACATGCATGACAGTAGTTCCTTGTATTCAGCGATCGTCGCGTCCGCAGTCGCCAAAATGTCAGGAGACCACATGCGGAAGTGTTGTTGAAACCCTTGCGTTTTACCGGGGCTGATTTCCGTCAGTGGCGCGTGCCACTCTGCTTCACAGTAGGGGTAATCACCCGAATTGAATACCTCGATCGGGTGCTGATGGGCGAACCTGTCATTGGGGGACGGTTTTGGCACTGAACACATCATGGCGGGCCCGTCATCGCCGAAGGTGATCAGCGTCTTTCCGGTCTGATTTGGCAAGCCGACTTTGAATTCCCGCTGCTCTGCGCAATCGGCCACGACGCAGCCGGTTCGGCGCGCAACCAGTGTCCCGGCAGTACCGAAGACGGAGTAGAATTCAGGGGTGTCCATCGCCACGCCAATCCTGGCAGGCGTGTCGATCATCATGACCGACCAGATCCCCGTGCTGCGCGGGGCAGGGCCATGGTTTGTCACCGCATGCTCGATGGTCCATGTCGTCTCAGACGTGAGGACAATGCGGCGTGTGACACTGAGGTTTGTTTGTGGGCAAACCGCGCTGACCAGTTCGACCAAATCGCTCTGCTGTGCTGTGATCTGATAGGCACCACTGTCCAGCACGGGGAAGGGGGCTGCATTTGCCCATTGCGTGTCAGGCGCGATCCATGTCTTTTCGCCCCCCCAAAGCGGGAAGCCGAATTGCGGCGACTTCGTTGGCAAAGCCGAGAGATCAGAGGCGTCGACGTCCAGCCCCACAAGGTCGGGGTTTTGAAAAAGCAACGAGCGGCCCTGATAGGACACATCCCAAAGGCGACCCCCGATGCCGGGCAGGATCGCAAGCTCCAGATCGTGATTTTGCAGCTTTGTGATGGCCCATCTGTCAGACAAAAGGGGGCGCTCCTTGATGAAGACACCCGGCACAGGCGGCCCGTGCCGAGTGCGTGCCGGGTGCGTGGCTCAGACGTGTTTGAACTGCGCGACGTTGTCTTTGGTGATCATCATGATACCCGTGTCCACGCTTTCGGGCAGTGGATTGATCCCTGCAGCCTGCCAGTCTGGCACTACGGATATGCCATCTGTGTTCTGCCAATGCAGCATGTGGACCGCCAGAAAGGCCTCCACATAGGACTTTTGGGCCACGGCGCCGTGAATGGTGCCGTCCTCAATGTAGGGGAGCATGTCATCGTTCCGGTCCATTGCAACGATCTTGATCTCGCCGGCGCGTCCAGCTTCGCGCACTGCAATTGCCGCCCCTTTGCCGCTGTCCCCATTGGTGCCGCCGATGCCGACAACTTCAGGATTGGCCAGCAGCGCTTGCGCATAGGCTGTGGGCGCGTAAGACGGATCAGCGCGGTCGTTGACCACGTCCACGACCTCGATCTCGGGGTATTTCTCAGCAAAGATCGACTTGTACCCTTCAACGCGCTGCAAAACAGAAGGCGCCGGAAAAGTACCGAGAAGCACTTTGCCTTTGCCACCGATGGCCTGCGCCAAAAGCTCACCGCCTTCGCGGCCTGCGTTGAAGCCGTTAATGCCAAAGAAGGTCGAACGCCGGCTGCCGGGGACATCGCCTGTCAGGCAGGCCACCGGAATTCCGGCCTCAACCGCGCGGTCGATGCCGGGTTTCATGGCCGCTTCATCGCCGGGGAAAATCATGATCCCGGCAGGGCGGCGGACGATCAGTTCATCCAACTGACGGGCCTGTGCTGCAGTATCAAAGTCAAGTGGGCCGGTGAAGGTTGTTTTTACGCCAAGAAGCTCTCCGGCGTCTGTGAGAGCGTTGCGATGGTCCACCCAAAACGGAACCTGCGTGACGACGGACAAAAACACGTATTCCATGCCATGGCCATCTGCGCGCGCCTTGGCCGACAGGCCCGGCAAGCCGAAGGCCGATGCCAGCCCGACACCAGCCCCTGCGGCAAGTAGATTTCTTCTGTTCAAAGTCGTTTTGGTCATTTTGACCCTCCCTTTGGTTGTCATTCTGTATGGGTTGAAATTGGAGTGCCGCCCCGGCCTTCAGGCCCGCTTTCGGCGGATCAGCATGTCGAGCGCCACGGCGAGGACCAGAACGCCGCCAATGACGATCATCTGCCAGTAGATCGACACCGCTTGCATGGTCATGGAGTTGTTGATCAGCGCGACGAAAACCACGCCAAGAAAGGCCCCGAGGATCGTTCCTTCCCCGCCCCGCAGGGACGCCCCGCCGATAACGGCCGCTGCCAGCACCTGCAGTTCAATCCCGTTGCCCGCTGTGGGCGTGCCGCTCATCAGCCGGGACGCCAGCAGGACCCCGGCCAGTGCGGCAAGAACGCCGGTCAGTGCGTAGAGGATGATGCGGACGCGGGTGACATGAATACCCGACAGCATCGCGGCCGTTTCGTTGGCGCCGATGAAATAGACCTGCCGGAAGAACCGCGTATGACGGACCGCCAGATCAAAGACGACCACCAGCAAGAGCGTCAGCACCACAATCACCGGAAAGCCACCGATGTCGGCGCTGCCGATCCATGAGAACGAGGCCGGCAAATTCGAAACGGAGAATCCTTCCGTCAGGACCAGCGCAATACCGCGGGCAATCGACATTGTGCCAAGCGTGGCAATCAACGGATTGATGCCCAGCCCGGTGACCAACACACCATTCACGACGCCCAGAACGCCGCCAAGGGCAAGACCCAGCACGACCGCAAGCGGAATGGGCATGCCGGTCAAAAGCAACATGGCAACCACAGTCGAGGACAGCGCCATCACCGACCCGACCGACAGATCAAACCCCCCGGACGCCAGCAGGATCGCCATGCCGATCACAATGATCGCGGTTGGGGCCATGCCCACGGCGACGGCCCGGAAGTTCGAGAAACTGAAGAAAAAGGGGTTCACGTTGGACATCACGATGATGATCACGGCAATCAGCACGATCAGCGTCAGTTCGCGGATATCGACAAAGGCTTGCAGGATGCGGCGCAGGAGGGGGCGTTTTTGTGAAAAGTCTGCTTGGGCGGTCATGGTCACAACGTCGCTCCTGCTTTGGGGGGTGTAGATGCTGCTGTGGGCAGTGGCGTTCCGGCAGCCATTTGCAAAAGCACGTTTTCGCTCGCCTGATCTGCCGGGATGTCGCCCATCAGACGGCCCTCATGGACAACGAGTATGCGCGTGCAAAGCGATACCAGTTCGGGAAAATCCGAGGACACAACGAGGATCGCCATGCCATCGGCTGCGCGACGTTGCAGTTCCGTGTGGATTTGAAACTTGGCCCCCACATCGACGCCTTTTGTCGGCTCTTCGACAATCAGAAGGTCGGGCGCGCGTTTGAGCCATTTGGCCAGCATGATCTTTTGCTGGTTGCCACCAGACAGCGCGCCCACGTCCTCGGCCAGCCCGCTTGTCTTGACGCTGAACGCGTCTATGGCAGCCTTGCTGGCGGCCCGGATCGAGCCATTGCGCATCAGGCCCATCGACGTATGCTCTGCCAGACTGGCGGCGATCAGATTGTCGCTGAGGGATTGTTCGAGGAACAGGCCTTCGGTCTTGCGTTCTTCCGGAACGAACCCGACCCCGGCGCGCATCGCCTGCCTGATGGATTTGAACCTGACCGGGTTGCCATGCCATTCAACATCGCCGATCGTACCCGGCATCAGCCCGACGATCGAGCGCACAATCTCGCTGCGGCGTGCCCCCATCAGCCCGGCCATGCCGACGATTTCGCCGGCCTTTATGGAAAACGAGATGTCGTCGAATTCACTGGGATGGGACAGCCCGGCCACGGCAAGCACTTTGTTGCCATTGACGGTTTTGGACCGGTTGACCTCACCCGGATGGGCGCTGCCGATCATTTCGGCCACGACTTGTTCCGGTGAGGTGTCGGTTGCGGGCAATGTGCTGATATGACGACCATCGCGCAGCACCGTGACGCGGTCAGAAATGCGAAAAATCTCGGCCATGTGATGGCTGACATAGACGATCCCGATACCCTTGCGGGTCAGGCCACGCAGGACGTCGAAAAGCGCATCAACCTCGTCCGGGGCGAGGGCCGATGTTGGTTCATCCAGCAGCAAAACGCGTGACTTCAGAGAAAGCGCCTTGGCAATCTCGACAATCTGGCGCGAACTGATCGGCAGGCTGTCGACGGGCAATGAGACGTCAATTTCAAGCCCGAACTCGGCCAGTAGCGCCTCTGCACGGCGGCGCAATTCCGGCCAGTCAACAATGCCCATGCGCGCAGGCGCCCGGCCCGCATAGATGTTTTCCGCGACCGAAAGCGCCCCGGCAAGGCTGAGTTCCTGAAAGACGCAACTGATACCAAGGGATTGCGCATGCGACGGGGTCTCTATCCGTTGCTCCTTGCCGTCACACAGGATCCTGCCACCTGTGGGCTGGTGCAGTCCATAGAGCAGTCCAAGGCAAGTTGATTTCCCCGCGCCGTTTTCGCCGCAAAGTGCGTGAACCTCTCCGGGGCGGAGCGCGAAATCGACACCCTCAAGGACAAGGTTTGAGCCAAAGCTCTTTGCGACACCATCCAGCTGGATAAGCGGCGGGGCGGTCTGATCCCGTCGAATCGATGTCGCGCTCATGTCCATTCCTCCCAAGTTCAAATTGGCATCTGATATCTCAGATGTCAAACGTAAACGAGAGGGTCGTTTCAAACGAAAAGAATGCGGCCGCTTTGGCGACTGCCTTCATAAACAGACATGAACGCTAATTTACGAGACGGTCATACCGTCCAGCATGATCGACGCGCTTTTATAGGTCTGACGTGTGCGGTCGATATGCGCAATCAGCAGTGATTTTATCTCGGCGAGGGCCCCCTCGCTGACGGCGCTGGCAATCTTCTGATGTTCTTCAAACGACAGATCGGTGTGTTGCGGGAGTTTCGCCAGATGTGTCCGCAAGGCTGCGATCTTACCGACATAACGGGTGTAGCTGGCCGTCAGGTAGTCGTTTCCGGCGTGTTCAAAAATCATGTGATGGAAAGACGTATCCAAAGCCAGATATTCTTTCTCGTTCCCGCGTGTGCGTGCCTGTCCCATTTTCTTCACAATCTTTGTCATGTCGCGGGACAAACCTTTGGGGTCTCGCGACAGCGCCAGTTCAAACGCGGCAGTCTCAATGGCCTGCCTGAAGTCACAAATCTGCGTGACTTCTGCTTCGGACAGCGAAAACACGCGGGCCCCTTTTTGCGGCTCGATACTGACCAACCCCTCATCGCGCAGTTGGGCGAGGGCTTCGCGCACCGGCGACTTTGACACGCCCAGTTCTTCCGAGATTTTCCGCTCCGACAGGATCTGGCCCATCTTCAGTGAGCCGTCGATAATGTGGTCCCTCAAATGTTCGAGGGCGAGCTCTCGAAGAGACTTGGGTCTTTCCAGCGCCATTTGCGCGTGCCTCCAGAAATATGTTGCAAGGGCGAGATTATCTGATACACCAGATTAAACAAGCTGGAATATCAGATACCAGATTTGGGCGATGGGAGGTCACCAAAATGCAGGCAGAGCTGATTGTGGACTGCAAAAACAAGCACGGGGAAGGGGTCTTCTGGAACCCTGTTGACGGGCTTGTTTGGTGGACCGACATCGAAGGCTGTGCGCTTTGGTCCTTTGATCCGGCCACGTCTGAAGCTACCTCATTTCAAATGCCTGAACGTGTATGCTGCTTTGCGCCGCGTGCCGCGGGCGGGCTGATCGTCGCTTACGCCAGTCGGGTTGTTCTGTTTGATCCCTCGACGAAGGCGGAGGTGCTTGTCACAGAATTTGAATCCGGAAACCCCGAGACGCGGCTCAACGACGGGCGCACGGACAGGCAGGGCCGGTTGATTGTGGGCGGCATGAACGAAGTGTCGGGCGCGCCCGAATCTTCTGTCATTAGCATCGATACTGATCTGAGCGTGAAGACCATTATCGAAGACGTCTCTTGCGCAAACTCGACGTGTTTTTCGCCGGACGGCAGCACGATGTATTTTGCGGACACGCCGGATCGCGAGATTGTGGCATTTGACTATGACACTGGCAGCGCAACAGTTTCTAACCGGCGCGTTCATGCGTCTTTCAAGCAAGAACCGGGCCTGCCGGATGGGTCCTGTGTCGATGTGGAGGGCGGTGTCTGGAATGCTGAATGGGAAGGTCACCGCGTTGTCCGGGTGGCCCCGAACGGCGACATAGATCGCGTCATTGATGTCCCGGTCTGGAAGCCCACCTGCTGCGCCTTTGGCGGTCCCGATCTGGACTCCCTCTTTATCACAACCTCGCGCCTGATGAGCGACGCGGACGCTTTAACAAAAGAACCGGAGTCTGGCGGCCTGTTCGCCGTCAAACCCGGCATGCAGGGCGTGATCGACACGCCGTTCAACGGATAACCAACATAAATCTTGGAGGAGAAGACCATGCTGAAACACCTGATGAATACGACGCTTGCTGCGGGCTTTGCCGTGATTGCTTGCGCCGCACAGGCCGAAGATTACCCTACGCCAGTGCCGCTGGCCGAAGGGGCGCAGGCGCCGATTGATGCGATAACCCCGACAAATGAGACGTTCCGGATCGCCTATATGCCACCGGCGACCGAGTTCAATTACTACATTGCCATTGGCGAAGGCATCAAGGCTGTTGCCGCTGAGGAAGGCGTTGAGGTCTTTATGCTTGCCCCGCAATCGGGTGCGGACATCAACGGCCAGATGGGTATGATTCAGGACGTTCTGACCCAGGATGTCGACGCGATTATCTTCGGAACGCATGATGAATTTGCCGCAGCCCCCTTGCTGAAACAGGCGGTCGACAAGGGCATGGCTGTGCTGATGATCAATTCTGACATCCCCAATTTTCCGACGCCGATCCATGGTGTGGTGGGGTATTCGCAGCGCAATGGCACCCATAATATCGCTGACTGGGCGATCGAAACCTATGGTGACGCACCGTTGAAGGTGGGCATTATCGAGGGTCAGCCGGGCTATCATTCGACCGAACGTGTGGGCGGTTTCCTTGATGGGATTGAAGGCAACGAGAACTTTGAAGTTGTCGTCTCCATTGACGGAAAATGGAACGTGGAGGGGGGCAACACGGCCGGTATGGACATCCTGCAGTCGCACCCTGATCTCGATATGATCTTTGCCGCGAATGACTACATGATCATTGGCGCGTCCTTTGCGGCCAAGGCTCTGGGCCGCAGCGATATCGTGCTGCTTGGCAATGACGGCGACACCTCGGGTCTTGAAGAGATTGCAGCAGGCAACATTACCGCGACAGTCAATACTTCGCCCTTCCTGATGGGCAAGGCCGCGATGCATGCGACCATTGACGCGCTGAACGGGTCCTATCCCGGCGGCTGGATCGAAACGCCCACCTCGATCGAAGACAAGGACGGTGCCATCAGCGTGCTGCAAGAGCCGGAAAAGCTCTTTCCGCTGCCGTCCAAGGACTACTGAGGGCTCTCCCTGCTTCCCGGTGGCACTGTGCGTGCTGCCGGGGGCGCAACCGCATCGAATGTCACCTGTAAATTGAGGCCGTCGCGATGACCACCGCCACCCCCCTTTGGGAATTTGTCGATATCAGCAAGGCCTATCCCGGCGTGCTGGCCAACGACAAGGTCTGCATCAAGCTTTTGTCCGGCTCGATCCACGGGCTGCTGGGCGAAAACGGCTGCGGCAAGTCCACGATGATCAAGACGTTGTCTGGTGTGCAACAGCCAGACAGCGGCCAGATTCTGCACAACGGCAATCCTGTCACCATCAGCGACCCTCAGGACGCCCGCGATCATGGCATCGCGACGGTTTTTCAGGAATTCTCGATCGTGCCCACGCTTTCAGTTGGTGAAAACATCTTTCTGGGCAATATGCCCCGGTCCCGTTTTGGCGTGATCGACTGGACGAAGGTTCATAGCGAAGCGGCGCGCGTCCTTTCGGAAATGGACGTCGACGTCTCCCCGGACGCGATCACCGGCACGTTGTCGGTTGGTGAGCAACAGCTTGTCGAGATCGCAAAAGCCGTCGCCATGAACGCGCGGATGATCATCCTTGATGAGCCAACAGCCGCCTTGGGTGAAGACGAGATTGAACGTCTGCATCATCTTTTGCGCACCATGCGCGACCGTGGCACCAGTATTCTGTATGTATCGCACCGGTTGGATGAGGTGGAGCGGATTGTTGATGAGGTCACCATTCTGCGGGGCGGCAAGGTCGTGCGCGCAAGTGGTGAAACCGAAATCAACGTCTCTGAGATTGTCAGCGCCATGGTGGGGGGCGACATCGGCGAGCATTATCCCAAAGAGCAAAACGCCACAGGCGAGGTTGTCATGGAAGCCCGTGCGCTGGCGACCAAATCCGGTGTGGCAGATGCCTCTTTCATCCTTCACCGGGGCGAAGTGCTGGGGCTGGGCGGGGTGCTGGGCAGCGGGCGGACCGAAATTGCCCGTGCCTTGTTCGGCACAGATGCGCTTTGCGCCGGGCACTTGTTCCTGCAAGGCAAGCCAGTCCGCTTTCGTGGGGAAATCGATGCAATCCGCGCAGGTCTGGCTTTGGTGCCGGAAAACCGCAAATATGACGGGCTCTTTTTCAATTTTCGGGCAAGCGGCAATATCACAGCGGCCTCGCTGGGGGGGCTGTCGCGCCTTGGTGTGTTGAATTTGAAGGCCGAAGAACAGGCGACCCGGGACCTGATCCGGGATCTTGAGATATCGACCCAAGCCGAGGAAAAGACTGTCAACTTCCTGTCCGGGGGCAACCAGCAAAAGATCGTGATCGCGCGCTGGCTTTTCTCGGATTCGGATATTCTGATCCTCGATGAGCCAACGCAAGGCATCGACATCGGTGCGAAAATCGCCGTCTACAAGCTGATCAACAAACTGACGCGTGCGGGCAAGTCCATCATCCTGATCAGTTCTGATCATGACGAGTTGCTGGCGATGAGCGACCGGATCGCAGTGGTTCAATACGGTGCCATTACCCGCACTGTTGATGCATCAAACCTGACCCATGATGATCTGGTGCGGGCATCCGCTGTGACCACCCAATCCAACCCTGAGGAGGTGTTCGCATGAAGCGGATCTTTGATGCGCAACTCATTGGCCCGTTCGCGGCCATGGTTATCGTGGCACTTATTGTTGCCCTGACAACAGAGCGGTTCCTCAATCCGGGCAATCTTTCCAACCTGTCTTTGCAGGTCAGCATCGTAGCGCTGATCGCCATCGGATCGACCATGGTGATCTTTGCTGCCGGGATTGATCTGAGCTCTGGGTCCATGGTCGCGCTGCTGACGATGATCCTCGCGCAGATGCTCAAGTTCATGGACATCCCTCTCTTGCTGGCGCTTCCCATGATCCTGATTGTGGGCGGGCTGCTTGGCCTCTTTATCGGGTTGATAACCGCTTATGGGCGTATTCCGTCTTTTATCACCACACTGGCCGCGTTGATCGCCTTTCGGGGGCTGGCGCTTACGTTCAACAATGGCTCGCCGATATTCTCGCTTGATCCTGCACTTGAACCGATCTTCTACGGCAAAGTGGCGGGTATCCCGCTGCCGTTCTTTTATCTGGTTTTCTTCTATGGACTTGCCGCCTTTATGATGAATTTCACGAAACTGGGCCGCGAGATTTATGCCGTGGGCGGGAACCCGGCGGCAGCCGTTTTGACTGGCATCAACGTCCGCAAGGTTCAAACGACGACCTTTGTGATCGCGGGCTTTATGACTGCTGTCGGTGCGGTTTTGATGTCAGCACGGCTCAACTCCGGCTCGCCCAACTATGGTCAGACCCTTGAACTGCAGGCGATTGCCGCCGCTGTTGTTGGCGGGGCCAGCCTTGCGGGTGGGCGCGGCAACATTCTGGCCACGTTGATGGGGGCGATGACCATCGTGATCGTTCAGAACGGGTTGAACCTGAATGCGGCCCCGTCTTCGGTGCAGAATATCGTGCTGGGTCTGATCATTCTGCTCGCGGTTGGCATCGACATGTGGCGCGTTGAGATTTCGGCGCTGATGGCCCGCGTCTTCGGGCGTCGGGCTTCGGGCGCGGCACCCAAATTGAACAAAGGGGCCTGACATGGATCTGGGACTGAAAGACAAGCTTGTCCTTGTGACCGGGTCTGGCTCAGGCATCGGCAAGGCAACCGCGCAGGCCTATTTGCAGGAAGGTGCCCGGCTGATCGTGCACGGCCTGACCGACGCGGAGGTTGCTGCCTGTGTGAAGGACCTTTCCGCTCTTGGCGATGTCAAAGGCATGGCCGCTGATCTGTCCAACCGTGCGGAGGCTACGGCTCTGGCAGAGTTTGCGCAGGCCATCGGTGACGTGGATGTCTTGGTGAATAATGTGGGCATTTTTTCGGTCAAACCATTTGAAGACCTGACCGATGAAGACTGGATGCATTATTTCAACATTAATGTACTCTCCGCCGTTCGAATGAGCCGGATTTTTCTGCCCGCGATGCTGAAGCGTGGAACCGGGTCCATCATCAACATGGCCAGCGAGGCGGCGGTCAAGCCGTTGCCGCAGATGGTGCATTACTCGGTGACAAAGACGGCGATGTTGGGGCTCACGCGCGGCATGGCTGAGCTTACCAAAGGCACGCAGGTGCGGGTCAATTCAATCCTGCCCGGTCCCACTTGGACCGAAGGGGTCGAGGCCTATTTCGACGGCCTTGCCGATCAGAAAGGCGCCCCGCTTGATGTGATCGTCGACAACTACTTCAAATCGGATGAACCGACCTCCCTGATCCAGCGCTTTGTCCAACCGGACGAGGTCGCACGCATGATCGTCACGATCTCGGCTAGCACCGCCTCAAACGGTGCGGCCCACAGGATCGAAGGCGGTATTGTTCGCAGCATTCTCTAACCCTCATGCAAAGGAGCCTCTCATGGCCGCACTTACTTTTTCTCACATTGGCATAACGGTTCCGGACCTTGAAAAGGCCGTGGAGTTCTACTCCAAGGCGTTTGGTCTCTACGTCCTGATGGAGCCCACCGAAATCCTGCACGACGACAGCGCCATTGGGCAGATGTGCGATGACGTGTTCGGCGAAGGCTGGGGCAAGTTTCGCATCGCGCATCTGTCGATGGGGGATGGGGTCGGCATCGAATTGTTCGAATTCCCCAAAACCGTCGAAGAGGAACGCCCTTTTGAATACTGGCGGCGCGGTTTGTTCCATTTCTGCGTTCAGGATGAAGACCTCGAAGGACGCATCAAGATCATCGAAGGGCTGGGTGGCAAGCAGCGCATGCAGCAGGTGCGCAAATATTACCCCGGCGAGAAGCCTTACCGGATGGTCTACATGGAAGATCCGTTTGGCAACATTTTTGAACTGTACAGCCATTCCTACGAGTTGACGTATTCGGCGGGTGCCTATGACTGATCACCCGGATTTCAGCCCAAGAACGGACAGGCCCAAGGTCGTGATCACCGATTACGACTTTGGCGATGTCAGCGTTGAAAAGGGTATTCTCGAAGCCGCTGGCGCTGAGGTGATCGCCCTGCAGGCCAAGCACGAAGAAGACCTGTTTGGTGTGGCGGCAGATTGCGCTGCCATGATCAACCAGTACGCGCGGATCGGTAAGGATACGATTGCGCGCATGCAAAAATGCGAGGTCATCGCGCGCTATGGCGTGGGGGTCGACATTGTAGATATTGCCGCAGCAACGGCGCGCGGCATTTTTGTGACGAATGTGCAGGACTACTGCACCGAAGAGGTGGCGGATCACGCGATTGCGCTTTGGATGACCCTGGCCCGCAAGCTGCCGGAGTATGACCGGGCAACGCACAAGGGCATCTGGAAATGGCAAAGTGGCCAGCCGATCAATCGGTTGCGCGGGCGCACCATGGGTGTCGTTTCTTTTGGCAAAATCGGGCAGGCGATCGCGGTGCGCGCCCGGGCCTTTGGCGTCAATGTCATTGCCTATGATCCCTTCCTGCCAGCAGAGGTGGCAGCCCGGCACAACGCGGAACTGGTCTCAAAGGCGGAGCTTCTTGCGCGGTCTGACTACATTCTGATGCAGGCCCCTATGACGCCCGAGACGCGGCACTTTCTGTCGGATGCAGAGTTCGCAGCGATGAAACCCGGTGCCATTCTGGTCAACACAGGGCGGGGCCCCACCGTGGACAACGACGCGCTTTATCGTGCTTTGACCGAAGGGCATATTGCGTCGGCTGGATTGGATGACCCCGAAGAAGAGCCGGCAAAGCGGGCCAACTGGTCGCCAAATGACAATCCGATTTTCACCCTGCCCAACGTGCTGGTGACGCCGCATGCGGCCTATTACTCAGAGGAATCGATCCTCGCCGCGCGCGTCACCGCAGCCACCCAGGTGGCCAAAGTCCTGACAGGACAAAAGCCAGACTACACCGTCAATGCCGATGCATTGGCCGCATTACCCGCATGACAGGAGACAAACATGCCAGACGTGAGCACCGACCTACGGGTCTTTAACGACTTTGACCGCAACCCGGATTTGCTGAGGAAATTCGACAAGGTGCTGCAAGCCTATTCCGCGGCCGCCATCTTTGCAGACGTGCAATACCGCACCGGTGTGATGGACAGCGCCATCAAACCCGCCTTCCGGTCCAAGGTGACAGGGCAGGCCGTCACGGTACAGCTTTCAAAGGGTGATCTGATCGATCCGCTCCGCGCGCTCGAAATGGGCCAGCCCGGCGATGTGATCGTCGTGGATGCGGGTGGCGATCTGCAAACCTCGGTGTGTGGTGGCTTGATGGGCGGTCTGGCCCAGAACCGTGGCATCCGTGGCATGATTGTCGATGGCACTGGTCGTGACACGGACGAGTTAGAAGACATCAACTGGCCGATCTGGACACGCGCGATCACGCCACGCGGGACGCACACCATGTTCTCGGCCCGCAAAGAAGAGCTTTCGATCAACGTGCCGATCGCATGCGGGGGCGTCGTCGTGAACCCCGGTGATTTCATCGTCGCCGATCTGATGGGAGTGGTGGTGATCCCGCAGGAAATTGCGGAAGAGACGGTGCGCCTTGCTCAGGAACAGGCCGACCGTGAGGAAGAGACCCGCAAATGGGTGGCGCAGGGCAAGACCGTCGAGGATCTTTTGAATGAATTCGGGCGCATCTGACCCGGCCCTGATCGGTGTTGACTGGGGTACCTCATCGCTTCGTGCCTTTTTGATCGGCGCAGACGGGGAGGTCCTTGACGGGGTCTCTTCGCCGGACGGGATCATGCAGATTTCAGGGCGTTCTTTTGAGGCGGTTCTTGATCGCCTCATCGGACCTTGGGGCGCGCATGCCCCTCTGCCCATCTTGGCATCCGGGATGATCACCAGCCGAAATGGATGGGTAGAGACACCATATGCCGACATGCCGCTGGGCGCCTGTGGTCTTGCGGGCGCATTGGTGCCGCACGAAACAGGAAGCGGCGCGCTGATCCATTTTGTGACCGGGGCTGCTATCGAACACAAAGGCGGCCCCGACGTCATGCGCGGGGAAGAGACGCAGATCATCGGTGCAGCCGCTCTGGGGCTGACAGACGGTATCTTCGTCATGCCCGGCACCCACAGCAAATGGGTCGACGTCTCAGACGGGCAGATTGTCGATTTCTCGACCTATATGACGGGCGAGGTTTTCGCGGCCCTGAAGGGGCACACCATCCTTGGCACTTTGATGGAAACGGATCATTTCAACGCAGAGGCATTCGAGAAGGGTACCAGAGCAGGTCTTGAGCGTGACACCAACCTGCTGAACAACCTGTTCCATGTACGGACCCTGCCGCTGATGGGGAAGATACCGAAAGGGGCCACGGCAGACTATATGTCAGGCCTGCTTATTGGCACTGAAGTTGCAGGGGCCACGCAAGCGGCCAAGACGATCGGAACGATCACCGTTGTTGGTCGCAGTGATTTGTCGGATCGGTACGAAACGGCGCTTAGTCTGGCGGGCTTCAAAAGTCGCCGGGCACCGCATGATATCGTCGCAAAGGGCCATTACCTTATTGCGCAGGCTGCGGGGCTGCTCGGGTGATCGATCTGGCCACGGCTTTCGCCGCAAACCCCCTGATTGCAATATTGCGCGGGCTGGAGGCTGAAAAGGCCCTTCCTGTATCTGATGCGCTTGTCGATGCGGGTTTTCGGATCATCGAAGTCCCGCTCAACTCTCCGGACCCGCTGGTGTCTATCCGGCAGATGGCGGAGCGGCACGGCGCGCAGTCCATTATCGGTGCAGGCACGGTGTTGAACGTTGCACAGGTTGAGGCCGTCGCAGAGGCAGGTGGGAGGATCATCGTTTCTCCGAACATGAACCCCGAAGTTGGGCGCGCTGCGGTCACGCGGGGTCTGTACTGGTGTCCGGGTGTCATGACCCCGTCCGAGGCCTTTTCTGCGCTTGATCTTGGTGCCTCTGTGCTCAAGTTTTTCCCGGCTGAAATGGTGCCGCCAAAGGCCGTGGCGGCCATGCGGGCGGTGTTGCCAAAAGATGCCGTTATCGCAGCCGTCGGCGGGATTACTCCGGACACCCTGCGATCCTATCGAAATGCAGGTGTGAACGGTTTTGGGTTGGGATCTGCCCTTTTCAAACCGGGCGATACGCTGGATGATATGACAAGGCGCGCGCGTGCGTTCAAAAAGGCATGGGAAGATTTGACATGAAACACGTTCTTGTCACGGGGGGTACGCGAGGGATCGGGGCTGGCGTGGCGCGGTCGCTTGCGCAGGCGGGATGGTCGGTTGTCGCGGCATCAGTCTCACAGGCAGAGCTGGACGCCTTTGAGCCTCAGGACGGGATCAGGATGCACCTGCTGGACGTCACGGACCAGTCGTCAGTCGATGGGGCGTTTGGCGGCCTGCCGCAGCTTGATGCTCTGGTGAATTGCGCAGGTATTCTGCTGCGCGGCGATGAATACGACATCGATGTTTTTGCGCGTGTGCTTGACGTAAATCTGACCGGGACCATGCGGTGTTGCCTTGCTGCGCATCCGTTGCTGGCCCGTGGCGGCGGTACGATTGTCAACACAGCCTCAATGCTCAGCACGTTCGGCGGGCCATTGGTGCCCGCATACTCGGCCTCGAAGGGAGGGGTCGCGCAGTTGACCAAGGCGTTGGCAGGCCGTTGGGCCGAACAAGGTATCCGTGTGAACGCAATTGCACCGGGCTGGATCGAGACTGAGATGACCCAAGGCTTACGCGATGACCCTGCACGCACAGAAGGGATCATGGCGCGCACGCCAATGAAACGATGGGGAAAACCCGATGAGGTTGGCGCGCTGGTGCGCTGGCTTTTGAGTGACGATGCCAGTTTTGTCACCGGATCCGTCTATCCGGTCGATGGCGGCTATCTCGCAATGTGAGGAGAGACCAATGAAAGACGAAGACACCGCCCGAATGCCCTATCAACTGCCCTTCCCAAAGGATGCGCAGGAAGAAATCGTGATCCCGAATGCGGTCAGCGAAGACGAAAGGCTCTGGGTTCCGCAGGCCGGAAACGTGTGGTTCCGACCTCTTTGTCTGAACCGTTCGCAAGGCTACTGGATGAACCTTTTGAAGGTGCGCAAGGCCGGTGTGCTGTCGCGGCACCGCCACCCGCAGCCTGTGCATGGCTTTGTTCTTAAGGGGCGGTGGCACTATCTGGAACATGATTGGGTTGCTGAAGAAGGCGGCTATGTTTACGAGCCGCCGGGCGAGACACATACGCTTGTGGTGCCAGACGACGTCGAAGAGATGATCACCTATTTTCAGGTCAATGGCGTCATGTGCTACGTCGATCCGTGGGGAAAGGTGCAAGGGTACGAAGATGTCTTTTCCAAGATTGACCTCTGCCGCAAACACTTCAAAGAGGTTGGCCTGGGCGAAGACTACGTTGACCAATTCATCCGGTGATAGTTTGCGAATTGCGTTTGTCGGCATGATGCCCGCAAAGGTGAAGTTGTTGGGTTGGTGGGCCTTAAAAGGGCCCGCCGGTCGAACCTAAGCGTCTTTTCGAGCTGAACCACCGGCAGCCGGATCAAAGAGGTCTTTCCGGACCTTAATGTGACATGCCTGCAAAGCGGGCCTCTTGTCGGAGACCAACAGGTTAGGGCAATGATATGCGACGACCGGTTGGATGTGCTGATCTTTTTTGTCGATCCGCTGTCATCGATGCCAAATAACGTCGACGTCAAAGCTCTATCCCGCTTTGCCACGATCTATGACTTACCGATGGAGAGTTCCCGGCCGATGGCCGATCTGATTGTGAGTGGTCTGTTTGACCGCGCGCTTCGTGCGGCCTGATCAGGTGTCTGTAAGCAAATAGTCGACCAATCAATCAAGCCTTTCAACGCCAAGCTGGCTCATGTTCGCTTTGATATCTGACTACAGAATGTGCATAATGTGGTCGGTGTCCTTGGTACCAAAGGCAGCAACCGCATACTGAAACGTGCGGCCCAGCATCACGAAATTCGCGCCCTTGGACAAAGCACGCATAACGTCGAGCCCCCATGCCACGCCGGAATCGTAGATGAGCGGGAAACCTGGTCCGACCGTTTCGCGGACCTTGGGCAGTTGACCTATCACAGCCGATCCCGCTTCAAATTGGCGCCCGGAGTGGTTTGACACCCAAATGCAATCCACGCCTTCGTTGACCATGTGTTTGGCATCCTCGGGTTGCAGACCCCCCTTGACGATCAGGTGCCTATCCCACTCTTCACGCAATTCGCGCAAATATTGCCAGTCCGGAATCCTGCGGATCACGGCACTGGCATGGGTATAGCTTTCCCTTCCGCGCTGCGGCACGTAGTCGTCAAAGAACCGCAAGTGCGGCATGATGCCTTCGCGCAGTTGCGAAAGACATCATGCAGGCCGCAAAGCCATTTCGACAAGTGTGCGCAGGTCAGGCTTGGGCGGAACGGTCAGGTTATGCGACGCGAATGTAGGTATGGCTCTGTTAACGTACGTCAGGTGTCCTGCTGTTGGTTTGGGACATGCCTCTGCGCACATCTCGATTAAGACCCTTGGGTCTAGCTGAGCCGGCTTTTCAACAGGTCACCAGACTTGAGGAGGATGGGATGGCCGACCATCGAAAATGCGGTGTTTATTTGTTTGAGCGCGCGCAGCGTTTCTTTATGGTGGGTTCTCCTTTCGATACTTTCCACAAGCCCTTCACGCAGGCGGCCGATGTGGCTGCGTTGCAATTTTTGTTCGACCTTGCGTACCTTTTCTTTGGCTGCCACAAGCTCTCGCGCTTCCGCAGGATTTTGGTTCATCATCACATTCAGGGCGAGTTGCAGGTTGCTTTGGACACGATCCGTAAAATCGCGGATTTCATCACGACCCTGCGGCGAAAATTGCAGCTTTTGCATGTCCAAGCGCTTGGCGAGTTCCAGCATGATCCGAGCGATGGCATCGGATGCAGAATCAAGGCTGGACGAAATCGAGGCAAGCTCCATTGAGCGGCGGCTTAGGTCTTCATCCATGCCTTTCTGCCCAAGGCGGGCGAGATACAGTTTGATCTCCAGATGGGTCTGCTTGATGGCCTTGTCCTGCTTCGTAATCAAACTGGCGGTGGCGCTGTCCCATTGGTCATATAGGGGTTCGACCGCGATCAGCATCTGTTCAATCTTTTGGCCCATGCCCAGCAGTTCACGCGCGGTACAGTCAATGGCACGTTGAGGGCGGTCCAATAGGGTGGGGTCGAGGGCACTCGCGACCTCCAGTCCGCCCGACGGGTCGGATCTTTCAGGCATGACATATGACAGGACCGCCATCACTGGTCCTACAAAGGGAAGCGCTACGAGTGCCAACATTAAATTGAAAACGAGATGCAGATTGATGGCTTGCCGGGCGGGCGTCGCACCGAGTTGGGTCAACAGCTCCGGCGTCGCCGCAAGCACAAGAAGGACCACACCAGCACCGCCCCCCCGCAGGATCAGATTGCCCGTGACCATCCGTCGCGATGCTATCGGTGCGGAATAGGTGAGGACAAAGGCAATCAGGCCTCCGCCCAGGTTGGCGCCAAGGATCATGGCGGCGGCTGCAGAGGGGGGAAGGATAGATTGCCCTGCCAGTGTCACAAACAGCAACACAGCAGCGACGCTTGAATGGACGCCCCAGGCGAACACGGCACCGATGATAAAAGCGGTCAGCAGATCTTGGCCAAGATAGGCCATGACAGCCTGCGTCGCGGGGTTGGCTATCATTGGTTCGGTGGCGCCCCGGATCATGTCAAGGGACACGAAAATAAGCGCAAGCCCGATCATGATCCGACCGACCTGGCGTGTATTGCTGCCTTCACCGCGCAGAAACACCGTGACCCCGATGACCAGCAGCAACGGGATCAGAAGCGGCTGGCGCACCATCAAAAGCTGCGTGACCACCGCCGACCCAACATCGGCCCCCAGCAGAATGGCCAGCCCCGTCGCGGTTGCGAGCGTCCCCTTGGAGACGAAATTGGACACCAAAACTGCCACGGCGGTGGAACTTTGCAGCAACACAGCCGCGCCCATGCCAGTCCCTGCCGCCATCAACCGATGCTTGGCGGACTGCCGCAACCAGATGCGCAGTTGCGCTGCAAATCCGCGCTCCACCCCCGTGCGCACCAATCGCACGGCCCAAATCAGCAGGGCTGCCGCCCCGGCAATATGGATCAGAATGTGCAAGACATGAGGATCGCTCACCGCATAGGCTTTCTTTCTGGACCCCTGATCAAAATGGAAACGGACCCGATCCCGCCACGGGGCCAATCCGGATGGTTTGAAATCCATCGTGCCACCGATGGAGCAGGCAGCCATCTTCTTGCGTGAAGTATCCGACGGGCGCGTTCGGGCGCAGGTCATAGGCGAAGCTGCTGCAGGGGGACGGGCCGGAAACTGCAACATGGCCGGCAACATCGGTGACCATCATGGAGTGAATGTGACCACAGATCATCCGCAGGGGTCCGGAGTAGCTTGCCACAACCTCTCGCAAAGCCGCGCGGTTGGTCAGGCCGATGGCATCCATGAAACCGATGCCACAGGGAAAGGGCGGGTGGTGCAAACCAAGCAAAACAGGTGCACCGCGCGCATCGCGCAGGGCCGCACCCAGAAACTCAAGACCCTCAGGGGAGAGTGTTCCCAGCCCTTCGTCCTCGACCAGCGTATCAAGGCCAATCATGCGTATGGTCCCGATCTCCCGCGTCCAGTGCAATGGGCCATGATCCGGGAACTGATCGGTAAAAGCCGCGCGCATCGCCCCGCGGGCGTCATGGTTGCCGGGGATGACATGAAGGGGAAGCTGCAGCGGCGCCATTAGCGCTTTGAACCTTGCATAGCTTTCCGCTGACCCATCATCGCTGAGATCACCAGTCACGATGATCCCATCCACATGCCCGATCTGATCTCGCAGGCCCGCCAGCCGCGCGACCAATCTGGCCAGCGCATCGCCCGTGTCCAATCGCCCCGAGACAAGCGCCCCTTCGGCCACGATATGCGTATCCGTGAGATGCAGGAGCGTGGTCATTTGATCCCTGCGCGCAGGAACGCCTGCACAAACTGACGTTGGAAGATCAGGAAAGCGATCAGCAGAGGCGCGACCGACATGATCGTCGCGGCGGAAATAATGCTGATATCGACGCCGTTTTCCGGCGCGCCAAAGATCGAAAGACCCACGGTCAGCGGGCGCGTATCGGGCGAATTGGTCACGATCAGCGGCCAGAGGAAGTTGTTCCAATGGGTCGAGACCGACACCAGCGCATAGGCCAGATAGGTTGGCTTGGCCAGCGGCACATAGACCCGCCACAAGATCCCCAGAAGCCCGCATCCCTCAATGCGCGCCGCCTCGTGCAATTCGATGGGCACACCTTTAAATGCCTGTCGCATCAGGAAAATGCCAAAGGCCGACGCCATATATGGCATGCCCACGCCAAGGATCGTGTCGAACAGGCCCAGACGCGATACCATCACGTAGTTTTCGACGATCAAAACCTCGGGCAGGATAAAAAGCTGCATCAACACGAGGATGAACACGAAGTCCTTGCCGCGAAAGGTGAGCTGCGCAAAGGCGAAGCCCGCCAGTGTTGTCAGGAAGAACTGACCAATCAGAATGACCGTAACCAACATGAAGGTGTTGAGGAAATACTTGAGCCAAGGCGCGCCGGCCCATGCGACGCGGAAATTATCCAATGTCCATGGCGAGAACAGGTTCAGATTCACTGCGTCAGAGGTTGAATGGGTCGCCGCCCAAAACGCAAACAAAAGGGGCGCAATCCAGATGATGGCCAGCGCAATCGCCCCAAAATTATCAAGGAATTTGGTGAGGCTCTTCATTGGTAATGCGTCCTTTTATCAAGATAGCTGAACTTGATAGCAGCGACGATTGCCAGGACCACAATCACCATGACCGTCATCGCTGCAGCACTTGGTGCATCGAAGAAGGCGAAGGCCATTTCCCAAATGTAGTAGAGCAGCAATTTAGAGGCGTCCGATGGGCCGCCTTTGGTCAGGATAAACAAGTGGTCGATCAGCTTGACCGAATTGATCAGGGCGTTGACTGCAATGAACAAGGTGGTGGGCATCAACAGCGGCAAGACAATGCGGCGGGTGTAGGTCCAGCGGCTGGTGCCTTCAATGTCAGCGGCTTCTTTCAGATCCTCGGGGATTGTCTGTAACGCGGCGAGATAGAAGATCATGAAGAACCCCGCCTCTTTCCAGATCGTCACGATGATAATGGCCCACAGAGCAGTTTTGGGCTGGCCCAGCCAATTGACCGATGGCAGGCCAAAAAAGCCGCCGATCTGGTCCAGCACGCCGAGACCGGGTGTATAGAAGAAAAGCCACAGATTGGCCGCCGCGATCATGGGCAATACGGTCGGTGTGAAATAGGCCGTACGGACAAAACCGCGCGCCCGGATTTTCCCATTCGCCCAAAGCGCCATGGCAAGCGCAATGCCCATGGATACGGGGATCGTCACGCCTGCGTAGATGAGATTGTTTTTGACTACTAACCAGAACGTCGGATCTGCAAAGAGTTCGGTGTAATTTTCCAGCCCCACATATTCCACTGGGTTTCGGCGTGTGCCGCGCGAGAACAGACTGGTCCAGAGCGTTGCGATGCTGGGATAGAATGCAAAGGCAGAGAGCAGCACCAGAGCAGGAGATAGCAAAAGCCAGCCGTAAATGGCCTGCCGTCGGCGTTCGAGGTTGGCATGAGCTGACATGGCGCGTCTCCGGGGCAAAAGGGATGCAAGGGGCCGGTGACGACATCACTGGCCCCTCGGGTCTTTACTGGTAGTCGCGCAGCAGGCGAACCGCAGCCGCCTGCGCCTCGGCAAGAGCCGCGGCTGGTTCTTTTGCACCGGTCAATGCGGATTGGATGGCGTTGTTCAACCCATCGCGCACCCGGGCTGTCTCAAAGGTCGAAAATTCCGCAACGGCGTTTTCGAGCTGGTTGCGCGCGACGAGAGCGGGCGGGAATTCAGCGGTGTAGGTCTGAAGCGCCTCAGTCTCATAGGCTGCGGGCGATACACCCATGTAGCCTGTACCGATCGACCATGCCGCCGCCTGTTCGGGCGATGTCATGAACTGCATCAGCTTGAGTGCGGCTGCGCGCTCTTCTTCCGTTGTGTCCTTGAACAGGTAGAAGTTGCCGCCGCCTGTGGGCGAGCCGAGGCGCTTATTTGCGGGCAATTCTGCCACGCCAAAGTCAAAGCTGGCCCCATTCTTGACCGCTGTCAGATTGCCGGTCGAATGCCACATCATTGCGGTCTGCCCTTCCAGAAAGGCCTGGCGCAGCGTGCCCCACTCAACGGTACCAGTTGGCATGATGCCATGTTCTGCGGACAAGGACTTCCAGAACTCCAGCGTTTCCACAACGCTCGGGTCGTCGAAATACGTGGTCAGACCATCGCCGGACATCACTTCCTTGCCATTCTGGATCGCGAGCGCCTGGAACATCCAGTAGGGATATCCCGTCGACGGGATCATCAGACCGTAGGTGTCATCATTGGTGAGCGCCTTGCCCATCTCGATCATCTCGTCCCACGTGGTCGGGGGGGCTTCGGCATCAAGACCGGCAGCGCGGAACAGGTCCTTGTTGTAATAGGCCACGATGGTAGAGCGCTGGAACGGAATGCCCCATGTCTGACCTTCGATCAGGCTGTTGGCCATGAGCGCGGGATAGAAGCTGCCCAGCCATTCCTTGTCGGCCTCAGTTGTCGCGACCTCCTCGAACGGCACGATCAGGTCCTGTTCGATCAGATCATAGGCGTCGATTGAGAACATGACTGCCAGCTGCGCAGGCTCACCGGACGCCAGTGCGGACAGAGCGCGCACACGGGTGTCATCATAATTGCCCGAGTAGATCGCGTTGACCTTGATGTCCGGATTTGCGGCTTCGAAATCCGCTACGATACCATCCACAACCTCGGTCAGCGCGCCGCCCACAGCAATCGGATAATACATCGTCAATTCGGTTTCCGCCGAGGCAGAAATGGCAAGTCCGGCGGCCAGTGCCGTCGTCAGCCCAAGTCCGGTTGTTGAAAATAGTTTCATCTTTCTCTCCCTGGTTTTTGGTCTTTGGTGTTTTGAGCGGCAGGGGGTCACCCCGCCAACCGTTGGCCTGCAGCGTCAAAGACATGCAGATTCTCGTTGTGAAACGTTATGTCGATCTCGCTCCCTTCGGGCATCATCGACAGGCCCGGCTTGAGCACGCAGAGCCCCGCAGCGCCCGCGTGGTCCAGACCGATCAGTGTTTCGGCGCCCAGAAATTCGCTTTCGGTGACGATGCACCGCATCCGTCCCTCGCCTTTTGGAACAATCTGGATATTCTCGGCTCTGATCCCGATGGTCTTGTCCGCGCCAAAGTCGTCCAAAACAGACGACTGAAGTAAGGCCATTGGCGGCGCGCCAACAAACTCGGCCACGAAGGTATTTTTGGGCCTGCTGTACAAGTCCTCGGGCGCACCAACCTGTTGGATATGGCCATCCTTCATCAGCACCACCGTGTCGGCCATGCTCATCGCTTCGGTCTGATCATGTGTGACGTATACAACTGTGATGCCCAGATCGCGTTGCAGTTTCTTGATGTCCTTGCGCACGGCGTTGCGCAGCTTTGCATCAAGGTTCGACAGCGGCTCATCCATCAGGCACAGACGTTGCCCGGCGACGATGGCGCGGGCCAAAGCGACGCGCTGACGCTGACCGCCGGACAATTCACCGGGTTTGCGATCCTCTAGCCCCAGCAGGCCGGTGATCTCCAACGCACGATGCAGTTTCTTCTGACGCTCGGCCTTGGGAACGCGCCGGACCTTCAAGCCAAACACAACGTTTTCGGCCACGGACAGATGCGGGAACAGCGCGTAGGATTGAAACACCATTGAGAGGTTCCGATCTGACGCGGCGCTTGTCGTCACGTCTCTGCCATCAATCATGATCTGGCCTTCGTCGGGCAATTCCAACCCGGCGAGCAACCGCAGCGTGGTCGATTTCCCGCACCCCGACGGCCCCAGAAAAGCTGTGAAACTCCCCTCTGGAATATCGAGCGTGATGCCCTCAACGCCAAGCTGGCCATTCCAACGCTTTGCCACGCCGTCGAGCTTCACAAAAGGGGATGGTGTCATGGTGCATATCCTTCAGCCACAAGCAGGCGGTCTTTGATTTTGGTCATCAAGGGTGCAAATTGGGCGCCCGGCTCACGGTCGATAATGATCCGGTCCATGTCAGCGATATTGTCGCCCAACGCCGGGGCCTGACGCCCAAACTTGGAGCCATCGATCACAAGAAGCGATTGTGTTGCGTTTTCACAAATCTTTTGTGTCGCGCTTACTTCAGTTGTGTGAAATTCCAGCAAACCGCCGTCTTCCGCTATGCCTGCAGCCCCGAAAACGGCGAAATCGGCGCGGAAATTCCCAAAAAAACTCAAGACCTCGTTCCCCAGAATATCGCGGTCTGGCAAACGCACCTCGCCTCCGGGCAAGATGATCCGGTTTGAAACGTCCTCGCTGAGCGCCATCGCTGCACTCAGGTTGTTCGTGATCACGGTCAGCCCTTTGCGACGACGCAGCGCCTGCGCCACGCTCAGCGGGGTCGATCCGATGGAGATAAACAGACTGGATCCATCTGGGATCAAATCAGCGGCGGCTTCTCCGATGGCGCGCTTGCCCATCAGGTTTGTGCCGGCGCGTTGATCAAATGGCGTATTCAGAAATTCTTTGCTCAGTTCGATGCGGCCATGAACACGGTGCAGCATGTCGCCCTCACACAGGGTATCGACATCGCGTCGGATCGTTTGCATCGACACATCGAACCGCTCCGCAAGTGAGCCAACGGTCACTGCGCCCTGCTCGAGCACCAAGGCCGCAATCGCTTCGCGCCGTCTTTGTTTTTTTGATGACATCCGACACCCGCAGGCTTCCAGCTTGCGCGAAGTTAGACCGCGAAAAACAACAAAACAACATTTTATTTTTACCATTTGCGCCATTTGCCCCAAAACAAGGACTGAAAGGCGCATGAAAAAAGCACAATGGTGGCTGACGCAGTCAGAGTAATGTT
>JBGCEG010000093.1:0-8446 GCA_045106135.1 Roseobacter sp. | reverse complement strand
GACAAAAGCGACCTGTTTGGTTTTGCCTTGATCACAAGACAACAATGAGGGGAAGCGGACGTACGTGTATGAAAAAATGGACATGCGGTTTATCCCGGTCTTCATGGCAATTGCGTGCATTGTTACGGCTTTGCTCATGGTGCTTCAAAAAACCTTTGAACCAGACCAAGGCATTGCATGGGATAAATCGAATTTAGAGTGCCGTTCGGGGCCCAAAGGCACGCCGCTGTGCTCGCCAAAAGATCAATAGATTTCGCCAAGAATGCAACGGTCTAACACGGACTCCCTGCATCCCAAAAAGATCACAGTCACAAAGCCTGTTTTAAATCGCCATGTTGATAAGGGCGAGATGTGCGGCATGTGAAAGCTACAGATCAATCCCGGCTGCCGCACTCAATCGATACGGAGTGTCACCAGCAATCACAGAATGAAGTCGTCGATGGAATAGTCGGACGCGTTCACTTCCGCACCGTCGTTGATATAGAAGGCAAAATCAACACGACTGTCATCCGTGGGACGGCCGGTCTGGTAACGGCCCAAGACACGCGTTTGCTCGCCCTCATCTATCAGCCAGATCGCGCCTGCTGGCAAATCTGTAATGATCTGATCATCTTCAAGCGCGCCAAAAAAAACGAAGTCTTGCACGCCGTCCAGCATTGAGTTGGCGTCGCTGCGCAGTTCAATAAGGTCACCGCCTTCTTTCCCTGCTCCTTCGAAGTCTAAAATCCTATCGGCGCGCGCCTTGTCGATGTTGAAACCGGGGTTGTCAAAGTAGCTCGTGTTATGGTTGGCGACAAATACGTCCTTTCCGGGTCCACCAGCCATGACTGCGCCTCCGCTGCTGATAAAGATATCATCGCCCGCGCCCCCGTCGGCTCGGCCATCGCCCATTACAAAGACATCGTTGCCTTCACCTCCAAAAGCCGTTGTGGAGGAATCCCTGGTTCTGAGTGTATCGTTACCATCCCCACCGTAAAGGATCCCTCCACTTGTACCCGTTATCGTGTCGTCGCCTGCGCCTCCGAATGCAATTCCTTCAAAGCCAGTCCGGATCTCATCATTGCCCTCACCACCGTAAAGCAAGTCCCGTGCCCCGCCATTCAGCCTGTCGTTGCCCGTGCCACCATAGAGGATATCAATGCTGGAAAAATCTAAGTCACCCCCGTCGAGACGATCGTTGCCACCACCACCGAACAAAAGATCAGCTCCGTTGCCGCCAACGAGGTTGTCTGTTCCGTCCCCACCTCGGAGAATGTCATTGCCCCCTCCTCCCTCGAGAAGGTCGACGCCGTCCCCACCAACAATGAGATCATCGCCGCGCCCACCAGCGAGACTGTCATTCCCCGCGCCGCCGTCAAGCAGGTCGTCGCCGTCATCGCCTTCCAATGTGTCGTCGCCGTCACCACCGTAGAGCACGTCCGCGCCAAATCCGCCCAAGACCGTATCATCGCCCGCATTGCCGCGCAGAACATCCTGACCGGCATCACCCGAGAGCAGGTCGTCGCCGTCGTTGCCCTCAAGCAGATCATTGTCATTGCCGCCAGACAGATCGTCATTGCCCACGCCACCAAACAGCATGTCGTCGCCTTCTTCGCCGCGAGCCGCGTCGTTACCGGCGCCACCGGCCAGCGTATCGCGCCCTGCGCCCCCAAAGATACTGTCATTGCCCGCCTCGCCACGAATCAGATCTTTGCCCGCTCGTCCGAGCAGCAGATCATCGCCGCCGCGCGCGAAAAACGTGTCATCACCAGCCAGAAGATCGAAACGATCATCGAAAAGCGTCCCAAGAAAATCGTCATTCCCTTGCGTACCAAAGACAAAGTTGGCCTGTGCGCTGTCCCTAATTGTGGCCGTCCCGGTTGCGAGAATCGTGCCAAAGCCTACCGAACGTTCCGCTATTTCAAGCGTAAAGGTTTCAGTTCCCTCGGATTCGAAGTCAGCAAGGATGTCGACAGTCACGAATTGCGTCAGCTCCTCCGCTTGCCACGAGTAATTTTGCGTCCCGGTCGTGGGCACGAAATCAACGCCGGCTGTCGCGGTGCCGGAAACAGTTCGGTAAATCAGCGCAAAAGAGTCATATCGTACTGTAGGTGTGTCCAACTGGAAACGGGCTTGCGCGACGCCATCTACCGGTTCCGAAATCTCTACATCCGAGACAAAGACTTGCCGTTCGGCTTCACGCTCGCCGTCATTGTCGTAAATCCAGGCGGTTTCCCGTAGCGTGTCCTCGCCAAAGGGCAGCTCCGCACCCGTGACGTCAAAGATTTCCAGAATGATGGATTCGTTGCGTTCTTCGATGAGGTCTTTGTCGATTTTTATGTCGATCCTGCGAAACGATCGATCTGCCGCTATTGTCTCCGTTCCTTCAAGCGCGCCGAACACATCCGTTGTGCCGTCGCTTAGAGGTTGTGCCGCGACACCTGCAGAGCCAGGCAAGATGCGCCAGCCAAACGTGACCGGCATATCGTCGCGCGGCCCCTCGACCACGACGCGCCAAAAGAGTTCATCGAGATACTCACTTTGGTCAATGCCTTTGACCTTCAGTCTTGCCATGGCAGTACCCTCCATGGCGACAGGTTAACATCAAAATTCACTCTGTGCGTGCATAGTTTCCAGCCGCGAGGTTTGAAGGACACGCCGAGTTCTCAAAGTGAAAGCACCCCTGTTCTTTTGCAACGGCTCTGATGCTGGAGGCTGCATTCTGATCAAACGGCATCAGCTGTTGCTTTCGCCAGCCTCGCTGGCAGCATTTCAGCCAACGCTTCTCCAACCAGCCTTGCAGCACGCGGGAGTGGGCGATGGGCGTCCACCGCAATATTGATCGTCTGAGGTCGCAAACCTTCGTCTATCAAAGGAACAAAAGAAAGGGTTCCATCCTCCAATTCGCGAAGCGCATCAAGCTGCGAAGTGATCGATAGATATGTGCCGCCAATGAGAACTTGTTTCAAAAACTGCAGCGAGTTTGTCACAAGCGCTGGCTCGGCAGGATCAAAAAGCCAGCCATACCGTTTTTCCAAGTACTCGCGGACTGGAAGTTCTCTGCTTTGTGCGGCCAGGGGATGCTTTGAGGCCTCCCTCAAGGTCGTTTTGGAAGCCGTCCAAAGTGGATGACGTTTGCCTACCACGCACCCGAATGGCAGCGGTGTTGACCAAAGTACATGACGGGCCCCATCTGCTGGAAGGTTGAATGCAAGTGCGAGATCGATCGTCCCGATCTCTAACTCATGAGCCGCATCCTGAGGTGTCATAATATTGATCGCGAACCTAATCCTTGGATACCGTGCGGAAAAATCCTCTACCAAATCAGGCAGAATGGAGTTGGCCAGACTGTCCATCGTTCCAAGCCGCACCGTGCCGAACTGTTCGCCACGCATTGTGCGCAGTTCTTCTTCAAGGCGTTCTTCATCAGCGCGCCATCGCCGCGCCAAAAGCACGACCACCTCGCCTGCAGAAGTGAGACGCATGCCGCGCGCATGCCGCTCAAAAAGCGGGGTCTGGCAGGCTTCTTCCAAACCGATGATCTGTCGATCAATCGCCGAAGCAGCAATCCCCAGCGCGCGAGACGCGCCTTGAATAGATCCTAGGCGCGCCACTGCGTCGAGGTAATTCAGCGTACGGGGAAAAACGTTCAGCGCCATGGGTGCGTCCTAACCATTGCCTTTTTGCGAACGCAGCATGGATTATTTTGACATTGTTAGCAATGCTCAACGGTTGTTACGCTGAAGCCATTCACCGAGGGATAAAATGCAAGTCAGCAAGCCACACAGGTTCTCAATCGATGCATTGAACAAAGCGGATAACAGTCAGGCCGCGGCGATCATGGATCGGATCGTTGAGCGTTCGACTTGGCTTGCGTACAGAGCCGCCGCCGCCAGACCTTTCCGCGACGTGAACGATCTGGCAAACTGGCTTGAGACCGAAGTTCGCAGCCTTTCGCATGGTGAAGCACTAGAGCTGCTTTGCGCCCATCCCGAGCTATCTCCGCCTAACCCAACGACGATGACGCAGGCGTCGCAACGCGAGCAAGACCGACTGCATCTCGTGGACCCCGATAAAGATACTGCCAAACGCCTCACTGATCTGAACAAACGATATTTGCGGCGACATGGGTACCCATTCGTAGTCGCATTGCACGCACAACACGATGTTGATGACGTTATTGCACAATTCGAGCAAAGGCTTGTCGCCGATCCAGACAAAGAACTGAACCGGTCTCTGGGCGAAGTGGTTTCTGTGATGCAGGCGCGACTTGCCGAAGTCAGCGGAGACATCACCAAGAGTGGACCTGCCAATTCATCACCGAACAAAGCGCGCCAGGTCAGACCATGAAGGAATTTCCATCAAGTACGCAGCCCCAAGTTGACAAAGACCATGCGCCACACTCGTATTTTGGTGCGCTTGGAGGATTGGGATTTTTTGTTCTCAGCATCGTCTTCATCGTGGGTGGCTTTGATTTGGGTCTTGGATCTCCGCGTCGACTTGGCACCGGGGCCTTTCCGGTTATCACTGGTTTTATTCTTGCTGTGCTCTCGATGGCTGTGATCGCCGCCGATTTACAGGATACATCAGATGCCGAAATCCCCGATTGGATTTCCTTTGTCGCGATCGGCGGTGCACTGGCCGTTTTTGCACTGACCGTCGGTCGAATTGGACTTGTTCCCGGTGTTTTTCTGACCGTGATCACGGCCAGCCTGCCGGATCGATCACTTGGATTTCCCGGAAAGGCTGTTCTTGCGACCTTGGTTGCGCTCGCCTGCTGGGGGCTCTTTATCGGAGTGATTGGTTTGCCATTTGACGCGTTCATGGGGATCTAGGCCATGGAAATCCTGTATAGTTTTGGAAACGGATTGCTGGTCGCTTTGGAACCTGCGAACCTGTTTTACTGTTTCGTTGGCGTTTTCCTTGGCACATTTATCGGCGTCCTCCCCGGCATCGGGTCGATGGCGGCCATCTCGATGATCTTGCCACTTACCTTCTATTTAGAGCCCACTTCGGCGTTGGTAATGATTGCCGGCGTCTACTATGGCGCGGAGTACGGTGGCTCGATTGCATCGATCCTGATGAACATTCCCGGCACGCCGTCCTCGTCAATCACCTGCATCGACGGATATCCGATGGCGCGCGAAGGGCGCGCTGGGATTGCCCTTTTCGCCAGCGCAATTGCGTCTTTTGGCGGCGGCATCATCGGCATGATCGTGATGGCGGTTCTGGCACCTGCCTTGGCGGGGCTCGCGCTGAATTTTGGGCCGACCGAATATTTCGCGGTGATCCTGCTTGGACTTGTCGCGGCTTCGGCGGTCTCGAATGGCAACCCGATCAAAGGCATCGCGATGGTGGTTGCCGGTCTTATGCTTGGCACTGTTGGTGTCGACATAACCACTGGGGCCGAGCGCTTTACCATGGGCATCCCGGAACTGCGCGACGGTGTGCATCTCGTCATCATCGCCATGGGGCTTTTCGGCGTAGGTGAGTTGATTGTCTCGATCCGGGCCAACGCCAGCGGCGCGCACCAGAACGAGATTGATTACGCCAAGTTCTATCCAACCAAGGTACAGTGGAAATCCATGTTCGCACCGATCATTAGGGGATCCAGTATCGGAAGTCTGTTTGGAGCTTTGCCGGGTACGGGTCAGACCGTGGCATCGGCAGTCGCCTATGCTGTGGAAAAAAAGGTCTCGCCCAACCGCGCCAGCTTTGGCAAAGGCGCAATCGAGGGCGTGGCCGTACCCGAAGCGGCCAACAATTCCGCGACGCAGACTGCGTTCATTCCCACATTGACGCTTGGTGTACCGGGAAGCGCGTCGATGGCGCTCGTGATTGGAGCGCTGATGATGTACGGCATTGTACCCGGACCGCGCCTCCTGGTTGATCACGCTGATCTGTTCTGGGGATTGGTTGCCAGCTTCCTGATTGGGAATATGCTGCTTCTGATCCTGAACATTCCTTTGATAGGTCTGTGGGTGCGGCTACTGAAAATCCCGTACCGCTATATGTATCCGACGATCATCGTTCTGATCTGTATCGGGATTTACTCGCTGAACAACAACGTCTTCGACGTTTGGCTAACACTTGTGTTCGGTTGGGTTGGATACCTCATGCGGCTTTTTAGGTTCGAGCCAGCGCCGTTTCTGCTTGGCTTCGTACTGGGCCCGATGATGGAAGAACAATTGCGCCGCGCAATGCTTCTTTCACGCGGCGACGCAACCGTTTTCCTGACCCGCCCAATCAGCGGCACACTTATCGCGATCACAGCATCGCTTCTTGCGTACGCCATTTATTCTACCCTGAAACAGCGGCGCGCCAGACTGCAGGGCGCCGCCGCCACCGAACACTGACACTGCTGAACTTTAAAAAAGGAACCTGCCAAATCATGAAACACATTCTCGCCCTAGCCACCACAACACTGCTTCTCGCAGCCCCGCTTCAGGCCGACCCCGGAAAATGGACGGACGAGCCCGTGCGCATCGTTGTCACCTTTCCGCCCGGCGGTACCAGCGATCTGATCGCCCGCGTTCTGGCGCAATATTTTGAGAGCGAGTACGGCCAAAAGGCTGTGGTTGATAATCGGCCCGGGGCCGGTGGAACGGTTGCGGCCGATTACGTTGCTGAGCAAGACCCGGACGGCACCACGCTGATCCTTGGCAACAATGCACCATTCACCATCGCACCGACTCAATTCGAGGATTTGCCCTATGATGCGATGGCGGACTTCACGCATATTGCCTACCTCGGTGCGTCGACACCTGCTCTGTTTGTGCAGCCCGCCTCAGGCATCACCACAATCGAAGACTATATAGACCGGGCCAAGGGAGATGGGATTACCTATGGTTCTTCTGGCGTGGGCTCGATCACTCATATCCTCGGACAGGCTGTCGATGTGAAACTTGATATCGAACAAATTCACGTTCCCTATCAGGGCAGTGCGCCCGCAATTCAGGATTTCCGCGCAGGCGTGCTCGAGGCTTACTACGACATGGTCGCGCTCAATGGTGACCTGATCACTGAAGGCGAAACACAGCCGATCGCACTCGCGGCTCCCGTGCGCTCGCCGCTCTTTCCCGACATCCCGACTTTCCGCGAGTTGGGCCATGACATAGTCATCGAGAACTGGACCGGCGTGTCCGGCCCCGCCGGTATGGACCCGGAGATGGTACAGACGATCAACGAGACCATCGCGGCCATCATGAGCATGGAGCCGGTCATCGAGCAATTGGCCAAGTTCGGGATCGCCCATACGGCAATGAGTCCTGAAGAATTCACAACCTTTGTCGAAGGCACCATCACGACCTGGGCACCGCTCATCAAAGCGGCAAAGGTCAATGGATAAACACAACCCCTGCGGTGCGCCCCGGCGCACCGCTCGCAGCAAGGAGCGACTGTGAAAATATCCATCCTCTTTATTGGCGCGCTGAACGACGGCGGCTTTAACCAATCTGCGCTTCACGGTGCGCAACGCCTGCATGCTTCGGGCGACCATCCCATCAAGATCATCAGTGACATTCCTTATGATCAGGCCGCCATGTCCGCAGCTCTCAGCGCGGCCGCAAAAGAAAGCGACGGGATCGTTTTTGTCGGCGGTCAGGGGAACCTCGTCACCCCGCCCGTTGCAGCGGCCTTTCCGGATCGGTCCTTTGCCATCGTGCAGGGCAACATGCAGACGGACAACATCGCCAGCTATGACGTTTTGCAAGAACAGTCAGCCTTTCTGGCGGGTGTTCTGGCAGCTCGAATGACACAAAGTGGCATTGTTGGGCATCTGTCGGGGCACCGGATCGTGCCGGGATTGAAGGGACGCGCGGCCTTCGTCTCAGGCGTGCGTTATGTCGATAGCGGCCTCCCTATCCTGACCGGGTTCTGCGGCACACAGGACGACAATGATACAACAGAGACTTGGACCCGCGACCTTGCCGCCGCAGGCGCCGACGTCAT
Organism: Roseobacter sp.; assembly: GCA_045106135.1. GTDB lineage: Bacteria > Pseudomonadota > Alphaproteobacteria > Rhodobacterales > Rhodobacteraceae > Roseobacter. Next base: position 517 of record JBGCEG010000093.1, on the reverse strand, counting down.
CTTTACAATGCTTAACGCCGCCAGAAGTGGTGCGACAAAAGCCTGCCGTGAAACTGCGATACGCCAGATTGGCAATGTCAGCGACTGGTGCGCGCAGGATCCAGATGTTTTCGTTGCCTCTGCTTTGGCGCGGATTGACAAGGGTATTGTGCGCGCTGTGTCGGACATGCGCGCAGGAATTCTCCCTGACACAATCCGACATCTCGGGTTGGCTGAAGATGTGGTTGGATTGTCCGTCGCTCCGGATGTGACGCCCGCAGTTCGCGACGAAATTGCCGTTACCCGTGATCTTATTGCAGCGGGGAAGCTTGCCATTGAGACGACCTATGACGGTCCCGAATTTGAGGCGACAACATGACAGCGGCGACAGGTGGGGTGATGGCAGGGGGAATCTCGATCCACGCGGTCGACGTGGCAAACGGTACCCCTGCTGCAGGCCTTACAGTCTTCTTACGTCGCCTGGACCCAAACCCGGCTGACATCGCCAGTGGCGTTTGTTCTGACACCGGCCTTTTGA
>JBGCEG010000092.1:0-7272 GCA_045106135.1 Roseobacter sp. | reverse complement strand
CATTGCACGGGCCTTGGCGGTCGATCCCAAAATCCTGCTACTGGATGAACCCACCGAAGGCATCCAGCCCAACATCGTGGCCGAAATCGGGGAAACCCTGCGCATGCTCAACACCAAGATGGGCATCAGCATGATCCTGTCTGAACAACACATCAAAGTGGCGCGCGACCTGGGGGACCAGTTCGTGATGATGGACAACGGCCGCATCGTAGAAGGCGGCGCCATCGCCGAGCTGACCGACGATATGGTCGAACGCCACATGACAGTTTGAAGACCTGAATTTCCAACAAAAAAGGGAGAACGAACATGCAATCCATTCCAAAGAAAGGAACGCCAGAGAGAGAAGCGCTGATACAGGCGCATCTTGAGTGCACACAGTCCATGAAAGGCGTGGCGGGGTTTTCGATCCTGAAATGCGAAACGCCCGGCGACACGACCGTGATCTCGGGCGGCGTGCACGACGACCCGCTGCTCAAACGTGTTTTGCTGCGTATGCGCGGTGAATCCATGGCCGGCAAGCTGATCATCATCTGCACCAAAGTGGAAAAGGAATGGCGCATTGGCCGTCTGTCCGGCGTGCGTGGTGTCCCGCCGGAATTTGTCGATGACCGCGTTTTTACCGACGAACAGGAAGTCCAGCACGAGATTTTCCTGATGCGTCTGGACGAGTTGCCCGAAACCGCAGGCATGCCCGAGCACTACCAAGAGGGCTGGAAGCACCGTGACGACAACTGGCCCGTTACCTGATCCAAGCCCCTGCCACATCTGACACACGCGGGAGGACGGTGGCCCGAATGCCCGCCTGAGCGCAAGCCAAACGAGGAATAGACAATGTCTGCAGCTATGAGACTGGCCGGATACGCCGATACGTTCGGTGTACATCCCGGAGAGACCATCAAATTCATGATCAACTGCGACGGCCCTAAAGAATTCAAGGCCGAGATCGTTCAGATGATCAATGGTGATACCAACCCCCGCGGACCGGGGTTCATCGAAAAGCCTGTGCCCGGCGGTCTTAGTGAAACCGTGGCGGGGCGCAAACAGGTGATCCACAGCGGCTCTTACGGCTATGTGGCCGATTGCCCGCAACTGCGCGTCGAAAGCTTTACCCTTCAGTGCTGGATTTGGCCCACCGCGCCAAAGACGCACACGAAGTACTGGAAACACGGGTCCCAAGGCCTTGTAACTAAATGGAGTGACGGCAAGGGCTATGGCCTGTTCATCAACGAAAAAGGCCATGTCGAGGTGCGCGTCAACGGCGTGTCACTGGAAAGCCCCGAGCCTGTGCGAGATCACGCATGGCATTTCGTGGCGGCCACATTCGATGCTGCACGCGGCGAGTTGATCCTCTATCATGAACCGCAGGTGCACTATGCGCTTGATCCGGAGATCCCGCCTGTCACCAAGACGATCTCCGACAAGATCGCGCATACACCAGTGCCCGCCGCCATCGCAGCCTACACAGAGGCATTGTCGGATGACCCGACGGCGCAATCCTCGGTGCCCGCAGGCATCGTGCTGGCAGGCAAGTACAACGGCAAGATCGAGACCCCGCGCATCTGTTCCACCGCCCTGTCGCGTCAGGACATCGAAACAATGAAGCTGGGTGCACAACCCGGCCTAACTGAACGGCGCAACTCCGGCCCCACCGGACCCCTTTCCGAAGTGATCGTGGCCGCATGGGAATTTTCCGACGGGATCGACACCATCAATGGCACCGACTTTGGCCCCTATCGCCTTGATCTAAAGTTCGTGAATCTGCCCACACGCGGCATGACCGGTCACAACTGGAGCGGCACCGTCTTTGACTGGAAGGAAGCGCCCAAGCAGTACGGCGCGATCAGCTTTCATGACGACGACATCGACGATGCCCGCTGGGAGGTCGATTTCGAATGGCAGGTGCCTGCCGATTGCAAAAGCCGCTCTTACGCGGCCAAACTGACCACCGAAGACGGCGACGAAGACTATGTACCGTTTTGGGTGGTGCCGGAGATCGGCAAGGAGCAGTCCAAGATCGCCTTTATGGTGCCGACCATCAGCTACATGGCCTATGCCAATGAGCATGTCGCCTGTAATGCGGGCGCGGCGGAACTGTTCATCTACCGCGTGCCAATCATGCAGCATCAGAACATGTTTCTGGCCGAACACCGCGAATATGGCGGATCGATCTATGACACCCACACGGACGGCACGGGGATTTGTTTTTCGTCGCGTCTGCGTCCGATCCTCAGCAACCGGCCCAAATATGACCACTTCCTCGCGCAAGCGCCGTGGCAGTACCCCGCAGATCTACATCTGATCTACTGGCTCGAGACGATGGGTTACGAATACGATTGCATCACGGACGAAGACATCACCTATGACGGCCTCGCGCGTCTGGAAAACTACAACGTCATCATTACCGGATCGCACCCCGAACATAACTCGGGCACACAGCTGGATGCGCTGCACAACTACACGCAGCGTGGCGGACGCCTGATGTATATGGGCGCGGATGCATGGTACTGGGTGCATTCCTACCACCCCGCCTATGAAGACAAGGGGCGCGGCGTCATCACCGAAATGCGGCGCTGCGAATCCGGCATTCGGACATGGCGCGCCGATCCGGGCGAGTACTACCACGCCAGCACCGGCGAGCTCGGCGGCATGTGGCGGTTCCGAGGGCGCTACCTGCACTCGGTCGCAGGTGTGGGCATGTCGTCCGAAGGCTTCGATGTCTCCAGCTATTTCTCCAGAACTCCCGAAAGCAACAATCCGCGCGTGTCGTGGGCGTTCGAGGGGATCGATTATGAGGAAATGCTTGGCAACTTCGGTCTTGTGGGCGGAGGTGCTGCCGGGTTGGAACTCGACATTGTCGACTTTACACTGGGCTCTCCGCCGCACACGCTGACGGTGGCCACATCGGCTGGGCGTCACACCGAGGCGTATCTGCTGGTGACCGAAGACTTCGGCTTTAACCAGCAAGGTCTAGACGGCACCACACACCCACGGGTGCGCGGGGACATTGCTTTCCATGAGACACCAAACGGGGGCGGATGTTTCTCGTTCTCCTCGATTGCCTATTGCGGCTCCCTGCCGTGGAACAACTGCGACAACAACATCTCAAAGTTGACGGCGAACGTACTCAACCATTTCATGGCGGATGGGCCGCTGCCCGCTGCCCCGGAATCCGAGATCAGAGCGCGTGGCCGAGCGGATGGCGATGCCGAAAACACCGACCTGATCCCGGCACAATAATACAACCTTGGGGCCGGCGTTCTGAATGCTGGCCCCAATGACGCTGACCGCGTTGCGCAACTGTGCTGCCCGGCCATCCCACCAATCAAGAACCGGAGGCTATTATGGTGCGCAGACCAGATCTCGGCTACAGGGACGAAGGGATCACCCTCAGCGACCCGCATGCCTTTGACAGCGTGTGCCTGCCTTTTGGAGAGGCGACGGACCTGCCCCCTGTGGCCTACCGGTCGCTTCAGTTTTTATACCTCGAAGACGAGGCCGTCTGGACACGAGAATGGGTGCCTATCGGCACCACCCATGAAATTCCGGATGAGGGCGACATCCTGCCCTTCACCCTTGGCTATCATGGCATCCACATTCAGCGCATGCCCGGCGACACGCTTGAGGGGCGCTTTAATATGGCCCAGCACGGCGGCTGCCGCATGGTGCCCACGCAATGCCAGCAAGGCGAGCGCACCAGTTGTTCGTTCACATCCTGCGGATACAGCCGTGATCGCGGCCCGATTTCCAAAGTCGAAGGCCAAGACGACACCCGCACAATGTACCAATACCTTGGACTGCGGCCCGAACGGCTGCACCCCGTCCATGTCGCTCAAGTCGGCCCGTTTGTGTTTGTAAATATCGACCCGAACGGCAGTGAGTCCAATTTGGCCGTGGAACTGGATCTGCCAGAAAACATAGGCCATCCGGGCGTCAAAAGGGCGCATCGCGCTTGGTTGGAATTTGATGCCAACTGGAAGTTTTCCGGTCAGGCGCTGGCGCATGTGGATGCGCTGCTGGCCTCCAGCGACCGTTGCATGCGGGGCTACAGACCCGCCCTTGACGGCACGGACATGTCCGTGCGCTGGGTGTTTCCAAACTTGATCCTGCTTGGCCAGGGGCCCGAGACCTGTGTGATCACCTTGCAGCACACAGCCATCACTAAAACTCTGTTTCGCGTCGAAATCCTGTCAGACGAGCCCCTCAACAAGGACCGTCTGGCGTTCTGGCAGGCAGAACTGAACCATGCAGGCGCCGGCGCCGCGACCCTGCAAAGGGCCGTGCCCAAAAGTGCCGCGCTGGACGTCTCCTCTGACACCCCAGCCACGCGCCAACAGCACGACATCGCCGCGTGGTGGGCCCATATTGCGCTGGTGTCCCGCTTTGCCAGCATGCCGCAGGTGGACAGCGATATCCCGATTTTTCGTAACGTGGAGCACTATCTGATATGACCGATCTTTCCCTCAAAGAGCCTTCGAGCAAGCCCGGATACAACATCATCGACGGTGTCGCCTTTTATGAGGCGGGTAAGTTTCAGACCGCCTATGACGTCTTTAACAGCTGCGCCGAGGCGGAGGATGCCACTGCGTGGTTCTGGCTGTCCACGATGCACGTGAACGGTGACGGAATCGCTGTGGACAAGCCGACCGGGTTCAAATGCTGCCTCAAGGCTGCCGAGATGGGCAGCATTCAGGCGCAAACCAATCTGGGCGTGATGTACATTCAGGGCGACGGCGTGACCGAGGATATCGAGTCCGGCTTGAAATGGCTCTGCCGTGCGGCGGATGCGGGCGACACGGGCGCGCAATTCAATGCCGCGACCATCATGTCAGCCGGCAAGATCGTCGAAAAGGACCTCGAAACAGCCGTCAAATACTATCGGATGGCCGCCGACGCCGGATACCACCCGGCCCAGGCCCGCCTTGGCTTTAGCTATCGCAACGGGTTTGGCGTGCCAAAGGACCGCCACAAAGCCTTTATGTGGCTGACCCTTGCCGCACAGCACGGCGCAGGCAGCGCGATAAGCATGCTCGAAGGATTGGTATCCGAGATGACGCCCGATGAGCTTCATACAGGACATCAAATGGTGGAACAGTGGATGAAAAGCCATAGTGCCGGTGCAGATGATTTGTACTTCCGTGTGGACACCAACTAATCAAAGAGTTTCGACCATGCGCTTCAGCGTTCAACAAATAAAGTACGAGTTTCTTTACGCGATCAAGGAGTTCGATTCTGATGGTACGCAGTGGAGTGTGACGACCTCCCCACTGCCCCCAGCCGATACGCTGAAACTTCTTGGCGAGGACGTCGAGGATTTCGTCTATCTGGGCAAACCAGCAGGCACCGGACGCGCCGCTGAGATCGTTCAGACATATTTCATGAAACGGTTCGATGTGATCGGTCACAGCCCACCTGTTGCCGATGGCATCCGCGAATGGGTGATCTTGTTCCGTGCCAAGCAAACTCTGCCTAATGCCGCCGATCTTCTTGAACCGGCTGTGCCACTGAAGGCCTGACACCCTGAATTCCTTCCCCGGTCTGACAGACCTATAAGCCATGAAAGCTACACCATGAAAGACATCTCGAAGTTAGCCGCTGGCTTTTACGAAATTGTAAATGGAGAAGGAGAGTTGGGCGACGTGCTGTCGGATGACTTTCAATTCGGCATTATGCCCGGCTTCCCATTTGGTGGGGTTCAGGATGGGCTGGACGCCTGCAAGGCCTTCTTTGAGAAACTCGGCCCCCTCTTTGACAATTTCGAAGTTCACGCAGAAGAATTCATCCCCATCGACGATGAAAACCTTGTCGTAAAGGGATTCTACCGGGCCAAAGCCGCAGCGACCGGTAAAGAAGTGGACCTTGAAACCGTACATTTTTGGGTCTCAAACGGCGTGAAACTAACCCACTACAAACACTACTGTGACACCGGGCTGCTCAGCGAAGCATTGGGTTATTTCGGGCAAAAGTAAACGAACCTGCCCTCCGTGACCAACTGACCACCCACCGCAGAACAGGACCAAGATCAATGACCGATGCCATGCCATACCTCGAAAAACTGACGATCAAAGCAATTGCAGAGGGGCTAGCCTCTGGTGCGTTCACAGCCGAAGAGGTCACGCGCGCCTGCCTTGCTCGGGTCGAAGACTGCAACGCATATTACAATGCAATCATCTTCGTGAATGACGAGGCGTTAGACACAGCGCGCGATATTGACCGACGCCGTGAGGCAGGTGAACCCTTGGGCCCGCTGGCGGGTGTGCCCGTCGTGATCAAGGACCCGATGGACATGGTCGGCTTTCCGACGACTGCGGGGTGGAAGCTGCTCTATTCTGGCACGGGCGGTGTTGATCTGATGCCGGGCACGGATTCGCCAGTGGTGGCGCGGATGCGCGCCGCTGATGCAATCATCATCGGGAAAACCAACGTGCCCGTTCTCAGCCATACCGGCAGCCATGCCAATGACAGCTGGGCGGGGCCGACGTTGAACGTGGCTATCGAAGACCGCGTTCCAGGCGGCTCAAGCGCTGGAACAGCCGCTGCCGTGGCGGCCCATATGTGTGTGACAGGTCTGGCCGAAGAAACCGGCGGTTCTATTCAGAACCCGGCATCGGCCCATGGGCTAGTCGGGATCAAGCCCACCATCGGTCTGGTGCCCAATGCGGGTGTTGTGCCACTGTCGGCCAACCGCGACGTGGTGGGGCCCATTGCCCGCAACGTGACAGATGCCGCCCTTTGCCTTGACGTGCTGGCGGGATACAGCGCCGAAGATCCCAAAACCCTTGCCAGTGTCGGCAACATCCCAACGGGTGGCTATGCTGCAGGCCTATCCAAAGACGGGTTGGCGGGCAAGCGGATCGGCCTGTACGGACCCGGATGGAGAATCCAGCCATTATGTGACGAAACCACGGCCCTTTATGAACGCACAAAGACAGAACTGACGGATGCAGGCGCGGTTCTGATCGACGACCCTTTTAAAGGCACAGATTTCGCATCCCTCAGAAAGCCAACTCCCCCCACCGCGAACTTTGACGGGCGCGGTCTTGAATCCATTGCTTATGATGTCGGACAATATCTAAAGCGTCTCGGCCCCGACTCCGCATTGAAGACATTTGCCGAATTTGCACACGCCACCAATGCAGAGAACCCGTTCGAACCGGGGGGCGTGTTGGCATTCATGCCTAGCCTGCAGGATTTCAGGGCGGCAATGGAGGACCCCACAAAGCCCCCAGCAATGCCCGAATTCATCGCTTTGAAAGCCGCCTACCTGACCATTTT
>JBGCEG010000091.1:0-35830 GCA_045106135.1 Roseobacter sp. | reverse complement strand
CTGTTGCTGCGGCCACCGGCGCTTTCACGGTGGAGGGCGGCAGATGAAGGCCCCCCGCAGAGCGCCCGAGCCCGTCCAGGTCATCAAGCAGCGCCGCGATGCCACGTTGCGCGCGCTCGTCGAAGGGGTGCCCTACATCCGCTATCTGGGCATCCAGTTTGAACGCCGGGGTGATGAGTTGACCGGCATCCTGCCCTTCGACAACAAACTGATCGGGAACCCGATGTTGCCGGCCATCCATGGCGGCGTCACGGCGGCCTTTCTTGAGGTCACTGCGATCATCACGCTCAGCTGGACCTATCTGTGGGAAGACGTCGAATCCGGTGCCATCAATGCCGAAGCGCTGGCGACCAAAGGGTTGCCGCGATTGCCAAAGACCATTGATATCTCAACGGATTACCTGCGCTCAGGATTGCCACGGGACGCCTATGCCCGCGCCCGGGTCAATCGGTCGGGCCGACGCTATGCCTCCGTCCATGTAGAGGCGTGGCAAGACAACCGCGACCGGCTCTTTGCGCAGGCCACAGGTCATTTTCTGATGCCCCAGATCCGTGACTGAACAGTCAGCCCGCGATCACGGCGATGTCACCCATCGCCGGGTTCTCAAGATTGCGCTGCCGATTGTTCTGTCAAACGCCACCGTGCCGATTTTGGGCGCGGTCGATGTGGGCGTTGTGGGCCAGATGGGCGAAGCGGCCCCCATTGGGGCGGTTGGTCTGGGTGCCATCATCCTGTCGACGCTCTACTGGGTTTTCGGCTTTCTGCGCATGGGCACGGTTGGGCTGGTAGGGCAGGCCGAAGGGGCAGGCGACCGCGCCGAAGTCTCTGCGTGGCTCACTCGCGCGCTGATCGTGGCGGGCGTGGGCGGTCTGCTGCTGGTGGTGCTGCAACCGCTGATCTTCTGGGCCGCCCTCAGCCTTGCCCCGGCCAGCGATGAGGTCGAAAGCCTCGCCGCGCAATACCTGAGCATCCGCATCTGGACCGCCCCTGCTGCCATTGCGGTCTACGCGCTGACGGGCTGGCTGGTCGCGATGGAACGGACAGCCGGGGTATTCTGGGTGCAACTGGTGATGAACGGCACAAATATTGTGCTCGATCTGCTTTTTGTGCTGGTCTTTGACTGGGGTGTGCCGGGGGTGGCCGTGGCTACGGTGATTGCGGAACTGACCGGTGCCGCCCTGGGGCTTTGGTTCTGCCGGGGCGCGTTTCAGCATCCGGCGTGGCGCGAATGGCCCCGTATCTTTGACCGGGTCAAGCTGATCCGCATGGCTTTGCTCAACACCGATATCCTGCTGCGGTCCTTGATGCTGATGATCATCTTTTCATCGTTTGTTTTTCTGGGGGCGCGCTTTGGGGATGTGACGCTGGCCGCCAACGAGGTGCTGATCCAGTTTCTCTACATCACTGCCTATGCCATGGACGGGTTTGCCTTTGCGGCAGAAACCCTGATCGCGCGCGCTTACGGTCGGGGCGACCGCGCCTACCTGCGCCGCAGCGCGTGGGTCACGGGCCAGTGGGCGCTGTGCATCTGCGTGACGCTCGCGCTGGCCTTTGCCTTGGCCGGGGGCTGGATCATTGATCTGATGGCCAAGGACACAGAGGTACAAAGCGTGGCGCGCGAATTTCTGCCCTACATGGTCGCAGGTCCGATCCTCGGCTGTGCGGCATGGATGCTCGACGGTATTTTCATCGGGGCCACCCGCAGTCGCGATATGCGCAACATGATGGCGGTGAGTTTTGTGATTTACTGGTCCGCCGTGCTGACGCTGATGCCGCTGCTGGGCAATCACGGGCTGTGGATCGCGCTGATCATTTCATTTGTGGCGCGCGGCATTACGCTGGGCCTGCGCTACCCGGCTCTGGAACGCAGCGCGGGGCAGGCGGGTTAAAGCCAGTCGCCGCGTTTGCTGCCGACTGCATCTTGAACACTGGCAAAGCCGTCACGCTCCAGCAGAGCATCAAGACCTTGCAAGATGTCATTCACCAGCGACAGGCCACCATAAACCAGCCCGGTGTAAAGCTGCACGGCCGATGCGCCTGCACAAATCTTTGCATAGGCCTGCTCGGCTGTGGCCACGCCGCCCACGCCGATCAATGGCAGGTGCGTCTGTTCTGACAGACGCGCGAGCACCTGTGTTGAGCTTTCAAACAAAGGCTGCCCGGACAGCCCGCCTTTTTCGTCGGCATGGCCACTTTTCAAGCCATCGCGCGAAAGGGTTGTGTTGGTGGCGATGATCGCATCCACGTTTGCCGCCTCGGCCACCTGGGCAATCTGCGCAATCTCGTCGGGCGTAAGGTCCGGCGCGATCTTCAGGAAAACTGGCGTTGTGCCACGCACGGCCATGACCCCGTCCAGCAAGGCGCGCAAGGCGTCCGCCCCTTGCAGGTCGCGCAGCTTTTCGGTGTTGGGCGAAGAGACGTTCACCGTGGCAAAGGCAACATGCGGCGCAAAGCGCGCCATCACCTGCGCAAAGTCCGCCGCCCGGTCGTCGCTGTCCTTGTTCGCCCCCAGATTGATGCCCACAGGCACGCTTGACCGCGCATCGGTCACGCGCTTGGCGATGATGTCCATCCCGTCATTGTTGAACCCGAACCGGTTGATGGCGGCGCGATCTTCGGTCAGCCGGAACAGCCGTGGCTTGGGATTGCCCGGTTGCGATCTTGGTGTGGCAGCCCCCACCTCCAGAAACCCGAACCCTGCTGTGCTGAGCGCGCTTACGGCCTCGGCGTTCTTGTCAAAGCCGGCAGCGAGGCCCAAGGGGTTGGCAAAGGGGATGCCCGCGATCTGTGTCCGCAACCTGTCTGAGGGGGTTGCGCTACGCTTTCCCGTCAGCCCAAGGTTGAGCGCCCGCAACGCCAGTGCATGCGCCTGTTCCGGGTCCAGCCTGCGCAGGGCTGCAAGCCCGATGCGTTCGACAAGCCCCATCAGTCCGAGGCACCTGTCATGCGGTCTGTGAAAACATGCATGCCGTTTTCCACGGCGATGCTTTCGGACCAAAGCACATCGCTCATCCGAAACATGCGATAGAGGTGCGGAAATTCCTGCCCGCCGCGCGACACTTCCCAGCGCAGATCAGCCCCCAGCGTGTCAGCCTCGACCGCGATCAGCGTCAGTTCCGTTTCACCGGCAAAGTGCTTTGCTGCCGTCTCGCGGACCTGCTCTTCGGTTGAGAAATGCACATAGTTGTCCGCAAGATCGACGGGCGCGCCGCGTGTCTCGCCATCAACCTGCATTTGCGTCCATTCGTTGGCGCGGAAAATCTTGTAAATCAGCATGACGTGCTCATGCCTGCGCGCAGGTCCGGGGTCAAGAGTATCCCCGCGCCGCCCTGATTTTGCACAGGCGGCGGGCAGCGCGCCTGTCGTAACGTCAAAGTGGAAACAACGGGTCCTCTTGGTCTGGACACTGTGCAATCTCACCGTCACGATACCAGCAAAAGACAAACCGGGGAGATACCATGAAACGCTTTTTGACTGCTGCTGGCGCATTGGCTTTGAGCGCGGGCACCGCGCAGGCTGACTTCACGCTGCATATCCTGCACACCAACGACATGCACAGCCGGATTGAATCGATCAACCGCTTCGATTCCACCTGCAAGGCTGAGGACGAAACCGAAGGCAAATGCTTTGGCGGCGTGGCCCGCGTCAAAACCGCGATTGATGCGAAACGCGCCAGCCTGTCCGGTGAGAACGTGATCGTTCTGGATGCAGGCGACCCGTTTCAGGGCTCTTTGTTTTACAGCACCTATAAAGGGGCTGCCGAGGCCGAGTTCATGGAGAAAATCGGTTATGACGCCATGGCGGTGGGCAACCACGAATTCGACGACGGGCCGCAGGGCCTTGCGGATTTCGTCGAAAAGGTGAGCTTTCCCGTGGTGTCAGGCAATCTTGATCTGTCAAACGAAACCTCCCTTGCAGGTAAAGTGGAAAACCACGTGATCCTTGAGGTCGGCGGGCAGAAGATCGGGATCGTATCGGCCCTGGCCACGGATACCGTGGAAACATCAAGCCCCGGACCAAACGTGATCTTTCAGGATGAGATCGAAGCCCTTGCCGAGGACGTCGCAGCCCTTGAGGCGGAAGGCGTGGACATCATCATCGCGCTCAACCACGTCGGGCTGCGCCGCGACATGGAAATTGCCGCGGCCGTGCCGGGCATTGATGTGGTGATCGGGGGGCACAGCCACACGCTGATGAGCAATGACGACGACAGCACGCCATCCTATCCCACGATGGCAGAGGGCACGCCGGTGGCGCAGGCCTATGCCTACACCAAATACCTTGGCCATCTGTCGGTAACCTTTGATGATGCGGGCGTGGTAACAGCAGCCTCGGGTGATCCGATGATCCTCGATGCCTCTGTCACGCCGGACGCGTCCTTTCTTGAGCGGATCGCAGAGATGGGCGCGCCCATCGAAGAGCTCAAGCAACGCGTGGTGGCCGATGCCGCCACCGAAATCACAGGCGCGCGCGAGCTTTGCCGCGCTGCCGAATGCCCGATGGGCAATCTGATCGCCGATGCTATGCTGGACCGGGTCAAGGATCAGGGGATCGATCTGGCCATCCAGAACGGCGGCGGCATCCGCGCCAGCATTGATGCAGGCGAGATCACGATGGGCGAAGTGCTGACCGTTCTGCCCTTCCAGAACACACTGGCGACATTTCAGGTCAGCGGTGCGGCCATTGTCGCGGCCCTCGAAAACGGTGTGGGCCAGATCGAAGACGGGGCCGGGCGCTTTCCACAGGTTGCGGGTATGAGCTACAGCTTTGATGTCAGCCAACCCGCTGGAAGCCGGGTCAGTGACGTCATGGTGGGCGGCGCGCCCATCGATCCTGACAAAGTCTACGGGGTCGTGTCCAACAACTACGTGCGCAATGGCGGCGACGGCTACGCGATGTTCGTGGATGCGCAAAACGCATATGACTTTGGCCCGGACCTTGCCGATGTCACGGCGGAGTACCTGATTGAAAACGCGCCTTACGAGGCCTTTACAGACGGGCGCATCATCGCGAAATAAGCTGCGTGTATCCCTGACCATAAGCACCGCCGGAGCAATCTGGTGGTGCTTTTTCTTTTGACGGCAACGGGTATGTTGTCACTGGCAGATGGTGCGCGCTGCGGGTACCCTAACGCCATGTGTGGCCGATTTTCCATAACCTTGCCAACAGACGCGATGGCGCAGCTTTTCGACGCGCAACCGGACAATGATTTGCCGGATGTGCCCAACTACAACGTCTGCCCCACAACCCAGATCCACGTCATCGCGCGCCCTGAAAACACAGCGCTTCGCCTCATGGCCATGCGGTGGGGGTTTTTGCCCCATTGGTATAAAATGCCCAATGATGGCCCCTTGCTGATAAATGCCCGTGCCGAAACCATCGCTGAGAAACCGGCGTTTCGTGCCGCCGCGCGGACGCGCAGAGCCTTGATCGTCGCCACGGGTTTTTATGAATGGACAAAGACCGCAGAGGGCGCGCGCGATCCGTGGTATATTGCCCGCGCTGACGGTGCCCCCTTGGTAATGGCCGCAGTCTGGCAAGAGTGGCAAGGTGCCGACGCAGAGGTCCTGCGCACCTGCGCCATCGTGACCACCGCGGCAAACGCAAACATGTCCAAAATCCACCACCGCATGCCGGTTGTCCTGACCCCGGACACTTGGGCGCTGTGGCTGGGGGAGGCCGGACATGGGGCCGCCGCCCTGATGAAAGCCGCCCCCGAAGACGCACTGACCCAGGTCCGCGTGAGCAGGGCCGTGAATTCGAACCGGGCGTCCGGGCCGGACCTGATCGCACCGCTCTGACAGTATTAGGCGACGCCACCGCCCGCGCCGGTGTCCTGCGCCACCTCATCCCGCAGCCAGTCCCGAAACGCCAGCAGCGGTGCCGTTTCCGCGCGGTCCTGCGGCCAGACCAGATAGTAGGTGCCGATGCTCTCGGACGTACGCTCGGACGCCAGCACAAGTTCCCCGCGTGACAAATAGGGCTGTGCGGCAAAGGTCGGCAAAAGCGCGACGCCCAAACCGTGAATAGCCGCCTGCGCCATGGTGGCGAACTGGTCAAAGACCATGCCGCGCGGCAGCGGATGATCAATGCCAACGGCCCGAAACCAGCGTTGCCAGCCGCGGGGTCGCGTATCGAGATGCAGTAAATCGACCGACAACAGCATTCTGTCGTCATGGCCACCCGGCGCGATAAAACCCGGCGCGCAGACGGGCACCACGATCTCTGGCAGCAAGGGCAAACTGGCGGCACCAGGCCAGTCATCGCGTCCAAAATGGATGGCCGCATCAAACGGGGCGGTCTGAAAATCAAACGGCGCAAGGCGGGTGGACAGGTTGACCGTGACCTCAGGGTGCAGCATCGCGAAATCCCGCAAACGCGGGGCCAGCCAGTGCATACCGAAGGCGGGCAGGATCGCAAGGTTCAGCGCGCCCGCAATGGGGCGTGTCTTCAGATCAACGGTCGCCTTCGCCAGCTTTTGCAGCAGGGCGCGAATTTGCTCCGCGTAGGTCTCGCCTGCTGGCGTCAGGCGCAATTGCCGGCCCTCGCGGGCGCACAGCGGCGTGTCCAACTGTGCCTCCAGCGCCTTAAGTTGCCGACTGACAGCGCCTTGCGTCAGGTTCAATTCCCGCGCGGCATCTGTGGCTGATCCCGTGCGCGCAATCGCCTCAAAGGCGACAAGGGCTGATATGGATGGCAGGAAGCGGCGCGGCGGTAACATATGAGTTTTTCTCATGAGTTGAAGGATAAACCGTCGGTAGTGTTTTGGCGCGCAATCTGCAATAGTATGTGCGTCGCTGGAAACCCATCTGCACGCCGGAGAAAACATCATGAATGTAGAAACACCCGTCCTTAAAGCAAAAGACGCGCCTGATCTGGGCAGCTTCGACTGGGCCGACCCGTTTCGCCTGAGCGCCCAGCTTGCCGAAGAAGAGCGGATGGTGCTCGACAGCGCCAAGGCCTATGCCGCCGAAAAGCTGCAGCCGCGCGTGATCGACGCCTTCGCCAACGAGACGACAGAGCCTGCGATTTTCAAGGAAATGGGCGATATGGGCCTGCTGGGCGTGACCTGCCCCGAAGAATATGGCGGCCTTGGCGGCTCTTACGTGACCTACGGGCTGGTCGCGCGCGAGATTGAGCGCGTGGATTCCGGCTATCGCTCCATGATGTCGGTGCAGTCCTCCTTGGTGATCTACCCGATTTACGCCTATGGATCAGAAGCACAGCGCCGGAAGTACCTGCCCAAATTGTGCTCAGGCGATTGGATCGGCTGCTTTGGTCTGACCGAACCGGATGCGGGCTCTGACCCTGCGGGCATGAAAACCCGGGCCGAGAAAACCGCCACAGGCTACAAGCTCACCGGATCAAAGATGTGGATATCCAACGCGCCCGTCGCGGATGTTTTTGTCGTCTGGGCGAAATCCGAAGCCCACGGTGGGAAAATCCGGGGCTTTGTGCTTGAAAAAGGCATGAAGGGTCTTTCTGCGCCGAAAATCGGTAGCAAATTGTCGCTGCGGGCGTCGGTGACGGGCGAGATCGTGATGGACGGTGTCGAGGTCGGCGAGGACGCGCTGTTGCCGAATGTGCAAGGCCTCAAGGGGCCGTTTGGCTGTCTGAACCGCGCGCGCTACGGCATCAGTTGGGGCGTCATGGGGGCGGCTGCGTCTTGTTGGCATGCCGCGCGGCAATACGGTCTGGACCGGCATCAGTTTGGCAAGCCGCTTGCGGGCACGCAGTTGTTCCAGAAAAAGCTGGCGGACATGCAGACGGAAATCGCGCTCGGCCTGCAGGCGTCGCTGCAAGTCGGGAGGCTGATGGATACCGCACAAGCAGCCCCCGAAATGATCAGCATCATCAAGCGCAACAATTGCGGCAAAGCGCTGGAGATCGCACGCCACGCGCGCGACATGCACGGCGGCAACGGCATCAGCGGTGAATTTCAGGTCATGCGCCACATGATGAACCTTGAAACGGTGAACACCTACGAGGGCACGCATGATGTCCATGCGTTGATCCTTGGCCGGGCGCAAACCGGGGTGCAGGCGTTTTTCTGACCCGCTGAGGTCTGGGGCTGATTCGCGGAATGGTTGAGTGGTGCGGCACGCCCGCGCCACAGTTAGCCGCCTTTTTACGGCCTGAAAACATGCTGGTTCAATTGATCGCGCGCGAAATTTGCACACGTGTGCAAAAAAACCTTGCCAAAAGACCGCCCCAGTGACTAGCGTGCTCGTCATCCGGTAAAATGTCGGGTGCGCGGGGGTGCGATATGGCGGAAATTCAACTGCGGAACCTGAACAAACGCTGGGGCAGCTTTGTAGGTGTGGACAACTTTGATCTGACCATCGCCGATGAGGAGTTTCTGGTGCTGCTCGGGCCGTCGGGATGCGGCAAGACGACCACCATGCGGATGATCGCCGGCCTAGAAGATGCCACCGACGGTGAGATCATCATTGACGGCAAAGTGGTCAACGATCTGGATCCCAAAGACCGCGATGTGGCGATGGTGTTCCAGTCCTACGGCCTCTATCCCAACATGAATGTGTACGAAAACATCCGTTTCCCGCTGAAAGTGCGCAAAGTGCCGGAGGCAGAACATGACGAACGGGTGCGCCGCGCCTCTGCGATGGTGGAGCTTGACGATTTCCTGCACCGCAAGCCTGCGGAACTGTCGGGAGGTCAACGGCAGCGGGTGGCGCTGGCACGGGCAATCGTGCGCGAACCCAATGTTTTCCTGATGGATGAGCCGCTGTCGAACCTCGATGCAAAGCTGCGGGTGTCGACCCGCGCGCAGATCAAAAACCTTAGCCACGAGCTGAAAGTCACAACCGTTTACGTGACCCATGACCAGATCGAGGCGATGACCCTTGCGGACCGCGTGGTGGTCATGAAGCAGGGCAAGATGCAGCAGGTGGGCACGCCCACTGACATCTACGACAACCCTGCCAACACTTTTGTGGCCAGTTTTATCGGCAGCCCGGCCATGAACCTGATGGACGGCGCCATCGAAAACGGCGCTTTTGTGGGCGACAAAGTGCGCATCGAAGGATTATCCGACGCCACAGGTCCGGTGACGCTGGGCTTCCGGGCCGAAGACGCGACGCTCTCCCCCGATGGCACCGGCCAGATCACCGCGCCGATCTACACGATTGAACTGCTGGGTGATGCCACGATGCTCACGGTGCGCGCCGGGGGGCAGTTGGTGTCGGTCAAGGCGCACAAGGAATACCGGGCAGAGATCGGCGACACGGTATCGTTCTCCGTCCCGGCCTCGATCTGCCATCTCTTTGCCAAAGACAGCGGACAACGCATCGCGAAAACGGCATAAACCACCCCCGCAACCGGGGACAACAACCGGTGCAGCCTTGCAAGATGCACCGACCTTAACTGCAACAGGGAGTTTGCATATGTATCTGAAGAAAATTGCACTTGTGGGGGCTGTGTCCCTGTTGGGCACAAGCGCACTGGCGTGCGACTTTGAAAACACCGTCCCGGTAAAGTCGCTGTCAGCCGGTTTTGAGGCATGGAAAGCGGTCACAGACGCCATGGCCGAATGCGGCAATGTGCAGGCGGAACTGGATCAGGAATTCCGCACAAAACAGCCCGCCGCGTTTGAGGCGAACCCGTCACTCTACCACATCGGTGGCGTGTCCAACGGTACGATCACCCCTTTGATGAACGCAGGCACCATCCGCCCGCTGGACGATCTGGTAGCAAAATACGGTCAGAACCTGCGCCCCAACCAGTTGATCCGCATCAACGGCGAGGTCATGGCCGTGGCGATGATGGTGAACACCCAGCACCTGATGTACCGCTCTGATATTTTTGCGGATCTCGGCATCGAAGTGCCCACCACATGGGACGAAGTTTATGCGGCGTCCGCCAAGATACAGGACGCTGGCGTTGTAGACTATCCGCTTGGGGCCACGATGAAATCCGGCTGGAACCTCGCGCAGGAATTCGTGAACATGTATCCCGGCTTTGGTGGGGCGTTTTTCAACGATGACAACACGACTGCGGTCAACTCTGACGCGGGTCTGAAGGCCCTCGAGACGATGGGCCGCGCGCTGGACTTCACCGACCCGGAGGTTCTGGTCAGCGACAGCACCTACGTGCAACAGCAGTTCCAGCAGGGCAAGATTGCCATGGCGAACCTTTGGGCCAGCCGGGCGGGTGCGATGAATGATCCGGCCGAAAGCCAGGTTGTGGGGCAGGTTGCCATGGCCGCCGCACCGAAAGCCATGGCAGATGGTGCGCCCGCCACAACCCTGTGGTGGGACGGTATCGTGATCGCTAAAAATATCCCTGATGAAGAGGCCGATGCTGCCTTCCGCGTCGCGATGGAAGGTCTGGACGCCGAAATGGTGCAAGGCGCCAATGACGCGGCGATCTGGCTGGTCGATGGCTATGTGCCCGGTGATCTGGCCGCCGGTGCTGTGGCAACAGCGACCGCCAACCCGGCACCGCCTGCCTATCCGTCGACCACGCAGATGGGTCTGTTGCACACAGCGCTGGGCAATGAACTGCCCGCCTTCCTGACCGGTGAAAGAGACGCGGCAGCAACCTTGGTGGCTATCGAAGAAGCCTACACCACCTCCGCCAAAGAAGCGGGCGTGCTGCAATAACAAAATGGATCTGGCCAGCAACCCGTCTGGCCAGATCAACCACCCGGTGACTTTGCAAAGCACGCTAGATTATTTGCAAAATCACCGACGCAGGATGCAATCCATGTGCCGGGGGGCCAAAGCATGAAGTTCAAGACCTTTGCAGCCTTCGTCGGGCCGTCGGTATTCATGATGCTGCTGTTCATCGCGGCCCCGCTGGTCAGCGTGTTCATCCAGAGCTTTCAGATCACTCAGCCGATCCTTCAACAGCTTGAAGTTGAGACCTGCACGCCGGGCTTTTTGACCCAGACCTGCACCACGGAAATCAAGACAGTGCCGGTGATCGGCGAAGATGGCAAAGCGCTGTCAGAAACCAGATGGGTCGGTTTGCAAAGCTACCGGAACGTTCTGCAGATGGACAAGCTGTGGGAGGCCGTCGGCAACGGCAGCTGGAACGACATTATGCAGATCGACTTCTGGCGCGCGCTGCGGTTCACGCTTGTCTTCACGCTGCTGACCCTGCCTTTGGTGATCGGTGTTGGGCTTGCCATCGCCTTGGCGGTCAACAATGCCGCCCGTACGATCCGGGGCCCGATTATCTTTGTCTCCCTGCTGCCTTTCATCATCACCCCGGTCATCGGCTCGTTGTCGATCTACTGGCTGTTTGTGGGGGACGGCATTCTCACCAGTCTGATGGAACAGTGGTCCGGCCAGAATATCTCCATGTTCGCGCAGGCGTGGACCATCGAATTGCTGATGTATTTCTACCGCGTCTGGCACGTCGCGCCCTTTGCCTTCGTGATCTTTTATGCGGGCTTGCAGACCGTGAACATGGACACGCTGGAATCGGCTGTGATCGACGGGGCCAGCCGCTGGGAACGATTGCGCCATGTGATCATTCCGCATCTGATGCCGCTGATTATTTTCATCGCCCTGATCCACCTGATGGACAGCTACCGTGTCTTTGAAGAGATCGTGGGCTTCCGCAGTCAGGCGCATGTGATCTCGCTGCAATGGCTGACTTATGACTTCATGACGCCGGATGACGCAGGCAATCGCGCGATCTCGCGGGCCTCTGCCTCGGCCATGTTGACCATGATCGGCATCGTCTTCCTGCTGATCTGGCCACTGCGCCGCACATGGCGCGATCACAAGGGAAGCTCGCATTGAAACCGCGCAAGCCACGGGAGCCCAGACCATGAGTACGCCCAAAGCCATGCAGCAATCCTTGGCGCTGCGATTATCCTCCGGCACGTTTCTGGCCTTCTGGTGTCTGCTGGCGGCCTTCCCGATCTTCTGGATCGCGGTGATGAGCTTTAAATCACCCGTGGACGCCTTTGCCGCCTCACCGTGGGAGGTGATCTTTGGCCCCGCGACGCGCGCCAATGGCGACGGTCTGTCGGTGATCGACATCGGCCTTGGGCTGCTCGTGCTCTATTTCAGCATCCGCTGGGCCTTTACCCGGCTGCCGGGGCTGGTGGGGCGCTACTGCCCGCCGTCGCTGATCGTGTTGGGCTGGATCATCGGAGCAATCGCCTACGCCATTTTGTTTGTGCTGGTCTTTTTTGGGCTGCTGCCGCTGATCCTTGGCCCGATCAACAGCCTGCTGGGGCCACTGGGCACGCCCGTGCTTGGGCTGACCACGGAACACTACGTGGCCGTCTGGGGCGAAAACGAATTTTACCGCAACTTCCTGAACTCGATGCTTGTGACGGCGGGTGTTGTGACGGTGTCGCTGACCGTGGGCACACTGGCGGGCTATGGTCTTGCGCGGTCCGGCTCTGATCTGGCGTTCTGGCTGCTGATCGCGGCGCTGGTGTTTCGCGCGCTGCCGCATTCGGTGCTGGTGGCGGGCTATTTGCCGGTGTTCATCAATTCGTCCGAAATCCTGCGCCCGATCTTTGGGGAGGGCGCACCCACGCTCTACGGACAGCCTTGGGCCGTGATTGCGGTGCTGGTGGCGATCAACCAACCCTTCACCATCTGGATGCTGCGGTCGTTCTTTCAGAACATCCCCGCCGAACTGGATGAGGCCGCCCGTGTGGATGGGTGCAGCCATTTTCAGGCCTTCCGCCGCGTGATCATGCCGGTGATGTGGCCCGGTGTGATCACCACGGGCCTGTTCAGCTTTTTGTTGGGCTACAACGACTTTCTGGTGACTTCTTTGCTGCTGGATGCGCAGAACCAGACGATGGTGCCGGCCATTGCAGGCTATTTCAACCGCGAGACTACCACCACCGATCAGGTCGAAGCGGTCGCCGCTGCGGTGTCGATCACCGCGCCGCTGTTCTTGCTGGTCATGGTGTTCCAGCGCCAGATCGTCAGCGGTCTGACCGCCGGGGCGGTCAAAGGCTGATGCGCAAATCCACCCGGTGTTATCTGTGCCAGCGCACCGCGCACGCAGATGAACGGCTCACATGAAAGGAGGGTCCGATGAAGGGCTCCAGACCAGAACAGGCCGTGCTTTCCCGAGACACGGACATGACCAGAACGGATGAAACCCGCGCCGTGATCGAAGGCATGGTGGACGGGCTGAACGATCACAGGATCGACGATATCGGCAGCTTCTTTGCAGACAGTTTTCGGTGGATGGGCAATCAGGGCTGCGGCACCAAAAACGGGCTGCGCGCCTTTCAAGACAACTGGCAGCGCCCTTTTCAGGCAGCCTTTTCAGACAAGGTCTGCGTGGATGAGGCGCGGCTTTACATGGGTGAATGGGCCGCGGCCTTCGGGCGGCAGAAGGCCACCCATTCGGGGGCGTTCATGGGCATCGCGCCCACCGGCAAACGGGTCGAAATTCGCTACATGGATTTCTGGAAAGTCGAGGACGGCAAGATCACCGACAACTGGGTGATGGTCGATTTTCCGCATGTCTTGGCGCAACTGGGTCGGGATGCTTTTCAGGGCGAAGGGTGGGAAGCCTTTGATCGCGGCGAAAAGATGCCGCCACGGTCCGAGCAGTGAGGGAGTAAAAAGATGGCAATAGAGTATCTCAAGACGGGCAAACCGGAAGCCGAACGCGCGGAGGATGACGCCAAAACCCGCGCGGCAGTGGAGGCGGTTCTGGCAGACATCGAGGCGCGCGGCGATACTGCTGTGCGGGACCTGAGCGAGAAGTTTGACGGCTACACGCCTGCGGCTTTCCGGTTGACTCAAGCCCAAATCGACGCGCTGATCGCGCAGCTCAGCCCGCAGGAACTGGACGACATCAAGTTTGCGCAAGAACAGGTGCGCAGCTTTGCACAAGCGCAGCGCGACAGCATGCTCGACGTCGAGGTAGAGACGTTGCCCGGCGTGATTTTAGGGCACAAGAACATCCCCGTGCAATCGGTGGGCTGTTACGTGCCGGGCGGAAAATTCCCCATGGTGGCCTCTGCGCATATGTCGGTGGCCACGGCCAGCGTGGCCAAGGTGCCGCGCATCATCGCCTGTACGCCGCCTTTCAAGGGCAAACCCAACCCGGCGGTGATCGCGGCCATGCATCTTGGCGGCGCACATGAGATTTACGTGCTTGGCGGCATTCAGGCGGTGGGGGCCATGGCCATTGGCACCGAGACGATTGAACCTGTGCACATGCTGGTGGGACCGGGCAACGCCTTTGTGGCCGAAGCCAAGCGCCAGCTTTTTGGCCGTGTCGGCATTGATCTGTTTGCAGGTCCGACCGAAACAATGGTGATTGCGGATGAGACGGTGGATGCGGAGCTTTGCGCGACGGATCTTTTGGGGCAGGCCGAGCATGGCTATAATTCGCCGGCGGTGCTGCTGACCAATTCGCGCAAACTGGCCGAGGCGACGCTGAGCGAAATTGACCGCATTCTCGAGATCCTGCCAACCGCAGAGACCGCCAGTATCAGTTGGCGCGATTACGGTGAGGTGATCCTGTGCGATACCTACGATGAGATGTTGCAGGTCGCCGATGATGTGGCCTCTGAACACGTGCAGGTCATGACAGATCGGGATGACTGGTTTCTTGAGCATATGACCTGCTATGGCGCGCTGTTTCTGGGGCCGCGCACCAATGTGGCAAATGGCGACAAGGTCATCGGCACCAATCACACGCTGCCCACCAAGAAAGCGGGGCGCTATACGGGCGGTTTATGGGTCGGCAAGTTCCTTAAAACGCACAGCTATCAGAAGGTGTTGACCGATGAGGCGGCGGCTGAGATCGGGGCCTACGGGTCGCGGCTGTGTATGCTGGAAGGGTTTGTGGGCCATGCGGAACAATGCAACCTGCGGGTGCGTCGCTATGGGGGTATCAATGTGCCATACGGGACGGGCGCGCCGGCACGTAAGGCGGCGGAGTAGGGGGGCGCTGCCCCCGATGCCCTCAAGGGGCATCTCCCCCGGAATATTTAAAGGCCAAAAGAAAACATGGACCCCTATTCTGATTTAAAAGAGAAAATAGCGCCCTTGCGGGCGGCGATGTATGATTTTGATGTGGACGCGCTGCGCCAGCGTCTGACGGAGATCTGCGCGCCGGATGTGGTGTTTAAGCTGTGTTTCCCCTTTGAGACGATTGAGGGCGTTGAGGCGTATGTGGACCGCGTTTATGCGCCGCTGGCCCATGCGCTACCGGATCTGGAGCGGCGTGACTGGATCGTCATGGCCGGGCCCACGCCGGAGGGTGCGGATTGGGTTGGCTGCGGCGGCACCTACATCGGGACGATGACCGCGCCCTGGCTTGATATTCCGCCGACGGGTCATCTGGTGCATATGCGGTTTCATGAGTTCTACCGTTTTGAGCAGGGCAAGCTGGTCGAGATGCAGGCGCTTTGGGACATTCCGGAGGTGATGATGCAGGCAGCGGCGTGGCCGATGTCGCCCGGTTTGGGGCGGGAATGGCATGTGCCGGGGCCTGCGACCTGCGATGGTCATGTGCCCGGGCCTTACGATCCGGCGCAGGGTCAGGCGACCTGCCAGCACATCATTGAGATGTTAAAATACCTCACGCGCCACCCCAGCCAAGGCGGCCCGGAGGTGATGGAGATGGACAGGTTCTGGCATCCCAAAATGTCGTGGTACGGGCCTGCGGGCATTGGCACCGGGCGCGGAATGGCGGGGTTCAGAAACTGGCATCAGATCCCTTTTCTGGCCGCCATGCCGGACCGGGGGCAGAATTTGGGAGACATTCAGTACCACTTTTTCGGCGATGGGGCCTATGCGGCGGTGACCGGCTGGCCCAACATGATCCAGACCCTGAGCCATGGGGGCTGGCTTGGCATTGCCCCGCCCGGCAAACAGATCGAGATGCGCAGCCTTGATTTCTGGCGGGTGGAAAACGGGCTGATCCGAGAGAACTGGGTGCTCGTGGACCTGTTGCACATGTATGAGCAAATCGGCGTTGATGTGCTGGCGCGGATGCGCGAGTTCAACAAGGCGCGCGCGGGCTTTAACCCCGAAACAGGAGTTGTCTTGTGACCGATATTCCCACATCGCCGGGGTTTGATCTGACAGGGCGGCGCGCCTTGGTCACCGGGGCCTCATCGGGTATTGGGCTGGCCTGTGCGGCGGCCTTGGCGCAGGCGGGGGCGCATGTTGTCTGTGCCGCGCGGCGTCCGGATGTTCTGTCTCACGCGGTTGCGGCGATTGCGGCTGACGGTGGCACCGCTGAGGCATTGGTGCTGGACCAGACCGATCTGGGGGTGCTGAAAGCCGCCTGTGACGCGCCTTTTGACATCGTGGTCAATTCCGCAGGGCTGGCGCGTCATAGTCCCGCCGTGGAAACCGCGCCTGACGATTTCGACGCGGTGATGAACATCAACCTGCGCAGTGCCTATTTCCTGTCAGCTTATGCCGCCGAGGCCATGATGCAGGCGGGTCGGGCCGGGTCGATCATCCATATCTCCAGCCAGATGGGGCATGTGGGCGGCGTGGACCGCGCGGTCTATTGCGCGACAAAGCACGGGCTGGAGGGGATGATCAAAGCCATGGCGATTGAGTGGGGCAAGGCGGGCATCCGCATCAACTCCATCTGTCCCACATTCATTCGGACGCCTCTGACGGTGCCCACATTCTCGAACCCCGAGCGGCTGGCGTGGATCATGGAAAAGATCAAACTGCCGCGCGTGGGCGAGGTCGAGGATATCATGGGGGCGGCTGTGTTTCTCGCCTCTGACGCCTCTGCCATGATCACCGGGACCTCGATCAAGATTGACGGGGGCTGGACCGCCGGATGACAGACAGGGGCGCATCATGGGCAAAGTGACCTCCGTTGACGTGGCCGAAAAGGCGGGCGTCAGCCGGTCTGCGGTAAGCCGTGTCTTCACGCCCGGTGCCTCTGTCAGCAAGCGCACGGCGGAGAAGGTGCGGCAGGCGGCAGAGGCGCTTGGCTATCGCCCGAATGTGCTGGCCCGCTCCCTGATCACCGGGCGCAGCCGGATTGTCGGGCTGGTGGTGGCCTATCTTGAGAACCAGTTCTACCCCGAAGCGATTGAGCGGCTGTCCAAGGCGTTGCAGGCCAAGGGCTATCATGTGCTGGTCTTCATGGCGTCCAATGACCAGCAGGCCACCCAAAAGGTGATTGACGAGTTGCTGGATTATCAGGTGGATGCGATCATCGCGGCCTCTGTTGGTCTGTCCAACGATCTGACCGAACGCTGCGAAGGGCTGGGCATCCCGATCGTTCTTTTCAACCGGCACCAATATGATGATCGCCTGACCTCTGTTACGTCAGACAACGTGGCCGGGGGGCAGAAACTGGCGGAGTTTCTGGTGGCGGGCGGTCACGACCGCATTGCGCATATCGCCGGGTGGGAAGGGGCCTCGACCCAGATCGACCGAGAGGCGGGTTTTCGGCAAGGGCTGGCGGCGGCAGGCGTGCCGCTGGCTGCACGCGGCGTGGGCAATTTCAACTTTGAAACCGCAAAACAGGCGGCGCGGGATATGTTCGCGCGGCCAGACAGGCCCGATGCGGTCTTTGTCGCCAATGACCACATGGCCTTTGCGGTGATGGATGTTCTGCGGTTTGAACTGGGGCTCACTGTGCCGGGCGATGTGTCGGTTGTGGGCTATGATGACGTCGCACTCTCGGGTTGGCCGTCCTATGACCTGACCACCGTGCGCCAACCGGCAAACCGCATGGTGGCCCAAACCGTCGAGGCGCTGATGGCGCGGCTGGACGATCGTGAAACAGCGCCGCGCCGGATCATTCTGGACGGCCCCCTCATCTTGCGCGGCTCTGCCCGCCCCCCCCAAGGAGTAAACAGCGATGCAGGGTTTTGACCCCAAATTCAAGGATTTCCCCGACTATATTATCGGGATCACCAAGGAAATCTGGGAAGATCGCGGCATCGCCACGCTGCACCAGTATTATTCTGAAGACATCGTTGTACGCTCTCCTGCGTCGGTTGTGGTGGGCAACCAGAATGTCATAGGGGCCACCATGGCAACCCTCGCCGAATTCCCGGATCGCACGCTTTTCGGGGAGGATGTGATTTGGTCGGGCACGCCCGAGACGGGGATGCTCAGTTCGCACCGGTTGCTGTCTACCGCCACCCACGCGCATGACGGGGTCTACGGCACCGCGTCAGGCAAAAAGCTGACCTACCGCATTCTGGCGGACTGTCACGCGATCAACAACCAGATCAACGATGAATGGCTCATCCGCGATCAGGGCAGTATCGTGCGGCAACTGGGTCTGAACCCGAAGGACTATGCCGCAGATCTTATCGCAAAAGAGGGCGGGCCAGAGGCCTGTGTGCGGCCCTTGACGCCCGAAACTGACCTTGCCGGACCCTATGAAGGGCGCGGCAATGACAACGCATGGGGCGCGCGCTACGCCGATATGCTGACACGGATCATGGGCGCGGATATGGCAGCCATCGGGGCCGAATACGACCGGGCCGCACACCTTGAATACCCCAGTGGACAGACCGGCCACAGCCACGGCGACGCAGACCAGTTCTGGATGGGGCTGCGGGCATCGTTCCCGGATGCAACCTTCCAGATTGACCATCAGATCGGGCGGGAAGATGCGCATATGCCGCCGCGTGCAGCCCTACGCTGGTCCTTGACCGGCACGCACAGCGGATGGGGTCGGTTTGGCGCGCCCACGGGGGCCGAGGTTTATTTGCTCGGGATCAGCCATGCGGAGTTCGGGCCGTGGGGCCTGCGCCGGGAGTATGTCATCTTTGACGAAACCTCCGTCTGGAAACAAATTCTGCTGCACACAGGATAAGGCATATGACACCCGCCCTTGCTCAGACACAGGCGCCCGCCGCATCCGCCGTGCCTGCACCGCCCCTTTTTCGAACACTCCCCGTGACCAAGAAAGCAAGACATGTCCCCTGAAGAAATGGAACACCGCATTGTGCGCTACGGCGATCTGCAGCCCTGCAAAACAGCCTTTATTGACGCCCATACGCCCGGATCGGATCAAAAGGAAAACTTCACCATTATCGGCGGTGGCGTGTCGGAAAGCCCGGATCAGCACGTGCATATCTCTATTCCGCACGGGTTCAACATCGGGGCTGCGGGCCAGCCACCCAAATGCCGCAACAGCCTGCACAGCCATCGCACCGCAGAGGTGTTCTTTGTGCTCAAGGGCCGCTGGCGGTTTTTCTGGGGGCGCTGGGGCGACGCGGGCGAAGTCGTGCTGGAGGAAGGCGATATCATCAACATTCCCACCGGCATCTTTCGCGGTTTTGAGAACATCGGCACCGATTACGGGGTGATTATGGCCATTCTGGGGGGCGATGACGCGGGTGGCGGCGTGATCTGGGCCCCGCAAGTGATCGAAGACGCGCAGGACCATGGTCTGGTGCTGGGCGAAAACGGCAAGCTCTACGACACCAAGCAGGGCCAGGCCTTGCCCGAAGGTGTAGCCCCCATGCCGGTCCTGAGCGATGCAGAGCTGCAAGCCTACCCCGAGATGACCCCAAGAGAGGTCGTGGGATACGGCGTGCGCCGCTACAATGACTTGATGGCATTGGCGGGCAAAGACCCTGTCACCGTGATCGGTGAGACGGGTGTGATCCGCGACAAGCCGGGGTGCGAGGAGGCATTCCTGACGCGCGGTTCGGCCAGTGAGGACATGCACAGCCATGACCATCCGTCGGTGCTGATGCCGATGCGGGGGCATTGGAAACTGATGTGGGTGGGCGCAAACGGGGCTGCTGGTGGCACCGTCACGCTGAACCCCGGTGATACAGCGAGCGTGCCTGCGGGCATCGATCACAAGGTCACGCCCTCCATGACCGGGGAGGCGGGCCTTTATCACATCGTTGCAACCGAAGACCCTGCAGGCGCCACATGGTACGGCTGATCGCCCTCGCGCTGATGGTGCTGGCAGGCTCTGCATACGCCAGCGAATGGCGCTATGGCTCGTTCGACAACGGGTCGTGGTTCGAGGCACATGTGTCACATCAAGGCCTTGAAATTGCGTTTAATTGTGGGGGGCGTTCGCCCGGTGGCATCGCACTGCCTCAGACCGATGAGCCCATGATCACGGACGACTATTTCCTCAACCTGACACTGGCGCAACCGGCCCTTGGCGGTTCAGACGGTGCGACCTTTCTGCCGCCGCGCGGGGATGTCGTGGTGGCCGTGGGCACGACGGGCTATCAATTGCCGCGCGCGGTCTATGACGAGCTTAATCTTTCAGGCTGGCTGCAACCCATTGTCATGAGTGACCCGTTGATTGCCGCCCTTTTGGGCGCGCAGGCCGTCGCCGTCGATGTGAATGCGCAGCGTCTGGCCACATACGATGGCGCAGGGTTGGGCCGCGCATTGACCCGGCTCATTGCCTTTTGTGACGCGCGCTGGGCGGCGACCGGTGTGGCCCTGCCTGCCGCAGCCGTACCCCTGATCAACGACATCCGCCGGCAGGGCGTGGATATCACCCCGACAGTTGACGCACAAAACGGCGCGGCCGCGGCACCCCCATCGCAGCGCACCGATGCGGGGCTCTGGGCTGCCGTGCAAGCCTATATCGCGGGCAGCTGCAATGGTGCGGTCAGCCAATACCATGATGGCTATGCGCAGGCGGCAAATCTGGATGGGGACGGGGTGCAGGATTATGTGATCGCTTGGGATTCCATCGAATGCGCGGGGCCGATGGCGCGTCCGTTCTGCGGGGCATCGCAATGTGCGGTCGATGTATTCGCGTCCAGCAGCTATGCGCCGGGCACGCGGCCAAAAACGGTCTATGCACAAAGTATGGCGGTCGTACCCGGCTCAAACGGGCGGGATCTGCTCCAACTTGCCGGACGACTGGCAAATTGCCGCGACCCAAGCGCACCGCCCGATTGCCTGTTCCTGTGGGGCTGGGCCAATGGCGATTTGCAGCGCATGAACTGATGAATAAATGAGGGACCAATGACCATAAAAACAACCCATGTCGGCAGCTTGCCGCGCAGTCAGGACGTAGTGGATTTCATCTTCGCCCGCGAACACGAACACCCCTTTGACCCTGCCGCCTTCGACGCCGCGATGACCAAAGCCGTCTCAGAGACGGTTCAGAAACAGGTGGCGGCAGGCATCGATATCGTCAGCGACGGCGAAACCTCCAAGATTTCCTACGCCACCTACGTCAAAGACCGCTACACCGGGTTTTCCGGGGACAGCCCGCGCAATGCGCCTGCAGACCTCAAGCAGTTTCCGACCTTCCTCAAACGCCTCGCAGAAGATGGCGGCACACCGAAATATGCGCGTCCCATGTGCACAGGCGAGGTGCGGTCGAAAGGGCAGGGCGAGTTGGAAAAAGACATCGCCAACCTCAAGGCCGCCATCGCAGAACACGGCGCTGCAAGGGGGTTCATGAACGCGGCTTCCCCGGGGGTCATATCGCTGTTTTTGCAGAACGACTTTTACCCCACACGCGATGCCTATCTTGCGGCGCTGGCGGAGGCGATGAAGGCGGAATACGACACCATCATCGCCTCAGGGCTGGATTTGCAACTGGATTGCCCTGATCTGGCGCTGTCACGGCATATGCTGTTCAATGACCTGTCGGATGCTGAGTTCATCAAGATCGCCGATGCGCATGTAGAGGCGCTTAATCATGCGCTGGCCGATGTGCCCGAAGACCGGGTGCGCATCCATATCTGCTGGGGCAATTATGAGGGGCCGCACACCTGTGATATCGGCATGGACAAGGTGTTTGATACGCTGATGGCGGCCAAGGCAGCTTACGTGCTTTTCGAGACGTCGAACCCCCGCCATGCCCACGAATGGACCGTTTTCCGGGACCGCAAAGACCAGATACCTGACAGTAAAATTTTGGTGCCCGGCGTTGTGGATACGACCACGAATTTTGTCGAACACCCCGAAGTGGTGGCGCAGCGACTTGACCGTTTCACACAAATTGTGGGTCAGGAGCGCGTGATCGCGGGTTCTGATTGTGGTTTTGGCACATTTGCGGGCTTTGGCACCGTGGACCCGCAAATTGCCTATGCCAAGCTGACCGCGCTGAGCGAGGGGGCGGCGCTGGCCTCCAACCGCTAGGCGGGATCAGTCGATCTTGAGCGGCGCGCCCCCCGCAAAGGCGTTGCCGTTCACATAGTCGCACGGCGCGTCCTGCATCTGCAAATGCAGGCCATGGCCGGTGTAGGGATGCGCGCGCGCAAGCGCCTCGTCCACCTCGATCCCCAGACCGGGTGTCTGGGGCGGCGTGATAAAACCGCTGTCTACTTTGATGCTGTTTTTGATCAGGGCTGCGTGGAAATCCGTTTCAATCGTTTCGGCCATTAACAGGTTGGGAATGGACGCTGCCAGATGCACATTTGCCGCCCATTCAACCGGTCCCGCATAAAGGTGCGGGGCCATCTGTGCGCCTGCAGCTTCGGCCATGGCGGCGACCTTTTTCATCTCCCAGATGCCGCCTGCGCGGCCCAGAGCGGGCTGTAGAATACTGGCGGCCCCATGGCGCAGGACCTCGCCGAATTCCGCCTTGGTCGTCAACCGCTCACCGGTCGCCACAGGGATGCGCATGGCCTGTGCCACACGCGCCATTTCGCCGACGTTATCCGGGGGCACAGGCTCTTCGAACCACAGCGGGCTGTAGGGTTCCAGCGCCTGCCCGAGGCGGATTGCCCCCGCCGCCGTGAACTGCCCGTGGGTGCCAAACAAAAGGTCGGCCCTGTCGCCGACCGCCTCCCGGATGGCCGCGCAAAACGCCACCGACATTGAGATATCCGCCATCGCAGGCATATGCCCGCCGCGCATCGTGTAGGGGCCTGCGGGGTCGAATTTCACGGCCGTGTAGCCTGCCTCCACGAGTGCCACAGCGCTTTCAGCAGCCATCGCTTCTGATGTCCAGAAGCTGCTCAAATCGTGTTCCGGCAGCGGATAAAGGTAGCTGTAGGCGCGGATGCGGTCGTTCATCAACCCGCCCAACAGTGCCCAGACAGGTCGCCCACGCGCCTTGCCCAGAATGTCCCAGCAGGCGATCTCAAGTCCGGAAAACGCCCCCATGACCGTCAGGTCAGGCCGCTGTGTAAAGCCACTGGAATAGGCGCGGCGGAACATCAGTTCGATGTTCTCTGGGCTTTCACCCGCCATGTGCCGCGCAAAGACGTCCTCAATCACATGGCGCATCGCTTCCGGCCCGACAGAGGACGCATAGCATTCGCCCCAGCCCACGATACCGTCATCCGTGGTCAGCTTGACGAGGATCCAATACTGCCCGCCCCAGCCGGGGGCCGGGGGGGCGGTCACGATGATGTCGAGGTCTTTGAGTTTCACGCGCTCTCTCCGCTCTTTGTTCGCTCAGGCAGACGCGTCGCCCAGCACGATCACATTGCGCCGTGCCGCCCCTGATTTGGTGTCGGCAATGGCCTCGTTGATCTCGTCCAACTGCCAGCATTTCGATACAAGCTCATCCAGCTTCAGCCGCCCTTGCTGATACAGATCGACCATCCACGGAATATCGCGCTGAATGACCACATCGCCCATTTTGGAGCCGACCATGCCCTGACCGATCGCGGCCAGAACCACCGGCTCATAGGTTGCGGTGGCCCCGCTGTGCGGCATGCCGACCATGACCACCGTGCCCCCCGGCGCCAGATAGCGTGGCGCTTGATCATAGGCGGGGATCGCACCCACAGTGACGATCACGGCATCCGCGCCGCGCCCGCCAAGCGCCTCAAACGCGGCTTTCCACGGCTTGTCGTCACTGGCCAGCACCCCATGCGTCGCCCCGAATTCGCGGGCGGTTTCCAGCTTTTCAGCGTTCAGATCAACAGCCACGATGCGCCGTGCACCGGCAATCCGCGCGCCCTGAATGGCGTTCAGCCCGACGCCGCCTGCGCCAATCACAACAACGTCCTGGCCTGCGCGCAGCCGGGCTGCATTGACCACCGCACCAACCCCGGTGATCAGCCCGCAGGCAATCAGGCAGGCGGCGGTCTTGGGGATGTCCTCCCCGATGCGGACGATCTGGCTTTGATCCACCACCACGTCTTCGGCGAAGGCCCCGCAGTTCATGGCCTGGTTCAACGGGCCACCATCTGACGTGCGCAGGGGGCTGGTGGACAGGTCGCGCGGCGTGTCGCACAGGGTGGGCGCGCCCGATGCGCAACTGCTGCAACTGCCGCAGGCCCGGATCAGGGTCACGACCACACTGTCGCCTGCGGCCACCCCTGTCACGCCGTCGCCCGTGGCGGTCACCCGGCCTGCGGCCTCATGGCCAAACACAGCAGGCAGCACGCCGCCCCATGCCCCATCCGCATAAGAGATGTCGGAGTGGCAAATCGCCACCGCATCCAGCGTGACGGCCACCTCACCGTACTGGGGCGCTCTGATCTGGATGTCCTCGATCGTGAGTGGCGCGCCAAAGGACCTGCACACTGCGGCTTTTATTGTTTTCATGACGTCTCCGGTCGTTGTCTTTTCAGGAAGGCTGATGCGATTTCAAGGGACCCGCGCGTCAGAACGCGACGGTTTGGTGTCTATGTCCGCGCGGAAGCGACACGGGGCCGGAAGCTGCGGAACATCACAAGGCCCGCAAGGATCAATGCGGCGGATAAAAGGAAGGGCGCGCCGGGCAGGTAAATCGGGGCCTCCGGCGATGTGAAGGCGGCAAAGGTCGCGGCCATCATCAGGGGCGAGATGATCATCGCCAGCGCGCTCAGCGAGGTCAGCGCCCCTTGCAACTCCCCCTGTTCATCAGCGCCCACGCTTTTGGACATGATCCCCTGCAAGGCCGGTGTGATCACAGCCGCCAGCGCGGCCAGCGGTGTCAGCACCAGCGCCAGCGGTCCACTGGTGACAAAGGCCAGCGCCACAAAGGCACAGATGTCGAAAACATGCCCGTAGATCACCGTGCCCCGCTCGCCCAGCAGGCGGATGACCGGACGGATCAGAGCCCCCTGAACGATGGCCAGCATGATCCCGAAAAGCGCAAGGCTCAGCCCGATGGTGGCAGGCTCCCAGCCAAACCGCTCCTTGCCAAAGAACGACCAGATGGCCGGGTAAACGGCAAAGGCCACCTGATAGATGAAAAACACCATCAACAAAGGGCCAAGGCCTTGCAGCTTGCGCAGATGTCTAAAGGTGCCCAGCGGGTTGGCGCGCCGCCATGAAAAGGGCCGCCTGATCTCATCCGTGACGGTTTCCTTAAGCACAAGCCAGCCAAAGACGAAGTTGAGCGTGGCAAGGGCTGCAGCGGCATAAAATGGCGCGCGCGTGCCAAACTCTGCCAGCAGCCCGCCCAGCAGCGGACCCAGCACAAAGCCCATGCCGAACGCAGCGCCGATCAGGCCAAAGTTCGCTGCGCGGTCCTCTGGTGCGGAAATATCGGCCATATAGGCGTTTGCGGTGGCTTGGGTGGCGGCTGTGATGCCGCCCACGATCCGCCCTGCCAGCAGCAGCCAGATGCTGCCCGCCAGCGCCATCACCAGATAGTCTGCCGCCATAATGGCCAGCGACACAAGCAACACAGGCTTGCGCCCGTAGCGGTCCGACAAGCCACCCAGAACCGGCCCAAAGACAAATTGCATCACGGCAAAAACAG
Organism: Roseobacter sp.; assembly: GCA_045106135.1. Classification (GTDB taxonomy): domain Bacteria; phylum Pseudomonadota; class Alphaproteobacteria; order Rhodobacterales; family Rhodobacteraceae; genus Roseobacter. Next base: position 10,279 of record JBGCEG010000091.1, on the reverse strand, counting down.
TGGTCAGGATACCGCCCCAAAGCGCCGCAGTGCCCAGCGTGCCGCCCTGCACCTCTTGCAACAGGTCCGGCATCACCGGGATCATCAGACCGATCCCCATGGCGTCGATCAGAACGGTCATCAGAATGAACGCCACACCCGGTCGCATCACAGCATTCCTTTGACGTGGGCCGCAAACTGGCGTGCCTCTGCGGGCGCTTGTCCCAGCGCATGGGCCGGGTCAAAGAGGGTGGGGGCCACATCCGGGTAGGCTGCGTGCGCCAGATCGGGGAGGGTAGTGTTTGTCGCAACCGCCTGCTGGCACAGGGATTTGACAGCCGCTTGCGCCTGCGGGCGCGACATCTGCTGCGTGAGGGCAAAGCTCAAGGCTTCGGCGTGGTAAAGCTGCAGGCCATCGCGCAGCCCGCGTTGCATCTGTGCGGCATTGGGCGACAGGTCAGTCATGATGTCACGGGCGATCTGCAGGCAGGACATGGCCCCCAAAACCAACGGCGGCAGCGCGATCCATTCCCCAAGCCACGCGGCACCGTCTCTTTGGTGCGCATGTCCGGCGGTCTGGGTCAGCCCTGCTTGCAGCGCGGTGGTCTGCCGCGCCAGCGCCACCAGTGCGCAAGCCTGCACGGGGTTTTGTTTTTGCGGCATCGTCGAGGACCCCCCCACTGTGCCAATTGACACTTCTGCCACATCGCTGCTGGTCAGCTGCAACAGCGTTTCGCCCATTGCAAGCAGCGGCGCACAAAGGCGGCATAGCCAGTCGACGATGCGCAAAAGTGGCGTCCGGTCCGTGTGCCAGCACCGCCCGGGGTCTTCCAGACCCAGCGCCTCTGCGAGGTCCTTGCGCAGGCGCGGTGTCTTGTCCCCCCAGACCGAGGCGGTTCCCGCAGCCCCCGACAGCGACACCAACAGGTTGTTGCGCCGAAGGGGGCCAAGGTCTTCAAGGGCTGTGCAAAGCGGCATGCCCCAGCCGGCCAGCACCGCGCCCCAGCTTGTGGGCACCGCGTGCTGGCCATAGGTGCGCGCGATCAGGGGCAGGACGGCATGGGTCCGGGCCTGCGCGCCCATCTGCTGCAGGATGTCCTTCAACAGGGTCTCCGCATGGGCCAGCACCTGCCGCAGGCGCAACATCAGCCCAGTGTCCATGATATCCTGGGAGGTCGCCCCCCAATGCACGTATTGTGCGTGCTCCGGCGCGTTCATCTCGCTGCGGAAGGCGGCAACCAGCCCCGGCACGACCACGCCGTTCTGGCCGACGCCGCGCGCCAGACCCGCAGGATCAATTTGCACCTCCATCGTGGCCCGCTGAATGGCGGCGGCGCTGATCTCGGGGATGATGCCCTGCGCGCCTTGGGCCTTGGCCAGCGCGCCCTCGACCAGCAGCATGGCGCGCACTGCAGCACTGTCTGAAAACAGTCGCGTGGTCTCCCCGCCGGGGAAAAGCTGCGCGTGCAGCGGGCTGTCAAAAACCGAAGCCGCCATGCGCTACCTGCATCCCCTGAAACGGTTAGACATGGGCCACGCGGGTCAGGAAATCACGCAGCACCTGCGCAAATTCCTGCGGTTGTTCCACACAGGGCAGATGCCCGGCGCGGCGAATAAGATGAAAGGAACTGCCCGGCACAAGCCCCACGGTTTCGCGCACCAGATCGGGCGGGGTAGAGCCATCCTCATCGCCCGCAATGCCCAGCGTGGGCAGGCGCAAACCGGCGGTTGTGGTGAAAAAATCCGTGCCGGAGATGGCCGCCGCACAGCCAATGTAGCCCTGATCCTCCTGCCGGGTCAGCATGTTGCGCCACAGTTCAAGCTGCGGGTCTTTCAGAAAATCCTTTGAAAACCAGCGCGTCATGACCGCATCCGCAAGGCTTTCGATCCCGCCTTTTTCAATCGCCTCAATCCGCTCCTGCCACATCTGCGCCGTGCCGATCTTGGCCCCGGTGTTGGACAGGACCATCGCGCGCACCAGATCAAGCCGCTTGACCGCCAGCCCCTGCGCGATCATCCCGCCGATGGACAGACCCACAAAAACGCAGTCTTTCACGCCCAGATGATCCAGCAGTTTTTCGGTATCAGAGACAAGGGTGCCCATCCGGTAAGGCGCAGGCGGGCAGGTGGACAGCCCATGCCCGCGTTTGTCAAACCGTATGATCCGCAGCCCCTCGGGCAGGTAGGGCAGGATCGGGTCCCAAAGCCGCAGATCCGTGCCAAGCGAGTTGCAAAAGACGACCACGGGGCCGCTTTCGGGGCCTCTGATGTCGACGTGCAGCCGCACATCGCCGATGTCAACGAGCCTCATGCCACCCCCTTTTCTGTCTCTTGCGTTGGGTCCGGGGCCAATTTTGCCAGCGCGCGGGCAAAGACATCCGCGTCTACGTTCCCGCCAGAGATTGTAACGATCACATCCTTTCCTGTCAGTTCATTGCCCTGAAAAAGAGCCGCCGCCAGCGCCACAGCACCGCCCGGTTCCGCCACGACTTTCAAACGGTCAAAGGCCAGCGCCACGGCGCGCAGGGCCTGATCTTCCGTGACTACCAGACCCCTGCCTGCCAACCGCTTGAGAATGGGAAAGGTCAGATCGCCCGGTTGCTGCGTGATGATCGCGTCGCACAGGCTGCCCGAGACTTTGGCGTTGCGCTCAATCTTTCCGGAGGCCAGCGACCTTGCCACGTCATCAAACCCTTCAGGCTCTGCGGGGCGCACGCGCAGACCGGGCGCATCCGCCTCAAGGGCCAGTGCGATGCCCGAGGCAAACCCGCCGCCGCCGCAACAGACGATCACATCCGCCTGTTCGATCCCCAGCGCGCGCGCGTCCTGCGCGATTTCCAGACCTGCTGTGCCTTGCCCGGCGATCACCTGCGGATCGTCAAAGGGGCGGATCAGGGTCAGCCCGCGCGTGGTGGCAATCTCGTGGCCCAGGGCGTCGCGGTCCTCTCCTGCGGCGCGGTCATAGAGCACGACCTCAGCCCCCAGAGCATGGGTGTTCGCAATCTTGGTTTTGGGCGCATCCGATGGCATGATGATCACCGCACCGACGCCGTGCCGGGCGGCGGCCAGGGCAACCCCCTGCGCGTGGTTGCCGCTGGAATAGGCAATGACCCCGCGCTTGCGCACCTCGGGCGGCAAGGCCGACACCGCCGACCAGCCGCCGCGAAACTTGAAACTGCCCGCGTGTTGCAGGCACTCAGGCTTGACCCAGACCCTGCGCCCGGCGATCTCGTCCAGAAAGGGCGAGGTCAGCAGCGGTGTTCTACGCACGTGGCCTTCAAGCCGCTGGGCGGCGGCGCGGATCATGTCGATGTTCATGTCAGTGATTTCGCCCATGTTTGGAGGGCCGCAACCGCTTCGGGTTCGTCCAGAAACGGGATGTGTCCGCGCCTGATCACGGTCGCATCAATCATGTCAGGGCGGCGTTGGCGCATTTTCTCCAATGTCTCGCGGCTCAACAGATCGGAATTTTCACCGCGCAGGGCCAGCAAGGGCAACCCCTCCAGCGCATCAAAGAACGGCCACAGATCAGGGGCTGCCTGCGCGCCCTGTGCCTCGACCGCTTTGCGCAAATTCGGGTCATAGGTGATCGCAAGCCCCGTGCGGGAGGCGGTGAAGTGTTTGACGGCTTCTTCCATCCAGCGGGTAAAGGGCACGCCTGAAAATCCGGTCATCGAGCGTTCGTAACTGCGCGCTGCATCCACATGGGTTTTTGCCCCCGGACTGCGGCCCAGATAGGTCATGATGAACTGTAACCCGGCGGGATCAATCTCTGGGCCGATGTCATTGAGCGCCACACCGCGCAGCCGGTCCTTGGCCGCGACCGCCAGCCCCATGGCGATCAACCCGCCCCGCGACGTTCCCAGAATGGCCACCTTGTCAAGCCCCAGATAGTCCAGCAATTCGATCACATCACGCCCTTCCACAGGCAGCGAATAGTTTTGCCAATTGTCGTCCCAGTCTGATGCGCCCCGCCCGCGATAGTCGATCTTGATCAGCCGGTAGCCCGCCAGATAGGGGGTCACATAGTCAAAATCAGCCGTGGTGCGGGTCAGACCGGGCAGACACAGGATCGGGATGCCGTCTCCTTGATCCGTGTAGTAGATATTTAACCCGTCAGAGGTGCGGAACTTGGCCATCAAAGACCTGCCCTTTCCGGAATTGCCGTGAGGTCCGGCATTTCATCTGCAGGTCGCCATGGCAACCGGTCCACCGGGTCGCCCGCGCGGTTGACCCAGACCGTTTCAAAGCCGTAGCCGGTGGCGCAACCTGCGTCCCAGCCGTTTGACGACACAAATAGCACGTCGGATTTTGCGCCGCCGAACCGCTTTGCCACAAGATCATAAACCCGTTCATGCGGCTTGAAGACGCCCACGCTTTCAACCGATAGCACATCATCCAGCACATCCGCGATGCCTGCGCTGTCAACGGCGCCGCGCAGCATGTCGGGCGACCCGTTGGACAAGATCGCGGTGTTCATCCCGCCCGCTTTCAGGGTAGCAAGCATCTGTGGCACTTCCGGGTAGCACTGCAATTCCCAGTAAAGCGCCAACAACCGTTCCCGCAGCGTCGGGTCCGACTGCCCCGCCTTTTCCAGCGCCCAGTCCAGACCTTCCTGTGTGACCTGCCAAAAGTCGGTATGCGCCCCGGTGACCGCGCGCAGCCAAGTATATTGCAACTGCTTTTGCCGCCAGTTTTCGGCCAGCACAGGCCATGTGTCCCTGATCGCTGCAAAGTCAGGCTCTTTGGCGGCCTCGCGCGCGGCGGCAGCCACATCAAACAGGGTTCCGTATGCATCAAACACGCAAGTGGTGATCGCCATGATGGTGGTGCTCCCTGTTCCGGCTGTACGGCCAGAGTGTCACGCGTGCTGCGCGCCGGAAAGGGCAATTTCGAATATTTTGCGGGTTTACCTTTTGCGCAGGCAAGACCGGAGTCTTGGCCAATATTCAAAAGCCGCGCAAAAATGCACCAAACTGCGGCGCGGGCCTTACAAACGGGACACAACAATGACCGAAGTCAAAAGCGGCGATACCGTCGCCATTCACTTCACCGGAACGCTGCTGGGCGGCGCGCAATTCGACAGCTCTGAGGGGCGGGAGCCGCTGTCGTTTGTGGCGGGGTCCGGGCAGATCATTCGCGGTCTCGAAGCGGCGATCCCGGACATGACAGTCGGTGAAAAGAAAACGGTGCAGATCGCCTGCGAGAACGCCTACGGCCCCCTGGTGTCTGAAATGTACCAGTCGATCCCGCGCGAGGGCATCCCCTATGATGTCCCGCTCGATATCGGCACGCAATTGCAGATGCAAACGCAAGACGGCAGGCCCCTGCCGGTGGTCTTGGTGGAGGCGGACGAGGCGACCGTCACGCTGGATGCAAATCACCCGCTGGCGGGCAAAGACCTGATGGGGTGGATGGCTCCTGCTTCAACCGGCGTCGCTAAGGAACGGCCGCTGTCTCTGCCGCCACGCAGCGTCGCCTACTGAGCATCTGCGGCTATTGACGCGCTGCGAGCGCACGCAGCGAGATTTGAAGACTTCGGCTGTGGGCTCAGGGTTCGCTTTCGCCGCTGCTATGTCGTAGGTCTGTTCTAAATTGGCAAACGGCGAGTGCCGTCCGCCAACATGGGTCAGATGTCGATCCGCTCAGCAATGCTGAGAGCATCTTCCAGTTCCACTCCAAGGTAACGCACTGTGCTATCGACCTTCGTATGGCCAAGCAAAAGCTGCACAGCGGATCGGTTGCCCGTTTTGCGGTAAATTTCCGCAGCCTTGGTTCGGCGAAGTGAATGAGTGCCATAGGCGCTCGGCTCCAACCCAATTGATGTCACCCAATCACGCACGAGCCGACCGTATTGCCGCGTTGAGATGTGCGGTCGATCGTGGAAACGGCTTGGAAATATGAACTGGCAAGCAAACATCTCAGGCGATTTAACCCATACCAAGATTGAATCGCGCGTGTTTTCAGTCAGTTCAAACTGCACCGGCTTTTTGGTTTTGCTTTGGATCACCGAAACCCGTTCGCGAACGCGATCTTCTTTCACGAGGTCCGTGACGGTGAGTTTGACCAGATCACAACCGCGTAGTTGGCTATCAATCGCAACGTTGAACAGCGCAAGGTCGCGGGGATAACCGGCAAGTTCAAGGCGCGCGCGGATCGCCCAGACCTGTTTGGGAAACAGCGGCCGTTTCTGTCCGTTGATGAGCCCCTTGTTCCATGCTTTGTGTTTTGGGGTGACTGCGGGAAGTTGGACTCTTGGCATTTTATGCCCTCCAATCCTCCCTCCAAACCCAGACGTCAGCACCGCGCTGACAACAAGAGCATATCACCGGATTGAATGACCGGTGTCCGAAGGAACTAGGATGGGCTATCTCTGCGAGCGCACTAGGCTGCTCAGAGCTCGAAGAAGTCATTTGCTTTATGTGCAGCTTGTTATCCTAAAAGGAAATGGTGTGCCGCGAGGCGTACGCATCCGTGCCGATGGACAACCTGATTGATGTTGCGCTAGGATTTGATCCAAGCGTTGAGTACCCACTACGAACATTTGACCGCAAAATACTCTGTCCATAGGCCAAGCGCCTGATTGTTTCCGGAGGCAGGTCGAGACAGCAATGAAAAACAGAAGAGAAATTCTTTCTGGTTTCAGCGCTTATTGCAGTGCTGGACTTGCTGCGCCTGCTCTTTTGTCCACCAGGGCGAATGCGTCGCAGAACGTGTTACGTATCATGCGTTGGAAGAACTTTGTCCCGGCATATGAGGCTTGGTTCAATGACGAGTTCGTAAAGCAGTGGTCCCTAGACAATGACACGCAAGTCTTTGTGTCGAACGTCGGTCTTGGCGAAATAGGGCGTCTTGCAGCTCATGAAGTGAAAGCTGGCGAGGGGCACGATTTGGTGCTCTTTCTGTCACCACGCCCTTCTCTGGAAGATCACACGATCGACCACAAAGACATTCATATCGAATGTGAAAGGCGATTTGGCAGAGCTTATGATTTTGTGAGCCGAAGCATCGTCAATCCGCGCACAGGCCGGTATCACGGCTTCGCCGAAAGCTATGCGCCGACCGTTGTTACATATCGCAGTGACGTTTGGAACGCAGTGGGAACGGTTCCGGACAACTGGGACAGCATCCGAAAGGCGGGTCGTGCCGCCAAACTTCTCCACGAAGCGCCCGTGGGGCTCAGTTTCGCCGCGGAACACAATGCAGACCATAGCCTGCGCGCACTAATGGCAGCGTTCGGGTCTTTTGTTCAGAACGAAGACAGCCGCCCTGCACTGGTTTCAGCAAACACTCTTGAGGCCCTCAAATTCGGGAAGGCGCTGTTTGAGGAAACGATGTCTCCGGAAGTCCTGAACTGGACGTCAGCCTCCAATAACCAGGCCATGCTGTCCGGTGCCGCCAGCTTGACCATCGACACGATGTCAGTGGTTCGGGCGGCTGAGGCCAAGCGCTTACCAGTTGAGCCAGATCTGGCGTTGGCAAAACTTCCCAGTGGCCCCGCTGGCAGGAGCGGCCCTGCGTTTGCGACCAACACCTATGTGATCTGGCGCTTCGCCCGCAACATCGAAGGCGCCCAAAAGTTTCTCTTCGACTATATTGCTTCATTCCGGAATGGCCTTGTCAAAAGCGGATTTCAGAATATGCCTGCTTTTCCGGGTGCCGTTCCGGACCTGAATGAGATGATACAGATATCGTCCAAACAAAGCGGACGATACGATGTTCTCTCGGAGGTCCCCAAAACCCTCGCTAACCTTGGATTTCCGGGCCATTCCAATGCCGCGACTGACGAAGTACTGAATCGTCGCATTGTCCCGGAAATGTTCGCCCGCGTAGCAAGAGGAAGCGCAACACCTCAAGAAGCCATGGATTTGGCAGGGGCCGCCATTGCGCCAGTTTTCGACAAATGGCGGGAAACAGGTAAAATATAGCCGGATCAAATAAGGCTACGCTCATGCGCATTCGGAACAAGCTGCTTCTTGCTTTGACCGTTCCGGTCGGGCTTCTCATTTTGCAAATATTGCTTGTAAATGTGTTTATTCGCGAACTCCAAAGCGCGGTAAATTTCATATCATCTGCTCATGAGACAATTGAAAACAGCTTCGTTGCCCGAGATCTGGTGTCTGATCTGCGCGTTGAAGCCAAAAAACTGCCTGTTTCTTTTATGACAGACAGCACTGTTGAGGGTGAAGATATCAAACCCTTCCGTGCCGGATTTGACCTGCTGGATGTACGAATTGCGTCCGTCAAACTGGGCCTTGCTGATCAAAGTTCGATCGGGTCGGCTGCCGCAGTTCAGGAGGCATTTGATCGCCTAACCCGAGAGCTTGAAGCGACAGAACAATCGCTCTCTTCCGATTCGGTGGATATGGATACGCTGCTGGAGCGCGCCATATTTATGGATGCCGCTCTGATCTCGTTATCCGATGCGCTTGAAGAACTGACCCGTGAACTGCGCGCGGGCTTGCAAAGCGCGGTAGACCGGGAGCGGGAAATCCACAATCGACCGATCATAGCCGGCATCGCCATCGGTATTTTGACCGTCGTCACGCTACTGATCTTTGCATGGCTTGTCGTTGATCGCCATTTTGTTGCGCGGTTGAGCAGATTGAGCCGTTCAATGCTGGCTATCGCAAGCGGCGAATTGCGTGCGCATGTGCCTGAACCCGGAGCGAAAGACGAAATCGCGGAAATGGCAAAGGCGCTTACGGTCTTCAGAGATACCGCTGTAGAAGTCGAGGAAAAGAACCTGCGCCAGGTCGCCGAGGCAAGGCAGCGGCTGATTGATGCCATCGAAAGCATTGCCGAGGGCTTTTCTCTTTACGACAGCGACGATCGCCTAGCCTTGTCCAACCGGCGGTATCAAGACCTTGTACAGCCGGAAACAAACGAAGCTCTGAAAGCGGGAACGCCGTTTTCAGAGATCATTCAGGCGACTGCACGATCCGGTCAGATCATCGATGCGATTGACCGTGAAGATGACTGGATCAGAGACCGGCTCCGTCGCCATGAGAACCCGGAAGCGCCATTTGTTCAGCGACATAAGCCGGATCGCTGGATCGAAGTGACTGAACACAAGACAAGCGATGGCGGTACCGTCGCAATATACGCTGACATTACCCAGCAAAAACAGTCCGAGTTGGCTCTGCGCGAGGCGAAACAACGCGCCGAGGAGGCGACAGAGCTCGTGTCCCGCAAAAACGCAACTCTGGAGGGGTTGTCGGCACAGTTGTCCAAATACTTGTCTCCGCAGATATATTCCTCGATTTTCAGCGGCCAGCAGACAGTGGAAATCGCCAGCAAGCGAAAGAAGCTATCCGTGCTATTTGCGGACATTGTTGGCTTTACCGAAACTGCTGATACGCTGGAGTCCGAAGAACTCACAGATCTGCTGAATAACTATCTTACGGAGATGTCTCAGATCGCACTGCGCAATGGTGCGACGATCGACAAATATATTGGCGATGAGATCATGATGTTCTTCGGAGACCCCGAAACCCGTGGTGTGCGCAACGACGCTGTTGCTTGTGTGCACACCGCAATCGAGATGCAATTGCGGGGCAAGGAACTGGAGCGCCAGTGGCAGGATCTGGGAATAGAGAAACCGTTTCGGATGCGGATCGGCATAAACACCGGGTATTGCACTGTAGGGAATTTCGGCAGCGAAGATCGGATGGACTACACCATCATCGGGAACGAAGTGAACCTGGCGGCCAGGCTTCAGACGCTGGCCAGTCCGGGAAGAATTGCGATCGCGCATGAGACATTTTCTTTAGTTCGCGACCAGTTCGATGCAACGGAAGCAGAGCCTAGGAACGTCAAGGGTTTTGACAAACCGGTTCGAAACTATCTTGTGGATATCTCTGAAGGCAACAAGAAGGTTATTGATCCAACCCATACTGTTTCCTCGCAAGGTCTCCGCGTGACCTTGGAAACCAAAATAATGTCGCCTGACGACCGCACTTATGCAATCAAAGAAATAAGGCACCTTCTTTCAGTCTTGAACGGGAATGACTGACCAGACCACCAGGCTTCTTATTGACAAGGCAACCTACCGGGAAGAGCTCGGAATGCGCCTAGCATGCGAGATGGCGCTTTGTCCGCTCCTTGCCTGTTTGGCGTTTTCCCATGGAGTGGTCCGGTTTGATTGTTAGTGCATCGCCGGCCTCTGGTCCATTGGTACGGTGCTTTCCGGCGCGGTTGGGCGGTAGCCCAGAGCGCTGTGCGGCCTGATTGTGTTGTAGTGGATGCGCCATTGTTCGATCAGGATTTGCACCTGCATTAGGCTGTAGAAGATTTCACC
>JBGCEG010000090.1:0-38891 GCA_045106135.1 Roseobacter sp. | reverse complement strand
CTGAAGTCACCGATCACGTTTAGAATGCGGAACCTGCGGCCACATGACAGGCTGTCGGACACGAAGTCCAACGACCATCGCTGGTTCGACCCCTGTGGGATCGCCATCGGCGCTCTGGTCCCCACCGCACGCTTGCGACCGCCCATTGCCCGGCAACACATGCACAGCATGTGTGAGAGGCGCGTTTGCGGACTGTTAATCCTTCTTCGCGGCAGATCCGATACAGCTTCTTCCAGTTCACGTGCCAGCCTTCGCGGTTGAGCAAGATAGGCAGCCGTCGATATCAGAAGCGTCGCCGCTCAGACGACAGCTCTTTCAACCGATCCCGCAGATCAATATGCGATGGTCGTGTTGATGGCTGGCGATATACCCGCGGATTGATCCCTGCTAACGCGCAGGCGCGCTTTTGATTGTATTTCTTCTCTTTCATGGCCCAGTCCGCAGCATTGCGTCGCGATCATGCGTCCATTGTCCTCGGACTAATGGCGGACAGAGGCCACATCCTCAAAAGCTTTTTCCCAGCTTCTCTTTCAGCCTCGAGACGTCCACTATCTGCTCCGCCAACAGCTTCTTCAGGTTGGCGTTCTAAACCTCAAGCGCCTTCAACGTCTTGGCGCCAGACACTTCCATACCGCCAGACTTCGAGCGCCACTTGTAAAACGTCGCATCGCTGACCCCATGCTTGCGGCACAGCTGCTTCGCAACAAGCCCAACCTGATGCTCCTTCAATATCCTGATTATCTGCTCTTCGCTGCAACGGCTTCTCTTCATCGTCTGTCTCTTTATTAGAGAACAGGCTAACTCAAAAAACCGGACTTTTCAGGGACGCAGGTCAGGCAGGTCAAGGTCCAAATCCTCTTTCGAAACCACGTCAGTATCTCGATGTGCAGTGATCCATTTGTTCAGCGTCGACATTCCGATACCCAGATCGTCAGTAACCTGTTTGCGCGTAAGCCCGCTGGTCAGTGCTATCCATACCGCATCCTGGCAAAATTCGTCCGCCCGCTTCAGTACCATAGTTAGTCCCCTTTCGTGCGGTAAATGCTGTCAAAGGAGCGGCATCAAACCGCGAATGGTCCACACCGACTATGGTTGTCGATAGCTCATTTCCTATTCAACGTACAATGAACTCGGCGTGCAGAGCTCCGGCAGCCTTTATACTCTTAAGTATATCGATCATATCTCTTGGCGCTACGCCCAAAGCGTTCAAGCCTGCAATTACTTCAGACAGAGAAGAACTTGTGGGTACTTCAGCAAGACCAATCCCCGGCTCTTCTTCTATTTCCGCGTTTGTTCGGGGTACAATCACAGTCTCCCCGTTCGCAAAGGGATTCGGTTGGATCGCGAGTGGCGCTTCTTCAATTCGCAGTGTCAAATTTCCCTGCGAAACTGCGACACGTGAAATCCTAACGTCTTCGCCCATGACAATTGTACCGCTTCTTTGATCTACGACGACTCTTGCTTTTCTCTCGGGGCGGACCTCGATATTTTCGATACGTCCTAAGGTATGGGCGACGGAAATCATTTGTGCTGCTGGGATGTCGAGAGACACTGTTCCGGAGTCCAGCATGAACGCAACTTGACGCCCAAAGTTCGAATTGATCGCTTCTTCAATACGAGAAGCCGTTGTAAAATCAGCGTCTCGCAATGCTAGGCGTACTTCTGACAACGCTGATAATTCAAAATCAATTTCCCGTTCTACACGCGCTCCTGAGGGAATAACGCCGGAGGTTGGCACACCTTGAGTAACGACTGCTCCGTCGCCCTCTGCAACGGCGCCACCCGCGATTATTGTTCCTTGAGCGACCGCATAGATTTGACCGTCAGCGGCGTTGAGTGGCGTCATGATAAGTGTCCCTCCCAGCAAGCTATTAGCGTCGCCAATAGCGGAAACTGTCACATCAAGCTGGCTACCGCCCCGGGAGAAAGGCGGCAGAACTGCGGTCACGAGAACAGCGGCTACGTTTTTGGGGCGGAATTGTTCTCCCGTTACGTTCACACCCAAGCGTTCCAGTATGTTAGTCATAATTTCTTCAGTGAACGGCGAGTTTCGCAGGCCGTCGCCGGTCCCGTTTAATCCCACAACAAGGCCATATCCGACCAGATCATTGCTTCTTACGCCATCAAACTCCACCAAGTCCTTGATGCGAACAGGGTTCGCAGACACAGTCGATGCCAAGAGCAAAAGGGCGACACAGAGCTTTAAAACTGAGATCATAGGAAGTTCACCAGCGAAAGTTGTGAGTTCCGCACTGTCACCGAGTACAGACTTTGCAAGTAGAACTGCACGTTTTCCAACTCTGTTGCGGTCTCGAAAGGATCGGCTGCCAGAAGCTGGTTTCTTGCAAACTCCGAGCTGCTTTCCTCAAACGAATTGCGGGTCGAGATTAACTCAATCCGCTCTTCAGTGAAGCCAACCCTAGCTCTCAAGTCTATCAATTGGTCTTGGTTCGCCTGTAAATTGATGCCTACAATTCCAAAGAGTTCAGCCTGTTCAGGCACACTAAGACCTAGTGCTGTGTCGTCCGCCAAGGCGGCAACAGTCATGTTCATCAGTGCTTCTTTGATGCTGTCTTCGTTGGCGCGAACATCGATCTGGAGATTTTCTGTTTCGGACAACGCAAATGGAGCCAGTGGGGTGTTTGAGCCCATGTAGGCAACAGCATCAAACCCAGCAGGATCGGAAAACCAAGCGCGAGCCGCCGCAACGATATCTTTGGGTGTTGTTTGGCCAGCTATTTCAGTCAGGACCAGGTTTTTTAGGGTTTCAGCATCTGGCAGGGGTGCCTGATTGGTGGCGGTACCTGCAAAGAGGCTCCGCCCGGCGACGTCGTCGTTGAGGGTGTTGAGCACGCTGTCGAGTTGCATGCGCGCGTTTTCTACTGGCGACGCAGCAACGACCCCGATTGGTCCGCCACCGATCAACAGAAAATCCAGTGCCAACTTACCGGACACATCCTGCACTCGCTCAAGCGACGTTTGCATTGAGGCTGTCAGGATTGCCGCTTCTTCGGTCGCAATGGTGTAGCCTTTTAAAACTTCGATAGAATTCTCGAGCCCAGAAAGGTAATTGTGATTGCCAGCTAACACTTCTTTGATATCGGAAACACGTCCGCTGGATAGTTCGTCAGTTAGTCTCGACAGGTCGGTTCGTAGCAAAACGCTCCGTTTCTGAAGCATGAACGATTGTGCCAGGTCACCAAGTGATGTTGTACTCATCGTTTAAATCCTCAAAATTGTCTGCATCATTTCGTCGGCTGCTTCGATCATTCGGGCATTTGCCGCATATGCCTGCTCAACAAGAAGCAGGCGCTGGAGTTCTTGATCTGTGTCAACGCCGTCGGCGAGGAGAAGTTGTGTCAGTTCATCAAACTGTGTTGATGCAAAGCTCAGAGCCTGTTCGGATCTTGCCCGTTCAGCGCCAAATTGTGAGGTCATGGAGGATATCAGGTTGATGGCTGAAAATGATCCGGCCCCGAAATCACCTGAAAGTGGCGCTCGTGGCGAGTCCAAGGCGTTTGATAAGCTTTGTATGATGCGAGCGTCGCCTACGTCACCTTGAGCAACAGCATTGATTCCGTCACGAATTCTCCACGCCTCACCCCCTTGAAGCTCGTCGACCGCAGCGTTGATCGACAGACGTGCGGAGACGCCGACTTCGTTCACTGGATCAAAAAACGCACCACTGTCAGTGAACAAACCTGCGTCGGTTGCCCCCAAAGATGGATCGACAGCAGGGTCTTGGAACCTCTCGATTATATCTCTGGAAAATGCATCGAGCTGCGACTGGGCGCGCACGCCCAGTTCATCACGGATTTCAAACTGAGCCGAAATAGCGCCACCGCTCAATGCGCCTCTTTCACTATCGGTCCGAACCGGGAAGCCGTCGATGGTCAAACCTGAAAGAGATCCGGCGCCGATAGACATAAAGGGTGTGACTTGGTTCACGGCAGAAAACTCGATTTCTGCCGGACTGCTATCAAGTAAGATCGCGCCGCCAGTCGAATATAGTGCAATTTTGCCGTTGTCTCTGGGTACTTGCCGTACGGGCACCAAAGCGCTTATTTCATCCACTAATGCCTGCCGGTTGTCGTATAGAGCAGATGGATCGCCGCCAAGAACAAGTGTTTTTGTGATTTGTACGTTCATTTGATCAACACCCTGCAAAGCGCTGTTCAACCTATCAACCTGAATACCAATTTTCCGATCGGCATCACTTCTTGCCTGCTGAACGCCATCGGATGCCTGATTGACCAATTTGGCAAGGTCTTTGGCCGAATTCACAACACCTTGCAAACGTTCAGGCGCATCCGGCCTGCTGGCTGCCGTCACCATGGTTTTTTCGAGTTCAGAGAGCCGCGCGGACAGAGAATTCGGCTCATCCGGTGTGCCCAGCAAGCCTTCCAACCTATTCAGGAATTCCGTGCGCTCACTAGCGTTGGTAAACGATGCCTCAGCCAAACGTTTATCCGCCACAAGCGCTGGATTTACGCTACGCATGACCCCGTCAATGCCAACGCCGCCAAATTGAGAGGCGGAAAGCTCGACCGACCTGACGCCATAGCTAGGATTCATGGCGTTTGCGATGTTTGACGAAACGGCCTCCGAAGTTCGGCCCGCCGCTCTTAGCCCGGACATGGCGTTTGAGAGTGCAGATGAAATGGACATGTTTTTCTGTTCCTTTCAATGAGCGGCGGGCTTCAAGCTACTACCGTTTAATGTTGGTTGTTTCCTGAAGCATCTCGTCAACAGTCTGAATGACCTTTGCATTCGACGAATATGCGCGCTGCGTCTTGATCATGTTTGTCAGCTCATTCGCTACGTCAGTGGTCGATTCTTCGCGGGCAAAGGAAACAATATCTCCTGTTGGCCCATCACCCCCATCCCATAGGAAAAATGGTCCACTTTCCCGCGATGGGAGGTATGTCTGACTGTCGAAGGATTGTAGGCCATTCGGATTCGGCACATTCACCAGAGGTACCTGGTAAACGAGGCGGATTTCGCCTGTATCGAAGCTTGCACGAACAAACCCGTTTGCATCAACATCAAGTCCAATGAAGTTGCCAATTGCAGAACCGTCTTTGCGAACGGAGATCGGCGCGAAATTATACGAGAGTTGTGACAGTCCCTCTGTATCTCCGAGCGCGCCGATGTCGATAACAATTGGATTATCTGGTGGGGAAGTATTGTTTCCAACGCCAAGCGTGATCAGCCCGGTTGTACCGTCGTACGTTGCATGTGCCGGCGCAGCGGTATCATCCACGTTGGCAAGGGTCCCACCACCGGTACGGCTGTCATTAAACTCTACGGTATAGGTGCCGATCACGGCGCCCGCCTGAGCAGAATCTGTCAGGGTCATTGTCCATTCATTTGTAGCCGGATCTGTTGGGAGTGCCGGAGGTGTCGGGGCAAACGTTATGCTGACGCTTTGAGATGCTCCCAAGTTGTCGAAATACTCTACAGAAAGCTGCTCAGTCAGTGCCGGGTCGCCAGCTTGCGTGGATGTGGACGGCAGGTTCACGCCAAGGGAGATGTTTTGTGTAGGATTGCCTGCGATTGCACCTGTGTTGATGCGGATCGGCTCCAGTGGGTCAGCTGTGTCGCGCGCAAATGGCGGGATGCTGCCATCAGCAGCAGCTGGGATACCCATAAGAACAAGGCCCGAGTCAGAAACAAGGTACCCGTCGGCGTCCGTTCGGAATGACCCTGTCGTTTGCAGCATCATCTGCGCGTCCGTGCCAAGGGTTTGAACTTGTGCGTACTGTGCCACAGGCATCATCCCACCACCACGAACGGCAAGGTCGGTGGCATTATTGGTCGAAACCAGAGATCCCCTCTGGTCGATCATGCGCTGCGTGCTTGCCCGCACGCCACCGGCAGAATAGGATCCGCCGCCGGACGACAACACCATAGACGCAAAGTCGGTCTCGACCCGCTTGTATCCGAAGGTCGATGCGTTTGCGATATTGTCGGAAATCGATGACAGCCGTTGCGCATTTGTCTGCAAACCGGCTACGCCAGCGTTGAGAGACGAAGAAATTGACATTGAGCACGCCTTTCTGATGTGAAGGTCAACTTGTTCACATCAGATAGCCGCCCCGACTTAACAGCGGGCTAACAGATAAAATCTGCCCTATTTATGCCACAATTACCGAAGCAGAACGATTTCGATCCTGTTGTTGCGCACAGCCATTGGATCATCGACCAGCAATTCACGGTCCGCATGACCGGTCACACGCTCAATGCGCGGAGGTTCGATCCCAACGGTTTCAAGCATCACGCGGCTCCGAGACGCTCTTTGTGATGAGATATCCCACACAGGATTGTCAGCAAGAACAACAGGGTTAGACCGCACATGCCCCCCAATGGCGACCTTGTTGGTCACATACTGAGCCATGTCGCCCACCAGCGCGATCAGGTCTGTCATGATCTGCGTGGGCTCGTCCGTGGTGCCAACAAAAAGCGGGACACCTTCGAGCGCAAACAGCTCGATCACAAGCCCTTCATCGGTGATGCGCGTGATCACATGCTCCAACAAATTTTCCATGACGGCGCTTTCACCACCACGCCCCATAAGCTCATCAATAAGCGCCTGAAGTTCATCGTCACTGGTTTCGCGATTCTCCGCACCGTCCGCCGTGCCGCTTTCGCCGCGAGCACGATCTGTCTGGGTGGCATACTGCGTTGTTGCGCCAAGCCCATCTGTCGGCAGCGTATCTTCGGAAAAGATACTACTGCCCCCAAAGGCACCATCGCCCCCACCAGACACACGGTTCAGCGGCACCGTCGGCGAAAAGTAATCCGCCAGACCTTGCCGTTGTTGTTCCGTTGTTGCGTTTAACAGCCACATCATCATGAAAAAGGCCATCATCGCTGTCACGAAGTCCGCATATGCGACTTTCCAGGCACCACCGTGGTGGCCGCCAGCTATGATCTTCTTTTTCTTGACGATGATTGGCGCCAGATTGCTCTGACCACTCATATCGCCACCACTTTCTATTCACCCAACACCGCTTATAGGCCATGATTGATTGCCATGTGCTTAACGAGGGCGGTGCAGGTAATATAAAAATCTGTCTGAGCGGGCGAAGCCTTGCTAGATCTTGCGTGCGCGGGCCAGCATCATCTGTTTTTGTCTTTCCCGGAACCGGGCCTTGTCCTTGTCGGTGGTCTCGGAAAAACACTGATGGCAGCTTACGCCCGCTTCGAACTCTGCGCGGTTGGCGTCTTCGGGAACGATAGGCCTGCGACAGCCGTGACAGAGCAGATGTGGCCCCTCGCGCAGCCCGTGACCCACGCTCACCCTGTTGTCAAAAACGAAGCAATCACCTTGCCATGTGCTGTCTTGTTCCGGGACCTCTTCAAGGTATTTCAGAATGCCGCCCTTGAGATGGTAGACATCCTCCACCCCCTGACCCAACAGGAAATTCGTGGACTTTTCACACCGAATACCACCCGTACAGAACATGGCGATTTTCTTGCCTTCAAACCGTTGCTTATTGTCGTCCCACCATTGCGGGAAGGAGCCAAAGCTCTGTGTTTTTGGATCAATGGCCCCTTCAAACGTGCCTATGGCGACTTCATAGTCGTTGCGGGTATCAATCACTGCGACATCAGAGCGGCGGATGAGGTCGTTCCACTCTGACGGTCTAACGTAGTGTCCTACGCGCGCGCGCGGATCGACATCTGGCTGGCCCATTGTCACGATCTCGCGCTTGAGCCGGACCTTCATTTTGCCAAAAGGCGGCGTGGCACTTTGCGCTTCTTTCCATTCCAGATCAGCACAGCCCGGCAAGCTGCGCAAATGGCTGATCACCGCGTCGACCCCGTCGCGCGGCCCCGCAATCGTACCGTTAAGGCCCTCTGGTGCCAGCAGCAGCGTGCCTTTTACCTCATGGCTGCGGCACAGGTCGTCCAAATCGGGTTTCAAAGCGGCAGGCGCATCAAAACGCGTGAAATGGTACAGGGCGGCGATGGTATACATGGTCGCGGAAATACGCCCGTGGCCCTACCAGTTCAACCCCCGCCGAGGTGCACACCATTGACGACAAAGCGGCTGAGCCTTACGCAAATGAAAAATGAGGAGGTGCCAGAATGTCCAAAGCTCTGGTTGTCATTGATCTGCAGAACGATTTTTGCCCCGGCGGTGCGCTGGCTGTCCCTGATGGCGATACAATCGTGCCCGGTGTGAACCGTCTGATCCAAGAGGCCGCAGCGGTTGTTCTGACGCAGGACTGGCATCCTTCTGGTCACTCTTCGTTTGCATCCAGCCACGCGGGCCAGCAGCCTTATGCCATGACGACCATGCCCTATGGGGCGCAAGTGCTGTGGCCTGATCACTGCGTTCAGGGCACGGCAGGCGCCGCTTTTCACGCTGATCTTTTGGCAGACAAAGCCGATGTGGTTATCCGCAAGGGATACAACCCGCAAGTCGACAGCTATTCTGCGTTTTTCGAGAACGACCAGACAACACCTACAGGACTGGACGGCTATCTTCGGACACGGGGTATTTCGGAACTGGTGATGGTCGGACTCGCCCTTGATTTTTGCGTGAATTACTCGGCCCTTGATGCCGCGAAACTGGGCTTTGATGTCACCGTGCGCACAGATTTGTGTCGCGCCATCGATCTGGACGGATCCCTGAATACGGCGATTAAAGCCATGACGGATGCGGGCGTGGAGCTTCAGGATGGTTGATATTGCGACCCGCGTCTGGAACCATAAATGGAAAATCGACCCGATTGTCCGATCGCTGATCGATACGGATTTCTATAAACTGCTGATGTGTCAGTCGGTCTTTCGCAACAGGCCCGATACGCGCGTCACCTTCAGCCTCATAAACCGGAGCAAAAACGTACCGCTGGCTGATCTGATCGATGAAGGCGAGTTGCGCGAGCAGTTGGATCACATCAGGTCCTTGTCCCTGTCGCGCGGGGAAAGCACATGGCTGCGCGGGAACACTTTTTATGGCAAGCGCCAGATGTTTCGACCCGATTTCATGGAGTGGTTCGAAAACCTGCGCCTGCCCCCCTATCACCTTGAGCGCAAAGGCGATCAATACGAACTGACGTTCGAGGGAAGCTGGCCCGAGGTGATGCTGTGGGAGATCCCGGCGCTTGCGGTCCTGATGGAGTTGCGCAGCCGCGCTGTTCTCGACCGCATGGGTAAGTTCGAGCTTAAGGTGCTTTACGCGCGGGCGATGACGCGGGTCTGGGAAAAGATCGAAGCGATGCGCGATCTGCCTGACCTTTCTATTGCTGATTTTGGGACCCGGCGGCGTCACAGTTTTCTCTGGCAGGACTGGTGTGTGCAGGCAATGCAGGAAGGCATGGGCAAGGCCTTTACCGGAACCTCGAACTGCAAAATTGCAATGACCCGCGAGCTGGAGGCGATTGGCACCAACGCGCATGAACTGCCGATGGTCTACGCAGCGCTGGCCCAAGACGATCAGGCACTGGCCCGCGCGCCCTATGACGTGCTGTCAGACTGGCACGAAGAGCACGACGGTCACCTGCGCATCATCTTGCCCGACACCTTCGGTACGGACGGTTTTCTGGAAAATGCCCCGGACTGGCTTGAGGGATGGACAGGTATTCGCATCGATAGCGGCGATCCCGCCGTCGCGGCAGAGAAAGCCATCGCCTGGTGGAAAACCCGTGGTGAGGACCCGTTAAACAAGCGCATTATCTTTAGCGATGGCTTGGACGTGGATAAAATCCGCAGTTTGCACAACCAGTTTGCAGGCCGGGTCAGTGTATCTTTCGGGTGGGGTACATTGCTCACAAACGATTTCCGGGACCTGACGCCTGGGGACAGCCTCGCACCCTTTTCTTTGGTGTGCAAAGCGGTTGCTGCGAATGGAAAGCCGACGGTCAAACTGTCGGACAACCCCAACAAGGCGATGGGGCCTGCCACGGAAATCGAGCGCTACAAGAAAGTGTTCGGGGTTGGTGTCCAGCGCGCCCAAGAGGTCATCGTCTGACGGTCGGGGGCCATCGCGCTATGGTCTTGATAGAGCCTTCTTCACCGACGATTTGGTAAGCAAACGACCTGAGGGCGCTGCGCACAGACTATGACGTGGCGCGGCGTCAGCGCGCTTTGCAAATAGCACCCTGAGGCATGGGCAAAATGAAATTATGTCCGCCCCGTAACAAGCCGCAAGCGCCCGGCATCTGACTTGATTTTTGGTGGGTTTGCAGCTGTCATCGGCGCGTCTTCAGAATCTTCTGGCAGATGCAGACATTCGTCACGCCTTTCCAAACCGAGGCCAGATTTTTTTACAACGCGGTAGATGTTCTCGACGACAGCCGATCGCGACCACCCCGTCGGTTCCAAAATTTCATCGGCAGATGATCCGTCGGTCAATGCATCAATCAGATAGGTGGTGGGCGTGCCATCCGCAGGAAACGAAATACTACCAGCCCGTGGCGTAGGTTAGACCAGCACCTTGTTTGTTTTGGTGTTTTTTCAAAACGACAGTTCTGCCATGTTTGGCCTTCTACAAATAAGGCATACCATACCTCCATTACCTGGAACGCGGCGGAGGCTGCCTCTCTACGAACGATGAGCCAACCAAGGTGATGTACACGAAGTCTGCCACTGACAGGCAACACGCGCGCAACGAGAAAACTATGTTGCGCTTTAGGTTCCGAGCTGTTGCTCGGCTTCCTTGCGTTTTGCAGCTTGCCCCACCCAGTTTATGTCAAGCTGCTGCCGCTGCTTCATGGCGGCACATCGCAGGTATGACAGGCTTTGGTGGCCGATCAAGAAATGCAACGCTTCGTCGCCCAGATAGAAACATTTATCCGAATTAGTTTCGATTGGGGCTAAAATTGAGTACGTTTAGCAGCGCCCCCCCCGGCATAGACAGGGCGTTTCAAGCCGCTTGAATGCGGTTTGGGGCTTTTAGAGAATCATCCTTGCTAGCGCAGAGGTTGCGTCTGCCAAGCTGCACCCTTTAGACTGACTGGGCGATAGGACAGAAGACCGGCCCGTTAGCGGCCCTGACAAGCGCAGATTAATCCGTTGAGGCTGTTGTTGCATGGCGAGAATTCATAGCTGGCTGACCTCCGCCAATGCGGCCACGACACCGTTTCCCATTGAAAACCTGCCGTTGGGCGTCTTTTCGTCCAGTAATGGCGTGCTCACGCAGGGTGTCGCCATTGGGGACAAGATCGTCGACATGCGCGCCCTCGCCAAAAGGCCCGTGTTTGCCCGCCATCCTGAGAGCGCCAAACTTTCACCGGACCTGTTCATGCGCGAGGGTTGGAATGCGTTCATGGCAGCAGGCCCGGACAGCTGGCGCGCCTTGCGGGTATGCCTTGCGGATTTGTTTACAGACCCGGCTGCTGCGGGCAGCATTGATCCTTGCCTCGTTGAGCTGTCAGAGCAGACGATGCACATGCCCTTTGTGGTCGCGGAATATACCGATTTTTACGCCAGCAAGTGGCACGCGACAAATGTGGGCACCATGTTTCGGGGCGCTCAAAACGCCTTGCCGCCGAACTGGTTGCACATCCCGATTGGGTATAACGGGCGGGCATCATCGGTCGTGGTCTCTGGCACAGGCGTCCGGCGGCCTTGGGGCCAGATCAAACCGCCGGATGCTGCGGCACCGTCCTTTGGGCCATCGGCCCGCTTTGACATTGAACTGGAGTTGGGCGCAATCGTCGGGCAGGCGTCTCACGCACCGTTGTCTGTTGCGGAGGCCGACAAGAACATCTTTGGCTATGTACTTTTAAACGACTGGTCTGCACGGGATATCCAGTCGTGGGAGTATCAACCGCTTGGCCCATTTCAAAGCAAAGCGACCGCCACCACGATCAGCCCTTGGATTGTGATGAAAGCAGCGCTTGACCCCTTCCGTGTTGCCCCTCCGGTGCGCGATGTGCCTTTATTGCCGCATCTGCAGGACGATCAGGCGGCGTTCTACGATCTTGATCTTGAGGTTTTCCTGCAAACGCCCGGACACGCGCCAGAAAGAGTGTCACGGACCAACGCGCGGGAGCTATACTATTCGGCAGCGCAACAGTTGGCGCACCATAGCAGTTCAGGGTGTCCCATGAATGTGGGCGATCTGCTTGGGTCCGGCACGATCTCCGGGTCGGGCAAGCAGGAACGCGGGTCTTTGCTTGAGATGTCTTGGAACGGGGATGAACCGCTGACGCTGAGGTCTGGTGACACGCGCCGTTTTCTGCATGATGGTGACAGGGTCAGCTTTGCAGGGGCCGCAAAAGCCGCAGATTATCAGATTGGATTTGGCCCCTGTGAAGGGCACGTTCTACCGGCACTTTCTAACCCATACGGAAGGATTTAACAGATGGCCAAAGGCTTCGCGTCACAGTCTGACTTGTCAGACAAAGAGATTTCCTTTGACGAGATTGGCCCGGGGCTGTGGGCCTTTACGGCTGAGGGGGATCCAAATTCCGGCGTTATCATTGGCGATGACAGCGTCATGGTCGTAGAGGCACAGGCCACGCCACGCCTTGCCGGAAAGGTGATTGAGAAAATACGCCAGATCACGGACAAGCCGATCACGCATCTGGTACTGACCCATTACCACGCCGTGCGCGTGCTGGGGGCCTCCGCTTACGGTGCGCCGCAGATCATCATGTCTGAAGCGGCCCGCGCCATGGTCGCAGAGCGCGGACAGGAAGACTGGGACAGTGAATTTGAACGGTTTCCGCGCCTGTTTCAGGGACACGAGAGCATCCCCGGCCTTACATGGCCGACCACAACCTTCAAAGGCCGCATGAGCGTGTATCTGGGGAAACGTCGGGTTGACCTGATGCAGGTTGGCCGGGCACATACGGCAGGCGACGCGGTGGTCTACGTGCCGGACGCCAATGTCATGTTCACCGGGGATATCGTCGAATACCAATCTGCCTGCTACTGTGGGGACGGTCATTTTCACGACTGGCCTGCCACGTTGCACCGCATTCAGGACTTTGATCTGGATGCAATCGCCCCCGGCCGAGGCGGTGCATTGATCGGATCGGATATGGTCAACCGCGCGCTGGAGAGTACTGAAGATTTTGTCAAATCGACCTACCGGCCTGCCGCGCGTGTCGCCTTGCGCGGGGGCAGCCTCAAAGACGCGTGGGATGCGGTGCGCGCCGCCTGTGATCAAAAATTCTCGGACTATGCCATCTATGAGCATTGTTTGCCGTTCAACGTGGCGCGCGCCTACGATGAAGCGCTGGATATCGACACGCCCCGCATCTGGACCGCTGCCCGCGACAAAGAGATGTGGGAAGCGCTGCAAGGTAGCCGTTGATGACAAACGCCTCTTACCCCTTGGCTCACAAACTCTACCCCTACCGCCGGGTGCCTGAGCAAAGCGAGCCTGCGCAAAGACATCCTGTGGTCGTGGTGGGCGGTGGACCTGTCGGGCTGGCCGCGGCGCTTGACCTTGGGCAGCGGGGCACGCCTGTGCTCTTGTTGGATGAGGCCGAAGGCGCGGGCGAGGGCAGCCGTGCGATCTGTTTTGCGAAAAGGACGCTGGAAATTGCGGACAGGCTTGGCCTTGGCCAACAGATGCGCGGCAAGGGTGTTGTCTGGAACGTCGGCAAAGTCTTTCATGGGAAGGATAAAGTGTTCGATTTCAATCTGTTGCCAGAAGGTGGCCACAGGAATCCGGCCTTTATCAACCTCCAGCAGCCTTACATCGAAAAGTTTCTGGTCGAGGAAATCAGGCAGGCGCAGGCACAAGGCGCGCCCATTGAAATCCGGGGGCAAAACAAGGTGCGCTCAGTCGTGCAGACGGATGGTTTTGTCACGTTGCAGATCGACACACCCGATGGCCTGTACCCGGTCGAGGCGGATTGGGTCGTTGCCTGTGATGGTGCGCGTTCAACGATCAGAAAGGCCCTGAATCTCGAATTCGAGGGCCGTGTCTTCGAGGATAATTTTCTTATCGCGGACGTCAAAATGACAGCGGATTTTCCAACAGAGAGGTGGTTCTGGTTTGATCCGCCCTTCAAGAACAGCGGGCAGTCAGCGCTTTTGCACAAACAGCCCGACGATGTATGGCGGCTGGATTTCCAACTGGGTTGGGATATCGACAAGGCCAAAGAGCTTCGCGAAGAGAACGTACGCCGCCGTGTCGACAACATGCTCGGCCCGGATGTCGCGTATGATCTGGAGTGGGTGTCGATCTACACTTTTCAGTGCAGACGCATGAAACGTTTTATCGAAGACCGGGTTATTTTTGCGGGTGACAGTGCGCATCAGGTGTCCCCCTTTGGCGCGCGTGGTGCGAATTCCGGGATACAGGATGCAGACAATTTGGCGTGGAAGCTGCATTTTGTGGCCTCGGGCAAAGCACCGCCCGCGCTGTTGCAAAGCTACGACGACGAACGCAGCTTTGCGGCTGATGAGAATATCCAGAATTCGACGCGTTCCACCGACTTTATTACGCCCAAGTCGGACATGAGCATGACGTTCAGAAAGGCCGTGCTGGCCTTGACGGTGGACAACCCTTTTGCGCGGCCGCTGGTCAATTCTGGCAGGCTCTCCAAGCCCAGTGTCTACGATGGCTCCGCGCTCAACGGTGCGGACGCTTTGCAAGGCCCGCCCGAGACCCGACCCGGCGCGCCATGTCCGGATGCCCCCCTTGGCGATGGGTATCTCTTGGACGTGTTGACAGGCGAATTCACCGTGCTGGCATTCAATCAGCCGTTCCCGACCGTGCAGCATGACTGCATCAACATCCGGACGGTGCACTTGGATGCACCAGACGGCTTACTCAGGGAGCGATACCTTGGGGAGGCCGCACGGGCAGTGTATCTGATCCGCCCTGACCAGCATGTTGTCGCCAGATGGTCGGAATGCTCAGGTCAGGACGTTCTGGACGCGGTCAACGCAGCAATCGGAATGGAGCGCGCGCTATGTCCCTGAGGGATATGCCCAACTTTGAAGATGCCGATGGGTTCTACAATGCCTTGCTGGAGGCGCATAAAGGGTTGTCTGATGTAGAAAGCCGGGACTTCAACGCACGGCTCATTCTGGTATTGGCCAACCATATCGGCGATCAGCGCACCTTGGAAGAAGCCTTGTCCGTGACCGCTGCTGCGACCAACCCCTGAGGGCTCAAGGTCGCACATCTTGCTGGTCCGAAAGAGTGGCCCGGAGCGTATCTGCTGCACGCTCCGGGCCGTGTTGATCACGCGACCAGATCAAACCGGTCTGCGTTCATGACCTTTGTCCATGCAGCGACGAAATCACGGGTGAACTTCGCCGCGTTATCGTCTTGCGCGTAGACTTCTGCGTAGGACCGCAGGATCGAGTTTGATCCAAACACCAGATCGGCGCTTGTGGCGGTCCATTTCACGTCACCGGTGGCGCGGTCGCGCACTTCGTAGTGACTGCCCGCATCCACAGGGTCCCATGTGTTTGCCATATCGGTCAGATTGACGAAAAAGTCGTTCGTCAACTGGCCCACACGATCCGTGAAGACACCATGTGCGGCACCGCCGTGATTGACGCCCAACACCCGCAGCCCCCCGACAAGGACAGCCATTTCAGCGGCTGTAAGACCCATCAGTTGCGCACGGTCCAGCATCATTGCTTCTGCGCTGACAGCGTAGTTTTCCTTTTCCCAGTTGCGGAACCCATCCGCGAGAGGTTCAAGCACGCCAAAGCTGTCCACGTCCGTTTGCTCTTGCGTGGAATCACCGCGACCCGGCGCAAAAGGCACTGCAGTGTCCTGGCCTGCTGCTTTGATCGACTGCTCCAGCCCGACATTGCCCGCCAGGACGATGACATCCGCGATAGATGCGCCTGTTTCGGCAGCGATCGGCTCCAGAATGCCCAACACTTTTGCAAGGCGCGCAGGCTCGTTGCCGGCCCAGTCTTTTTGCGGGGACAGACGAATGCGCGCGCCATTGGCACCGCCACGCTTGTCAGAACCCCGGAAGGTACGCGCGCTGTCCCATGCAGTTGCAATCATCTCTGCAGAGGTCAGACCGCTGGCCGCGATCTTTGCCTTGACCGCATCGACGTCATAGTCCGTGCGTCCCGCAGGCGTAGGGTCCTGCCAGATCAACTCTTCAGCCGGGACATCCGGACCATAGTAGTTGGCTTTTGGCCCCATGTCGCGGTGGGTCAGCTTGAACCATGCCCGCCCAAAGGTGTCTGCGAAATACTCAGGGTCTGCGCGGAACTTCTGGCAGATTTCATTGTATATCGGATCGACCTTCATCGCCATATCCGCATCCGTCATCATTGGCATGTCGCGCTTGGATGGATCAGATGCGTTGACCGGCATTTCGCTTTCCGGCATGTTCACGGGCTTCCACTGATTGGCCCCTGCGGGTGATTTGGTCAGTTCCCAGTCGTAGCCAAACAAGTAGTCGAAATACCCCATGTCCCATTCGGTCGGGTGCTTGGTCCACGCGCCTTCGATCCCGGAGGTGAAAGCGTTTGCCGCTTTGCCCTGATGGCCGGGGTTCGACCAGCCAAAGCCCATGGAATGTACACCTTCACCTTCAGGCTCTACGCCGATCTGGTTATGTGCGCCGCCGCCACCGTGCGCCTTGCCCACCGTGTGGCCACCACAGGTCAGTGCTGCGGTTTCTTCGTCGTTCATCGCCATCCGCGCAAAAGTTTCCCGCACGTGCAGAGCAGTGCGCGCAGGGTCTGGCTTGCCGTTCACACCTTCGGGATTCACGTAGATCAAACCCATGTGAACCGCAGCGAGGGGGTTCTCCATGGTGCCGGGTGTGTCCAGATCGCCATAGCGGTTTTCCGATGGGGCCAGCCACTCGTTCTCAGCACCCCAGTACACGTCTTTCTCGGGTCCCCAGATGTCTTCGCGGCCAAAGCCATAACCAAATGTTTTCAGGCCCATGGATTCGTAGGCCATGTTGCCTGCAAGGATGATTAGGTCTGCCCAGCTCAGCGCGTTGCCGTATTTCTTTTTCACAGGCCAAAGCAGCCTGCGCGCTTTGTCGAGGCTGGCATTGTCCGGCCATGAATTCAACGGGGCGAAACGGATGTTGCCGGAGCCTGCGCCACCGCGACCATCGCCGATCCGGTAGGACCCGGCAGAGTGCCACGCCAGCCGGATCATCAACCCCCCGTAGTGTCCCCAGTCTGCGGGCCACCACTCCTGACCATCGGTCATCAGCGCCTTCACATCGGATTTCACCGCCTCGAAATCGAGCGCTTTGACAGCATCGCGGTGGTTGTAGTCCGGGTCCATCGGGTTAACCCGCGCACCGTTTTGGTGGAGGATGTCGAGGTTCAGAGATTCAGGCCACCATTTGGTAACCGAGTTATTGGTGCCGGTGTTTCCACCGTGCATCACCGGGCAGCCGACTGCTTGATTGACGTTATTTCCGTCCATGAAATCCTCCGATTTGGCTATGGTATTTATTGCTCAATTGTCCCTCGGAAAGATATTCCTGAACGACACCTTGGCAAGCACCTTAAATCGATTCTAAAATAAGCTCAAATTTGTAATTCAAAAGAAAGCGATAAGGCCAGCTTATGGACCGCCTGACCCTGAAGCATTTGCGCTACTTCGATGCTTTGGCCACGCACACTCACTTTGGGCGCGCGGCGGAGGCATGCTCCATTTCGCAACCTGCGTTGTCCTTGCAAATCAAAGAACTCGAAGATTTGTTGGGTGCCCCGTTGGTCGAGCGCGGGTCGCGCCAGATTAAACTGACCGCGTTGGGGCAGGATTTTCGCCGCCGAACGTCGAGCATTCTGGTGCAGTTGGGGGAGCTTGCGGATTTGGCGCGCGATACCGACAGCCCTTTGGGCGGACAGTTGCGATTAGGTATCATTCCGACAGCCGCCCCCTATCTGTTGCCGACCATCATGACCGCTTTGATGCAGAGCCATGGCGCGCTGAACGTGCAACCGCGCGAGGCAATCACTGATATCCTGATCCGGGATTTGCTGGAGGCACGCAGTGATCTTGCTGTGGTGGCACTACCTATTTCCGAACCCGGTTTGCAGGAATTTGCCCTGTTTGACGAAGACTTTGTGCTGATCCGCCCCAAAAAGGACGAGGGCCAGCCCGTACCGGACCCGAAAAACCTGTTGTCCATGCGGTTGCTTTTGCTTGCCGAAGGGCATTGCTTTCGCGATCAGGCGCTGTCGTTCTGCAGCCGTGAGGGACAGCAACCGCAAGAGGTGATGGAGGGAAGCTCGCTGTCAACACTGGTGCAGATGGTGGGGGCGGGCATCGGCGTCACACTTATTCCCGAAACTGCTGTGTCGCTGGAATTACGCTCTGCAGCGGTGAGTGTCGCCCGGTTCAAGCCGCCGCGCCCTTCGCGAACGATCGGTCTTGTGTGGCGCAAAAGCAATCCGCTGGCGTCACATTACATGCGCATCGGGGCGGTTATTCGGCAAGCAACCTATGGCAGCGGGCAACGGGTCCGGTCATGAAATGCAAGCCTCAGGGCGTCTTTGAGCGCAACCTGTGCGCAGACAGTAGCCGGTCATCAGGACATCAAGCGCCCTGATGACCGGCCCGGCAAAAACTAGCGACTGACAACGTCAAAGCTAATGTCGATAGATCCTGCGTTTTCGAACACCAGCGTTGCCGGAACGCTGGAACCTGCCACAAACGGGCTGTCGGTGATGCCCATGAACATCACGTGCAAGCCGCCGGGCTGCAGAACGATCTCTTCTCCTGCGGGGATGTCGATCTGACCCACATGCATCATCCGCGCCACGCCGTCTTTTTCCTCTGTGGTGTGTAACTCGACACGTGGAAAGTCTGCCTGAACGCTGACCAGCGTTTCGTTGGAAGAGCCGGTGTTTTCAATACGCATGTACCCCCCTGCTGCTTTGGCCGTTTTGGCCGTTTCAAAAGCGCTGGGCGCATGAATGATCAGGTCGCCCAATTTGTACTCTTCTGCGTCTGCAGCCGCACAGGTCATGACGAGCGCCGCAGCGCCAAGGAATGCTCTCAACATTCTTATTCTCCGTAAATTTTTCTGAGTTTTCATGCCCGTGCACCGGGCAATGTTTTTGATCGCGAAGAGCTAAGCTGGTGGCGCGCGCGCGTGTGGTAATTGAAACCCGGGATCACGGGCGTGATGCGATCTGTTCGCCGGCCCATACACCAGAGCAACCGGATGGCGGTCGTCTCGCAAGACGTTGTCTTGCCCGGTCCACAGCAAGCCGGCAGACGGCAGGCACAAAAAGCATGTCTCGGCCAAAGCGTCGTGCGGCAAATGATCTGCGTCGCAAAGGTCCTCAAGCGATCCGCCTGCTGCAATGAAGGCCTGAAGCGCCGGATCGAAGGTGTGTGCAGCAGACCGGTGGGCTTGCGCGGATGCCAAAAGGGCCGCGATGACCAGCCACACAGAGGCTACTTTAAGGATATGGGCGCACCGATCAGCCATGTCTGATGGCTAGCGCAAAGCAGGATCATCTGCCAGAGCCAATGGTGTCGCATCGCAGAATTTAGCCGCTCTTTGCAGCTCTCCCAAGAATGTCGGCCGTGCGCGCAGCGGCTTCCAGCGCCCCCTCAAGAAACCCGCCCTCTCTTGGGGCGACCTCAGAGCCGCTCAAGATCAGTTTGTCTTCCCAAGGAAGGCCCAAGGGGCGCAAAGGCTGATACGCTGGATGTTGCGCAAGCGGCCTGAAATCTTCTTTTGTTGCGGTGTAAATCTCACCAGACCAATCCATCAGGTAAAACGCAGACAGTCTGGCATCCGTCGCACCAAAGAGCACTTCAAGCTGCGCAAGGATAGCTTGTTTCACATGCTCGACCGAGGGCGATTTTTGAATCAATCCCGGCCTCAAGAACCCAAAGAGCGCGGCCTCGCCCTCTGCTGATTGCGTGGCAGAGGCATCGTGAATTTCCATGAGAGGCCCCAAATGACTGATCGCATCCCCCGACTGCCCGTTAGCCCGCCAGAACGCGCGGTCATAGACCGCCACTGCTTTTGCATGTCCCGCCATCCACGTAGGGGTCGATGCCATTTCGAGCAGCGTCATCGCTGACAGAGGCGGTTCAAAGGACAGGCTGCTGGCGATCAGGCGCGGCGGCATGGTCAAGGCCACATGCTGTGCCGCAAGCAGATGGGTTTGATCGTTGATCCGGCTGGACACAACGATACCCTCATCGCGGAGCGATACCGTTGTGACAGGGGCGTTGAGCACCAAAGCGTCCGGTGGCAGGCTCTCAACGAGCCGGTCAATGATCGCCGCCGCACTCCCTTTGATCCTGAGCGCATCGCCCATGGTTGCAAAGTCCACATCGCGCCGCACCTCGCCAAAGCGATCCTGATAGATCAGCAGCCCATCGGCATGTTGCGGCATTGCCTCAAGGCCAAGGCGCTGCAGGAGAGACAGGATGCGCGTGTTGTGGGGCCAGATCCACGCAGGCCCAAGATCGTAGCGAAAGCCGTTTTGGGTCTGTGGATGCGACAGGATGCGACCGCCAAACCGGTTGCGTGCCTCCAGCATAACAAACTCTCGACCCTCTCGGTGCAACTGGTCAGCCAGTGCAAGACCAGCCAGACCTCCCCCGATAATCGCAATTTCAGTCTGCCGCATCGCTTACCTGTTCCTTTCCGGTAGCTTACGCACCTGGTATTTGCGCAAGACGATAGTGCATCGGTGTACAACTCGGTAGGGCGCAGGGTACATCGCAGATGCAAACCTGAACACGAAGGCAGAGCATCTAATGCGTGAATTCTCACAGGTTGTTATCAGACGTTTGCCGTTGAAGGCACATAGGGCGGATAAGATGCCCCTCATTTACTAGATACCAGCCTATTTTCAGTTTGAGCTGTCTTTGTTCGAAGTCAACGTGCGATAGCGTGCCGTTATTCGTGTGCTTGCGTTTTGAGTTATAGAACAGCTCACTGGATTCGAAGTTATCGCGTCGGGCGTTTTCTTGGGTCCTTTACTTCCGACTCCTGACCTTTTCGCGTTTAAAGAGTTGAAAAAAGCTCTTGGGCAGTCCATTTCCCGCCACTGGTCCGAGGATATTGGACGTACGCGTTGTCGTGACAATCGCCCTTGCGGTTCATCGAGTGTTCCAAATTATGCTAGCGCAAGAACGTGGCCTGTTCACGGCTGGTCAAGTGCGCGCCTTGGTCAGAATGGATCAGCAGACCCAGCCCGGGCTTTCTCCACCAGATCGCCATCAATAACACCTGCACTGCACATTCTGATGTTTGGCGTGACTGGACAGCCCAGCCGACAATACACCGCGAGAAACTTGCTTCCTCTGCTAGCTGCATCACCCGCTGAAAGCGGACCATTGCAGCGCGATGGTCACGCCCAGCGCCAGCGCAACGATCTCTACCAACCTGCACCCAGCTTCCCCAAGAAACTGCATCAGCAAACGGACCTTATTTCACGAAGCTAGGGCAGCTTCATAGCCGCGTCTTAGCTGTTCCTCAGAAAAGGTGTCTGTCTTCTTCGTGTCGTATCCCTCCCCCTTGATGATCAGGCGGGAAAACGGATTCCTCTTGTCGAGGTCCAGTTCAGAGTAGGCATAGTTCACGATCGCTGAGAGACTATTGATTCTACGTCTGATAGTAGCTGCTTTGTTGCCCTTGCTGATCAGGTGATGAACGAAAAGCTTAGCATCCTGTCTCTGGTACTCCCTCACATCCCGATCCCCTGCCAACGACATGAAGGTAGACAAGGCCACACGTGACGGTTTCTGATCGATGTTCCTAAGCGCCAGATACTCTTCAGCCATTTCACCCAGTGATGAAGATCGTGGCTTAAAGCTCTCTACCACCAAGGTCACGTCCACAGCATCCGTTGCCGTGGACCGTTGCCATGCTCCGTCCAGAACCGTTGTAAGCCTGTGTGCGTAGTTTGCTGCTTCGTCTGGGTCGCTGAGCAAGGCGACTCTGATAAACGAGCCGTAGACAGCTGCAGCCCGTTTGGGCACTCGCCGATTATAGTAAAAGGCGTCAGATCGCCGAATTGTGTCCTGAATGTGTGACATGTGAAAAGCCCTCCGAAAGGTATATCGAAGGAATTGCAATATCTTGAGAGGGGGAAGTGGTGCCCAGGAGAGGACTCGAACCTCCACGTCCATACGGACACTAGCACCTGAAGCTAGCGCGTCTACCATTCCGCCACCTGGGCAGGTGTCGTAGAAGCGGCGTTTATGCGACGTCCCAACCGCTGTCAAATGGATTCTGGCATGTTGAGCATTCAACCGATGTGCGGCGCGCCGCCCCATCTGCCAAGTTGCAACTTGTTTCAGTTTGCGCGGGCAGGTACACCGACCTCAGCGCATGAAACGTGAGGCGGGATATGTCTAAACTGGTCACAATATACGGCGGCTCAGGCTTTGTAGGCCGGTATATGGCGCGGCGCATGGCGAAAGCGGGCTGGCGGGTGCGTGTGGCCGTGAGACGCCCCAATGAGGCGATTTTCGTCAAACCGTACGGCGTTGTCGGGCAGGTTGAGCCTGTGTTGTGCAATGTGCGCGACGATCAATCTGTGCGCGATGTCATGCGGGGGGCAGATGCAGTCGTGAACTGCGTTGGTATCCTAGCCGAGAGTGGCAAAAACAAGTTTGACGCGGTGCAGGCAGAAGGCGCGGAACGGATTGCCCGGATTGCGGCTGACGAAGGTGTGGCCAAAATGGTGCAGATCTCTGCGATTGGTGCGAGTCTTGCATCTGACAGCGATTACGCGCGCACCAAAGCGAAGGGCGAAGAGGCTGTGATGGCGAACATGCCGCAAGCGGTTATTCTGCGCCCGTCTATCGTATTTGGACCGGAGGACCAGTTTTTTAACCGGTTTGCGGCCATGACGCGGCTTGGTCCTTTTCTGCCAGTTGTAGGCGCGGACACAAAGTTCCAACCGGTGTATGTGGACGACGTCGCGCTCGCCGCTGAAAAAGCGCTGACCGGTCGTGTAGCTCCCGGCGTCTACACATTGGGTGGCCCGGACGTGGCGACCTTCCGCGAGTTAATGATCACAATGCTGACTGTCATTAACCGACGCCGCCTTGTGCTGAGCATCCCGCTCTTTGCGGGAAAAGTCATGGGGTGGAGCTTTGATATGTTGCAGAAAGCCTCGCTCGGGCTGATCCAGAACGGGGTGATCACACGGGATCAGGTGCGCAACCTTGCCATTGACAATGTCGTTGGCCCTGAGGATCGTGGCTTTGACGCGCTGGGCATTCAGCCGACCGCGATGACCTCGGTGCTGCCCGACTATCTCTGGCCCTTCCGGCCGTCAGGCCAATACGACGCGATCAAACAATCCGCTAAGAACCTGAGGTCTTAAGTGTAGGCATAGACCAGCAGGATGACGCCCAACACCACGCGGTAAATGACGTAGGGCGTAAAGCTGATGCTCTTGAGCAGGCGCATCATAAGCGCCAAGGCCAGCAATGCAGAAACAAACGCAAAGAGAGCTGCGATCAGCCCGTCGCGCGCCAGCGCCCAGTTTGCCTGACCGATCACGTCAACGCCCAGCAACAAACCAGAGGCCGCGATTGTGGGAATTGACATCAACATCGCCAGCTTTGCCGCATCCTCGCGCGCGTATCCGAGTTTGCGCGCAGCAGTGATCGTGATGCCGGAACGCGACGTGCCGGGGATCAGGGCCAGCACCTGTGCAAGACCCATAATAAGTGCGTCTTTCAGCGTCCATTTGTCCGCGACGCGCGTGGTCCCGCCCGTCTTGTCGGCCCAGTAAAGAACGATGCCGAACCCCAGCATCGTCCAGCCGATGACCGCTACTGACCTGAGCGCCTCGTCCCATCCCGCAAGTTTGATGATCAGTCCCGCAATGATGACCGGTATCGTCGAGATCACAAGGCAAAGCGCCAGAAACGCACCTTTTGTGTCAACCTTTCCTTGCGCCAAGCGCAGGCTGCCCAAAGCGGCTGTTTTCACGTCTGCCCAGAAATAAAGCACCACGGCAAACAATGTGCCCACATGCACCGCGACATCAATCGCGAGCCCCTGATCAGGCCCGCCCGTGAGCGCGGGTAACAACACCAAGTGCCCTGATGAGCTGACAGGCAGGAATTCGGTCAGGCCCTGAATGACGGCGACCAGTAAAAGTTGAAAGAGTGTCAAGGCGATGTCTCTGCGTGGCTAGATTGTCTACGTGGTATAAACCGAAGGAATCAAATGAAAAGCCGCAAGTTTGGTCCGGACCGGACCTAAAAATATACAAATTTGCGAACATTTGGCAGTGACATGGCGTATTATGCCTCATTTACGTCAGCAAATGTGACTTTATTTCTGTTTTAACATCGCTTATTGCGACAGGACTGAGCTTGGCAGAGGAGAGGGTGATGGCAAATCAACCCATGTTGAAATTTGTGAACGTTGAACGCGACATGCCGGAAAAGCGTGAAGCAGAGCTGCGTCGTGAAGACTTCAAAGAGATTTACGCCGAGTACGCAGAAGCCAAGGCGCAAGAGCAATCCAGCCGCTGCAGCCAATGCGGCGTACCCTACTGCCAAAGCCACTGCCCACTGCATAACAACATCCCCGACTGGCTGCGCCTGACTGCCGAAGGGCGGCTTCAGGAAGCCTATGAGGTCAGCCAGGCCACCAACACCTTCCCGGAAATTTGCGGGCGTATCTGCCCACAGGACCGTCTGTGCGAAGGCAACTGTGTGATTGAGCAATCCGGCCATGGCACGGTTACAATCGGCGCGGTGGAAAAATACATTACAGATACCGCGTGGGAAGAAGGCTGGGTTCTGCCAATTTCGCCTACGCAAGAGCGTGCCGAATCGGTCGGCATCATCGGTGCAGGCCCCGGCGGTCTGGCGGCTGCAGACGTGCTGCGCCGTGAAGGTATTCAGGTGACCGTCTATGACCGGTACGACCGTGCAGGCGGCCTGATGACCTACGGCATTCCCGGCTTCAAGCTGGAAAAAGACATTGTCACGCGGCGCAACGAGCAGCTTGAAAAAGGCGGTGTGACCTTCAAACTGAACTGCGCGGTGGGTGAAGACATTTCCTTTGAGGATATCCGCAGCGCGCATGATGCGGTCATCATCGCAACGGGTGTCTATAAATCCCGAGATCTCGAAGCGCCGGGGACCGGTTCAAAAGGTCTGGTGCGCGCTATTGATTTTCTGACAGCCTCCAACCGCAAGAGCTTTGGCGATGATGTGGCCGAATTTGACAACGGTGAGCTGAACGCCGAAGGCAAGCGCGTTGTGGTGATTGGCGGCGGCGACACAGCGATGGATTGCGTGCGTACCAGTGTGCGGCAAGGTGCCACCAGCGTGAAGTGTCTTTATCGGCGCGACCGCGCAAACATGCCCGGCAGCCAACGCGAAGTTGCCAACGCAGAAGAAGAAGGCGTGGTATTTGAATGGCTTTCCGCGCCGCGTGGGTTCAAAGGTGACCCTGTGTCCGGCGTGATGGTCCAGAAAATGCGGCTTGGCGCGCCTGATGCAACGGGCCGCCAATCGCCGGAAGTTATCGACGGGGCCGACTACGTCGAAGACGCGGATCTGGTCATCATGGCGCTTGGGTTTGAGCCTGAAGACCTGCCAACGCTTTGGGACCAGCCTGAATTGCCTGTCACGCGCTGGGGCACGGTTAAGGCCGCCTTTACGACTGGCGAGACCGATCTCGACGGTGTGTACGCGGTAGGTGACATTGTGCGTGGCGCCAGCCTTGTGGTCTGGGCCATCCGTGATGGTCGCGATTGTGCACAGGCTATTTTGCAAAAGCTCGACAAACACGGCGCAATTGCCGCCGAATAGTTCAAGCTCACGGCGTTTTGCCAAACCGTGCACAAGGCGCGCCCTTTTCGATGAAAAGGCAAAGGGCGCAGTGGAACATGAAACGTCAGCTTCGCTGGCACAACCGGACAGACAAGATGGAGATGGAAGGAAACTTTGACCGCACAGCTTTCCCGCCTGTCCGGTCACTCACGATGTCAAAAAACCTTGGAGTTTGGCTGTGACTGACGCACAAGTGATTGAAGGCAAATGCCTGTGCGGCGCTGTGTCAGTGCGGGTGCATGCTCCGACGCCTAAGTTGCGCGCCTGTCATTGTGAAATGTGTCGCCAAATGACCAGCGGCATCTATTTTTCCATCCTGACAGAACAGGATGGCATGACCGTGGAGGGGCCGGTCAAAACCTATCGCTCTTCTGATTGGGCGGAACGTGGGTTTTGCGACACCTGTGGCTCCGTGCTTTGGTACAGCACGGTAGAGGATGGTGCGCGCTATCTGTCGGCGGGACTGTTTGAAAATGCAGGTGGCGGCGACTTGGTGATTGAGTTCTACGAAGATCACTGCCCTGCAGGCTATGCGCTGGCGGGCACACACCAGAAATTAAGCCGGGAAGAGACCATCGCTCTTTTCGCCGGAGATGAACACTAGAAAATACGCTTGCGTATGTTTTTGCGAAAGCCCCCAGCGGGCAGATCGAAAGGACCTGAAAGATGACCAAATACGATGCAGATTGGGTAGCCCGCGAGGAAGCCAAACGCGCATACATGGCAGAAAACGGGTTATATTCCGAAAGTGAGGAACACTCCTCTTGCGGAGTAGGGCTTGTGGTTTCTGTCGACGGCACCAAAAGCCGGGCCGTCGTTGAGAATGGAATCAAGGCGCTGAAAGCGATCTGGCACCGGGGTGCTGTGGATGCGGATGGCAAGACGGGCGACGGTGCGGGTATCCACGTGCAAATTCCTGCGCCCTTCTTCTATGATCAGGTGCGCCGCACCGGTCACCAGCCGAAAACCGATCTGATGATGGCGGTGGGGCAGGTATTCCTACCGCGCACAGATTTTGGCGCGCAGGAAACCTGCCGGACGATCGTTGAAACCGAAGTGCTGCGCATGGGCTACTACATCTACGGATGGCGGCACGTCCCTGTGAATGTTTCCGTCCTAGGAGAGAAAGCAAACGCGACGCGGCCCGAGATCGAGCAAATCCTGATCTCGAACATCAAAGGTGTCGACGAAGATACCTTTGAACGCGAGCTTTACGTGATCCGACGGCGCATCGAAAAGGCGGCGCTGGCAGCACAGGTGCCCACGCTCTATATTGCTTCGCTCAGCTGTCGGTCGATCATCTACAAAGGCATGATGCTTGCCGAGCAGGTGGCGGAGTTCTATCCCGATCTGCAGGACGAACGCTTCGAATCCGCCTTTGCGATCTATCACCAGCGGTATTCCACGAACACGTTCCCGCAGTGGTGGCTGGCGCAGCCGTTCCGCATGCTGGCCCACAACGGTGAGATTAATACGCTCAAGGGCAATCTGAACTGGATGAAAAGCCACGAGATACGCATGGCGTCCAGCACCTTTGGTGAAATGGCCGATGACATCAAACCAATCGTGCCAAGTGGGTCATCGGACAGCGCCGCCCTTGATGCTGTGTTCGAGGTGCTGGTGCGCGCAGGCCGTAATGCGCCCATGGCCAAAACCATGCTGGTGCCGGAAAGCTGGTCAAAACAGGCCGTTGAGCTGCCGCAGGCGTGGCGTGATATGTACTCCTACTGCAACTCCGTGATGGAGCCTTGGGATGGTCCGGCAGCGCTGGCCATGACCGACGGACGCTGGGTCTGCGCGGGCCTTGATCGCAATGGATTGCGCCCGATGCGCTACGTCGTCACCCGTGACCGGATGCTGATCGCCGGATCAGAGGCCGGAATGGTGCCGCTCGATGAACTGAATGTTCTGGAAAAAGGCGCTTTGGGTCCCGGGCAAATGCTTGCTGTCGACATGAAAGAGGGCGGGCTGTTCCACGACACTGAAATCAAGGACACGCTGGCGGCGAGCCAGCCGTTTGGCGACTGGGTCGGCAAGATCAAGGAACTGGATGCGCCATTACGCGAAGTGTCTGAAAAGCCGATCTTCTCTGGCACTGAATTGCGTCGCCGTCAGGTGGCCGCAGGCTACACCATTGAAGAGCTTGAGCAAATTCTGGCGCCAATGGCCGAGGATGGTAAAGAAACCCTCGCATCCATGGGGGATGATACGCCCTCTGCCGTTTTGTCGGTCCAGTATCGCCCGCTGAGCCACTTCTTCCGCCAGAACTTCAGCCAAGTCACAAACCCCCCCATCGACAGCCTGCGCGAATTTCGCGTGATGAGCCTGAAGACACGGTTTGGGAACCTCAAAAACGTGCTGGATGAAGACAGCAGCCAGACAGAGATCATCACGCTGGACAGCCCCTTTGTCGGCAATGCGCAATTCGATGAACTGAAAAATCACTTCAACGCTGACCTTGTCGAGATTGATTGCACTTTTACGCCGGGACGGGGCAGCCTGAGCGCGGGTTTGGAACGTATCCGCGCAGAGGCAGAGGATGCCGTGCGGTCTGGCGCCGGGCATATCGTGCTGACCGATCATCAGTCCGGTGAGGCACGTGTGGCGATGCCGATGATCCTCGCGACCAGCGCTGTGCACAGCCACCTCACGCGCAACGGGTTGCGGACGTTCACGTCGCTTATCGTTCGCGCCGCTGAATGTGTTGACCCGCATTACTTTGCTGTTTTGATCGGATGCGGTGCCACCATCGTCAATGCCTATCTGGCGGAAGACAGTCTGGCCGACCGGATCGACCGGGGCCTTTTGGACGTGAACCTGACAGAGGCGATAAGCCGCTACCGCAATGCGATTGATCAGGGTCTGCTTAAGATCATGGCCAAGATGGGGATTTCTGTCATTTCGTCCTATCGCGGCGGTCTGAACTTTGAAGCTGTGGGTCTGAGCCGTGCAATGTGTGCGGAGTATTTCCCAGGCATGACAAGCCGCATTTCCGGCATCGGCATCTGGGGCATCCAGCATAAAGTGGAAGAGGTGCACAAAAAAGGCTGGTCCGGTCTGGGCTCCGTCTTGCCGATTGGCGGGTTTTACAAGGCGCGCCAGTCCGGAGAGACTCACGCATGGGAAGCCACGTCGATGCATATGATGCAAATGGCGTGTAACCGGGCGTCCTATTCCATGTGGAAGCAGTACTCGGCCAAGATGCAAAGCAACGCACCCATTCACTTGCGTGACCTGCTCGACATCAAACCGATTGGCAAACCGGTGCCGATTGAAGAGGTGGAGAGCATCACCTCCATACGCAAGCGTTTTGTAACACCGGGCATGTCACTGGGCGCTTTGAGCCCGGAAGCGCACAAGACGCTGAATGTTGCCATGAACCGGATTGGCGCAAAATCCGACAGTGGCGAAGGGGGTGAAGATCCGGCTCACTTTGTCCCTGAGCCGAACGGCGACAATCCGTCTGCGAAAATCAAACAGGTTGCGTCCGGGCGTTTCGGCGTCACGGCTGAGTATCTCAACCAATGCGAAGAGCTTGAGATCAAGGTCGCGCAGGGGGCGAAACCCGGTGAGGGGGGTCAGTTGCCGGGGATGAAGGTCACTGACCTGATCGCGCGGTTGCGTCACTCTACCAAAGGGGTGACGCTGATTTCACCGCCGCCGCATCACGACATCTATTCAATCGAAGATCTGGCGCAGCTGATCTACGATCTGAAACAGATTAACCCGCGCTGCAAGGTGACGGTAAAGCTCGTAGCATCCTCAGGTGTGGGCACCATCGCTGCGGGTGTAGCGAAAGCCAAAGCAGATGTGATCCTGATCTCTGGCCATAACGGCGGTACCGGTGCGAGCCCCGCTACGTCGATCAAATACGCGGGCCTGCCGTGGGAAATGGGCCTGACAGAGGCGCATCAGGTTCTGTCGATGAACAACCTGCGGGAGCGGATTACCCTGCGGACAGACGGTGGGTTGCGCACAGGCCGTGATATTGTGATGGCCGCAATGCTGGGGGCCGAAGAATACGGCATCGGTACTGCGGCATTGATCGCCATGGGCTGCATCATGGTGCGCCAGTGTCAGTCCAATACCTGCCCGGTCGGGGTCTGTACCCAGGATGAATCCTTGCGTGAGAAGTTCACAGGTAACGCCGACAAAGTGGTTAACCTGATCACTTTCTACGCCACAGAAGTGCGTGAAATCCTCGCTGAGATTGGCGCGCGCAGCCTTGATGATGTGATCGGTCGTGCGGATTTGCTCGCGCAGGTGAGCCGTGGGTCGGCCCATCTGGATGATCTGGACCTGAACCCTATGTTGATCACGGTCGATGGTGCAGCAGATATCGTCTACAACCGAAACAAAGACAGGAATCCGGTCCCTGATACGTTAGACGCCGAAATTGTGCGGGATGCGCATCGTTTCCTTGAAGACGGCGAAAAGATGCAACTTTCCTATGCGGTGCAAAATACGCACCGGACCGTGGGCACGCGCACATCCAGCCACATTGTGCGGCGCTTCGGGATGCGCAACACGCTGCAACCCGACCATCTGACGGTCAAGTTGTCAGGCTCTGCGGGTCAGTCGCTGGGGGCCTTTGCGGCGCCGGGTCTGAAGCTCGAAGTTTCTGGTGATGCGAACGACTATGTGGGCAAGGGGCTGTCCGGTGGGACGATTGTGGTCAGACCACCGATGTCCTCCCCCATTGAGGCCGCGAAAAACACGATCATTGGCAACACGGTGCTGTATGGTGCGACGGACGGATACCTCTTTGCAGCCGGTCGTGCCGGGGAGCGGTTTGCCGTTCGGAACTCTGGTGCAAAGGTAGTGATCGAGGGTTGTGGCTCAAACGGTTGTGAATACATGACCGGCGGTGTCGCGGTTATTCTGGGTGAAATCGGTGCCAACTTCGGGGCGGGTATGACTGGCGGGATGGCCTACCTTTATGATCCGCAAGGCGAGGGGCCTGCGCTGATGAACATGGAAACCCTGGTGATTTGCCCGGTGACACATGCGCATTGGCTGAACCAACTCGAAGAACTGATCGAGGCGCATCTCAAGGAAACCGGCAGCCGCCGTGCCGCAGACATCCTGCAGCATTGGGACAGTGAAAAGCACAACTTCCTGCAAATCTGCCCGAAAGAGATGATCGACAAGTTGCCGGCACCCCTCAGCATTGAAGAGACGGCGGTTCCGGCAGAGTAAAGGCTTCAAAACCGGCCATGGCCCCCGTAGTCTGGGGCCATGGCGAAGCGTAAAACCCGCAAAAAACCCAGCAAGAAAACGCCCCTCAAAGGGGCAGTGGGCAAAGCTGTCCGATGGACTGCATTAGCCGGGATCACGGTTGTGGGACTCGTGGTTCTGGTCATGGGGCTTTACCGCGTCGTGAACCCGCCCACGACCGCCTACATGCTGGCTGAGAAATCCAGAACAGGGGCAATTGATCAACGCTGGGTGCCGATCGAGAATATTGCCCCCGTGATGGCACGCGCAGCCGTAGCCGCAGAAGACGCCAATTTCTGCCAGCACTGGGGGTTTGACATGGTCGCGATCCGGCAGGCCATTGAAGACGGTGGCGCGCGAGGCGCTTCAACGATCAGCCAGCAAACGGTCAAGAATGTCTTTTTGTGGCATGGCCGTAACTACACCCGCAAAGCGCTTGAGGCTTTGATGACACCTGTGCTTGAGGCGCTCTGGCCAAAGCGCCGGATCATCGAAGTGTATCTGAACGTGGCGGAATTCGATGCTGGGGTATTTGGCGTTGAAGCCGCGTCTCACCACTATTTCGGGGTGTCGGCGCGTGCGCTGAGTGATGTGCAGGCGGCGCGTCTTGCGGCGATCTTGCCCAACCCCAAAGAACGCTCAGCCTCGCGTCCATCGGATTTTGTGCGCAAGAGAGCGCGCTCTATCTTGTCTGGGGCTGCCACAATCGACAGAGACGGCCGCGCGGACTGCTTCCAGAGTTGAAACCGGACACAGTTGCAGGCATTGAGGGGAAGTAGGTCTATAAGTCGGATATCTCATGGCGCGGTTGTTTCACGTCCCTCTTTCCCCTTTTTGTCGCAAGGTGCGCCTGAGCCTTGCGGAAAAGAAGATTGAAGTCGAACTGGTCGAAGAACGATATTGGGAAGCCTCCCCGGACTTCATGCGCCGCAACCCTGCAGGCAAGGTCCCGATCCTTAAGATCGACGGGGTAACGATGACCGAAAGTGCTGCAATTTGCGAGTATATCGAAGAAACACGGCCCGAGCCGCCCTTGATGCCCCAAGACCCCGCCGCGCGCGCCGAAGTACGTCGTTTGATCGGATGGTTCGATGACAAGTTTCACAATGAGGTCACTTCGAAACTGCTCTATGAGCGAGTGAACAAGAAAATGATGCAGCAGGGCTACCCCGACAGCGGCAACGTAAAAGCCGGGGCCAAGGCGATCAAATATCATCTGGATTACATGGCGTGGCTGCTGGATCACCGCCGTTGGCTTGCCGGAGACGCCATGACCCTCGCAGATTTTGCAGCGGCGGCACATTTCAGCGCGCTCGACTATATTTCGGATGTGGACTGGACCCGGTCAGAACCGGTCAAGGATTGGTACGCAAAGATCAAATCGCGACCAG
Source organism: Roseobacter sp. (assembly GCA_045106135.1). GTDB lineage: Bacteria > Pseudomonadota > Alphaproteobacteria > Rhodobacterales > Rhodobacteraceae > Roseobacter. The sequence continues at coordinate 6,569 of JBGCEG010000090.1, read as the reverse complement.
CCTTTCGGGCAATACTGGCCGATCAGGTGTCTGGTTTTCCACCGCCACGTCACTACAACGACCTCGATTTCTGACGGTGGCGGTGTGACGGCGCGTGACATGTCGTTGCTCAAGACCGATCTGGTTGCTGCTGCGCTGGACATGGGATTCGTTGCTTGCCGGATGTGCAGACCCGACGCGGTGCCGCAGGTCGAGGCGCGGCTTGCGCAGTTTCTGGCAGAAGGCCGGCATGGTCAGATGGGTTGGATGGCCGAACGGACCGCGTGGCGCAGCAATCCTCAGGCGCTTTGGCCGGACGCGCGGTCGGTGATCATGCTGGCGGAAAGCTACACGCCCGAACATGACCCGCTTGAGATACTCGCGCAGAGAGACCGAGGCGCAATTTCTGTTTATGCGCAAGGGCGCGATTACCATGACGTGGTCAAAAAGCGGCTCAAACGGCTGGCGCGCTGGCTGATCGCGCAAGCGGGCGGTGAGGTCAAAGTCTTTGTCGATACCGCCCCTGTTCCGGAAAAGGCGCTGGGCGAGGCCGCAGGGCTGGGTTGGCAGGGCAAGCATACCAATCTGGTCAGTCGGGACTGGGGCAACTGGGCCTTTCTGGGTGCTGTTTTCACCACACTGGACCTGCCCGAGGACCCCGGCGAAAGCGACCATTGCGGCTCCTGCCGGGCCTGTCTCGACGTGTGTCCGACCGACGCTTTTCCGGCGCCTTACCAGTTGGACGCGCGGCGGTGCATTTCTTATCTGACCATTGAACATCGCGGCCCTGTACCAGAAGACCTGAGGCAGCAGCTGGGCAACCGAATTTATGGTTGCGATGATTGCCTTGCGGTGTGCCCGTGGAACAAGTTTGCGGTCACCGCGCGGGACCAGCGGTTGACGGCGCGGGATGATCTGCGTGCGCCTGCGCTGGAAAACCTTGCGCGGATGGATGATGCAGCCTTTCGCCAACGGTTTTCCGGCTCTCCGATCAAACGGATCGGGCGAGACCGCTTTGTGCGCAATGTGCTCTATGCCATCGGAAACTCTGGGGAACCGGCTTTTGTGCCCGTCGCACAGGATTTGACGCAAGACGCTGATCCGACCGTGGCAGAGGCGGCCGTCTGGGCGCTTGCGCAACTCAGGACGGTGTGACACGCGCAATGCGCAGGAAAGGGGTACGGGCACATGGCTGTTTTTCTGGGGGTCGATACCGGCGGGACCTACACCGATGCCGTGGTGATCAAAGACCAGAAACTGGTATTGGCATCCGCTAAATCCCTGACAACGCGCCATGATCTTGCCTTGGGGATCGGCGCGTCAGTTGCATCGGTGCTCAAGGATGCGGCGGTGCCCCCTCAGGATGTGGAGCTTGTCTCGCTGTCAACGACACTTGCCACCAATGCTCTCGTGGAAGGACAAGGCGGGCGCGTGGCGCTGATTTACATCGGGTTCCGTGCCAAGGACATGAGCGCGCAAGGCTTGCAGGAGGCTTTGCGCGGTGATCCCCATCTGGTCTGCGCGGGCGGGCATGACCACGCAGGCACGCCGGTGACTGATCTGGACGAGGACGCCATTCGCGCGTTTGTAAAAGAACACGCAAGTAATGTCAGCGCTTTTGCCATTGCCGCCCAATTCGCTACGCGCAATCCCGGGCACGAACAAGCGGCAGCGCGCATTGTGGCAGAGCTTTGCACGCGCCCGGTGTCCGCCTCGCATCACCTGTCCAGCAAGCTCAACGGACCCAAAAGGGCTTTGACGGCTGTGCTGAACGCGCGGCTGATCGGGATGATAGACCACCTGATTGGGCGCGCGACGGACCAGCTGGCGATTTTGGGAATCTCTGCACCCTTGATGGTGGTGCGGGGGGATGGCGCGCTGATCTCAGCCGCTGAGGCGCGCAAAAAGCCGATTGAGACGATCCTGAGCGGGCCTGCGGCGTCGATTGTTGGCGCGTGCTGGCTGACCGGGGCGCAGGACGCACTGGTCAGCGATATCGGCGGCACCACCACCGATATCGCTCTGTTGCAAAACGGACGCCCCGCAATTGATCCGGCGGGCGCGCGTGTGGGCCCGTTTCGAACCATGGTTGAGGCGGTCGGGATGCGCACAACCGGGCTGGGCGGCGACAGCGAGGTGCATCTGGTCTCTGCCGGGTTGCAATCTGGAATCGTGTTGGGGCCGCGCCGCTGTTTGCCGATTGCGCTGCTGGGCTTTGAAGCGTCGGACATTGTGCATGCTGCGCTTGATGCGCAATTACGCTCTAAAACGCCGTCAGAGATGCACGCAAGGTTTGTCAGAGCCGTACCGGGCCTGCCTGCGGAGGGCCTGAGCGACCGAGACGCCGCCTTGCTTGCACGGCTTGGGGATGAGGTGTGGCCGATGGACAAAGCGGTGCGGACACGGCTGGACCTAAGTTCCGTGGAACGTCTGGTGCAACGCGGGTTGTTGCAGATTGCGGCCCCCACCCCGTCGGACGCGAGCCATGTGGCGGGGCGTGCGGATTTCTGGGACAGGGAGGCTGCAGAGAAAGCACTGACCTTGCTGAGCAGGCGACGCTCTGGCGCGGGTGAGGTCGTTGCAGCCTCTGCACATGATCTTGCGCAGCAAATCCTATCCGCTGTCACGGATCAAACGGCCACAGCGCTTTTGGAGGTTGCCTTGGCCGAAGAGCCGCTGGATGAGCACGAAAGCCCGGGCGCGCTCGCCACACATGTGCTCTTGAAGAAAGCTCTGTCGGGGCATCGTGGTTTGCTTGCGTTGGATGCGGGGTTGAACGTGCCGGTGATTGGCCTCGGCGCCTCTGCCGCTACCTACTACCCGGCTGTAGGGAAGTATCTGCGGACACAGATGACCGTGCCGCAACACGCCGATGTCGCCAATGCCATCGGTGCCGTGGTCGGGCAGATTATCGCCCGGTGTAGCGGCAGCATCACGGCACCCTCAGAAGGGAAATACCGCGTCCATGTGGCGTCTCGGCAAGATTTGCAGGACTTTCCAACCTACGAAAATGCGCGTGCAGCCCTTGAGGCGGAATTGCGCGCGCAAGCAGCCCGGGATGCGGCACGCGATGGTGCAGGCGAATTGCGTTTTGCAGTCAACATCGAAGAAGACGTGGCCGAGGTAGAAAGCCGCAAGATGCTGATCGAGGCGCGCCTGACCGTCGAAGCCTCAGGCCGTCCACGACTGGCAACGGGCTAGCCCCGGCGTGCCCTTTCGCAAGCGCGCCGGAGGTGTTTGCGCGCCTATTCGGCGGCTTGGGTTGTGGTCTTTGGCAAAACCCAGTTCGGGCGCGGAAAATGGCAGGTATACCCGTTTGGGATACGCTCCAGATAGTCCTGATGTTCGGGCTCGGCTTCCCAGAAGGGACCAACGGGCTCTACCTCGGTGACGACTTTTCCGGGCCACAGACCTGAGGCCTCAACATCCGCGATCGTTTGCAGGGCCACCTCTTTCTGGGCGTCATCCACATAGTAGATGGCTGATCTGTAGCTCATGCCCCTGTCATTGCCCTGACGGTTTGGCGTGGTCGGATCATGGATCTGAAAGAACACTTCCAGCAGATCCCTGAAGCTGATCTGACCCGGATCAAAAATGATCTCGATCCCCTCTGCATGGGTTCCGTGGTTGCGGTAAGTGGCCTGCGGGACGTCGCCGCCCGTGTAGCCCACCCGTGTTGCGATGACACCGGGGCGCTTGCGGATCAAATCCTGCATGCCCCAGAAACAGCCCCCTGCAAGTACGGCGCGTTCGTTGCTCATCAGATGTCCTCCACTTGATCAAGATACTCACCGTATCCTTCAGTTTCCATATCGTCTCTGTGCACAAATCGCAAAGAGGCGGAGTTGATGCAGTAGCGCAGACCGCCACGATCCTGCGGGCCGTCGGGGAAGACATGCCCCAGATGACTGTCCCCATAGGTTGACCGTACCTCTGTGCGCACCATACCCAGTGACCTGTCGCTTAATTCAGTGACGTGATCGGTGACAATGGGTTTGGTAAAGCTGGGCCAGCCACATCCGGATTCGTATTTGTCCGCCGAGGCGAAAAGCGGCTCACCCGACACGATGTCAACGTAGATCCCGGGTTCCTTGTTGTGCAGCAGCTTTCCGGTGCCGGGCCGCTCTGTGGCGTCTTGCTGGGTGACGCGGTATTCTTCAATCGACAGGCGCGAAATCGCCTCTTCGGTCTTCTGATACTTGGGCATGTGTTTCTCCCACTCGTGCTTTGGTTTATAAAATGGTGTTTCATGCCGCAGAGAAAAGGGTTTTTTCAGGAAATCGCACAGACGTGTTTTTTGCGTCCAATCCCTGTCTTAAGACGTATTTGTTCTGAAGGAGAACGATATGAGAGCACTTCTGGCAAGTCTGTTGATCGGTGTTGGGACGGTTTCCGCTCATGCTGAGGTGTCGGATCATGAATTCGCAAACATTGACGGGGGGACGCTGAACACAGGCGATTGGTCTGGCCAGCCTGTTCTGGTGGTCAACACCGCGTCGCAATGTGGCTTTACCGGGCAATACGCAGGTCTGCAAAAGCTCTATGACACCTACCGCGATGCTGGTCTTGTGGTTCTGGCTGTGCCCTCGGACGATTTCCGGCAAGAATTGGACAGCGCCGAAGAGATCAAGGAATTCTGCGAGATGAACTTTGGCCTCGACATGCCGATGGCAGATATCACCTCGGTCCGGGGCCGGGACGCGCATCCGTTTTACGCACAGGTGCGCGACGCCACAGGGTTTGTACCAAAATGGAACTTCAACAAAGTGTTGATCGGCCCCGAAGGTGAGATTGCGGGCACGTGGGGGTCAAACGTGCGACCGATGTCGCCGCAGATCGTCGGGCCGATAGAGGATATGCTTCAAAAAGAAGGGTGAGCACAGGTCAGCGCCATGGGGGATGAGAAAAAGCCCGAACTTTCGGCGGCTTACGGGCTCACTTCGCCGGATGACAACCGTGCGCTGTACCGGGATTGGGCAGAAACCTACGAAAACGACTTTGCCAAGGCGATGGATTTTGCGTTGCCGCAAACGGTGGCGGCGGCATTTCTCGCGGCCGGTGGGCTGGGTCCTGTCTTGGACGTGGGCGCAGGAACCGGCTTGGCGGGCGTAGCCCTGCGCGCGCAGTCAGACGCGGTGGTGGACGCCCTCGATATTTCGCCCGAGATGCTGGCCGTCTCGGCGCGCAAAAACATCTACAGGCATTTGGTTGCGGCTGACATCACAAAGCCTCTGCCCCTTCGCAGTGGCCAATACAACGGCGTGATCAGCAGTGGCACCTTCACCCACGGCCACCTTGGCCCGGAACCTTTGGACGCGCTTTTGGCTGTGACTGCATCCGGGGCGCTCTTTGTGCTCAGCATCAAGGTGGAACATTTTGAAAGCAAAGGGTTCGCGCAGGCCTTTGACGCTTTGGGTGGCAGAATTTCCGGGTTGCATCTTGATCGCAGGCCGATCTATGGCACCGACGCGCCCAAAGACCGCGCGGGCGATACCTGTTTTATTGCTCATTTCCGAAAGTCCTAGAGCTTGACATGCCTTAGCCCCGCCGCGCCACGATAGGCGTGTGTCAACGCTCTCCTGACCGGGGCTGCACCATAGGCGGCCCGGTAGCTTTTTGAGAAATGCGATAGTGATTTGAAACGGCAGGCCACGCAGACGTCGGTCACTGAAAAGTCCGTTTGGCGCAGAAGGTTGCGGGCCTTTCCAAGCCGCAAGCCCAAATAGTGGCGTTTGGCGGAGGTGCCCAGATACCTGGCGAACAACCGTTCCAGCTGGCGCGTCGACATCCCCACAACGCCTGCGATTTCTTTGGGTGCTAAAGGGTCCTCGATATAGTTTTTCATCGCGCGCACGGCTGTGGTCAGTTTGGAATCTCGCACCGGCGCGCGATTTTCCAGCGCCATGCGTTGTGCATTGTCCCCAGCCGTCGGCCCGCATAGACCGTTTTGATCGGCAACCCAATTGGCCAGCGGATCACCGTGGTCATGGCGAATACGTGCCATCATCATATCCATGGACGCAGCCCTGTCCGCGGTTGTAAAAAAACCGCCCGTCCCGCGTAAAGATGGCGTCTTCGACAATCACATCCGGCAGCATTTCGGTCAAAGCGGAGCGACATTCCCAATGCGTTGTGACCCGCCTGCCAGCCAGCCGCCCGGCAAGGGTCAGAACATAAGGTGCCGGACGACAATGCACCAAAATCCATGCCTCGTCTTGTCTCGTGGCGCAGCCAGTTGATGAGTGTCCGACCGACGTTTGTACCGATGTTTTAGCCTGCGCGGACTACGATTGTCTCATTGCGAGAGAGCGTCGTCAGCGGGCCCTCCACCGACACCTCGATGCCGTTGTAGGCTTTGACGGCTTGTCCGGTCTCGCTCAGCAGATGCCAGCGGTAGGACGGCCCGCCTGATGGAAAGCGATTGGCGAGGCTCAGCACCTCCAGCGGAGTGACCAGCCCCACTTAAGTGGTTCCTTTTGAATGTTAGTGCATGATTGGGCCGGGTTCCACCGGGGCGATGGTTTTCAGGGTCGGTGGGCGGTAGCCCAAAGCACTGTGTGGTCGTTCGGTGTTGTCGTGTTGCCTCCAGC
>JBGCEG010000089.1:0-20369 GCA_045106135.1 Roseobacter sp. | reverse complement strand
CTCCTGTGTCATTGGAACCTCCTGTGTCGACTGAGAAAGCCTCAATCGTCAGACAGGTTCGTCAGTTCGCAAAATGCGCGACGTCAGGAACAATGCGCAACATCAGCAACCAGCGCCATTGCCGCGCGAGCGGCTTCGTCCCAGAGCCCACATTGTTCCATGCTGCGGCGCACACCAATGTCTGGTTTGGGGCTGGCTACACAATGGGTCGCGAACATCGGCCCAAACCAGCCACTCACTTTGTCAGATTGAGCCGCAGCGCAACTTCACCAAACCGGCCATTGGCCGCGCCCGAAAGATAGTTTCGTTGTCCGAAATTGGCCTAGTGGATCCTCACGTTGACTGGCTTACCGACGCCAGCGGCCGGAATAGACGGTTCCCAACTGTTGCCAAATTCTGATCGGTTAACATCGGGCATTCGCGTTGCAAAGTGGGACACTATTCTTAGCGACGCTGCCCTCCGTGGCATTCTGATTGGCAGAAAAAGCTGAGGAAACCGCAATGATTTAAAATTTGGCCAAAGAATGATGATCGTCGCATTCCGCAGATTAGCAGCGATTTTAACCGCCCCGAAAACCGTAGTTAGCCTCTTGAAAGTGCTTTGACTATGCCTCTTAATTCAGCTAGGCCTTTCATGCGCCCAACGGCCGGATAACCTGGTTGAGCGTCAGCTTGCAGATCGCTCATGATGTCTTGTCCGTGATCTGGCCGAAATGGGATTGTATCGTCAGACCTGCCTTCTGCTCTTCTTCGACGCTCCTCTTCAAGCAGAGCTCCAACAACGGCAACCATATCGGTTTCACCTTCTAGGTGAGCTGCTTCATAGAAGCTGCATGGGAGTTCAGTACTTTCCCGTGTCACGTTCCTCAAATGCGCAAAGTGGATTTTTGAACCTAGGCGTTCGATCATCCCGGGCAGATCATTGTCTGCACGGACGCCAAGTGACCCCGTGCAAAATGTGATCCCATTTGAAACGGAGTCTATAGCACGAACGAGTGATTTATAGTCCCGCTCTGTTGACATAATGCGGGGCAGGCCGAGAAGCGGAAAGGGGGGATCGTCGGGGTGACAGCACATCCGTATCCCATATCTCTCCGCTGTCGGAACAACCTCTGACAGGAAGTCGATCTGGTTGGCACGAAGGCGTTCGGCATCAATCTCCTGATAGAGCGCCAGCTGGTCAGCGAGAGAAGATATAGAATAGCCGTCTTCGGCGCCTGGGAGACCGCATATCACATTGGCGACCAACCGATTTTGATCAGCTGTATCCATTGATGAAAAGCGGGCCTGTGCTTCTTCCTTAATTTGCAGAGAATACCCTTCAGCGGCACCTTTGCGGTTAAGGATGAACAAGTCAAATGCTGCAAAGTCGACTGCATCAAACCGCATGCACCGCGCACCATTGTCTAGCTCAAACCTTAAATCGGTGCGTGTCCAATCCAATACTGGCATAAAGTTGTAGCACACAACCGAGATCCCACACTCGGCGATATTCGCAAGGCTCTTTTTGTAGCTGGCAACGTGGGTTTTCCAGTCGCCAGTCTGACGCTTGATGTCTTCTGTGACGGGAAGGCTTTCTACGATCGACCATTCTAAAGGAACTGCAGTACGCCGTGCCCCTTGTGCAATATCATTCTGCCGTCGTTTGATTTCTTCCTTGGTCCAAACCACACCGTTCGGCAGGTGATGCAGAGCAGTAACTATTCCTGTTGCGCCCGCCTGCTGTATGTCCTGCAGAGAAACCTTGTCATTGGGTCCAAACCATCTCCAAGTTTGCTCCATTGTAATGTCCCCCTCAAATAGTTGCCCGATTGGTTGCCGTCTAATTCAGCTAACAGAATTACAAAAATTATAACAGGGTGTTGACTTGTATGGAAGTAGGGAAGTAGGGAAGAATGCAAGATGCTAGGGGGAACAAATGTTTTTAGTTTTGGACGATCTCGCTGCTTGGCAGCTCGACCCATTGCAGGCCGTGACCCCACAGCTTCGTCTGATCTTGAGAAGTCGAATTATCCGAAATGATCTGCAGCCAATGAGCCGTTTGTCAGAACCGGAGCTCGCCAAAAAATACCACGTGAGCAGACAGCCCGTACGCGAAGCCTTCATCACCCTCGTGAATGAAGGTCTTCTTGAGATTAGGCCGCAACGAGGAACTTTTGTTAAGCGAATCGACTATAAATCGGTTTTAAATGGCCGCTTTGTTAGAGAAGCGGTCGAAGCGGATATCGTCCGCAAGCTCGCAGCTGATCCTGATGCGAAGCTCGTTCGAGATCTTCGAGCGCAACTGAAAGAGCAAGCTAAGGTTACCGAAGGTAATGCCAACGCGTTTATTGAACTTGATGAACGGTTTCATCGCACCCTTGCGCGCGCCGCGGATGTCGCTGAATCGTGGGACTATTTGGATTCAATAAAATCCCAAATGGACCGCGTTCGTTTCATCTCAAACGAAGAATTTCCAATAATGAGGCTGGTTAAGCAGCATGAGCGTGTCGTTGACATGATCGAGGACGGAAATGTCGCCTCCGCAGAAGAGGCAATGCGTACTCACCTAAAAGAAATCCTGCGATCACTACCAAAGATCCAATCGATGTACCCACAGTACTTCGAAGGGGCCCCGTGATCAGGAACAAATTTAAGTCTTACCAACTGAGGAGATATCATGAGACTCTTTACGACTGTCAAAACACTAGCCGCAGCAACCGTTGTGGCAGCAATCGCTGGCACAGCTTCGTTTGCGCAAGAAATGACCCTGAAGCTGGGCCACCTTGCAAACGAAGAAAACGCCTGGCATCTGGCTGCGGTGAAATTTGGTGAGGAGCTTTCGTCTCTCACGGATGGCCGCATCGCGGTCGAAGTGTTTCCAAATGAATCGCTAGGCAAGGAAATCGACCTGATCAACGGCATGCAGCTTGGCACCGTCGACATGACGATTACTGGCGAAAGCCTTCAGAACTGGGCTCCGATGGCCGCGCTGCTCGCTGTGCCATATGGATATACCTCTTTGGAGCACATGGATGAAGTTGCTTCAGGCGATATAGGGCAACAGATCATTGATCAGGTTGTTGAAAAGGCTCAGATCCGTCCGATTGCCTACTTTGCGCGCGGTCCACGCAACCTGACCTCGCAACGCCCAATCGCATCGCCGTCCGATCTGGATGGAATGAAGATGCGCGTTCCAAACGTACCGCTCTTTGTTGATGTATGGAGCGCACTGGGCGCGGCACCAACGCCAATGGCGTTTTCCGAAGTCTTTACCTCATTGCAAAGTGGGGTGATCGACGGACAGGAAAATCCACTTGCGCTGATCCGTTCCGCAAACTTCAACGAAGTACAGGGCTATGTAAACCAAACAGAGCATGTACGGTCGTGGATTTACCTGACCATCGCAGAAAGTACATGGGCCAAGCTGTCTGCCGACGATCAGGCGGCAGTTATGGAAGCGGCTGAAACGGCGCAGGCATTCGAGCGTGGCCTATTGCTCGATAGCCTTGCTGCTGACCGTGCGCACCTAGAGGCGAACGGCATGGAGTTCGTTGAGGTTGACGGCGCAGCGTTTCAGTCTGCCGCAAAGGACGCTGTGCTTGCGAACGTAAGTGACGAAATCCGTTCCATCGTTGAGGGTCTTTTCTCCAACTAAGGCTGGCAGAATAGGGTAACTCCTGGAAAGGCCGCTGGGCTCTTGGTGTCTGGCGGCCTTTTAAATTCGACGAAAGCGAGCACATTATGAAACGAGTTGAAAAAGTACTTATCACGCTTTGTAGCCTTGGCGTCGCAATATCTTTCCTTGTCTTGATAGCGGCAGTTTTAACGCAGGTTTTGGGTCGGACCTTTGGATCTTCCCCAGTTTGGACGGAAGAGCTGACCAGGTTTGCGATGCTATATACCGTAGCTTTCGGTGCGGGTCTTTCGCTCCGCTCTGGCGATTTAGTGAATGTGGATGTGGTCTGTGAGTCTTTGCCAGGAGACTGGCCGCGACGACTGCGCCTTCTGTCGGCGGTTGCGGCCCTGGCTCTCTGCGGCTTTCTCGTACCGTACGCATGGAAATACGTTTCGATAGGGGCGTTTCAAACCTCACCCGCGCTTGGCGTGCGGATGGATTACATACATTTTTCGGTGTTTGCTCTGCTGTTCGGGATTGCTCTTTTCGCATTGATGCGGGTTGTAGTGATGGTGTTCCACGCCGACGAAGGCCAACCCGAAAACCGAATGGATCTCTGAGATGGGCCTTATTATTCTCATCACTGTCTTCGTTATGGGGCTTGTCGTCGGTATTCCCGTTGCAATCACTCTTGGACTAAGTTCTCTTAGCTACTTGCTCGTGATGGGCATTCCGCCGGTGGTCATGCCGCAAAAAATGTATGCTGGCATCGATGTCTTCGTGCTGCTCAGTATTCCGGGCTTTATTCTTGCCGGAAATCTGATGAACCAGGGCGGGATTACTGAACGGATAATTCGTTTTGCAAATGCACTCGTCGGCTGGATCCGGGGCGGCCTTGGTCTCACAAATGTTGGCGCATCTATGCTTTTTGGTGGCATAACCGGGACGGCTGTTGCAGATGCCGCGTCCATTGGCGGCGTAATGATACCAGGAATGAAAAAGGCGGGTTATCCGGCCGACTTTTCTGCAGCGATCACGGCCGCATCCTCTACGGTTGGGCCGATCATCCCGCCAAGCGTTCCCATGATTATTGTTGGCGCATTATCAGGAATTTCAGTTGGTAAAATGTTTCTGGCCGGCGCAATTCCAGGCATCTTAATGGGCTTGGCCATGATGGTTACGACCTATCTGATCGCGCGGAAAAAGAACTTCCCAAGGCAAGAGTGGCAAGGTGTAGGTGAGATTGGCCGGGCCTTTGCCGGAGCTTTCTGGGCTCTGGCAATGACAGCCCTTATTCTCTACGGGCTACTGAGTGGCGTTGCCACGCCCACGGAAACCGCTGTTATCGCGAGCGTTTATGCCATGATAATTGGGCTCTTTGTCTACAAAGAGTTACAATTCAGAAAGATCCCGAAAATCATCGTCGAAAGTGCCGTGGCGGCGTCCGGTATTCTTGTGCTTGTGGGATTTGCCAACGTGTTCGGCTGGATTTTAGTATCTGAGCGCATTCCGCAGTTGATCGCGTCGGCGGTGTTGTCGCTCACGGAAAACAAATTCGTCGTGATCCTGATCATCAACATTCTGCTTTTAATTGTAGGCATGTTCATGGAAACGATCGCCGCCCTGATCATCCTATTTGTGCCACTTCTCACGCTTGCGACTTCTGTTGGAATCGACCCGCTGCACTTTGCAACCTTCGCGGTTCTCAACCTGATGATCGGCCTGACCACACCGCCGCTTGGCGTCTGCCTTTTTGTTTGCGCCGGCATTGCGCGTCTACCGCTTACGCCAGTGGTGATCGCCATTCTTCCCTTCATCGCCACCAATATCTTTGTGTTGCTGTTGGTTTCTTATATCCCGCCGATTGCCACCTGGTTGCCGTCGGTTCTGATGCCATAGGAGTTTTTTCAGTAATGCTTGCTTGCCGATTGCATGGAAAGGGTGACCTGAGAGTAGAGGATGTACCTGAGGAAGTACTGGGACGTCATCAGGTCAATGTTCGGATCTCAAATGGGGGCATATGTGGCTCTGATCTGCACTATTTTCACGACGGAGGCTTTGGCCCAATTCGCGTGCGCGAACCCATTGTTCTCGGGCACGAAATCGCGGGAATTATCGCAGAAGTTGGCGACCCAGGCTGTGGTTTGCAGCCCGGCGACAAAGTCGCAGTCAACCCAAGCCAGCCCTGCTTTAATTGCTACTTCTGTAACCAGAATGCGTACCAGCATTGTGTGGATATGCGGTTTCTGGGCTCTGCCCGGACCATACCCCATGTGCAAGGCGGTTTTCGTCAATCGCTTGTCATCGGGGCTGCGCAATGTGTGAAGATCGGCAGCGATACGCCCTTGTCCCACGCAGCTTGCGCCGAACCGCTTGCAGTGTGCCTGCATGCGGCACGTCAGGCAGGGGACCTGAGGGGAAAGCGGGTGCTTGTGACCGGGTCCGGACCGATAGGAGCCTTGTGTGTCGCGGTCGCAAAACTTTGTGGAGCGCAAGAGATCGTTGCCACCGACATCGAGGATTTTCCGCTGGAGATCGCAAAACGCATGGGAGCAACCCAAACCGTAAACGTAGCCAAAGTCAGGACAGGCTTGGCCGACTATCAACGCCCCGGTGCACAGGCTGACGTTGTGTTTGAATGCTCCGCGGCCGCCGCAGCAATCGCGATGGCAATTGATGCGGTCAGCCCAATGGGAACCATTGTTCAAGTAGGCGTGGCAGGAAGCCTCGAAGTCCCAATCAATGCATTTGTGGGAAAAGAGATCGTTTTCAAGGGAACGCATCGATTTCATGAAGAGTTCGCCGAGGCTGTCAAAGTCATCGACCTGCGAATGGTCGACGTTGAACCATTACTGACGCATATCTTCCCGTTAGGCGAATCAAAGGTAGCCTTTGCACAGGCTAATGACCGCTTTGACTCAATGAAAGTTCAACTCTCATTTGACGGATAGATACATCAGAGCGCCCCATTAAACTGCAATTTTTTGGTGTAGTTACGTATCCCATAAGCTGTAAGCTGAAGTCCGCTATGGCATACAGTATACATTGCAATCGTAATCGCTGCGAATGTCCGTAATCCACCCATGCTGCGTTTCGCTGTAAGTGCGACATGGTAAAAGCAGCCGTTGGTGGGAAAATTGCAGAGGTCGGCTTCGTCCGCATCTCGGTGGTCGCTGCAGACTGCAGCGAATGACAGGTCTCGGATCCGGTGACCGCTGTCCCAGCGACGTCGCCGCCCGCTCAGGGTACTGCCTAACCCACTCAAGCCTTCGCACCACTCCGCACAACCACGCCGCATTCAGGTGTCTCTGACCATTTTGATAGCGGTCGAACCAACCTCAACTGCGGCGCAATTCATTTTGAGCAAGCACCTGAAATAACGCGCATTTTTGAATGCGTCTCGATTTAGGTGAAGGGCGGGTGAAAAGAGACGCGGGTCGTTCAGAGACAGATTTGGTCCCAAATGCCAGTCTCCGAAAGTCGGATGGCTCGGCTAAACCCCTTTGAACCAAAAAGAAAAAAGGCCCATGTTGGGGCCTCGTCTCGGGTTCGCGAATGGTTTGTGGCGGAGGAGGTGGGATTCGAACCCACGGTACGCTTTCACGCACGCCGGTTTTCAAGACCGGTGCATTCGACCACTCTGCCACTCCTCCGGTATGTCTCTCCTAAATCGCTCTGTGCGATTCTGAAACTCGTAAAATGACCGGCGCGGGTTTGTTCTTGAAAAACAAGATTGCGACAGACACTTCCCTCACCGCCCAAGCCAAGCTACAATCGCGCAAAAGACGCCGACCCAACGGCAGCAGCAGAATGCTAAAAGAGCAAATGACAGGCAAGGAAGATTTCCAATGCGGCGGATGAATCGTTCCCCTCGAAAAAACTCGGCGGTCCTGACAAGTTTTATAGCTGCATCTGTCTTTCTGGCAGGCTGCGCTGACACGGATGGGTTTCTGGGAAATACCGTGGCACCCGATGATGGGGCCGCGGCGAACACAACCGCAAGCGCAAGCTCTGGGTCGGGGCAAACAACCGAACGCGACATTGAAGCGCCAGAAATTTTCTCAACGACCGAAGCTGGGTTGTGGGACGGTCGCCCTTCGCTCGGGGGGATTTGGGTCGCACACCCGGATGTTTCATCGCCCGAACGCGTGCGTGTCAAAAACCGATCCAACGGAGAGGTCGTCATTGGCGCGCTTTTCAAGCGAGAACGCGACAATCCGGGCCCCAGACTTCAAATCTCCTCGGATGCCGCACAGGCGCTGGGTATTCTGGCAGGCGCACCGGTGAACCTTGAAGTGGTTGCGCTGAAAAAAGAGGTGGTGAACGTGGCGCCACAGGGTCTTGATACCCCGCCCGAGATCGACGAAAAAACGCTCGCACCCGGCGCATCGACCGCCACAGCGGTAGCCGCGGCCGCGCAAAACACGGCCGCCGCAAGCCTGCCGGAAACCGCCCTGACGGCACCGTACCTGCAAGCAGCTGCGTTTAGTAACGAGGCTAACGCCGAGCGTGCAGACCAGCTTTTGACGGCAAAAGGCCTGCCAACCAGTATTCGACGTACCGGGTCGTCTGACAGACCCTTGTGGCGCGTGGTCGTGGGGCCTGCGCAAACAACCCAGGAACGCGATGCTGCTCTTGAAATCGTGAAGGCTGCGGGCTTTGCAGATGCCTATCCCGTTGCCAACTAGATGATGCGTGAAGGAACCAACGATGTTGCGACTGACGATCTCCCTAATCCTGACCCTCGCCCTGTGTGCGCAGGTTCATGCGTTTGAGACCAAGGCGACCTCTGCCTATGTGATAGATCAGACAACCGGGACGGTATTGCTGTCTAAAAATGCCAACGCGCCATTGCCGCCTGCGTCGATGTCAAAACTGATGACGCTCTATATGGCTTTCGAAGCGGTGCGCCGCGGCAAGTCGCAAGGCGGGCTTGATCTGAACGAAGAATTGCCCGTGTCCGAGCATGCGCAGTCCTTTGGCGGCTCCAGCATGTTTCTTCAATCGGGTGAACTTGTCAGCGTCGAAGACCTTTTGCGGGGCATCATTGTCATGTCCGGGAACGACGCCTGCGTGGTCATTGCCGAAGCCCTGTCGCCCGACGGCACGGAATACGGGTTTGCGCGCCTGATGACACAGCGCGCCAGAGAGCTTGGCATGACGCAATCGACCTTCATCAATTCAAGCGGCTGGCCTCAACCCGGTCATTTGATGTCTATGCAGGATCTGGCCATTCTTGCCAAACGCCTGATCGAGGATTTTCCTGAGTTTTACCCGATGTTCGCTGAACGCGAGTTCGAATTCGACAACCGCGTGCCCAGCAATACGCTTAATCGAAACCCGGTGCTTGGCATGGACATCGGCGCGGACGGGCTGAAGACGGGCCATACGCAAGAGGCGGGATATGGTCTTGTGGGCTCTGCCGTGCAGGGTGACCGTCGGGTTATCTTTGTCGTGTCCGGTCTCGACACGGTTCAGGATCGCTCAACGGAATCGCGCTCCATCATCAATTGGGCGTTCCGGCAGTTCACCATGCGTGCGCTTGCGGACCAAGGGGAGAAATTCGCCGAAGCACCGGTCTGGATGGGGGATGCGCCAACCGTTGGTCTGGTGACCGCAGAAAACACCGAAATCCTGATGCCCGCCTTGGCGGCCCCCAACATTGAGGCAGAAGTCGTCTACACAGGGCCTTTTGATGCCCCAATCGCACAAGGCGACGTTTTGGGCGAACTGGTCTTTACGCTGGATGGCCTGCCGGAAACCCGCGTCCCCCTTGTCGCGGACAGCGATGTGGGCGTCGGCGGCTTTACGAGCAAAGTCATGACGGCTGCGCGCATCCTGCTGCGCGACCTGCTGCAAGGTGCCAGAGAGGCGTCGTGACAGAAAAAACGAGGCGCGGGGGCCGGTTCATCACTTTTGAGGGGATCGACGGCTCGGGAAAAACCACTCAGATCAAAAGACTGGCCGACCACCTCAGAGCGCTGGGTCAGGACGTTATTGAGACGCGCGAGCCCGGTGGCTCGCCGGGGGCTGAGGAAATACGCGCCCTCGTGTTGCAAGGCGAGCCAGACCGCTGGTCTGCCGAAACCGAACTGCTGCTGTTCACGGCCGCCCGACGCGACCATATAGAACGGGTCATTCTGCCGGCGCTGGCCGCGAACAAGGTCGTTCTGTGTGACCGGTTTGCAGACAGCACCCGGCTCTATCAAGGTCTGTCGCGAGGCGATCTGCGCGGCAAAGTCGACCAGTTGCACGAGTTGATGATCGGGCATGAGCCTGACCTTACCATTCTGATCGACATGGACCCCAAGATAGGACTGGCCCGCGCCTTGTCCCGGCAAACCGCAGATGAGCGATTTGAAGGCTTCGGCGAAGACCTGCAGACCGAGATGCGCGCGGGTTTTCTGGCCCTGGCCTGCGAGTTTCCCGACAGGTTTCGCGTTGTGGACGGCGGCCAGCACATGGACATGGTGGCGCAGGATATCGCCACCCTTGTGGTTCCGGAGATCGCATGAGCGCGCCTGATCAAATCTCTGGTGCGCCGCATCCGCGCGAGACAGACAGACTTTATGGTCAACAGCACGCCGAGGCCGCCTTTCTAGAGGCGTTCAACGCCGAACGGCTGCATCACGGATGGCTGCTGACCGGGCCGCGCGGTGTTGGGAAAGCCACGCTGGCGTGGAAAATCGCCCGTTTCCTGCTGGCCAGCCCCCCCGCCGGCGACACAGGGTTGTTTGGCGCGCCTGAGGCTGCGACATCGCTGGACATTGCCGCAGACCACCCGGTCAGCCGACGCATGGCCGCCGGTGCAGAACCCGGTCTGAAGTCCATTACCCGCACGCAAAATCCCAAGACCGAAAGACTGCGCGAAGAAATCGTTGTTGACGACATTCGCGCCCTGAACGGCTTTTTTCAGTTATCTGCCGCCGAAGGGGGGCGGCGTGTGGTCATTATTGATGCCGCAGACGAGATGAACGTCTCTGCCGCGAATGCATTGCTGAAGATGCTCGAAGAACCCCCTGAACGGGCCACACTGCTTTTGGTCAGCCATCAACCGTCCCGTCTTTTGCCGACCATCCGTTCAAGGTGCCGAACACTGCGCTTGCGCACGCTGGCCCCGCTTGAGCTAAGCCAAGCCGTACGGCAAGCAGTGCCTGAGGTCGATGCGGATGTCACATCCCTTGCAGCGCTCGCAGACGGCTCCGCCGGGGCTGCGATCCGGCAAGCACAGTTGCAGGGGCTGGAAACCTACGGCGCGCTGCTCAAGGTTCTGGCTGCAGCCGCCAACGACGGACGGGCCACAGCCCTCAAGCTTGCAGAAGGGGCCGCCGCACGGGGCAGCGAAGAAAAACGGGACCTGCTGTTTGAACTGCTTGATTTACTGATGGTCCGGCTGGCGCGCACAGGGGCATCAGGGCAGCCCCCAAGCGTCGAGGTCGTCAAAGGAGAGGCAGAATTGCTGTCGCGGCTGTCGCCCAATCCGGTGGCCGCGCGCGCGTGGGCGGATCGGGCCCAGACCTGCGGCGCCCGGGTACGACATGGGCGCGCGGTCAACCTTGACCCTGCGACACTCGTCCTAGATACCCTCATCAAAGCACGCGAACCTGTGACGCCCTGACCCGCAGGCGCAAAAGCCAGAAATGACACATGACGCACCTACCGCAGATCACTGACAGCCACTGTCATCTGGATTTCCCTGACTTTGATGGGCAATTGCACACGTTCATCGAGACCGCAGCAGCCGAAGGGGTGACCCGGATGGTCACGATCTGCACAAAGCTGCGCACGCTGGACACCGTGCAGGCCATCGCAGAAGCGCATGCGCCGGTGTTTTTTGCCGCAGGCACGCACCCGATGAGCGCCGCCGATGAGCCCCTTGTCACCGTCGAGGAGCTGACCGCCTTGGCGGCGCACCCCAAGTTCGTAGGCATTGGCGAGACAGGTCTGGACTACCACTACACCGCAGACAGCAAGGACGTTCAGCAGACGTCGCTGCGCATCCACATTGAAGCTGCGCGGCAAACCAATCTGCCCCTGATCATCCATGCCCGCGACGCGGATGAAGACATGGCCCGCATTCTGACGCAGGAACATGCAGCCGGGGCCTTTACCTGCGTGATGCACTGTTTTTCGTCGTCCCGGGCGCTGGCAGATGCCGCACTGGGCTTGGGCTTTTACCTGTCGATGTCTGGCATCACGGCGTTTCCAAAGTCGCAAGAGTTGCGCGATATCTTTGCCACGGCCCCCCTCGACCGCATTCTGGTTGAGACCGATGCGCCCTATCTCGCCCCCCCACCCTTTCGCGGCAAACGCAACCAACCGGCCTATGTGTCGCATACCGCCCGCAAAGCCGCAGAGACATTCGGGCTCGACTACCCGAGTTTCGCAGCCCAGACCGAGGCCAATTTTGACCGGCTCTTCTGGAAAGCCGCACGCCCGCAGGCCGCTGCCTGATGTCCCAGATCACCTTCACCATTCTGGGCTGCGGATCCTCAGGCGGTGTGCCCCGCTTGGGTGGCCACTGGGGCGATTGCGATCCCGACAACCCAAAAAACCGCAGACGGCGGTGTTCGATACTGATCGAGCGTGTGTCCGAGGCGGGCAAGACCAGTGTTTTGATCGACACCTCCCCCGATCTGCGCGAACAATTGCTGTCAGCGGGCGTGGGACGGCTGGATGCGGTCATCTACACCCATGCCCACGCCGATCATGTGCATGGCATAGATGATCTGCGCATGATCGTGTTCAACATGCGCGCGCGCCTTCCTGTCTGGGCCGATGTCCCAACCCGCGAGGCGCTGCTGAGCCGGTTTTCCTATGCCTTTACGCAGCCACCCGGATCAACCTACCCGCCTATTCTGGACATGCATCTGATTGAGGGGGATGTGACCATTGATGGGGCTGGCGGGGCTATCACCTTTTCCCCGTTTGTCGTACCGCATGGTGGCATAGACGCGCTGGGGTTCCGCGTGGGCGATGTTGTGTACCTTCCTGACGTTGCTGACATCCCCGATGCGATCTGGCCAAAGCTTGAAGGGCTGGACATCTGGATCGTTGACGCGTTGCGGCGCGATCCGCATCCGACGCACTCGCATCTGGCCCAAACGCTTGACTGGATCGCGCGCGCGCAGCCAAAATCTGCCGTGCTGACCAATATGCACATCGACCTTGACTATGCGCAAGTGCTTGCGGAAACGCCCGATCATATCCAGCCTGCCTATGACGGGCTGACCCTGACCGCCCGTGCCAAGTAGCGCAACCCACCTTACCATGCTGCGCGCCGCAGCCCCCATGCCCATTGAAATGATCGCCCGTGCAAACGCTGCTTGATGTCATCGTTCCCGTTTTCATCGTCATCGGCTTTGGCTATGTGGCGGTCTGGCGGGGGCTTTTTTCGGAAAGCGCGGTTGATGTGTTGATGAAATTCACCCAAAGCTTTGCAATCCCCTGTCTTCTGTTTCAGGCCATCGCAAAGATTGACCTCTCTGCCTCGTTCGACGCAGCCTTGCTGGCCAGTTTTTACACCGGGGCGGTGGCTTGCTTTTTCCTCGGGTTTGCAGGCGCGCGGGCTTT
This sequence comes from Roseobacter sp., assembly GCA_045106135.1. Classification (GTDB taxonomy): domain Bacteria; phylum Pseudomonadota; class Alphaproteobacteria; order Rhodobacterales; family Rhodobacteraceae; genus Roseobacter. Next base: position 7,198 of record JBGCEG010000089.1, on the reverse strand, counting down.
CTTTGCCCGGCCATGGGAAGACTGCGTTGCCATTGGCTTTTGCTGCCTGTTCTCAAACTCTGTCTTGCTGGGGCTGCCCATCGCCGAACGGGCCTACGGAACAGAAGCGCTGACAGGCAACTTCGCCATTATCGCGATCCACTCGCCGGTGTGCTACGGGCTTGGCATCACCGCGATGGAAATCGTCCGCAACAGAGGGCAGGCCCCGCTGAAAATGGTGGGCGCAATCTTTCGGGCGATGTTCAGAAATGCCCTCGTGCTGGCCATCATGCTTGGTTTCATCGTGAACCTGACCCATCTGACGATCCCCGGTGTGGTAGACGAAGCCTTGTCGCTGATCGTGCGGGCCGCCCTGCCCGTGGCCCTGTTTGCCCTTGGCGGCATCCTGTTTCAATACCGGCCCGAAGGGGACGGGCGCACCATCGCGATGGTGTGCGGCGTGACCCTGATCATTCATCCGGCGATTGTCTGGGGCATGGCTAAATTCACGGCATTGCCCACGGATGCTTTCCGCTCTGCAGTGTTGACCGCCGCCATGGCACCCGGCGTGAACACATACATCTTTGCCAATATTTACGGGCGCGCAAAGCGGGTCGCCGCAAGCTCGGTTCTGATCACGACGGGCCTCTCACTTTTTTCCGTCTGGATGTGGCTCACCCTGCTCGAAGCGGTCTGATCCGTTTAATAGACCTGCGGCTTGGGCAACCTCCCGGTCCGCGCAATCATCGCTTTTGTCCGGGTAAAGGCGCATTTTTCTAAGGACACCGTCCGTTTTCTGTGATGAAACTGCGTCAGAGCGGCACATAGCCGCCAATTAAAAGGGAGAGAACCATATGCAGACCTATGGATGGACACGTCGCGCTGTGATTGCGGCGGCAACAGCAACTCTGAGTGTTGGCACGCCAGCTTTCGCGGATGGTCATCAGATTACAGACAAAATTCACTTCGTCATTCCCGGTGGCGCTGGTGGCGGCTGGGACGGAACTGCGCGCGGCACGGGCGAGGCTCTGACCGATTCCGGTCTTGTTGGCAGCGCATCCTATGAAAACATGTCCGGCGGCGGCGGCGGCAAAGCGATTGCCTACATGATCGAAAACGCCGAAAGCCTTGGCGACACAATGATGGTGAATTCCACCCCCATCGTCATTCGCTCTTTGACCGGTGTTTTCCCACAAAGCTTTCGCGACCTCACACTTGTTGCAGGTACAATCGGTGACTATGCAGCGCTCGTTGTCCCGGCCTCCAGCGACGTAGGCTCCATGAGCGATTTGCTCGCCGCTTTCAAAGATCAGGGTCCGGATTTTGCCGTTGGCGGCGGTTCTGTGCCGGGCGGTATGGACCACCTCGTGGCCGCGATGATCATGCAGGCCGCAGGCGAAGACCCCATCGCGCTGAACTACATTCCTTACGACGCCGGCGGTGAAGCCATGGCGGGCCTTTTGTCTGGCGAAATTGATGCGCTGTCCACCGGGTTTTCCGAGGCCATCGCACTGGCAGAGCAAGGCGAGGTCCGCATTCTGGGTGTGACCGCACCAGACCGCGTCCCTGCCTATGCCGACGCGCCAACGTTCGTGGAACAAGGACTGGATACCACTTTCGTCAACTGGCGCGGCTTTTTCGCAGCCCCCGGCCTGCCCGAAGAGCGTCTGGCCCAGTTTCAGGCAGCCCTTGCCGCCATGTACGAAACCGACGCATGGGAAGAAGTCCGCGCGCGCAATGGCTGGGTGAACATCCACAACTCCGGCGACGATTTCCGCAGCTTCCTCGAAGCGCAGGAAAAGGAAATCGGCGATCTGATGAAGACACTCGGCTTCCTGTGATCTCCGCCTGAGCGCGTCTTTTCGCGCAACATCTGACTCCGTCCGCCTGCCTCAGCGCGGTCGGGGTTCACCAGACCGAAAAGGGGAAAGCGATGGCTCTGGATCGCTGGATTGCGCTTATATTTATCGTGCTCTGCTGCATTTATGGCTATCTGGCCTTTTTCACGATGGACCAGCTTTTGCCGCCCTTCATGCAGCGTAACCCGGTATGGCCATCGACCTTTCCCAAAGTGCTGGCCATTTTGGGGGCGTTTGTCGGACTGCTGGTCTTGTTCAGCGTCGAAAAGACCGCCGCCGACAAAGAACCATCGGCAACCGACATCAACTACCGACGGCTCCATGAATATGACCTTGGCAAAGCACTGTTATTGCTGGGGCTTATGGTGCTCTATGCCCTCTGTCTCAGACCTGCGGGTTTTCTGATCGCGACCACTGTCTTTCTCGTGGCAGGCAGCACCATTCTAGGCGAGCGCAAATTCCACATCATGATCCCCGTCGCGCTGATTGCGGCAGGCAGTGTCTGGTATCTGGTTCAGGTTGTTCTGGGCATTTTCCTGCGCCCCTTTCCTTTCTTTATCGGGACCTGAGCCATGCTTGAAGGCATCATGATCGGCCTGAGCGCCGCACTTTCCATCCAAAACCTGCTCATGGTGGTCGCGGGCTGCCTGATTGGTACGTTTATCGGGATGCTGCCGGGGCTTGGGCCGATGTCGATCATCGCCATCATGATCCCGGTCGCCATTTCACTGGGGGACCCGACGGCTGCGCTTATTTTGCTGGCGGGCGTCTACTATGGGGCGATTTTTGGCGGCTCCACGTCCTCCATTCTGCTGAACGCACCCGGCGTTGCGGGCACAGTCGCCACCAGTTTTGACGGGTATCCGATGGCACGGAAAGGCCAGGCCGGTAAGGCGCTGACCATCGCGGCCGTCGCCAGTTTTGCAGGCGGTACGATTGGGGCATTCCTTTTGATGATTTTCGCCCCTGCCCTAAGCTCTGTTGCCTTGCTGTTCCATTCTGCGGAATACTTCGCACTTATGGTCGTGGGCCTGTCTGCCATTGCCGCTTTCGCAGGCTCCGGACAGGTCGCCAAGGCGCTGATGATGACGATCCTTGGCCTGATCCTCGCCACCGTGGGCGAAGGTGCCTTGTTCAACATGCCGCGTTTCACGCTGGGTCTGATGGATCTGCAGTCGGGCATTTCCTTTATCACCCTTGCGATGGCCATGTTTGCCCTGCCAGAGGCGTTGTTTCTTGTTCTGAACCCCGCGCGCGGCTCTGCTGGCGCTGACGGCAGCAGTGGCAAGATTGGTAACCTGCGGTTCTCCAGAGAAGAAGGCAAAGCGATCATTCCCGTCATTGGACGTCAGTCGGTGCAGGGCTTTTTCATCGGTGTGCTGCCCGGCGCAGGGGCCACGATTGCGTCTTTTCTGGGCTATGCGGTGGAACGCAACATCGCAAAAGGCGAGGAACAGGCAGAGTTCGGCAAAGGCTCCGTCAAAGGCTTGGCCGCCCCAGAAAGCGCCAATAATGCCGCCTGCACAGGCTCTTTCGTCCCCTTGCTGACGCTCGGCATTCCCGGCTCTGGCACAACCGCTATTCTGCTGGGGGCATTGATCGCGCTGAATGTGACGCCCGGCCCCCGGCTGATGACCGACACGCCAGAGGTGTTCTGGGCGGTGATCATTTCCATGTTCATCGGGAACCTCGTGCTGCTTATCCTGAACCTGCCGCTGATCCCCTACATCGCCAAAATCCTCACGATCCCGCGCAACTATCTGATCCCGTTCATCCTGTTTTTCACCTTGATGGGCGCGTACATCGGTCAGAATAATGCAACTGAACTCCTGATGCTCGTGGGTTTAGGAGTGATGGCAACGATTTTCCGGTTTGCAGATTACCCGCTGGCCCCGCTGCTGATCGGGTTTATCCTTGGCACCATGCTGGAGGATAACTTTGCCCGGTCCATGCAGCTTTACAGAGGGCTCGATTTCATCATTGAACGCCCCATGACGCTTGGCTTGCTTGTTTTAGCCCTCATCCTTGTGTTGTTGCCCAGCTACCGGGCCCGCCGGGCCAGAAATCGAGCCGAAGGTGTGGCAGATGGCGACTGATCACACCGTGTCTGCGGCACCTTGCGCGCTTGGGGACCTTTCAATCCTCAGCCCAATGCTGCGTGACAGCGTCATCCAAAGAGGCGTATTTTTGGCTACCCAACAAATCTGTGCTTGCCCCAAAAGATCCTGTACCAACGTCGTGCCCCTGTAACACCCTATTGGAAAGGCCCGCCTTGCCACATTCTTTGTTGTCTGCCGAAGACATCGACACCTACCAAAGAGACGGTGTTGTCCTGATCAAAGGGCTGTTCCGGAATCAGGTTGACACCTTGCGCGACGGGGTTGCGCGCAACATGGCCGACCCCGGCCCCTACGCTGCCGAAAACCTGAAGCCGGGTGAGCAAGGGCGGTTTTTCGACGACTATTGCAACTGGCAACGCATCCCCGAATTTTGCGACGCCTTGGAGCAGGCACCTGCTGCAGAAGCGGCCGCTGACCTGATGCGGTCAGATCGTGTGCAGTTGTTTCATGACCACGTTCTGGTCAAGGAACCGGGCACGGCGAAAGCCACCCCCTGGCATCAGGACGGCCCCTACTATTTTGTTGAAGGGCGGCAAACCGTCAGCTTCTGGGTGCCGCTTGATCCGGTTGGGGCTGCCAGTTTGCGGTGCGTTGCAGGCTCTCACCTTTGGGAGAAACCCGTGCTGCCGACCCGGTGGCTGGCTGAAACAAGCTTTTACCCTAATGAACAGGACTACCAGCCTGTACCCGACCCCGATGCCGAAGGGATGACCATTCGCAGCTTCGAGATGGCACCGGGGGATGCTGTGGCGTTCCACTTCATGGCGTTGCACGGTGCGCGCGGCAATACCTCTGACACCAGGCGGCGCGCGTTCTCCGTACGCTATGTCGGGGATGATGCGCGCTACATCACGCGCCCGGGGCCTACTTCCCCGCCTTTTCCAGGACATAACATGACGGACGGGCAAGTGCTGCGCGAAGACTGGTTTCCGGTGGTTTTCAACCGGTAGAAAGCGGTCACACTAAGCCACACTAATCAATCCAAAACGCGGCTTGCATTATCGCTCTGCGACATGGAATCACAAAACCAACGCGGCCCGGACAGCGCGAGCAATCACGCGCTCCTCATCCGTTGGAATAACCAAAACACGCGTCCCGCCCTGCCCAATGTCTCGCGCATCTGTGGTGTCTTTTTCAGGATCGATGACAATCCCAAGATACGCCAACCCCTCGACAATACGCGCCCGGATGACTTTAGCATTTTCACCAATACCGCCGCAAAAGACCAAACCGTCAATGCCGCCCAACACGGCCGACAAGGCACCAACCTCCCGACGAGCCCGAAAGACGTAGTAATCAATCGCCTGTGCCGCTTCCGGCGTGCCCGCCTCCAGCAGGTCGCGCATGTCGCTTGTCAAACCTGACAGTCCCAGCAAACCACTTTCATGATACAGCATGTGCAGAATGTCCGAAGACCGCATGCCTTTCTCTTCCAAAAGATATAAAATAACCCCCGGATCGATCTGACCAGAACGGGTCCCCATCGGCAGACCGTCCAACGCAGAAAAGCCCATGGTAGAGCCCACGCTTTTTCCTTCGCGCACGGCACACATTGACGCGCCGTTTCCCAGATGCGCGATGACAAGCTTGCCTGCGTGCAAATCGGGGTACTCTGCAGCGATCAACCCCGTGATGTATTCGTAACTCAGCCCATGAAACCCGTAGCGCCGGATACCTTCATCGTAGAAATGTCTGGGCAAGGCAAACGTGTCGTTAACCCACGGGTGACCGTGATGAAAGCCCGTATCAAAACAGCCGATTTGAACCGCATTCGGAAACACGTCACGCGCTGTTTTGATACCGGCAAGGTTGTGTGGCTGGTGTAGGGGCGCTAGCGGCACCAACGCCTCCAACTCGGCAATGCGTTCTTCGCAGAGCAGCACCGGTTCAGCGTATTTCGGCCCGCCATGCACAATGCGGTGCCCTACCCCTGCCACTGAAACATTACGATTTTCTCGTTGAATAAATGCCATGACAGCTTGCAGCGCTTCGTTCGGCGTTGCGGCTTCGACACGGGCGGAGGTTTTTCTATCTTCTTGATAAACCACCAAAGTGGCGTCCTTGCCGATGCGGTCAACTTGCCCATGCAGCAGTATTTGTAGCCTGGGTGCAGCGCGGTACAAAGCAAACTTCAGCGAGGACGAGCCAGTATTAAGTGTCAAAATGCCTGTCATGGAAGCCTTGCACGGGCGCGGACCGCAGCCATGACCGCGGAGGGTAAAAAGCCTTGCTGATCATCTGTTTTGCATGTCAGCGCAGTTTGCATTAGCACAACCAAAAAGTGAGCAGCAGCGTCGGTACGCGCCGCCATCATGAATGGTTTCGCAATGATAGTCGTCACTTTCAAATCCGGCACCTCGCATGTCCAGTGGGCAACGAACAACCGCGCACTCTTGTTCGCACTCTGAAGTAGCCCAGCACGCTTGACATGCCCCAGCAAAATTTGATCGCCGGTGTCGTTACAATCGAAGGCCGGTGTTTCATACGCAACCCAAATGCCATCCAAAAGAGGCTTACAGTCGAGCGGATTTACCAAAAATTCAACATATTCATTGCTGTGGATTAAAGCGGAAGGGTCACATCGCCTCAAGATAAAAGAGTTCATTCAGAATTCACTTGCGGCCCTTTTTTCAGCCTTTTCTCCTTGTATCCATCTGCGTTGCCCCGCTATACCCGTCAACGGAGACGTGGCCGAGTGGTCGAAGGCGCTCCCCTGCTAAGGGAGTAGGCGAGGAATCGTCTCGAGGGTTCGAATCCCTTCGTCTCCGCCATTACCACATTTTCTCTAATTCGATGGAGTTGCTTTGAGTGGCTTTTTTCTTTTGATTTGATGGCTTTCGGGTAATTTTTGCTTTGCCTTGAGTTTCTTTCGATAATGCTCATATTTGTTTATTGAGTGGTATAGAAAGTGGTATTTTAGAAATGGCATTGTCTGGCAAGCTGACCAAAAAACTCGTGGAGAATCTCGGACCTGGGCGTCATGGCGACGGTGGTGGTCTTTATCTGGTCGTTGATCCGTCGGGCGCGCGGCGCTGGATTGTGCGCGTGGTGGTCAAAGGTCAGAAAAACAAGAAGGGCGCGCCGTTGCGCACGGACTTTGGTTTGGGCGGCGCGGATGTGGTCACGATCAATCAGGCGCGCGACCGGGCGTTGGAATATCGCCGGATGGCCAAAGCCGGGCTGAACCCGCGTTTCAATGCCAAGCGGGACATTCCGAGTTTTGAAGAATTCGCCAAACAA
>JBGCEG010000088.1:0-29683 GCA_045106135.1 Roseobacter sp. | reverse complement strand
GCGCGCGACCCCTTTCACCCGGTAGACGAAGCGGCCCGCGCCTTGGCGCGGCGCCTTTTGGACAGAGCTACTTTTGCGGCCCTCGGCGTGCTGCAAGAGGGCGTGCCGGCGGTCACACGCATTGCCTGTGCCACAGCGCCTGATGGTGGCCCGCTGTCGCTGATCTCTGACTTGTCCACCCATACTGCAGCGCTTGAGGCAGACCCGGCCTGCTCGCTTCTGGTCGGGGAGCCTGAGCAAAAGGGCGACCCGCTCACCCATCCAAGGCTCACGCTTCAGGCCACTGCCCGGTTCATCGCACGCGACAGTGCGGATCATCCGGTCTTGCGCGCCCACTACCTTTCCCTGCGCCCCAAGGCACAGCTTTACATTGATTTCACCGACTTCCGGCTCGTGCGCTTTGATGTGAGCACGGCCTTGTTGTACGGTGGCTTTGGCCGCGCCTACAAGCTTAGCGCCGATGACCTGACCGTGAAGCACTGATCGGTGGTCAAGACCGCCTGCAGGGCTATTTGTGGCATATGCGATATGCGATCTTTTTAGTCCTCTGCCTGTCCGCAGGCCCCGCCGCGGCATGGCAGTTCACCCCCGGCCTGCCGTGCAAACTGACCCATGAGACCCCAGAGGTTTTTGTGGAGGTGACCTTTGACCCCAGAGGGCCGCTTTATACCATCAGCCTGACGAGGCTGGAGCCATGGCCGGACGCGCCGGTCTTTACGATGCGCTACAGCGGTCCGTTCGGGGTGACCATCTCAACCGACCGGCACCAGCTAAGCCAAGAAGGGCACACGCTTTCCGTGTCTGACCGCGGGTTTGGGAACCTTTTGACGGGCTTTATGCAGGACAACGCCTTTACCGCCCGCGCGGGCGACGCGGTTGTCACCGTGCCGCTGGACGGGGCGGCCGGGCCCACCTCTGCCTTTGCAGCCTGCAGGCCCGCCGCAGGTGCCTGAGGCGCTGTGCATCAGACGGGAAGACGCAGCATGAGGTTTCTGTTATTTGCTCTGCTGCTTTGGCCCACGACCCTTGCAGCCAATGATTGGGACGCGCTGCACGAACCCGGCGCGCATGCGATCATGCGGCACGCCCTTGCCCCCGGCACCAGTGATCCCGCAAATTTCGACGTGGACGATTGCGCAACGCAACGTAACCTCGATGATCGAGGCAGAGCGCAGGCGAAAGCCATAGGCGACGCGCTGCGGGCACGGTCCTTCACGTTTGACCGCACCCTCAGTTCCGCGTGGTGTCGCAGTTTCGAAACCGCAGAGCTGATGGCGGTGGGGTCGCCAGAAACAACACCAGCGCTGAACTCATTTTTCCAGCACCGGGACCGCGCCGACGGTCAGACCCGCGATTTGCAACAGATTATCCAAAGTGCCACTGGCCCGCTGATGATGGTGACCCATCAGGTGAATATCACCGCCCTGACGGGAGAGTGGGCCGGGTCTGGTGAGATTATTGTGATCCGGGACACCGGGGCTGGCATTGAAGTGCTGGGCCGTATTCTGATCGACCCTTAACCGCTGAACCCGGTTTTCAGGATCACCGGCACCACGATCTCTTCTTCATCGGTCAAGTGACGCTCCAGCAGGGTCGCAAAATCCGTCAGGCATTCGGAAAAGAGGCCCACAGGCTCTTGCGCGGCACCCGCCGTCAGGACAGTATTGGTCGCGTCAGCCATGCTGTGCAACACCCCATCCAGCGCGCTGTGATCACGTTCCAGCAGGTCAAATCCCTTTTCAAGGCGCGCATCCAGCGTGATAAGCTGCGGGAAATAATGGCTGTCTTCGACGTGGTGATGGGTCTGCAACTCGCGCAACAGCATCCCGCCATAGTGGGATAGCCTCGCAGCATAGTCCTCGGGGGCCATGCGGGCGTCCATACGTGCTGCCGCGTCCGCGCGCAAGATATCCGACACCTGCCGGAACATCGCATGCCTCTGCATCCAGAACTGAACCATCTCGCCAAAGTTGGGATGCGCTTCCCACTGGGCGCGCGGCAGGTCCTTCGCCAACACGCGCAAGGCATCAGGCAGGCCTGCGCGTGTCTGTAAGGCAAGCAAAGGGTCAGGCGGTGTCAAGGCGCGCAGGACCTATGCGCTTGTCTGGTCAAAAATCGAACAACTCGTCCAGAAACCCGCCACGCTTTTTCTTTTTATAGTAGCCGGACTGACCGCCTTTGTAACCGCCAGGTGCGGGACGCGCAGGGGCCGCCTGCACCGCTGACCGGTCGATGATCTTGTCCAACTCTCCCCGATCCAACCAAACACCCCGGCAGTTCGGGCAATAATCAATCTCAACGCCACTGCGGTCTGCAATGACAAGCGGGGTTCCATCAATTGGACATTTCATCAAACGTTCTCCTCTTAAGCTACTCTGTTAGATAGGTACTCCGACGTAAAAGTCCTACCCCTTTGACACGTAACGAAATGTTAACGCGGATTAACCAAGATTGCGCCGGGAGACCGCAATGATCCGGCCAGCTTTTCTGGGAATTCTGTTACTTTTGACAAGTGTTGAGGCCGCATCTGCGGGCGCTTGGCTGCGCGAACGCGGCACAGGCTTTTTGTCAACCGCCGGTACGGTGACACAGGCGCGGGAGGCCAGCGGGTCCCTCTACGCCGAATATGGCCTGACGGAATCGCTGACCCTCGGGCTGGATGTGAACGGCGGCATGGACCAGCTCGGTATCCCCACAGGGGACGGAACGCTGTTTTTGCGCTTTCCCCTGTCAGCAGCAGATGCGCAGGACAAATGGGCAGCCCACATTGGTCTGGGCGCGCGCTATGAACCACGCGAATTTTTCCCATCCGCAGAACTGGGCCTGTCTTGGGGTCGCGGTCTGGTCTGGGGCGAACGGTATGGCTGGATTGCAGTGGATGCGACCGTGAACATTGCACGCGCGCCCATGAAACGGATCACCAAAGTGGACACAACGCTTGGTCTGGGCGTAAGCGACAGGCTGAAAGTGATGGCTCAGCTTTATCTGACGCACACAAATGGAACGTTGTTCCGGACACTCGCCCCATCGCTGTTGATTGATACGAAGGATGGCAAAAGCACCTACCAGATTGGCGCGGAAATCCCGATCAGTTCAGAAGACGACGTGCGCCTGAAACTCGGCATATGGCGCAACTTTTGACGCTCAGACGTTGAATTCGGAACTGTCCAGTATCTGCACGCCGTTAATGCGCCATCCCTCCGCCGTCTCCAGCATTCTATAGTCCAGAATGTGAACGCGGCCTTCAAGGTCGGTGATCATGACTTTCTGCCAGAAGCTGCCGTCCGTCTCACGCAGTTCCAGAAAGCGCACGTCACCATACCGCCAGACCATAGGGTAGCCCTGCGTGACCATGCGCCGAAAGTTTTCAGGTGTGCGAAACAACTGCTGCAAGGTTGGACTGGCAAACTCAAACGCACCGGGGAAGTCGTCTTTGGCGAACCGGTCCAACTGACCGTCAATGGTCGCTTGGATGTCGGCCTCTTGTGCAGGCGATGCACTTGCAAGAGCAGCAAGCAAACTGGCGGCGAGTAGCATGCGTCGCATAGAAATCTCCCTTGTGTGCTTCAAGGGTAAGGCGGATCGCAACGCCGGCAAGTCTGTCAGCCTGCGACCAAATCTCCTGCAAGCGCCTTGTCGATCAGCGCGATGGTCTCATCCACCCCGTAAAGCGCGATGAACCCGCCGAACCGAGGGCCCTGACTTGCGCCCAGCAACACCTCGTAGAGCGCGGAAAACCACGCTCTGAGCGGGTCAAACCGGTCGCGACCACAGGCATAGACGATCGACTGTAAGGCCTCATCATCCGCAGGCCCGTCATAGGCTGCCAGTTGCGCCCGCAAGTCGGCCAGCGCTTCACGCTCCTGATCCGTGGCAATTCGGTATGTCTTGGTCGGTTTCACAAAGTCGTTGTAATAGCGCACGGCGAACCCGGCCGCCTGATCCATGTCCGGGTTTGTCTCCGGATTGGTATCGGGGGCGTAGCGCTGAATAAAGCCCCACAGATGGGACTTATCCTCTGCCGAGGCCACGCTGGCGAGGTTCAGCAACATCGAGAATGGCACCACCATGTTCGAGGTCGGCACCTGCCCGTTGTGGATATGGAAAACCGGGTTGTTGACCTTTTGCGCGTCGTCCTGACCGGCATAGGCCCGTAACTGCTGGTGATACTCATCCACGGCCTTGGGGATGACGTCAAAGAACATCCGCTTTGCCGTCTTGGGCTTTTGGTACATGAAATACGACAGGCTTTCGGTCGAGGCATAGCTGAGCCACTCGTCGATGCTTATGCCGTTGCCGGACGACTTGGAAATTTTCTGCCCCTTGTCATCCAGAAACAATTCGTAGCTGAAATGCGAGGGCGGGCGCGCGCCCAGGGTGCGGCAGATCGCATCGTAGATTTTCTCGTTAGTGGCGTGTTCCTTGCCATACATCTCGAAATCGACACCAAGGGCGGCCCAGCGCGCGCCAAAATCAGGCTTCCATTGCAATTTTACATTGCCGCCGGTGACCGGCAGGGTCCATTCGCGCCCCTCCGCATCGTCAAACGTGACGGTCGCCTCTTTGGCGTCCACATGCTTCATCGGCACGTAGAGCACGCGACCTGTTTCAGGATGCAGCGGCAAAAAGATCGAATAGGTCTCCCGGCGCTCTTCACGCAAGGATTTCAGCATGATCTTCATCAGGTCATTGTAGCGCTCTGCACAGCGGCGCAGCACCTCGTCAAACTGCCCGGACTTGTAGAAGGCGCGCGCTGAATAGAACTCGTACTCGAACCCGAAGGTGTCCAGAAAGCGTTTCAGCATCTCGTTGTTGTGATCGCCAAAGCTGTCATGGGTGCCAAAGGGGTCCGGTACCGCTGTCAACGGCATTTGCAGATACTCGTTCAGCATGTCCTGCTGCGGCACATTGCCCGGAACTTTGCGCATCCCGTCAAGGTCATCGGAAAAGCAGATCAGCTTGGTGGGGATGTCCGAGATCATCTCGAACGCACGGCGCACCATGGTGGTGCGCAACACCTCGCCAAAGGTCCCGATATGCGGCAGGCCTGACGGGCCGTAGCCTGTCTCGAACAGCACATAGCCCTTTTCGGGCGGTGCTTTTTCATACCGTTTGAGAATGCGGCGGGCTTCCTCGAAAGGCCATGCCTTGCTTGTCATTGCCGCATCTCTCATGGTGACCCTCATGTTCGTTTTCCCGCGCAGTTGCGCTCACAAGCCCTGCACCTATTGCGTAAGGCCTGTGTCGTCAATAAATTGCGCGGGCATGCCTTGATTGAAAGCACTTCTCATGTCCAATCTCGACCTTCACTCCCTGACACCACAGGATTGTCTGGTGGCCCTGATGGTTGCCGTCTCCGCGTCAGACGAGGACATCCGCACCGCTGAACTTGTGAAAATCGAGGCGGCGGTAAAGTTGCTGCCGATTTTCCAAGGCTACGATGAAGACCGGCTGACCCCGGTATCACAGACTGTTTTTGACCTCTTTGAACAGGAAGATGGGCTTGATGCTCTCTTTGGTCTTGTACGGGAAAACCTGCCGGAGCGGTTGTTTGAAACGGCCTATGCGCTGGCCTGTGACGTGGCCGCTGCGGACGGCACGCTGGAAGAAACAGAGCTTCGCCTGCTCGAAGAGATCCGCTATGAGCTTAATCTCGACAGGTTGCATGCCGCAGCCATCGAGCGTGGCGCACGGGCACGGCATCTGTCCTGACCCTTGCGCAGGCCCGCGCTGCGACGGCAAAGCACCACAGCCGTGCTAACTGTCCAGACTTGTGCCCCAACGCGACAAAAGTGCGCGCTGCAAGCCGCGTGACCGGCGCGCCCATGGGCGTGCACCGGGCGGCGCCTCGCGTTCCGCGCGTGGGATCGCCTCCCGGCGCTGTATGTCGGCTGTGAAAATGGCAAAGACCAGTTCGCGGTCATCCGTCGCAGTGATATAGCCCGCAAGCCCGGAGACGAAGTTCAGCGTCCCGGTTTTTGCGGCCACTTTCACCGGGTGGGATTTGTCGGGCCGCCCTTGCGCGTCGCGCATCACGACAGGCTTGAGAATAGGGCGCAACTGTGCCGCACGACCGACGGCGGCAAGCCCCTTGACCATATCCAACGCGCTGATGCGACTGTCCCCGCTCAGACCAGAATGGTCACGCAGGGCGGGCGATTGCATGCCCAGCATCTCGATCGCCCAGCGGTTCATCTCAGCGGCGGAGGCAGGCAGGCTTCGCGCGGAGCCCGCACGGACGTAGCTGGCCGCAAGGCCAACCATCTCTGCGGTGATGTTGGTCGAGTGTTTCAGCATGCCGCGCAGGATATCCACCAAAGGCGCGCTTTCGATCCGGGCGACCTCGACGCCCTGCGGCGCGCGCCGGGTAACTTCTGGCGCTTTCAGCACGATGCCGTTCGAGCGAGACAGAGTTGCAAAGACCTCTCCGGCATAAAGACCCGGGCGGCGCACCGGCAACCAGCGCGCGCCCTCGCGCCCCAAAGCACCGCGCGCCACGGTCCATTCGTCACGGCCCTGCCGGTCTGAATAGGTGTAGACGGGGCCTGCCCTGTCGACGACCTCCATGCGCGCCACCTCCACAGCAGGCCGGTACTTTCCAGCGCGCGCGTCCATCGTGACCCGGTAGCCGTTGCTTTGGCGGGACCATTCAAAATGCACGCGGTTGAAATTGAGCGCGATGCCCGCAATCGCCGGATTGTACCCCACGTGATCCGGTTGCCCCGGATCAATTGACCGCAAAGAGGCAACAGGGCCTTCGAACACGCGAAACGCGCCGCGTACCTCGCGCACTCCGGCCTCTTTCATCCGCAGCGCCAATTGCGCGTAATCGCGGGTATCTGTCGTTGGATCACTGCCCCCCACAAGCCAAAGATCGCCTTGAACCACACCGTTTTGCACGCCACCCGACGCGATCACCCGCGTGGCAAACCTGTGGTTGGGGCCTAGAACATCCAGCGCATAAAGCGCCGTCAACGCCTTTGCCACGCTTGCAGGCGGCGCGCTGAGCGTGGCATCTTTTGCTTCCAACACTGCGCCGCTTTGCGCGTCCAGAACGGCAAAAGCTACCGCCCCGGTCAGGTTCGCCTTCGCAATCAGGGCATCTGCTGCGGGGGCTGCGGGTCTGGCCCCGCGCATGTGCGGCCTAAGCGATGTTGCGGGCGCTCCGGCCCAGGCCGTGCCACCGATTGCGCTTGCGGCAAGGCCTGCCAGCATCGCCCTTCTGGAAAATCTATTCGAATGTCGCCTGCTCATGGGCGTGAGTAAACCGCAGCACGCCGGTCAAAACAACCATAGATAGCGATAGGTTAGATTTATCCCCACGCCCCAGCCTCGCGCAGCGCCGATGAGGACTGCGCCACCATTGGCACATTGACAAAACACCACGCCGGGGCGCCCATTGTCCCCAGCGTATGTGACGCATTCGTCGGCACGCGATACCGCGCGAATATCCGCGCCGGGGGGCTTAGCCGGGCCGAAATACGGGCATCAGGACGGGCCAGAACACCAATGGGGCACATGCGCATGATGTCGCGCCAATCCTGCCAGCGATGAAACTGCGCAAGATTATCGGCCCCCATCAGCCAGACAAAACGAACCCCCGGATAGCGCGCCGTCAGCTTTTGCAGTGTCTGCGCGGTATAGCGCGTCCCCAACCGCGCTTCGATATCGGTGATCTCTACCTGGGGATGCTGCATCAGGCCCCGCGCCCGCGCCAGTCGGGATGCAAGCGGCGCAGGCCCCCGTTGTTTTAGCGGGTTGCCGGGACTGACCAACCACCAGACACGGGACAGACCGAACCGTTTCAGGGCCTCTCGGGTAATATGTGCATGGCCCTCATGCGCCGGATCAAAAGAGCCGCCGAACAACCCGATGACCTCACCGGATCGCGCATATGGGAAACCAACCGTCATACCCATGACACTTACGAAGGCTCGAAAGTGATTGCCACCACCATTTCATAGACCTTAGAAAATCGACGAGCCGTGCCCAGCAGCCTTTCAAAGGCGATCCCGCTCAACGTATACCCGATGCAGCACCCCGCGCACTTAGCAGGAATTGATCCAAACCCATGTTCGACCAGCCTTATGTACTCCTCCTCTTTGTTGGCCTTGCGTTTACTTCCGCCGGTTTTCTGGTCCGCGATGAGCTTTGGCTACGTGGGCTGGTGCTGACAGGCGGGCTGTTCGACATTGTTTTTTGTCTTGTTCAAATGCCTCCCTTGTGGGGACCATTTGTGACCAACAGCGTTTTGGTGCTCATAAACGCGGCCCTTATCACGGTCGTCACGCTTGAGCGGTCATTATTGTTCATGTCTGACAGCGACCAGACTATATTTGCACTGTTCAAAACACTGACGCCCGGGCAGTTCCGACGCATCAACAGGTGGGCCAACTGGCAAACGACCCAAGAAGAAACCGTGCTGATCCATGAAGGCCAGCGGGCAGACAAACTCTTTTTCATCAATGCACCGCAATTTGACATCACCAAAAAAGGACAGCGATACACCGCGATTGGTCCAGCCTTTGCGGGTGAGATGATGCTCTTGCAAGGCGTGGAAGCCAGCGCCACCGTCACTGTACCCGCAGGTACCCGCTACGCAGAATGGACCGGTACGCAACTGCGCCGTGCGATGTCAAAGAGCAAACCTCTTGAGAACGCGCTGATTGCGCGCTTTGGTCACGACCTGGCGAACAAGGTCCGCTACAGCGTGCCGATCACCTCACCGCAGGACTAGAGTTTTTATTTCGTCGCCGCAGTGCGAGCATGCCAAGTCCCGACAAGAGCAGAAGTGATCCTGCTGGGAGCGGCACAACGGATGGATCATCCGGGTCGGTAGGGTCAGAAGGCAAGGTATCGTCTACACCATAAGAAAACAGCGTCGAAATCGCGTAGTGATCAGATGAATACTTCCAGAAATCCGGCGTCGTGTCGAAAATGCCTTGTGCAATTAAGTAGGAGCTTCGCAAAATCTCTGCCGCTTCCACAGTAAAGAATTCCGACGCAAAGATGTAATCAACGCGAGCGCCAGTAATATCAATATCAACAGGAAGGTCCCGTTTCAGATCCGGGTCTCCCGAGAACGTCGTATGGATATCACCGGCAGCAAACAGTGCCTCCAGTCCACCCAAGCTTTCTGCATAGCTATCGACCAGCCCAAAATCCGGTGCGAACTGCGAAGCAACATCCCCCGTAATGTACCCATAGGCGTCAAGCTCGTACGCGTCTTGGGTCAGCCTTAGAAAGACTTCTGTTGAGTCGACACTCGTGCGAAACCGCTCTGTCACGTTTGTATTGAAATCGCCGGTCAGGATAATCGGCCTGTCGCCGGCAATATCCGCAATCTCTGCAATCAGAATCTCACTTGCGCCAGGAATGGCATCAAGAGCCGTCAGATCCGCACCCTGAAACCGCTGATCGCCACCAAGGACCTGACCCACCGGTCCGTCTTCTGCAAAAACCAAGTTAAAAAAGGGGGCCTATATACTTAACTAGCCATAATTGACTTGACGCCACAATGAATTTTGGCTAGTTTAATCTCAACAAGAGAGATTAAGCCCATGACTGATACACTTAGCACATTTGAATTCTTCCAGAAATTCCCAAATGAAGAAGCTGCGCGCAATTTTTTTGAAACGCGCCGTTGGGGTTCCGAACCTGTTTGCGGTCACTGTGGTTCCGTCTCTGTGACTGAGTGCAAAGATCATAAGCCAATGGCTTACCGCTGCAAAGATTGCCGAAAGCATTTTAGCGTTCGCACAGGCACGGTGCTGTCCGAGAGCCGCCTTCCATTGCTCAAGTGGCTTTTGGCGATCTACATGCTCACAAGCGCCCGCAAAGGCATCCCCAGCACTCAGATGGCCCGCGAATTGGGTGTCACACAGAAAACCGCATGGTTTCTTGCGCAGCGCATCCGCGAAACATGGATGAGCGGCAAAGATGGTGGCGACATGGGCAATCATACGCAGGTTGACGAGACTTATATCGGTGGCAAAGAAAAGAACAAACACGCAGACAAGAAATTGCACTCTGGTCGTGGCGCGGTTGGTAAGACTGCCGTTGTCGGTATGCGTGACCAGCACGGCGAAGTTCGCGCCACGCCTGTTGAGCGCACCAACGCGGCGACTCTGGTAGGTTTCATCAAGAACAACGCCCCAGAGGGCGCAACGGTTGTAACCGATGAGTTTAAGGCCTATCGCAGCCTTCCCAAGCATGGTTTCAATCACAAGACAGTTCGCCACTCCGCTGGCGAGTACGTCCGCGACATGGCCCACACCAACGGCATTGAAAGCTTCTGGTCACTGCTCAAGCGCGGTTACATCGGCGTTTACCACTACATGAGCGAAGATCACTTGCACCGTTATGTGAATGAATTCTCCTTTCGCCATAACACTTCAAAAGTTGGCACAATCAACTTCATCAACATGACGATTGACCGGATGGTTGATAAACGTCTGACCTACAGGGAACTGATTAATGGCTAAAAAGCCTGAAACGAACATTGAACCAATCGACGCATCATTTGATGAGGTATTGAGCGCCGTAGCGCCTAAAGCTACTGCAGTGCATAAGTTGCCTGACGAAAGCGTCATTCACGAAGTCGAGTTCGTTGAATACACCGATCCCGGAAACCACGACGCTCTTAGCTTTGCGCTTGATCCAGGGACAGAAACTATCTGGGCAACTCAGGCACAGATGGCTGAACTTTTTGACACATCACAACAAAATATCTCCCATCACCTGAAGGGCATCTTTGAGACTGGCGAACTGGATGAGCCGAGCAATACAAAGAATATTGGTATTGCTCGCTCCACCAAGCCGGTGCGTGTTTACAGCCTCGATACCGTCATTTCTGTTGGCTATCGCGTGAACTCCAAGGCCGCGACCCGTTTCCGCCAGTGGGCCACCCAAACGCTCAAGGCATACATCGAAGAAGGCTATGTCCTAAATGATCGGGCGCTGCGCGAGTCACCGGAAAAGCTAAACAAGCTTGCTGCCGAGCTACGCGCGCTGCGGTCGGAGGAGAAGCAAATCTACGCCAAGGTTCGCGAGTGCTTCAAGATCAGCGCGTCCGATTATCAACCCTCCTCGCAACAGGTTAAAACCTTCTATGCTCTCCTGCAGGACAAATTTCATCACGCCGTAACGGGGCAAACAGGGGCGAAGCTCGTCATGGATCGGGCGGATCATCGCGAAGAGTACATGGGCGTTCAAACTTTCAAAGGCAAAGAGCCAAACACCTCGGAAGTTGTTGTTGGTAAGAACTACCTATCGCGAGATGAGCTTTACAGCCTTCACCTTCTTTCTGAGCAGTTCCTGCTTTTCGCAGAGGCTTCCGCTTTGCGTGGCAACAAAATGACGATGGCCACACTTCATGACAAGCTTGACCGACTTCTTGAGGTAAATGACTATCCAGTTTTCGAGGGATGGAAGAACTTCAACAAAGGCATCGCCGAAAAGCACGCTAAAGCCGAATTGTTATTGTACAAGAAGCGCAAGAAGATTGAGGAAATGGGCATCGAATACGACGAAGAGGCGCTTGCCGCTGGAGAGTACGACGACATTTTAATCAACTGAGATTGCCAAGCGCTCACAAAGCTGGGAAATTGCCCGCAAAAGAGGCGGCTTTGGGTGAACGAGATTAGGCAGTCAGCTATAGAATATGCGGCACAAACAGGCCGTTTAGACCTCGTTTCGTTGCTTTTGGCGGCAATTGGGCTTATACTGGTCCTGGGCGGCCTGTTCGCTTTCATCAACTTTCGTTCAATTGCGAAAGCACACGCAACGGAAGAAGCCGCCAGAATAGCAGAAGCTACAGCCGAGCGGGTAACAAACGAATATTTACAAAGAGAATTGCCCGACCTCCTTGAGGAATACCGGGAATTCTTTGATTCCGAAGATGATTTAAGCGACGAAGATGCCGACGAGATGGCTAATGCTCAAGACAACAAAGCGGAGGGCGACAAATGAAACTTTCAGATCAATGGGAAATACTGAATGACGCACGTCAAAGCCTCCCTGTACCCGTAATGTCATTGCCTGCAATGCTTGGGATCAAGTTGCGTGCGGCCTTTTTGGGGAATGGTATTTCTGGAATGCTGGAGAAGTTTGGGGAAACCTTCCTTTTAACGGTGAATGCAACAGACCCAGACACCCGTCAGCGGTTCACACTCGCTCATGAGATAGGTCATTACATGCTTCACCGCCATTTGGTTGGTGACGGTTTGGACGATGACCGCGCGTATCGCAGCACAGAGGTTGGCAAGTACCACAATACCCTTATTGGCCCAAAAGAAGAGCGTGAGGCTAACAAATTTGCCGCAAACCTATTGATGCCACGCGATGCAATCAACAGAGAACGCGCCAAGGATGGAGTGACGGTTCCGCAGATGGCCAAGCTATTTGGTGTCTCCGAGCACGCTATGTCTATACGAATGGGCGTCCCATATACCGGCTAGTTAAGTATATAGGCCCCTAAAAAAGTTCAGATTAGCTTGCAGTCCTTCAAAACTATCAGGGGACAGCTTGTTTTGCAGGTTTTCCAGTGTTTCGCCACCGCGGGCGTCCTTTTGCGAACGAGTTTGAAAATGAGTATTCACCGCAACAATTTCCTGGTTGGTTTCGCGATCCAGCAAAACAGCCCATGTTGCGATGCGCGGAGGCTCGCTAGGGCCGTCCAGAATATGCCTCGTTTCCGGCACGCCCGGTGTCAGACTCAGATTGAACTGCCCACCCTCTACCGGGGTAAATCGGTTTATATCAAAAAAGAGCGGCGCCGCTTCTCCGCCCGGCTCTCTTGGCCCACCGATGAACGTATACCCAAGTGGCGCAAGGTCGTTGGCGATATCGTCGTATTGGTCAGGGGTGACTTCCTGCAAACCAATAATCTGTGCCCGTTCGCTGCTTCCCGCTACCGGTGTCAGAATATCCCGAAGGACCATGTCACGCCGGTCAAAACCGGGGCCCGTCCAGCTTTTATCGTTATTATTTCGAATGTTGAAAGACTTCACCCCAAGTGTCGCCGCCGCAACATCTGTTGCCAAAAACGCCGCCGCGCTCGCCAAAATCAAAATTCTCCCGACATCCATGCGAAAATTCCCTTGTTTAGATAAGATTTTTTGCGCAGACGGGAACATACCGGCGCGCAACCTGTCAAGGATTAGTACCTCTTGCGAGTGCTAGCGATTGCACCCCAACCTCCGTCACGGTAGTCCAAGTCAAACCAAGTCACTGCGCAGGAGCATCTCATGGCCGCCTATCAATACGTCTACCACATGTCCGGTGTCTCCAAGACCTATCCGGGCGGCAAGAAGTGCTTTGAAAACATCCACTTGAACTTCCTGCCCGGCGTGAAAATCGGCGTCGTGGGCGTGAATGGCGCGGGTAAATCCACGCTGATGAAAATCATGGCTGGCCTCGACACTGAATTCTCGGGCGAAGCATGGCACGCCGAAGGGGCCACCGTGGGCTACCTGCCGCAAGAGCCAAAGCTCGACGCCAGCCTGTCCGTGCGCGAAAACGTCATGCTGGCCGTCGCCGACAAAAAGGCGATCCTCGACCGCTATAACGAACTTGCCATGAACTACTCTGACGAGACCGCAGACGAAATGGCGGAGCTGCAGGACAAGATCGACGCAGAAAACCTCTGGGACCTCGACAGCCAGATCGACGTCAGCATGGAGGCGCTGCGCTGCCCGCCAGACGACGCCGAGATCAGCAAACTTTCCGGTGGTGAGGCCCGGCGCGTCGCCCTGTGCAAACTGCTGCTCGAAGCGCCCGACATGCTGCTGCTCGATGAACCGACCAACCACCTTGACGCCGAAACCATCGCGTGGCTGCAACAGCACCTCATCGACTACAAAGGCACGATCCTGATCGTCACCCACGACCGCTACTTCCTTGACGACATCACCGGCTGGATTCTGGAGCTGGACCGCGGCAAGGGCGTTCCCTACGAAGGCAACTACTCCGCATGGCTCGAACAGAAAGCAAAACGGCTTTCTCAAGAAGCGCGCGAGGACAAATCCCGCCAGAAAACGCTGGAACGCGAACTGGACTGGATGCGGCAGGGGGCCAAGGCCCGCCAAGCCAAATCCAAGGCCCGGATCAACGCCTATAATGAAATGGCCGAACAGTCCGAGCGTGAAAAGCTCACGAGTGCGCAGATCGTCATCCCCTCGGGTCAACGTCTGGGCGGCAAGGTGATCGACGTTGCGGGCCTCTCCAAAGCGATGGGGGACAAGCTGCTGGTGGAAGGGCTGGATTTCGCGCTGCCCCCCGGTGGCATCGTGGGCGTAATCGGCCCCAACGGCGCGGGTAAATCCACGCTTTTCAAGATGCTCACCGGGCAAGAGCAACCTGACACCGGTACCATCGAAGTCGGCGAAACCGTTGATCTGGCCTATGTCGATCAGTCCCGCGACGACCTTGCAGCGGATGAAACCGTGTGGGAGGCGATCTCTGGCGGGGCCGAGTTGATCCAGCTGGGCGATGCGGAGGTCAACTCGCGCGCCTATTGCTCGTCTTTCAACTTCAAGGGCGGCGACCAGCAGAAAAAAGTGGGTCTTCTGTCGGGTGGTGAACGCAACCGTGTGCACATGGCGCGCCTGCTGAAATCAGGCGGGAACGTGCTGCTGCTCGACGAACCGACGAATGATCTGGATGTCGAAACCCTCCGCGCACTCGAAGACGCCCTAGTGGACTTCGCAGGCTGCGCCGTGGTCATCAGCCACGACCGCTTCTTCCTCGACCGCATCTGCACCCACATTCTGGCCTTCGAAGGCGAAGCCCACGTCGAATGGTTCGAAGGCGGGTTCACGGACTACGAAGAGGACAAAAAGCGGCGACTCGGTGACATCGAACCCAAACGCATGAAGCACAAAAAGTTTGTGCGGTGATGCGTGGCTAGGCACGTAATACTCTTTGGAAACGGACTGGGTCGCGCGATCGATAACGACTTCTTCCAATTGCAACGCGTGTTGCAATCGTCTTGGGACAACAACGACATTTTGGACGAAAACAAGCGGCGACTAATTTGCGCTTGTTTGGAAAATGGGGTTGTTGAAAACGACCTGAGCGCCCCCACATCCGAGGAAGAGTTGTCGGACCTTCAACGAGTTCTGGATGCGTGTGACACAATAAGAGAATTTGAGACCGAAGGTGCTGGGCACCGCTGGCTTACGACCCACGGCAATAGTTTCCCTGTTGCTATTCGCCGCTATTTTCATCATGCCGCAAGCCTTTTTCACGAAGGTGGCAAAGAACTTCCGGTCAGTTTTGCAGAACCGTTGAGGGATTTTGTACGTGAGACTGGGCCGGACATTGTTACGCTCAACTACGATGACCTGTTATATGAAGCTTTCACAGGTACTGACATTTTCAACCAACATTTCCTTCGCGATGGGTTTTTCGCGGACAGTTGGATATGGAGCGCCACGAGAGATATTTCGACCATGAACGTGAAGGCTGGTTTTTACATCTCCATGGATCACCACTTTTCGTAACGAGAGACGGTGAGCCACGAAAGATTACACGTGCCAGCCTTAGTGAATACGCAGGAGAAAATAGTTTTCACATTGTACTCACCAACGCAGACTCTAAGCCATCTGTAATTGAAAACTCTTCAATCCTGCGCGTTTACTGGAAAAAACTAGACGAACTTCTTGGGGACGCCGCACGCATAACCGTTTTCGGATACGGCGGAGGCGATCGACACCTGAATCGACTAATTGGTCTCAACAACACTGCGGAACTGCGCATAGTGTCGCGTACCGGAGGTGACCCCGAGCCAGAGGTTTCTGCAAAGTGGCGTCGAAAGCTCGGAGCAGTAGAAAATCAAGCGGTTAAAGTAGTGCTGGTGGAAAATCTGATGCATTTCACTGAATGGCGTTGATCCAAAAAACCAAAACTACCTTTAGCGCTAGACTGCGGGTCGCTCGCCGTCTTGCATTTGGTCCATTGGATCAAATTAGGCCGTAGAAGGCGACAGCCTAGGGGATGACGCAGTCGCTTCGGCTCATAGGGGCGGCAAGGCGGGGCAAAGTTTGGGGCGTTTCCGCGAAGTGTAACTCAGCTGTTAAGTAGTAACATTGCGTCAAACATCATCACACCGTGAACATAATCGACATCTGGGTGAACCGCCTGTGCATCGAAACGGCTGATCAGATCGCCGATGCGCTGCTGGCGCGATACCTTGTGGCGGCAGCGAACAAGTACCCGCCGATCCAGAGCGCTTATGTTTGGGGGGTGTTGTTCAAAGAGGCAAGGAAGTGCCATTGCGGCTCAAAACCCGGGCGGATTTGGTTCAAACGGTTGAGGAGGCCATACCCGCCCAGCACCCTTACGACTCGCCTGCCATCCTTAAAGACAAGGTTGACGCCAATGCGAACTATGTCCGTTGCGCGCACATAATAGCGGCTACTGGCCCCTATAATTAGTCTAGAATATGAAACGATTGCTCAAAAGTTAATCGTCTCCCCTAGGTATTAACCACCCAAACACCCGTTAACCTTTCATTAGCAAAACTGCGACACTATCGATTGCTATAGGAGGAGACGATGGCAATAGTTGCATGTGTGCTTGGCGGCATGATTGGCTTCTTAGGGTTCTTGGTGGCTTGGCTACTGATGGGCCTGACATTCATATCGGCTGTGCAGATTTACTTTGCTCTGGGCTTGACCACTGTCGCCACGATCCTTGTTTTTGGGGCCGTTCCAAAAATCAGGGCGCGCAAGGCGTCGTATCTGGCCCATACCGCGCATACCAACCAATCTTAGCACCTGTAGGCAGCATAACGCAAAAAGGCCCGCAGTAAGCGAGCTCCTAAAGCGTTGCCGAAGAGAGTTTGATCAGAGCAGGACGCGCCAGACAAGCAAGCTTGGCACAAGGAATGCAAATCCGATCAGGAACAACTTGCACGCACTGGATACTTTAGTGAACGCGCTCGGGCCATCGTCGCCATCGCTGCCGCTCATCAAGCTTGCGATCACCGCATATCCCTGAGCGGTTTGGCGCGTCTTGTCGGCTTCGATGCTCGCAATCGCCCGATCATACGCCCGGCTTTGACGTTCTTGTTCGCTGAGCTTCTGTTCTAGGCTTTCCATATTTGTCATCTCACGACATGCTCCCCTATAAGTCCTTTGCAAGATGGGGTGGCCTCCCCCGAAGTCCAGCCCCGAGATCAGAAAAAGAAGCACGCTTTTATATAAATTTTAGACGACAATGGCTCGGAGAGCTCTCATTCTTCCACGCCATCAGCAATCTGCGTGACCGTCAAATACCCGCAGGGATGTTGAGCGGGTCACGCTTGATCATCTTGGGCGCTGTCAGCGCTTTCCACTTCGACAAAGCTTGATGCGCACTGGGGAACGGCGGGCGCGGAATGAATCGGCCACGGCCCGGATTAGGCTGGCTGTTCTGCCCCCAAGCCCAGATCACATCGCCCCGGTTCAGCGTGTAGCGGGCCTGCGCGCTCACATTGACCCCTTCAAACACGTTGTAATCCAGCACCGAATGATGGTTTGCAGGCGATATGGTTTTGGAAATCTTCGGGTCCCAAACCACGATGTCCGCATCCGCCCCTTCGACCAACGCGCCCTTGCGGGGGTAGATGTTCAGGATTTTGGCTACATTGGTTGAGGTCACGGCTACAAATTCGTTGGGCGTAAGCCGCCCTGTCTCAACGCCGTAGGTCCACAGCACCGCAAGCCGTTCCTCGAGACCGTTCGAGCCATTCGGGATCAGACGGAAATCATCAAGGCCGCGCCGCTTTTGTTCGGTGGTAAAGGCACAGTGATCAGTGGCCACGACCTGCAAGCTGCCCGCCTGCAAACCCGCCCAAAGCCCGTCCTGATGCGCCTTACTGCGGAAGGGCGGCGACATCACACGGCGCGCCGCATGATCCCAGTCCTTGTCGAAATACTCACTTTCGTCGAGCATCAGGAATTGCGCCAAAGGCTCGCCATAGACGCGCATGCCTTTCTGACGCGCCCTCCGGATCGCCTCGTGTGCCTGTTCACAGGACACATGCACAATATACAGCGGCACGTTGGCGGCATCCGCGATCATGATCGCCCGGTTCGCAGCCTCGCCTTCCACCTCTGGCGGGCGGGAATTGGCGTGGCCCTCGGGGCCTGTGATCCCTTCGTTAAAGTATTTCTCTTGCAGCGCAGCAATCACATCGCCGTTTTCCGCATGCACCATCGGCAGCGCGCCAAGCTCAGCGCAGCGCTGGAAAGAGGCGAACATCTCGTCGTCCTCCACCATCAAAGCCCCTTTGTAGGCCATAAAGTGCTTGAACGAATTGACGCCCATATCAACGGCGTCTTTCATTTCATTGAAGATAGCCTCGTTCCATCCGGTGACAGCCATGTGGTAGCCCACATCAGAACAAATCTGCGGCGCGGATTTCCGGTGCCATTCGTTGATCGCGTTCTTGATGGATCCATCCGCCCCCGGCAGGCAGAAATCCACAATCATCGTGGTGCCACCCGCAGCAGCAGCCCATGTGCCGGATTCGAAGGTTTCCGCAGCCGTCGTGCCCATGAAAGGCATTTCCATATGCGTATGGGGGTCGATGCCGCCGGGGATCACATAGGCCCCTTCGGCGTCGATATACTCATCGCCCGACAGGTCCTCACCAATCCGGCTGATCACTTCGCCTTCGATCAGCACATCCGCTTTCCATGTCCGGTCTGCCGTGACAACCGTGCCGCCTTTGATAACCTTGCTCATTCCCCGTCTCCTTTCGATGTTCGATTGTGCATGATCCACATCATCAACCCGTAGACACCGCCGATCATTCCCGTTGTGACCACTGCCCGGTTGAGGCGCAGCATAATCGGTTCACCCGCGCCGTTGATCATTTCAAAAATGAGTATCAACACGAAAAAGATCACTGAAAACCGTAGCGTCTTTTGCAACGCAGGGTGCATCACCGGCTCCTTCAGGTTACGATTTCGGCAGTTTCGACCACCGCGTGCAACAGCACGTCCGTGCCAGCCGCCGCCCATTCGCGCGAAATCTCTTCTGCCTCGTTGTGGCTCAGTCCGTCGACACAAGGGCACATCACCATGGCCGTCGGGGCAACCCGGTTGATCCAGCACGCGTCATGCCCGGCACCGGATATCAAATCCATATGGCTGTAGCCAAGGCGTTCCGCTGCGGTGCGTATCGCCCCCACGCATCCTTCATCGAAGGCCACAGGGTCGAACCCGCCCACCTGTTCAAAAGCAATTTCAAGCCCCATGTCATCCGCAATTTTCTGCGCATCGACGTGCAGGCGCGCCACCATGGCCTCGATCACGATCAGGTCAGGGGAACGAAAATCAACCGTGAACACGACCTTGCCCGGGATCACATTGCGCGAGTTGGGGAAGACATCAATCTGCCCGGCAGCGCCCACCGCATGGGGTTTATGGCTCCATGCGATCTCGTCAACTTTCTCAAGAATGCGCGCCATGCCAAGCCCCGCATTGCGCCGCATGGGCATCGGGGTCGAGCCTGTGTGACTGTCGCGGCCTGTCAGCGTGATCTCGATCCAGCGCAGACCCTGACCATGGGTGACCACGCCGATGTCCTTGTTCTCAATTTCGAGGATCGGGCCCTGTTCGATGTGCAGTTCGAAAAACGCATGCATCTTGCGCGCGCCCACCGTCTCATCGCCTTTCCAACCGATCCGCTTCAGTTCGTCACCAAACCTTTTTCCGTCCGCGTCGGTGCGGTCATACGCCCAGTCCTGCGTGTGGATGCCCGCGAACACGCCAGAGGACAGCATCGCAGGGGCGTAGCGCGTGCCTTCTTCATTAGTGAAGTTCGTGACCACGATAGGGTGCTTTGTCTGAACCCCCAAGTCATTGAGGGTACGAATGATTTCAAGACCGCCAAGCACCCCCAAAACACCGTCATACTTGCCACCTGTGGGCTGCGTATCCAGATGGCTGCCCACGTAAACGGGCAGCGCGTCGGGGTCGGCCCCATCACGGCAGGCGAACATATTGCCCATCTGATCAAGCCCCATCTCGCAGCCCGCCGCCTCGCACCATTTTTGAAACAGGGCGCGGCCTTCCGCATCTTCATCGGTCAGGGTTTGCCGGTTGTTGCCGCCCGCGATGCCCGGCCCGATCTGCGCCATTTCCATCAGGCTGTCCCAAAGGCGGTCAGGGTTGATTTTCAGGTTCTGGCCGGGGGCGGACATGGGCACTTCCTTCGGTCGCATGCGAGATCACTTGCAAAGTTGCAAATTTTACCATTTGGTAAACCTACGATTGCGACAAGGTACTGCCAAGTCAAGACTTCCGTTTTCCCTACCCTGCGGGAACGTGAGCAGAGTTGGTGCCCGCGCCGAAATTTAAAGCGCCGCTGACGGAGATGCTTGTGGGCGATGAAGGTGACAAGAAACTAAGCCGCATTCAACTGCGAAACCGTAAGCGTATTCTAGAGGCCGCTCTCGACGTTTTCTCACAGCATGGGTATCGCGGCACAACGCTAGACGAGATTTCTGCAGCCGCAGGCCTCAGCAAACCCAACATTCTTTACTATTTCGAAGGAAAAGAAGACATCCATCTGTCGCTTCTCAATGGGCTGATGGACACGTGGTTGGAGCCATTGGTAACACTTGACCCAAACGGTGAGCCGCTGGCAGAAGTGCTGGCATATGTGAAACGCAAACTGGAAATGACGCGTGACTATCCGCGCGAAAGCCGCCTGTTCGCGGGCGAAATTCTGCAAGGCGCGCCGCGCATGGGCCCACACCTAGAGCGCAGTTTGCAAAAGCTTTTTGATGAAAAATGTGCCGTGATTCAGTCCTGGATGGATGCCGGGCGATTGAACCAGGTTGACCCACGACATCTGATCTTTTCGATCTGGGCAACCACCCAGCACTATGCGGATTTCGAGGCACAGGTTGACCTTCTGCTGCATCAAGACCCACGGACACACGCGCAGGCAGATCTGTACCTCAGCACTCTGTTTACCCGATTGCTGCGCCCCTAATCCGCCGTTAACCTCTTTGACCGAATTCCAGCCGCATTAACTCCGCGTTCATATTCACAGCTCTTTAATCCTTATTGGGTGCGGGCGTCGATTTAGATCGAAACCGGAGTGGAACATGACTGCGATCACTTTAGTAAGCCCGCTTGCGCCACAGCCTGCGCTTGCCACAGGGCCAGAGACATTTAACCCGGGCCTCGTTCAGGCGTTGCCCGCGTCCGACACATCCAACATGAGCAAGGATGCAGGCACGGCCTCGGACCAATCCGGACAGGGGGCCGGAAACGGTGCCGGCACCGGGGGGGCGCAGGTAGCCATTATGCTGAAACGGGCGCGCGCGGCGATCAACCCGCAGGATGCCACACGGCAATCGGTTGTAGAAGCACAGGCAGAGGCGGAGAAACCAACGGCTGACGCGCCGCCGCCGCAGATGGAGCGGGCCTCAGGCGATGCTCAGGCTGATCTGACTGCGGCCTTCCTGCAGCGTCAGGAACGTCAGCGCGTTGAGGCGCGCGCCGCCGAAGAAGCACGGGCCGCCGATGTTGCCATGGCCCGGGCCGAAGCCGCACAGCAAGCCGCCGAAGAGGCCGCGCAACCGCAGTATGTGATGCCTAACCCGCTGCCCACTGCGCCAATCCTGCAAAGCGACTGACGGTGCGCATCCCTACTCTGCCGCGTTGGCGGCAGGGTTATTGGGGTGTGTCGTCCAGTTCGCGTAATCTGCCTCAACCGTCTTCCCGGTGCGCGGGTCCACCGCACCGGGCGGCATCGCCTCCATCGTGATGCAGTTTTCCACGGGGCATACGTTGACGCACAGATTGCAGGCCACACATTCCGCGTCGATCACCTCGAATACGCGATCCTCGGACATGGATATCGCCTGATGCGATGTGTCCTCGCAGGCGGCAAAACACCGACCACAAGAGATGCACAGGTCCTGATCAATCTTTGCCTTTGCCACGTAATTGAGGTTGAGGTATTGCCAGTCCGTCACATTGGGGACCGCACGGCCCACAAGCTCGCCGACAGATGTCATGTCCTTCTGGTCCATGTAGTCCGACAGGCCGGAGATCATCTCCTGCACGATTTTAAACCCATATGTCATGGCCGCCGTGCAAACCTGCACATTGCCCGCACCCAAGGCCATGAACTCGGCGGCGTCACGCCATGTGGTGATCCCGCCGATGCCCGAAATAGGCAGGCCACGCAGCGCGGGATCGCGCGCAATTTCCGCCACCATGTTCAGCGCAATAGGCTTCACTGCAGGGCCGCAATAGCCGCCATGCGCCCCCTTGCCGTCAATCGTGGGTTCCGGCGCAAAGAGATCCAGATCAACCGATGTGATCGAATTGACCGTGTTGATCAGAGACACCGCATCCGCCCCGCCGCGCAAGGCGGCCTCCGCCGGTTGCCGGATGTCGGTAATGTTCGGCGTCAGCTTTACGATCACCGGCATGCGCGTGTGTTGCTTGGCCCAGCGGGTCACCATTTCAATGTATTCCGGCACCTGCCCGACGGCAGACCCCATGCCCCGTTCGCTCATGCCATGCGGGCAGCCGAAGTTAAGCTCAACACCGTCCGCACCGGTATCTTCGACTTTGCGCAGGATAAAGGCCCAGGGGTCTTCCTCGCAGGGCACCATCAGGCTGACAATCATGGCGCGGTCCGGGTAGTCGCGCTTGACCGCTTTGATCTCCGCCAGATTGACCTCAAGCGGGCGGTCCGTGATCAACTCAATATTGTTCAGGCCCAACAGCCTGCGGTCCGCACCCCAAACAGCGCCATATCTCGGGCCGTTGACGTTCCCCACATGCGGATCAAGGCCCAGCGTTTTCCACACGACACCGCCCCACCCGGCCTCGAACGCGCGGCGGATGTTGTATTCCTTGTCTGTTGGCGGCGCGGAGGCCAGCCAGAACGGATTAGGGGTTTTGATCCCCAGAAAATCGGACGTCAGATCAGCCATATGAGGCTCCTTTTCCAAAAGACATCAAAGTGTTGACGCCATCAGAGACGCGTGGATATCCAGCGCGGCATCGCGCCCTTCTGCGACTGCTGTGACCGTCAGATCATCGCCACCCGCCGCGCAGTCACCGCCCGCCCAGACACCGGGCAGACTGGTGCGCCCTGCCCCCGTGACGTGCAGCTTACCCCCCTCAAGCGCGGGAAGGTCCGCGCCTTGCAGGGTTTGACCGATGGCACGAAAAACCTGATCTGCGGGCAGGCGCAGCGTTTCGCCACTGGGCTGCATGTCGCTGTCCACATAGTCGAACTCGATCTCGCGCACCGCACCGTTGCCAATGATCGCCTTGGGCACCACATGCGTCACGATGCGCACCCCTTTGGAGGCCGCGAGATCCTGCTCAAAGACGCTGGCATTCATCCGGTCGCGCCCACGCCGGTAGGCCAGCGTGACGTTCAGCGCACCCAGCAGTTTCGCCTGCACGGCCGCATCCACCGCCGTCATGCCCCCGCCAATCACGACAACATCGCGCCCCACCGGGATCTGTGCCACATCATCGGCTTGCCGTAGATCAGCGATGAAATCCACCGCGTCCAGAACCCCGTCCTTGTCCGCCCCTTCCGCCTGCAGCGCGTTGACGCCACTGAGGCCGATGCCCAAAAAGACCGCATCATGTTCTGCCTGCAACGACGCAAGTGTGTAGTCCACCCCAAGAGCCATGCCGTTGCGCAGCTCGATACCGCCGATTTGCAGCAACCAGTCTACTTCCGCCTGCGCAAAACCATCGACGGTTTTGTAGGTCGCAATCCCGTATTCGTTTAGCCCGCCCGCTTTGGGTCGCGCATCGAACACCACAACGTCATGGCCCTGCATCGCAAGCCTGTGCGCACAGGCAAGCCCCGCAGGCCCCGCGCCCACGACCGCCACGCGTTTTCCGGTGGGGGCGGCGCGTTCAAACGGATGCACGCCCTGACCTTGCAGGTGGTCCGTCGCAAAGCGTTGCAACTGGCCAATCAGCACCGGCTTGCCCTCTGCCACCTCGCGCACGCAGACCTCTTCGCACAACTGCTCTGTGGGGCACACGCGCGCGCACATGCCGCCCATGATGTTCTGGCTCAGGATCGTTTTGGCCGCAGCATCCGGCGTGCCCGTTGCGATTTGTCGGATAAATAGCGGAATGTCGATGTCTGTCGGGCAGGCCGTGATGCAGGGCGCGTCGTGGCAAAAGTAGCATCTGTCGGCAGCCACCAACGCCTCATGCGCATCAAGCGGTGGATGCAAGTCTGCAAACTGAGCGTCATATGCCTCAGCCGCAAGGCGGCCCGAAACAACACCCGGTGTGAAGCTATCCTGCGCCATCATCTCTCCCCTGCGTTTTGTTCCCGAAAAACGAACCACGGAACTAAAATTTTATCAACTGGTAAAATTTATTTTGGCAGGGAACACCAAGATAGCCGCTTAAAAAACAAGCGACATACTTATGCGTGCCGCAGCGTGCCCGCTGCCGACCAGTCAAACCCACCGCACAAGGCAGGTACCGTTTTTAGTTTGTCGACTCGTCAGCAAGCCCGTTCACAAGCTCAAGGACAACCGGGCCCAAGGCGTCAACGATGCGGCGCACGCCGGTGGCATTGGGGTGGATGCCATCGGGTTGCATGAATTCCCGCGCCGCCGACAAATCACCACCGCCCCCATCTATCCCTTCGAAAAAGCGGGGCGCATACAGAGTGCCGTGTTTTTCCGCCAGGTCAGGGTACATGGCATCGAACTGCTGCTTGAACTCCGGCCCGTAGTTGCCCGGCGCTTCCATCCCGATCAACACGACTTCAACCTCAGCCTGCTCAGCAGCATTTAGGATACCGTCAAGGTTGGCATTGCTCACGCCCGGATCAATGCCGCGCAGCACATCATTGCCGCCAAGGGCTACGATCATGCCATCTACGTCCGGTGTCAGCGTCCACGCCACCCGCGACAATCCACCAGCAGTGGTGTCCCCCGACACGCCTGCATTGATCAGACGGACTTGCACGCCTTGCGCCTGCAGCCATGCCTCAAGTTGCGGCACAAACCCTTGTTCAGGCACAAGCCCGTAGCCTTGGGTCAGACTGTCGCCAAGGGCCGCAATCACAATCTCATCGGCGCAAACAGCAACAGGGCTCATCATGAGAACAACAGCAATCGTCTTGCGCATCTTGATCTGAACTCCATTCAACGCACGTATCATAGAGCACACAGCGGAGCCCCGGATGACCGAACCAGTTTTCACCTTGAAAGATGCGACTTTATCTCTGGATGGCAATGCCGGACGGGTCGATATCCTGCACGACATCTCATTACAGGTTCAAAAAGGAGAGAGCGTTGGCCTGATCGGGCCGTCGGGGTCAGGCAAATCGTCGTTGTTGATGATCATGGGCGGATTGGAACAGGCCACAAGCGGCACGGTCACGGCGTTAGGGCATGACCTGACGCGCATGGATGAGGACGCGCTCGCCCGGTTCCGCCGCACCCATATGGGCATCGTCTTTCAATCGTTTCACCTGATCCCCACCATGACCGCGCTGGAAAACGTGGCCACACCGCTTGAACTGGCAGGCGACAAAGACGCTTTTGATAAAGCGGCGGCGGAGTTGGCAGAGGTGGGTCTAGGCCACCGCGCAGATCACTTCCCCGCGCAGATGTCCGGCGGAGAGCAACAGCGCGTGGCCCTGGCACGTGCCTCGGCCCCCCGGCCCGATATTTTGCTGGCTGATGAACCAACGGGCAACCTTGATGGGGTGAACGGCAACGCGATCATCGACATGCTGTTCGGCCTGCGCGATCGTCATGGCGCGACGCTGGTGCTGGTGACGCACGCGTCGTCCCTCGCGGCCCGGTGCGACCGTGTGATCCGACTTCAGGATGGGCATATCAGGCCGATGAAACAGGCTGCCGAATGAGCCTCAAGCTTGCAGCCACCTTCGCGCGCCGCGAACTGCGCGGCGGCTTGCGCGGCTTTCGCATCCTGATCGCCTGTCTGGCGCTTGGTGTCGCGGCAATTGCCGCGGTAGGCTCTGTCCGTTCAGGGATCGAAGCAGGTCTTGCGCGCGAGGGGGCAGCCCTGCTGGGCGGCGATGCCGAGCTGGATTTCACCTATCGTTTCGCAGAGCCAGACGAACGCGCGTGGATGGCGCAAACCGCCGATGCCCTGTCCGAAATTGTGGACTTCCGCTCCATGGCGGTCGTTGAGCGCGCGGCCGACACCGAAAGAGCCCTGACGCAGGTCAAAGCGGTTGATAACGCCTATCCCTTGATCGGCACCGTCCGGCTTGACCCGGACATGCCTTTGGGAACGGCTCTGGCTGGTCAAAACAACCTGCCCGGCGCAGTGATGGAACGCGTGCTAACTGACAGGCTTGGCCTCGCTTTGGGCGATGTGTTTCGATTGGGCACGCAAAAATTCATCCTGATGGCCTCGCTGATCCAGGAACCAGACAACGCGTCGGGTGGCTTTGGTCTTGGCCCGCGCACGATCGTCACCACCGCCAGTCTAAAGAATTCTACCCTGATCTCCCCCGGCACCCTCTTTTCAACAAAATACAGGCTCGATCTGCCCGACGATGCCGATCTGGCAGCCCTCGAAACAGAGGTCCGCGCCCAGTTTGCGCAAAGCGGTGCCCGTTGGAGCGATGCACGAAACGGCGCGCCCGGCGTCTCTGAATTCGTTGAACGCCTTGGGGCGTTTCTGGTGCTGGTCGGCCTGTCGGGGCTGGCTGTTGGCGGCGTGGGCGTGTCCTCCGCCGTTCGCGCCTACCTTGCGCGCAAAACCAGCGTCATCGCGACCCTGCGCACCTTGGGGGCAGACCGTAAAACCATCTTTCAAACCTACTTCATCCAGATTGCCGCCCTGTCGTTTCTGGGCATTTCTATCGGCGTGGTGTTGGGCGCGCTGGCCCCTATTTTGCTTGGCCCCATCATCGAGGCGCGCCTGCCGGTCCCGGCGGCATTCACCTTCTATCCCGGACCACTGATCGAGGCGGCAATCTACGGTGTCCTGACAGCGTTTCTGTTTGCGCTGTGGCCCCTTGCCCGCACAGAAGACATCCGCGCCGCAACGCTCTTTCGCGACGCCCTTAGCGCTGGCCGCATGCTGCCACGTGCCCGCTATCTTGTGATCTCCGGGATCGGTCTGGCATTACTGCTGATAGCAGCCGCCCTGTTTTCCGGTACGTGGTGGCTGACGCTATGGACAGCGGGCGGCATAGCAGGGTCGCTGTTGATGCTTGCAGGGGCGGGGCTACTGATCCGGCTGGGCGCGCGACGCGGTGGACGATTTGCACGGGGCAGACCGCACCTGCGGTGGGCGTTGGCCAGCATCTCGGGACCTCGGGAAGGCGCGCTTTCCGTGGTGCTGTCGCTGGGCCTTGGCCTGTCGGTCCTTGCCGCAGTGGGGCAAATCGACGGGAACCTGCGCGGCGCCATCACCAACACCTTGCCGGATGTGGCCCCCAGCTACTTTTTCGTCGACATCCAGAAAGACCAGATCGACGGCTACACGGAAAAACTCACCCGCACAGACGGTGTCGAACGGGTGGAAAGAGCACCAATGCTGCGCGGCATTATCGCCCAGATCAACGGCAAACCCGCCAGAGAAACCGCTGGAAATCACTGGGTGCTGGAAGGGGACCGCGGCGTGACCTACTCCGCCGAACAGCCCGAAAACACCACGCTGACCGCAGGCACATGGTGGGCCGCAGACTACACTGGCCCTCCGCTCATCAGTTTTGCCGCCGAGGAAGCCACAGAAATGGGCCTGTCTCTTGGTGACGAACTCACGATCAACATTCTGGGGCGGGACATCACAGGAAAGGTCGCAAGCTTTCGGGAGGTCGACTTTTCCAATGCAGGCATCGGCTTTATCCTGTCGATGAACCCCAGCGCCTTGTCCGGCGCACCGCACACCTTCATTTCAACCGTATACGCGGATGAGGGGGTAGAGGCACAAATCCTGCGCGACATCGCAAATCTCTATCCCAACATCACTGCCGTCAGAGTGCGCGATGCAATCGACCGTGTCGCAGAGGTTCTGCGCGGTTTGGCAGCAGCCATCTCTTATGGGGCAGCAGCAACTCTCCTGACCGGATTTCTGGTGCTCATGGGCGCTGCCGCCGCCGGAATGGGCGCGCGCATCTACGAAGCAGCAATCCTGAAAACCATGGGCGCCTCACGCAATAGCATCCTTTTCAGCTTTGTTATACGCGCCGCAATTCTGGGCGGGGCCGCAGGCACTGTCGCCTTGGCTGCAGGCATAACAGGCGGTTGGGCAGTAATCACATTCATTATGGATACCAGCTATAGCGTAATTTGGGACAATGCGCTGATGATCATCTTCGGTGGTATTCTAGCAAGCCTTATCGCTGTTTTCAGCTTTGCGTGGGCACCATTAAAAGCAAAGCTGTCACGTGTGTTACGCGCACGAGAATAGACTTTAATGCCTCCGGTGGGAGTATTTTAGCCAAAAGAATGGGAGCAGCTCACAAAAGACTACCCCCTATATGAAGTGACCTGCTCCCCCTTTGTGTCCGCTGGTTTACCGGAGATGAGGCTTTGGCCGCAATCTGCCGCGCCCGAAGTCACAAAAGAGTTCGCGAAGGAGAATAGCCTGGAACGGAGACAATACGCCGCCAGAATCTGAGAGCCCAGATGGTCATAATCAACCTGGTCACTAATGAGATCAAGGCGCGTGCGTAACCCACAATGGCCACGGCCCGCGAGCCGATAAACAGGCCGGATACATATCAGCGACTACCGCTAGTCACGCCAATATCTCACTTGCGAACAGCAGCCGGTACAAACATCTGGGCTGATTTTGTTGAAAAACTCTTCCTTGATCGACGGATGAACTGCTGATTCAATTCTCCCAGCGAGCGGGAGGATCTGGCGATGTTGGGACCAAAGCAGGAAGCACAGGCTGCACTGTTTTACGAGTTTTCGCTGGAGGATCAGCTCCCGCAGGGGCACTTGCTGCGATCGATAGATCGCTTTGTTGATCTGAGCAGCGTTCGGTCGCACCTTGCGGACTTCTACAGCCACTCGGGCCGCCCATCGATTGATCCTGAGCTGCTGATCCGTTTGCTGCTAGTGGGATACTCCTTCGGCATCCGGTCCGAGCGGAGGTTGTGCGAAGAGGTGCATCTAAATCTCGCCTATCGCTGGTTCTGCCGCCTTGATCTGACAAGCCGCGTTCCGGATCATTCGAGCTTTTCCAAGAACCGGCACGGTCGGTTCCGTGAGAGCGATCTGCTGCGGCATGTGTTCGAGACAACCGTGGCACGCTGCATGGAAGAAGGGTTAGTTGGCGGCGAAGGATTTGCCGTGGACGCCAGTTTGATCAGCACCGACGTCCAGAAACAGAACTCCAGCAACCCCGAGGACTGGGCAGCGCGGGACACTGATCCGACGACAGCGCCCCGAGCGGTGCGTGAGTATCTGGACAGCTTCGCGCAATCAAGGAACAGATCGCCCGTGACGACCCGGCCGAGGGGTTGGCGCTGCTGTGGCGATTCATGCGGGTCGCAACACCGCTGTTCGAGCGGTGCGACGACAGCAGCGGTATCGTCATCGAAGTGTTTCACGACGCCTGCGTGTTGCTGGGCGAGATCGCACTTGCCGCCGGGACGCCGCCGGAAGCGCTGGCTGACACGGCAATTGATGCCCTGCGCGACAACGGCTACGGCCAGTACGACGGATTGATCG
>JBGCEG010000087.1:0-31493 GCA_045106135.1 Roseobacter sp. | reverse complement strand
GGTGAAATCTTCTACAGCCTAATGCAGGTGCAAATCCTGATCGAACAATGGCGCATCCACTACAACACAATCAGGCCGCACAGCGCTCTGGGCTACCGCCCAACCGCGCCGGAAAGCACCGTACCAATGGACCAGAGGCCGACGATGCACTAACAATCAAACCGGACCACTCCATGGGAAAACGCCAACAGTCCGATACAGCGGTATCTGGGCTTGCGCGGCCCCACTGGGACCACGGCCCCCTTCCAATTCACTGAAACGGATACTCTTCATTTTCTGTCCCCTTGTTGGAGAACAGGCTAACTCGAACACCAGACTGTTCAGGGGAGCAGGTCAGGATGATCAAAGAGCTGGAAGCTT
Organism: Roseobacter sp.; assembly: GCA_045106135.1. Classification (GTDB taxonomy): domain Bacteria; phylum Pseudomonadota; class Alphaproteobacteria; order Rhodobacterales; family Rhodobacteraceae; genus Roseobacter. The sequence goes on along the minus strand of JBGCEG010000087.1, from coordinate 31,133 downwards.
GAATGTTGACGGTCGTAGGCTTGTTCATTGCCCATCAGATGCGTGATCTGCAGCTTTCGCAACTGGCATGGATAAATGCGATACTGCGGGTGCTTCCTGCTGGTGTTGGGGGCTGCTTGTAGATTGCTTGCGGTCTGAGATACCGATCCCATGGCGCACATGGTGACGACCAGCATAGAAACCCTTTCTCAATATGCAGGTTACGATTTAGAGCCATTAAAGGAAAAGGTATTCCGTAAAAACCCAGTCGACTCAATTCTTCAGATCAAATGCCTTAGCATTCACGCCAAAAGCTTTGCAATATTTCGACAATCGGCTTGTCATGTGTAACCTGCACTGTCTGGTTACACCCGAATTTGCCTGTACCGTCGGCATCATTACTTCTGACCTTGCAGGAAAAATCCGTGCCGACCACCAATCTGCCGGTCTTCGCATGAAGCTGCCTGACCATCGCCTCGTAACCTTCTTTTCCCCGGTGCCTGTCAGGCCATCAATCGCCTGCCACTTCGATATTCCCACCTGCGTTGGATGCGCTTTGTCCCTCGCTGCAATCTCTGACGGTGCCATGTCTCAAAAATACTTCAAACGCTGCGGTAGCCTTTAATTTGCCTGAAAAACGGTGGCGCCTTGTCTTTTGTATATCCTGCCGTTGTTGGATGCGTGCTGGCACGCTGACCCGTTTCGCCGGACCGTTCTATTGGTAGCCCTGCGCTCGTGCGCTTTCATCGGCTGGTGGCGATGATTGGACCAACTTCACTTGACAAAAGACGACCGCCTCCGCATCAGTAAATCACTGGTGTCTGAGGTGCTCAGATGAAAAGGGAATGGTGATGCGCAAGCCGCGCAGAAGCCAGCCGCCCCCGCGACCGTGACCGGATTTGCTGTTTCACTGCCACTGGCGAAAGCTGGGAAGGCGAGACAGCGCCCAAGGAAAGCCTTGGACTCCGTAAGCCGGGAGACCTGCCAGTAGATGAAACGAAACCGGGCGGGGTGCACTCGGGGTCGGGAACGCATGTGCGCCCCGCCGCAGTCCCCAAGGCTCAACAAGCAAGGCGCATGATGGCAAATCCATTGGCACAGAAAACGCAAATTTTGATCTGCGTAAAATGCCGTTCGCGGTCTCAGGCGGATCCTGATGAGACAAGGCCGGGCCAGATTTTATATGCAAACACGCAGGCCACAAATACGTCACCGGAACTCGACGTCAAAGCTGTCGAATGCTTGTCGAACTGTTCAAAAGGGTGCTCCGTCGCGTTGCGCGGCGCAGAAAAGTGGAGCTATGTCTACGGCAACCTCACCCCGGATGACGCAGAGCTGCTTCTGTCTGGTGCCTTGAAATATCACGATACTTCCGACGGGCTTGTTCCTTGGCGGGAACGCCCTGAACACTTCAAAAAAAACTGTATCGCGCGCATCCCCCCTTTGGAGGTCTAAACTATGTCAGAACTTGAAAAAACACCCGTCACTGTCGTTACCGGCTTTCTTGGGTCAGGCAAAACCACGCTGATCAAGCACCTGATGACACATCCCCAAGGCAAAAGGCTTGCCATTGTTGTCAACGAATTTGGTGATGTCGGTGTCGACGGCGATATCCTGAAAAGCTGTGCGATCCCTGAGTGTCCGGCCGAGAACATCATGGAACTTGCGAATGGTTGCATCTGCTGCACCGTGGCGGACGACTTCATCCCGACCATCGAGGCTCTGATGGCGCTGGACCCCAAGCCAGATCATATCATCATCGAAACATCCGGTCTTGCCCTGCCAAAGCCCTTGCTGAAAGCCTTTGACTGGCCGGCGATCCGTACAAAAATAACCGTGGACGGTGTGATTGCCCTCGCCGATGCCGAAGCAGTGGCCGCGGGTCGGTTTGCCACGGATGTTGCAGCGGTCGACGCACAAAGAGAAGCGGATGAAAGTCTTGACCACGAAACACCGCTGTCAGAGGTTTTCGAAGATCAGGTGTCTTGCGCGGATATCGTGCTCTTGACGAAACCTGATCTTGCGGGTCCAGAGGGGTTGGCCGCCGCACGCAACATCATTGCATCCCACGCGCCCCGCCCGCTGCCTGTTGTCGAAGTCGCCGAAGGCACGGTTGATCCGCGCATTGTGCTAGGCCTGAACGCCGCAGCAGAGGACGATATCGATGCGCGCCCCAGCCACCATGACGGGCATGACGATCATGAGCATGATGACTTCAACTCCATCGTCGTCACCCTGCCCGAGGTGGAAACGCCCGGCGAACTAGTTGAACGGATCGAAGCATTGGCGTCAGAGCAAAACATCCTGCGGGTCAAAGGCTTCGCTGCGGTGCGCGGCAAGCCCATGCGCCTTTTGGTACAGGCCGTGGGGGCGCGGGTCCGCCACCAGTTCGATCGTCCCTGGAAAGCGGACGAGCCAAAAGTGACCCGGTTGGTCGTAATAGCAGAACAGGGTGACGTGAACAGACCGGCGATTGAAGCCGCCCTCAGGGACACTGTCCCCGCACAATAACCGGAGGCCACTACTGTGCACGTCGTCTTTCGCGAAAGCCATGGGCTTGAAGAAACGGAAACGCCAATGGATCTGGGGCAAGACCCTGCTGATCTGGTGGTGTTATCCTTTTCCGACAGCGACCTTGGCGCTTTTGCCGAAGGGTGGCGCACGGGGTCGGACACCCTGCCCTCTCTGCGTCTGGCGAACCTCGCGGCGCTGAAACACCCGCTGTCCGTCGATACTTATGTCGAGCAAACCCTGTCAGGCGCGCGCGGCATTCTGGTGCGGCTGATCGGTGGTGTGCCGTACTGGAGCTACGGGCTGCAACAGATCAAGGCGCTGGCAGACCAAAAAGGGCTGGCCCTTGCGGTTTTGCCTGCAGACGGTCGGACAGACCCACAACTTGACGCGTTCTCGACCCTGCCCGTCTCGACCCTGAGGCGGCTGGCGCATCTGTGCGACACTGGGGGGGCCATCGCGGCCCAGGCCGCTTTGGCGCAGCTTTCTATCGCGGCAGGGCTATACGCCCGCCCTGTCAGCGGCAGCAAAACCGTTCCAGTTGTGGGCTGCTGGACACCTGAAACGGGCATTTGCTGCCCGGTGATTTTGGAAGATGGCCCCAAGCCGCTCGTCGCTGTCACCTTTTACAGGTCCTTTATCACTGCTGCTGATCTCGATCCGCTGGAGATGCTTTTCAAGAGCCTGCGCGCACGCGGGCACCGGGTCATCGGGCTTTTTGCCCCCTCTCTTAAGGCGCCGGACGCGCGCGGGTGGCTGTCGCGCCAGATTGCGCACCTTGGCCCGGATGCGATTGTGAACGCCACATCGTTCAGCGGACAGGGCAAAGACGGCACTTCGCCGCTGGATGCGGCCGGTGTTCCGGTGTTTCAGATTGCGCTGTCAACTGCGCGGCGTGCGGCGTGGGCCGGATCGGAACGTGGGCTGTCCTCGGCTGATCTGGCGATGCATGTGGTTCTACCCGAACTGGATGGTCGCCTTTTCGCCGGGGTCGCCTCTTTCAAAGCGCCGCAGAAACGCGACCCAGATTTGCAATATTCGCGTTTTGCCCATGTGGCCGAAGAGGAACGGATTGACGCCGTCGCCGCGCGTGTGGACGCGTGGATCAAACTGGCCCGAACCGACGCCAAAAACCGGAAAACCGCGCTTGTTTTGTCGACCTACCCCGGCAAGGCTTGGAATATGGCGCATGCGGTTGGGCTGGATGCCCTTGCCTCCGCGCAAGGGATGCTGGCCGATTTGAACGGCACGGACGCTGAGGCTGCGCCTGCCAGCGCGGCCCTCGCACAAGAATTGTCGTGCAGTACCGTGGCTTGGCCTCTCGACGAATATAACGCAGCCCTGAAGCGGTTGCCGCTAAGCCTGCAGGAGGCCCTGACAGACCTTTGGGGCGCGCCGGAAACGGATCCCAGCGTGAAAGCCAATGCCTTTCATTTCCATGCTGTGCAAAAAGGCGGGACAGTGTTGGCGTTGCAGCCGGAACGGGGCGCGTGGGAGCAGCGGGACGACGACTACCACGATCTGGCACGCGCGCCGCGTCACGGCTATGTGGCGTTCTATCTGTGGCTTCAAAGCCGGGTGGATTGCCTTGTGCACATCGGCGCGCATGGCACGTTGGAATGGTTGCCCGGTAAGTCTGTGGCCCTGTCGAACGCCTGCTGGCCGGATGTGCTGGCCGGGTCCCTGCCAGTAGTCTACCCGTTCATTGTAAACGATCCCGGCGAAGCCGCACAGGCAAAACGCCGTCTGGGGGCGGTGACTTTGGGCCACGTTCCGCCACCGATGAAGCAGAGCGAAACACCTGAGCGGCTCGTGCGTCTTGAGGCGCTGCTGGACGAATTCTCGAATGCCGACGGGTTGGACCCAAACCGCCGGGACAGGTTGCAAAACGACATCAGAAGTGAGGCGCAAGTCGTTGGTCTGGAATGCGAACTTGGGTTGGAGGTCAACCAATGTTCAGCCGAAGCGATCACGCGGATCGACCGCTTCGTCTGTGACATCAAGGAATCCCAATTTGGGGATGGCCTGCATGTCTATGGCCGCGCCACATCGAAAACGCCTGAACATCTGAAGGATGCAATCGCCGCTGAACGCCGCGCGTTTCTTGAAGCGCTGGCTGGCAAGCGGATTGCGGCTGGCCCTTCCGGGTCTCCCTTTCGCGGTCGGACCGATGTGCTGCCAACCGGGCGCAACATCACAACCATTGACCCACGCGCGGTGCCTACCCGCAATGCCTATGCGCAGGGTGTCAAACTGGGTGAGGAACTGGTGCGCAGGCATCTGCAGGATCACGGCGACTGGCCACAAGGGCTGATCGTTGATCTTTGGGGCTCTGCGTCGATGCGCACAGCGGGCGAAGAGTTCGCGATGGCGCTTTATCTGATTGGCGTGCGCCCGGTCTGGGATGCGGGCAGTGAGCGGATCAGCGGCATCGAGGTCGTGCCCATCACCGAACTGGACCGCCCCCGGATTGACGTCACATTGCGCGTGTCTGGCCTGTTTCGCGATGTCTTTCCCATGTTGCCAGTTCTCTTTGGACAGGCCATCGCAGCATTGGCCGCACGCGATGAGGCACGCGACTGGAACCCCTACGCGGGACAGGCAGAGGCGCGCGTCTATGGCCCGGCACCGGGTGAGTTTGGCCTGCAGCTGGGCGCTGATCTGGAAACCTATACGCAAGAGGCGCGCCAAAATGCCGGTGCCGCGTGGCTGGCGGCCAGCAGTTGGTCCTATGACGCACCCACCCCGCGCCCTGACGCCGAAGGCATAAAAACCCGCGTGGCTGCCGCTGACAGTTTTGTGCACTTGCAGGATTTGCCCGAAACCGACCTTTTGCTGGCTTCGGACTATGCGGCTCATGAGGCGGGGTTTGCGGCGGCAAAAGCTGTCACCGGCGGCAGCGCGTCGCTTTATCATCTGGACAACACAGTGCCGGACGCCCCGCGTGCGCGCGCCCTGACCGAAGAGATCGCGCGGGTTGTCCATGCACGCGCCGGAAACCTGGCCTGGGCAGAAGGCATGATGCGGCACGGCTTTCGGGGCGGCGCAGAGATTGCAGCGACGCTTGAGCATATGGCCGCCTTTGCGCATCTGGCGCAGGCCGTTCCTGCGCATTTGTTCGATGTGTATTTCGAGGCAACGCTTGGCAATGAAAGCGTTGAAGCCTTCCTTGAAAAAGAGAACCCGCAAGCGCTTGAGGCGATGCGCGCAAGGTTCATGGCGCTTGATGCGGCAGGTCTGTGGCAAAGTAGGCGCAACTCCATCCGTGCCGCCCTGCAGACAGACGCCTGAGCGTGGCCGTCGCTGCCCCCACGGTCAAAGGCTGGTGTCCCGGTGCCTACCGGCCCATGCTGTCGGGGGATGGCCTGATCCTGCGCATCCGCCCCCACTGCGCACGGCTCACGCGGCAGCAAGTTGCGGTTATCTGCGATCTTTCAAACGGTTTCGGCAATGGTCTTCTGGATGTGACCAGCCGCGCCAATCTGCAAATCCGCGGTGTGGCGGAACGTGATCATATGCGCGTGCTGGACGCTTTGGCGGAACATGATCTGCTGGACCCAACCGCCGATCTGGAACAGCGGCGCAACATTCTGATCGATCCGTTTTGGGCCGCGGGTGACCTCTCTTTCCGGATCGCCACGCGGTTGATGGCGGCTTTGGCCGGTTTTCCCGCCATGCCTGCCAAAGCCGGGTTTGCCATTGATTGCGGCAAGACGCCCCTTCTGGCGCGCGCCTCTGCTGACATACGTTTTGAATTGGCCGACAGCGGTGCGCTGGTGCTGCGCGCGGATGGGGCTGCACAGGGCAAGGTCGTGACGGAGGACACAGCCATAGAGGATGCCCTAAAGCTGGCACAATGGTTTGTGGACGGTCTGACCCAGCAAAAAGGACGTATGCGCGACCAGCATGTTACGCGTAGCTTGCCGGCAGCGTGGCAACACACTCAGCCGCGCGCCGAGGGGCCGCTGCCGCAGCCGGGCAAGCATCCTGAGGGGTTTCTGTTCGCCTTGCCCTTTGGCAAAATCGCAGTGCACGACCTTATAAAGATTGCCGAGCAGGCACCCGCCTTGCGTCTGACTCCGTGGCGCATAATGCTTGCCGAAGGGGTGGACCATCTTGCGCATCCAAATATCATCACGACCCCGGATCACCGGTTGCTCACCGTCGATGCCTGTTCGGGAAAGCCCTATTGCGCTTCGGCACATATTGACACGCACCGGATCGCGCGCGCCTTGGCCCCGCATGTCACAGGGCAATTGCATGTGTCGGGCTGTGCCAAAGGATGCGCGCGTCAGGCAGCGGCAGATATTGTGGTCGTCGGCACAGCCGAGGGGTGCGATATAATTGAAAACGGCACTTCACATTCCGCGCCGAACAAAACAAAAGTCGCGCAAAGCGATTTGCTTGCAGGGAACCTTTCACCAGATGCCATACACCTACGAGACTGACGGCGCGGCGATCTACAAACGGTCGTTTGCCACCATCCGCGCCGAAGCCGATCTGGACTGCTTTATCGGCGACGCGGAAAAAGTGGTTGTGCGCATGATCCACGCAGCCGGCATGGTTGGTCTTGAGAAATTCGTGAAGATGTCACCGGATTTTGTCGCCGTAGCCCGGCACGCGCTGGAACAGGGTGCGCCCATTCTGTGCGACGCGCGCATGGTCAGCGAAGGGGTCACCCGGACGCGTTTACCCGCAGACAACGCGGTGATCTGCACCTTGCAGGACGACCGCGTGCGCCCCCTTGCCGCCAAAATGGAAAATACACGCTCTGCGGCAGCGCTTGAGCTGTGGCGTCCGCATCTGGCGGGGGCAGTTGTTGCGATTGGCAATGCGCCCACGGCGCTGTTCCATCTGCTGAACATGCTCGAAGACCCTGACTGCCCAAGACCTGCCGCGATCATCGGCTGTCCTGTGGGCTTTGTGGGGGCGGTCGAAAGCAAAGAAGCCTTGTGGGCGGCGCAGCCTGTTCCCTGCTGCATTGTAGAGGGTCGTCTGGGCGGTAGTGCGATCACCGTGGCCGCCATCAATGCTGTTGCGAGCCCAAAGGAATGACCTCCGGCACGCTGTACGGGGTGGGCCTTGGCCCGGGCTGCGCGGATCTGATGAGCGTGCGCGCGGACCGTTTGATCCGAAATACGCGCAACATCGCTTTTTTTCGCAAGGCTGGCCGCCCCGGACAGGCCCGCCGCATCGTAGAGGGGATGCTGGACGACGACGCCCGTGAAATCCCCATGGAGTATCCCGTCACAACGGAAATTCCCGTCACCGATCCGGCCTACAACGCCTGTTTGTCGTCGTTTTATGCAGATTGCACCGCGACCCTGCTGGCCCGGCTGAACGCGGGCGAAGACGTGGTTGTTCTATGCGAGGGCGATCCGTTCTTTTATGGGTCATTCATGCATCTCTACACCCGGCTCAAGGATCAGGCCCCTACTCAGGTGGTCCCGGCGATTACCGGGATGTCGGGTGCCTGGACGGCGACGGGCACCCCGATCACTTGGGGCGATGACGTCCTCAGCGTCTTGATGGGGACCCTGCCCGAAGACGACCTTGTCCGCCACATGCAGGCCGCCGATGCTGTGGTCGTGATGAAAATCGGGCGCAACATCGACAAAGTCCGCAGTGCCTTGCGCCGGTCAGGCCGCTTTGATGCGGCATGGCTGGTGGAATTTGCCACCATGCCCAACCAGACCGTCACTCGTCTGGCAGATGCTGACGGCAAGGTGACGCCTTATTTCTCAATCGTCGTTGTGCACGGGCAAGGCAGACGCCCATGACCGGGCGTGTGGCGATTGTGGGCTTGGGTCCGGGGCATGACGACCTGATTACGCCCGCCGTCTCGCAGGCCATCGCGGATGCGACGGACGTGATTGGCTATATTCCCTACGTGGCGCGCATTGCCCCGCGCGCAGGCCTGACGCTGCACCCAAGCGACAACCGGGTAGAACTGGACCGCTCGCGCCACGCGCTTGAGCTTGCCGCCAAAGGCGCGCGCGTTGTTGTGGTCTCGTCCGGCGATCCGGGCGTGTTTGCGATGGCGGCGGCAGTGCTTGAGGCTTTGGAGGCAGGGCCTTCAGACTGGCTTGATCTGGACATTGAGGTCATGCCCGGCATCACCGCGATGCTCGCGGCCTCCGCGCGGGTGGGCGCGCCCCTTGGGCATGACTTCTGTGCCATCAACCTGTCGGACAACCTCAAACCATGGGCGCTGATTGAAAAGAGGTTGCGGCTGGCGGCCGAGGCAGATTTTGCCATGGCGTTTTACAACCCCAGATCAAAATCACGGCCCGAAGGCTTCGCCAAGGCGCTAGCGGTGCTGCAGCAGACTTGCGCAGACAATCGCCCGATGATTTTCGCGCGCGCCGTCGCCACGGACCAAGAAGAGATCAGGATTGTACCGCTGCCCGATGCCATGCCGGAGATGGCAGACATGCGCACCATGGTCATTCTGGGCTCGTCCACCACGCGCGTCATCGAACGCCCGGGCGCGCCACTGGTCTACACACCACGGAGCGTGATCTCTTGAACCCAGCCCAGAACATCGCGGGCCTGCGTAAAAACCACTCTGTCGGGCAGGATGGGCCGGTCGATCATCACGACCGGCAGCTTGAGGGCGCGCGCTGCTTCAATCTTGGCATAGGCGCCGGTGCCGCCTGCGTTTTTGGACACCACAAGATCGATGTCATGGGTCTGCATCAGTTGAACATCATCTGCGGTTTTGAACGGCCCGCGCGCCACCTCCACATAACAGTTGGGCAACCCGAGCGGCGAGGTGGGCGGGTCCACCAACCGCAGCAGATAGAAATGCTGCGGATGCGCCGTGAATGCAGACAGATGCATGCGCCCCAAGGCCAACATGACGCGCCGGGGCGGGCCTGCCAGTGCCGTGACCGCTGCGGGAATGTCCTGCACCCGTCGCCAGTGATCCCCGGCTTGCGGGGTCCACGGCGCTCTGCTCACCGCACAGACCGGAATGCCCGCCGCCCGAGCAGCCGCCACTGCGTTGTGGCTCATCTGGGCCGCGAAAGGATGCGTGGCATCGACCAGATGCGTGATGCCTTGCGAAACGATGTAGTCTGTCAGCCCGTTGATGCCGCCAAACCCGCCAATTCGGTGCGGGACCGGTTGTTCTGCCGGACGCGCCACACGACCCGCATAGGACACCGTGGCCGTCAGACCTGCACCGTGCACCACACCGCACAAAGCGGTGGCTTCCGTGGTGCCGCCGAGGATCAGAAGATTGGGGCGGGCGATGACTGAGGCTCCTTGGCTGACTATTATTGGCATGGGTGAGGATGGGCCTGAAGCGCTCTGCCCTGCAAGTCAAGAGGCGCTGCAGCGGGCGGAAATCATTCTGGCCCCGCCGCGCCATCTGTCGTTACTCAGCCCAAGTCATCGCGCCGAAAAGGTCGAATGGCCTGTGCCTTTTGCGGATGGCCTGAGCCTGCTTGATGGCTTGCGCGGACGCGCGGTGGTGGTTCTGGCGTCTGGCGATCCTTTCTGGTTTGGCGCGGGCAGCGTGATTGCGAAACGCTATCCAACGGCTGAATGGCATGCCTATCCCGCCGCCGCCACGTTTTCGCTGATTGCGGCACATCTGGGCTGGCCTTTGGACCAGACGCTTTGCCTCGGCCTGCATGCAGCGCCCTTGGACAGGCTGCGCCCGCATCTGGCAAACGGGCAGCGTTTGATCGTTTTGCTGCGCGACGGTGTTGCGGTGGCCAACCTCGCGCAGTATCTGTGCGATAACGGGTTTGAGGCAAGTCTCCTGACCATATGCGAAGCCATGGGCGGGCCGCGCCAAAAGATCACAGAAATGGTTGCCAACACGCTGCCAGACCAAAACTTCGCGCACCCGGTGGCCGCAGCCATCAACGTCGCAGGATCAGGCCCTGCCCTGCCCGTATCCTCTGGCAAGCCCGACGCATTCTTTGACCATGACGGTCAGATCACCAAACAACTGATCCGGGCGGCAACGCTGTCGGCACTTGCGCCAAAACCGTTTGAAAGCCTTTGGGATATTGGCGGCGGGTCCGGCAGTATCGCGATTGAATGGCTGCTCGCGCATCCGACGACACAGGCAGTGGCCATTGAACCGGTCGCCGATCGGGTGGCACGGATAAAGAGCAACGCAAACAGATTGGGTGTCGACCGATTGTCGGTTGTCGAAGGGGCCGCCCCCGACGCGCTGTCCAAACTCAGGCCGCCCGATGCGGTTTTTGTGGGTGGTGGGCTTTCAGCCGCGCTTCTTACATTTCTGTTTGAGGCTTTGCCCCCCGGGACACGCTTGGTCGCGAACGCCGTGACCCTCGAAAGTGAGGCGCTCTTGCAGGACTGGTCTGCTGAACACGGCGGCGGGCTTACGCGGATCTCTCTTGAACATACCGTCCCAATCGGATCAAAGCGCGGTTGGAAAGCGTCTTTTCCGATTGTTCAATGGAGCGTTGTGCTGTGATCGTTGCAGGGTTTGGGTTCAGGCAAGGGGTTGGGCTGGAAAGCCTGCGCTGCGCATTGTCCAAGGCCTCTGGCGCCCACACCGTGGACAGGATTGCGACATTGGACACAAAAGCACCCGAAATCGAACGTCTGGCGCAGGACTTAAAGCGGCCGATCCGCGCGGTTTCACGCGACGAGATGCAACAGCAGGCCACAATCACCCAATCCGCCGCGTCGCAAGCCGCCTACGGCGTGGGAAGCGTTGCCGAAGCCTGTGCGCTGGCAGCAGCGGGGCAAGGGGCGGTTTTGCTGGGGCCGCGCATGGTCGCAGAGGATGGCACCGCGACCTGCGCATTGGCACAAGGAGAGCAGGTTTGACCGTACATTTCATCGGTGCCGGACCGGGTGCGCCAGACCTGCTGACCCTCAGAGGGCGCGATTTGATCGCACAATGCCCTGTGTGTCTTTACGCAGGCTCGCTGGTCCCTGAGGCCGTTCTGGATCACTGCCCCGAGGACGCGCAGATCGTGAACACCGCCCCGCTTGATCTCGACGCGATCATGCAGGCCATCAAGACGGCAGATGACGCAGGCCAGGACGTGGTGCGCCTGCATTCCGGTGATCTGTCGGTCTGGTCCGCCATGGGGGAGCAGATCAGACGGCTAAAGGCGCTGAATATTCCCTTTACCGTGACGCCGGGTGTTCCCTCTTTTGCCGCCGCCGCCGCCGCACTTGGGACAGAGCTGACCCTGCCGGAAGTCGCCCAAAGTGTGGTTCTGACCCGCACCCCCGGGCGTGCCAGTTCCATGCCCGCGCGCGAAACGCTTGAAAACTTTGCAAAGACCGGCGCCACGCTGGCGCTGCACCTCTCTGCCGGAAACCTGAAGATGATCGTGGAGGCGCTAACCCCTCACTATTTGGCCAGTTGCCCGGTCGCGGTTGTGTACCGTGCCACCTGGCCCGATCAACGCATCATCCGCACAACGCTTGGCGGGATGCTGGATGCGGTGGATGCAGAGATCTCGCGCACCGCGCTGATCCTTGTCGGCCCGGCCCTTGGGGCAGAGGATTTTCCCGAAAGCTGCCTTTATGCAACCGATTACGACCGGCGCTACCGGCCTCAGTCTGCCGGAAGCCGCTGGTCAAGCTGGAGCCATGGTGATGACTAACCCCGAAGGTCTGATGATTTCCGCCCCCGCCTCTGGCACCGGTAAAACCACCGTCATGCTGGGACTTTTGCGCGCATTCGCCGAAGACGGATTGACCGTGCAGCCGTTCAAAAGTGGCCCCGACTACATCGATCCTGCCTTTCATCTGGCGGCTGCGGGACGTTCCTCTTTCAACCTTGATACATGGGCAATGGACGACACGCTGCTCTGCGCCATAGCAAAGCAAATGCAGGGCGCTGACATCGTTGTTGGCGAAGGGTCCATGGGGCTGTTTGACGGTGTCGCGACCCGCGGCCAAACAGGCTTTGGCAGCAGCGCAGAGACCGCCCGCCGCATGGGATGGCCGGTCGTTCTGGTCGTTGATGTGAGTGGTCAGGCGCAATCTGCCGCCGCCACGGCCCTCGGGTTTCAAGCCTATATGCCGGATCTGCCCTTTGCCGGTATCATCCTCAACCGCGTGGCCAGCCCCCGACACGAGCGGCTTGCCCGCGTCGGGATGGAACAGGCAGGCATCAACGTTCTGGGCGCGCTGCCCCGACGCGGTGACCTGCGCCTGCCCGAACGGCATCTGGGCCTTATTCAAGCGATTGAGCATCCCGATCTTGAGGCAGCCATCGCAGGGTATGCCGCGTTTTTGCGCGACCATGTTGATATTAAGGCGTTGAAATCACTTGCGCAGTCCAAAGGCTCCGGCGGGTCGGGTCATCTGCCCACACCGCCTGCACAGCGGATCGCCCTTGCCCGGGATGCAGCCTTTTCCTTTACCTACCCGCATGTGCTTGAAGGATGGCGCACTGCAGGTGCAGAAATCCAAAACTTCTCTCCCTTGAATAATGAGGCCCCATCTCAGGATGCGGATCTGGTCTGGCTGCCCGGGGGATATCCCGAACTTCATGCTGGTACGATTGCGACAGCAGACACATTTCTGAGCGGGCTCCGGCACCACGCGACCACCAAACCCGTGCACGGCGAATGCGGCGGCTACATGGTGCTGGGTGAGGCGCTCATCGACAAGGAAGGGCAAAAACACGCCATGGCCGGATTGCTGGGTTTGGTGACAAGCTATGAGAAACGCAAATTCCATTTGGGCTACCGCCGCGCGGTCCTTACCGAAGCTATGCCCGGGTTTCCCGCCGCGACCGCTTTGCGCGGGCACGAATTTCACTACTCGACCATTCTGGAGCAACCGGATGCACCGCTGGCGGCGGTCTATGATGCTGACGGCGGTCAGGTGCCCGAAACAGGGTCGCGCAAGGGCAATGTCACAGGCACATTCTTTCACCTGATCACGCGCGAGGCGTCATGACGGGCTTTGTCAGCTTTGTCGGGTCTGGTCCCGGCGACCCCGACCTGCTGACGCTCAAGGCCGTTGACCGGTTGAAACGTGCAGATGCCGTGCTGTTTGACGACCTGTCCTCCGGTCGTATTTTGACGCACGCACGCCAAGGCGCGGATTTGGTTGGTGTCGGAAAGAGAGCCGGGCGACCCTCGCCAAAACAGCACCACGTCAGCCGTTTGCTGGTGGATTACGCATCGGAAAACCAAAGGGTAGTCCGGTTGAAATCCGGCGATGGCGGGACGTTTGGCCGGTTGGAAGAAGAGATTACGGCCCTCAAGGAAGCTGGGATTGCCTATGAAATCATCCCCGGTGTGCCGTCTGCTTGTGCTGCGGCGGCGGCGGCGGGCATCCCGCTGACCCGACGCCTCACTGCCCGACGGGTACAGTTTGTGACCGGCCACGATATTTCCGGCGAACTGCCGCCAGACCTGAACATGACGGCCCTCGCGGATCCGAATGCCACAACCGTTGTTTTCATGGGCCTGCGCACCTTTCCAAAGCTGGCTGATCTCTTGATCACTGCGGGTCTGCCAGAGACGACGCCGACAATTTTTGCACAAAACGTCAGCAAGGAAGATCAAACCATCACACGCGGCACCGTCGCCTCGCTTGCTCAATCGTTAAAAGACGAGATCGGAAACAACCCTGCCCTGATCCTGTATGGGCCGCTGGCTGACAGCTAATCGTCGTAAATGGGCTTGTAGCTGTTAAGTAAAGTTGACACTATTGTGTTGACGGTGGCCACAGGGCCTTGAAAGGGAACCGGGTGCAATGCCTGGACTGCCCCCGCAACTGTAAATGGTAGGCGCCCCGCAAATGCCACTGACGTAAGTCGGGAAGGTGCGGAGACGACACAGCCGTGAGTCAGGAGACCTGCCGTCATAATGTAACCGCCGGACTTCCGGCAAACTGGGCCGCCGGGCGGGCGGCAATGGAGACAAATATATGCATATTGAACCAGGAGTGGTCGACGGCGCCAAAATGGCCTTCGCCTACACAACAGCTGCCGCGGCAGCGGGATACTCACTGAAACTGGCGGTCGACGACCTCAAAACACACAGCCAAGCATCCTTTGTGGTGCGCAGTGTTCTTGCGGCCATCGGCGTTTTCATCTTTTTCGAACTGATGCCGCACTTTGCCGTTGGCATCTCGGAAGTCCACTTTATCCTTGGGACAACGCTGTTTTTGGTGCTGGGTGCAGGGCCGGCGGCCATGGGTCTGGCGGCAGGGCTGGCCATTCAGGGCCTTTTCTTCGCCCCCAGTGATCTGCCGATGTACTTTGTAAACGTCACCACGCTGTTGATGCCGCTGTTTGCAATCGACCTGTTGGCCAAGCGCATCGTGCCGACTGCGACGGCTTACGTCGATTTGAGCTACGGTCAGGTTCTGAAAATGTCTGCTGTCTATCAGGGTGGCATTATCGCATGGGTCGCGTTCTGGGCGATCTATGGCCAAGGTGTCGGTGTGGAAAACCTTGCCGCTGTTTCAAGCTTTGCGGTGGCCTATGCACTGGTCATCATTCTTGAGCCGCTGGCAGATCTTGCGGTTTTGGCGGCGGCCAAGGCCCTGCGCGAGAAAACACCCGACAGTCTTGTGACCAAACGGTTGTATTCTGCCGCTTGATTAACCCCAAACAACACGGAGGGCGGCTTCAGGGCCGCCTTTTTTATGGTCCAACTAGATCTCATCGGCATTGGCAGTGGCGCGCAGGAACACCTCACCGGTGCGGCGCGCACGGCTATTGCGACGGCTGATATGATCCTCATTCCCTACAAAGGCGAAGAGAAAGCAGACCTTGCAGACCTTAGACGCGCCTTGATTGATGCGCTGTGCCCGGCCAGTACGGATGTCAGATACATTGACATGCCCGTGCGTGATCCGAAACTGCCCTATCTGGAACGGGTTGATGCCTGGCATCAGCAAATTGCCAGACGCTGGCAAGAACAGATATCAAACGCCCCTGCTGCGGCGCGTGTAGCGCTGCTGGTTTGGGGGGATCCATCGCTCTATGACAGCACGCTGCGCATTGCAGACCAGATCGATCCTAAACCCGTCGTGCGGGTGCTGCCCGGCATTACTTCCTTGCAATTACTGACCGCAGCGCACGCCGTGCCGCTCAATAGTTTGGGCGGTGAAGTGATGATAACCACCGGTCGGCAGCTTATGGCGAAAGGCTGGCCAGACCGGGTGGACCACATTGTTGTGATGCTCGACGGTCAAATGGCTTTCCAAACTTTGGCTCATCAAAGCAAGTTTTTCATTTGGTGGGGGGCTTTTCTTGGTATGGAAGAAGAGGTTCTGATTTCTGGCGCCTTGGATCAAGTGAGCGACACGATCGTCGCGCAGCGCACAGCGGCCAAGGTGCGGCACGGTTGGATCATGGATACCTATCTTATCAAACGCATTTCATAGCCCGTTTTTGCGCCTGAATTTTTCTATCATTTCCCACAGAATAAGGCTTTTCAGTCATGTCTACCGCAATGTGCGGTCCTAAGTTTCTTGCCGGTGGGACCCCCACATCCTGCGGGCAACAGCGCAGGTCAACTCTCACTCGGCGTCACGTTTAAAGCGTTTCGGGCTAAACTCGAAATAGTTGTTCGCCGCCTCTCCCTTTGGTCGGACTCGAACATTGATATGCCGTGTCGCAGGTTAAAGTCGAAACGCTATCGTACAAGCGACCGTATGGATGATTGCTGCGCCGTATGGTTCAACAGGACAGCACATGTCAGTGTTTTTATTGTACACGGGGTCATTTGAACCCGACGGCGTCAGAACAGCTCCAGGTCATTGCCTTTTTCAACTGGCGCCTGCACCAGCTCCCGCGTTTCAGGCGGCGCGTCGTGGCGCACTTTTTGCATGACGCGCCCCGTGGCAGGCCAGAACATGATATGGCGCGCGTTCGTACCGCCCAAAGAGTGGCCCTCACAAACGATTCCTTCCGTTTTCAGAAAGTCCAGAATGAAATCACTATTGGTCTGGCCGACATCGCTGAGACCCGCAACCATGCGTGCGCCACCAAAGGCCTTTGCATGCAGCCTGTTTCGCTGACCGCCCAGCTTAAGAATGCCGTTGATCAACAGCTCCATCGCGTTCAGCCCGGCAAGGTTGCACATATCGGCGCGCGATCCCCGGACGGTCAGAAGCATGTGATTCATACCGCCTACCCCGGCAACGGGATCCCAAAGACAACAAGACACACACGACCCGAGAATCGTACTGATCACCTCGTCCGGGTGGCTCCCAACTGACATTTCGCCTTGAGTGATGTGTTTTTTATCGGGGGTCATTTTTATGACCTCAATTCAGCTGATTGCGGCGATGACATGCGGCTTTGAGATCTGCGTATGGCGGCACCGATCCTGTCCAACGGCAGCTCTTTTTGCACAGCGCCCGCAGCTTTGGCCGCGCGCGGCATTCCGTACACAACGCTTGTTTCTTCATCCTGTCCAAAAGTTGTCGCGCCGGCTTGTGCAAGTTCCAACAATCCGTCCGCACCATCGCGACCAAGGCCCGTAAGAATGGCCGCCGTCACATATTTGGCATGGGCTACAGCCGATTTGAATAACACATCCACCGCAGGACAATGCAAGGCGGGTGGATCATTGGGCACAAAATGGCACGTCCAAACGCCATTGCGCCGTCTGACCTGAGTGTGTTCCCCCTGCCCCGGCGCAAGAACCACATCGCCACGGTCGATAGTGAGCCCCTCTTCAGCCAGGACAACATTCTGCGGAAGTTGCCGGTTCAACCGTTCACAGAAGCTCAGCAGAAAATTCCCCGGCATATGCTGCACAATCATCACCGGAGGCCCATTCGGGTCAAGCATCGGCAACACAGCTTCAAGCGCGGCCACACCCCCGGTAGAGGACCCGATCAAGGTGAGATCGCCGCGACGTCCCGACAGCGGCGGTCTTTCGTGCGGGGCGGCAGGGGGGTGCTGCGGTTGAGGGGCCGGTTCTGCCGCAGGTGCCACCCGGCTCATCAACGTGGTCATGCGTGTGAATGAGGCATGGTAGACGCGTTCACAAATGTCGCGCGCCACCTCCGGGTCATACCCGTCGGTCGGTTTGACCATACAGTCGATCGCCCCGCGAGAGAGCGCCTGAATGGCAGCATCACTGCCCGCGCTGGTGAGGCTGGACATCATCACAACTGGCATCGGCCTTGCGCGCATCAGCCTCGTGAGAAACTCCAGACCGCTCATCCCGGGCATCTCAATGTCCAGCGTCAGGACATCCAAGGGATTGGCACGGATGAAATCCCTTGCCTCTACCGCGTCTGCCGCCTCTCCAACAACCTGAAGTCGCGCGTCAGACGACAAAACCGTCCGAAGCCATTGACGCATTGCCTTTGAATCGTCAACGATCAGGACCCGCTTCGGAGTTGTATCCATCCCAAATTGCCCTCGGCCTTCGTTTCACAACGCAGCAACCAAAAAAGCTGAACGCTGAACTTTGCATGTCCGCGCATTCTGGCAATGAAGGATGAATCTCCGCTTAATGGGGGCGCGGAATTAAAGGCCGAATATGCAATAACCAAGGGTGGGCGCGGTAAAGATGAAATTATTCCGCCAGCAAGTGCCGGGAAATGATCATCCGCATGATCTCATTGGTGCCTTCGAGAATCTGGTGAACCCGCAGATCACGCACGATCTTTTCGATCCCGTAGTCTTCCAGATAGCCGTAGCCGCCGTGCAGTTGTAGCGCGTCGTTGGCAACCTCGAAAGCCACGTCCGTCACAAACACTTTGGCCATGGCACAGTGCTTTGGCGCATCCGGCGTTTTATTGTCCAGCTTCCACGCTGCTTGGCGCAGAAACACCCGCGCTGCCTGTAACTTGACCTCCATATCAGCAAGTTTGAACTGCAATGCCTGAAACTGGTTGATTGCCCGGCCAAAGGCGCGTCTTTCCTTGCTGTATTGTAGTGCCGCAGTCAAAGCAGCCTGCGCGCCGCCAAGGGCCGAGGCCGCGATGTTGAGCCGCCCACCATCCAGCCCGGCCATGGCGTAAGCGAACCCGTGGCCTTCTTCACCGACCAGATTGTCAGCCGCGACTTTGCAGTCGTCAAACTGCACTTGTGCCGTGGGTTGGGCGCGCCAGCCCATCTTGCGTTCCAGCCCGCCAAAGGACAACCCGTCAGACCCATCCTCCACCAGAACGGCAGAAATCCCTTTGGGACCATCGTCCCCCGTTCGCACCATGCTGAGGTACACATCAGAATACCCCCCTCCAGAGATAAAGGCCTTGGTGCCGTTCAACACATACCCTTTGTTGGTCCGCTCCGCCCGGGTTTTGAGCGCTGCCGCGTCCGACCCGGACCCCGGTTCTGTCAAACAGTAGGAAAACACTTTTTCCATCCGGCAAAGGTCGGGCAACCATCTGGCCTTGCTCTCTTCGCTGCCAAATGTGTCGATCATGCCGCCAACCATGTTGTGGATCGACAGAAATGACCCCACAGACGGACAGGCCATGGCCAGCGCCTCAAAGACAAGCGTGGCGTCCAGACGCGTCAGGCCCGACCCGCCATGATCTTCCGAGACATAGATGCCCGCGAGACCAAGCTCTGCAACCTTGGGCCAGAGGGCTTTGGGAATGGTGCCTTCAGCCTCCCACGCCTGCGCATAAGGGGCAATGTGCTCCTGCCCAAATCCATGCGCCATATCGAAAATGGCTGACTGCTCTTCGGTTGCCGCGAAATCCACTCTGTCTCTCCCTGCTCTGCGCACTGATATCTCTTACCTACGGCATAGCGCAGGGCCGCCTCAATACCCTGTCATCTCAAGATAGCCGCGCCCGCCATGGCTGCCCGAGAGTGTCACGGGCCCTTCCCAATAAGAAACGCTTGTGGTCATCCATGCCTGCGGGTTGAGCGCCTCTACCTTGACATCCACACCTTTGTCGGGCAACTGCACGCGCCAGCGTGTAGGCACCTCGCGCCCGGCGACCGTTGTTTCGGCCAATGGGTCTGCGCGAAAGGACCCGTTCGGGTAGGGCGTGGGCACGCCTTCGGGTGTGATCCATGTGGCAGCCGTGAAGGTATCGCCCGTGTCATCGTGCAGGTTAAAGCCCATCAGACGCGCGCCATCGTCAAAGACCATCGAAAACCAATCCCAACTGACCTGCGATTCGGCCAGAAGCTGCGAGGCCCATTCGCGATCAAGCCACGCAGTGCCCGTCACCTCCACATCCCCCTCCGGCAACGACAGGGTCCCGGCAATCTCGTAGAACGGTTGCGAGTAGTAGTAGCTGGCCCGGCCCGATGCCGATTTCAGCGAATAGCCCGCGTCGCCGTGAAAAACCAAAGGGCCGCGCGCCGTCAGTTGCATATCATAGGCAAATTCGACACCCGTTGCGGTCAGACGCAGGGTGTCGAAATCAGGCCCCGCCATCTGCCAGTCGTCAATCCATGCGTCAAACGGGTCCGCCACAACGCCCGCCTGCCCGATGCCATCGCGCGCCAACCGTTCCGCCACAAAGTGCTGCGTGGGCGTGGTGACCGCTGCGTGCCCCATCCAGAGTTGCGGGCTCTGCCACCCATCTTCGCGGTAGGGTTCCATAGCAGTGCGGAACAGCGTCCACTGAAGGCCAAAGGGGCGGCCCTGCGCATCCTCAAGGTTGGCCGTCAGATACCACCATTCTATGCGGTATTCAGGGTGCGCACCATGATCGCGCGGGAAGTCGAAGGTAAACCCCGGTTGCGCCTCAGAGAACCCCTCCGCCGCGCTGCCGAGACCCGCAAAGCCTTGCGCGGATACCGACTGCGGCAACCAGAAAAACGCTGTGAGGCACAGGAAAAACAAGACCTTAACGCTCATTGCTAAACACCTTCAACAAAGTTTGCGGCGGGGTGCGGGCCAGCCGGACCGCAGGCCACAAGGCGGCCAGAAAGGCCGCACAGGCCGTCAGCCCCGCCAAGGCAAGATAGTCGAGCGGAAAGAAGTGCATGGGCAACCGCCAGCCAAAGGCTTCGACATTCACAACCGCCAGCAGCACCCACGCCAGCACCAACCCGACCGGCAAGGCGACGACACCGGTCAAGGCCGCCAGACACAGCGCACGCAACAGCTCAAGCCGGGCAAGATGCCGGCGCGTCAAACCCAGCGCCCAGACCGGGGCCAGCTGCGGCAGGCGCATGGACGCCAAGGTCAACAGGCTGATCAGGATCGCCAGAGCCGCCACCGACAGGGTCAGCACATTCAGCGCCGCCGTCACCGAAAAGGTCCGTTCAAAAACCTGTAGCGAAAACGCCTTGAGTGCTGCCTGATCAATGATGGCGTCCTGCCCCAGATCAAATTCAGCCCGCAAGGCCTGCACAATCTCATCCGGTTGTTGCGTGCGCAGGCCAAAGCGCTGCGGCGCAATGCCGGGATAGCGCTGCGCAAAAAGTGCGTCGCCCAACAGGATTTGCGCGCTGGTGTTGCCATAGTCACTGTAGACGCCGACCACCCTGTCACCGGTTTCAAGCCTGTCACCCAGCCACAAGTTCTGACCGCGCGCCATCTGTTCGTTGATCAGCGCCCCCTGCCCGGCAAAGACCTTGTCCCAGACCTGCGCTTCTGCGGCCAGAATGGGCCAGTTCTGCCGATAGGTCTCGTGCGGGCGCAGGCCGAAAATCTCTGCCGGGCGTCCGGCGATTTCCGTCTTGACCGACACCAAGGGCAGAATGGCATCGACGCGCGGGTCGAGGAAGGCCATCATTTCTGCGGCCTGCGCCTCGGACCGTGCGGCGATGTAAAGCTCTGCGGCAAGGCGTTGATCCAGATAGGCGGTAAACGTCGTCCGGAAGCTCGACACCATGGTTGACACGCCGATGTTTGCAGCCATCGCCAGCATCAACGCCATCAACGCCATGGACAGACCCGGCAATTGCTGGCGACTGTCGGCCCAGAACCACTGCGTGACCACCGTTTTGCTGCGCCGCTCTGCGATGCTGAGCACGAAGGCAAGCAGGACCGGCAACAGCAACGCCGCCCCCACCAACAGACAGGCCAGCAGCCCAAAACCCGCCACCAACCCATCGGCAAAGACCGCCGTCGCAATGCCCAGCCCAAACAAAAACAGCGCAGTACCCGCCAGCATGCGCCCCGCAGCAGCGGAGCGCAGCGACATGGCGCGCGGATGGTTGAACGACAACAGCGGCATGGTGGCAAGCTTGTAAAGCGCTGCAACCCCGGCAACAGCCGTGCCCAAAAGCGCCATGCCCAGCCCCGACAGCCACCAGACCGGGCGCAACTGCAGTTGTCCGGGCACATCCGCGCCGTAAAGCCCGCGCAGCGTGGCGGCCACGTCGGGCAACAAGGCGGCGGCGATCACGTAGCCCAACCCAACCCCGATCGCCCCGGCCAGCAGGGCAAAGACGCTAAGCTCTGCGGCCAGCAACAGCATCAGGCGGTTCAGCGGCAGGCCCAAGGCGCGCAGGGTCCGAAACATGCCGCGCCGCTGCTCAAACGCCAGCCCGATGGTGCCATAGACGATAAAAATCCCGACCGCGAACGACAACAGCCCAAAAGCGGTCAGGTTCAGGTGAAAGCTGCGCGTCAGGCGCGCCACATCAGTCTGAACAACCGGTGCGTTACGCTCAAAACCCATCGGAAGGTCGCGCTGCCCCAAAGGCTGTTCTGGCAGCAAAAACAAGGTGGTTATCTGCGCCTCTTGCCCCAGAACCGCGATCACGGTGGCGATGTCTGCAACCGCCGTGCCGGGGCGCCTGTTGCGGTCCGCGCGGACCGTGGCGTTCAGGCCTTGGGCGCGCTCAAGATCGTCGGGGTGCACCAGAACCAAGTTCTCGACACTGAGCAACCCGCCAAAGGCAGCATCCGCGTTCTGGTCCGTGCGCGGGCGCGCATCGTTAGGCAGTGTCAAGGGATCAAGCCCGATGATCTGCAAACCGTCCCCACCGGGCACACGGCCCTCCATCAACGGGGAAACCAGCCACCCGTCACGCCGCAACCGCACGTAGTCTTGCGTGGAGATTGTACTGCCATCCGCCTTGCTGATCCGGGGCAGATCCGCCCCTTCCACAACGGCGGAGGCCGCTGCATAGCTGGCGCGCGCTTCGGCATTGATGGCCTGCACTCCCGACCAAAGCGCCGTGGCCAAGGCCAGCCCCAACACGAGGGTCAGAAACTGCCACGGGTTGCGCCGCCAATGCGACGCCAGCGCCACAAGCCCGTGTTTTGTCATACGCCAGCCTCGTGGACCTGCCCGTGGCGCAGGTGTAACCTGCGCTGCATGCGCGCGGCCTGACGGGCAGAATGCGTGACCATCAGCACAGCGGTGCCCGCCTCTGCGGCGGCGTCCAGCATCAGGTGCAGAACCTTGTCGGCGGTGTCTTCATCCAGATTGCCGGTGGGTTCATCCGCCAGCACAAGCGCGGGTCTGGCCGCGAGCGTTCGCGCAATGGCCACCCGCTGTTGCTGCCCGCCAGACAGGGCCTCTGGGTATTTCTTCAGATGATCCTGCAGGCCGATTGTCTGGCCCAGATGCTGCACCCACGCCGGATCAAAACGCTCTGCCAAATGGGCATGAAAGCTGATGTTCGCCTCAACGGTGAGGCTCGGGATCAGATTGAACTGCTGGAAAATCACCCCGATCTGACGACGCCGCAGCAGCGCTGCCTCCCCGTCGCGAAGGTTGTGCACTTGGGTTCCGTCAAGGGTGATTGTTCCAGCAGAGGGACGATCCAACCCCGCGATCAGATGCAGCACCGTGCTCTTGCCACTACCGGATTCGCCCTCGAGCGCCAAGGTGTCGCCGCGCGCCATGGCAAAACTGACGTCCTTGAGCACCTGCACGGTGTCTGCCCCGACGCCGTAGCTTTTGGAGAGATGTTCAACTGTTAGCACGATAATTCCTGTTGCGCCGCGTCACTTGAAAGGTCAGGTGGCGCGGATAAGCCGCACAGCAAGGGGTAAATCGCCGCAGCCATCCCTTACAGCAAAGCTGCAATCGCACTGGCGGCCGCGTGCCCGCTAAGGTAGGCAGCCTCCACTTTGCCGTCCCCGCACCAGTCGCCCGCAGCGGCAAGCCCCCTGGACGCGTCAAGCAGAAACGTCTCCTGTGCAGGCTGGCGCACAGCTGCAAATCGCCAGCGATGCAGGCTTTGGTAAATCGGTGCCTGCGCAATGCCAGTGACCTCTTGAAAAGCACTAAACATTTCCGCCTCTACGTCCGCCAAGGGTCTTTCCAAATGACGCTCTGCCCATGCGTGGGTCGATTGCACGACAAAGCCTGAGCCGCCCTCGCGCATTGGTTTTGAGGTGCTGCTGGCGATCCAGCCCAGCATATGGTTCTGCAATTTCGCAGCCTCCCACCCCAGCGCAGGCGCATCCTCAAAGCCCAGCATCAGGGTGAAATTGCCCTGCATGCGCGCGGCCTGCAGGGTGGCGTTAAACGACAGGTCCTCAGGCAGTAAGGCGCGGGTCTGTTCTGCCGGTGCGGTGCTCAAAACCCAATCAAAACCCGCCAGTTCTTCACCATCTTCACAGGTAATCGTCCAGCTTTCTGATGCGCGTGTCAGCGTCGCCACACGTTTGGAGCGTAGCACCGTTACACCCTCGGCAAGATGCTTGCACAGGCTGTTCATGGCAGGTGTTGCAACAAACATGCCGCCTGTGTCTGCCGCGTCGGTGACCGATTGCGCGCCGTCAATGTTCACCAATTTGGGGTGCCATTTGGCGACGTGGCCCGCCTCCCTCATCTGATCTACAAAGCTGATGAACTGCGGTGACTGCGCGCGGAAATACTGCGCCCCATGATCAAACACGAAAGGTGCGGCCCGCCGTGTGGACATGCGACCGCCCAGCCCGCGCGATTTCTCGGTCACCACGACTTCCGCGTGATCCTGAAGACGCCGTGCTGCTGTAAGGCCACAGAGGCCAGCGCCAATGATCGCTATTTTCTTGCGGTGTGCCAATGTCTTGCTCTCTTTGCCTGCTTTCACGTCAAGCTAGGACAGAGCCTGCTGCTGACCAGAGCGATTTAGCCCCGCGCCAAAGACGTTTTCGCCGCAGACAGCGCGCCCGCGTTGCGCATCTGCACAAGGTTGCGCGTTACCGCATCGCGGAACGCATCCGACACAGCCAGTTCTTCCGGTACAAAAGCCGCCATGGAGAACAGACGTGCCACGCACGCCTTTGCATCATCGGTCGGGGCAACCACCTTTGTGATCTCATCCGCACGCGGATCCTGCAGGACCACCGATGACTGCGACGATGCCGCGGACTGCGCATAAAACAGCCAGGCGGCAGTGGCAAAGCCGTATGGTTCCAGCGACATCCCCTCACGCCTCGCGCACAGAGCCGGTGCAAAGATGCGTTGCGGCAGCTTTTGTGTGCCATCCATCGCAATTTGATAGGTTTTATGCGCGATGTTCGGGTTGGCGAACCGTTGCATCAGACGGTCCGCATAGGCCTGTGTGTTTACCCCCGGTGTCGGCGGCAAGGTCTGCGCCGCCGCCGCCATATGTCGCGCCACCAGCGCCGACAACACCGGATCTGCCATCACCTCGAGCACCGTCTGCTTGCCCGCCATGAAGCCCGCGTAGGCCAGCATTGAATGGGCCCCGTTCAGCATGCGCAGTTTCATGGCCTCATAGGGCGCCACGTCGCGGACCAGTTCGACGCCCACCGCGTCCCATGCCGGGCGGCCTGCGATGAAGCTGTCCTCTATCACCCATTGGCTGAAGGCTTCCGTCTCAACCGCCGCTGCATCGGTGTAGCCAAAGTCGCGGTGCAGGCCCTGCGACAGCGCATCCGTCGCGGCAGGTGTAATCCGGTCCACCATGGCGGCGGGAAATGTGGCGTAGGTCTTGATCCATTGCGCCAGTGCGGGCGAAACGTCCCCCGCAAAGGCAAGCACAGCAGCGCGCAGCAAGGGACCGTTGTTCGGCAGATTGTCGCAACACAACACAGTGAAGGGCGGCAAGCCGTTTATGCGCCGCAGATCAAGAGCCGTAACAATCACGCCAATCACCCCGCGTGGGGCCGCAGGGCTGCGCAAATCATGCGCGATATCAGGATGATCTGTGTCGATCCCGCCCTTTGCGCGGTCCATCCCGTAGCCTTTTTCGGTAACGGTAGTGGTGACAATTCTGGTGTCAGGCTCGGCCATCCGGGCAATCAAGGCCACCACCCCGGCGTCTGGCCCATAGACGGCCCCAATGCTGCCGATTGCGCGCGCCGTGCTCTCGCCAACCTGCGTCTCTGACCGGGTGACCAGCGTGTAAAGGTGATCCTGACCGGCCAGTGCAGCACAGACGCTGCCGCTGCGCAGACTGGCTGCGGCGATGCGCCAGTTCCCGCCCGCCGCCGCCAAAGCCGCATCCGTGTAGGCAGCCTGATGGGCGCGGAAAAACGCGCCCGTGCCAATGTGGACAATGCCTATGCCATGCGCGCTGCGGTCATAGGCAGGCAGCAAAAGGCCCCGTTTTCCAGCGTCGGCAGCCCTTTGCGCGTTCAGGACCGTCACAAGCGGTACGCCTTGCGCGCGAGACCGCCCGACAGCTCAACGATCATCTCCCGCGCCTCGTCTTCGCGCAGCCGGTGGTCTGCCACCAACCGCGCGAGCCACGCGGCATCAACGCGGCGAGCCACCTCGTGCCGGGCCGGAATGGACGGAAAGGCGCGCGTGTCATCGTTAAAGCCCGCAGTGTTGTAAATCCCTGCTGTTTCAGACGTCATTTCGCGAAAACGGCGCATGCCTTCGGGACTGTCGTGAAACCACCATGCCGGCCCCAGCACCAAGCTGGGGTAGGCCCCGGCCAGAGGGGCAAGCTCGCGCGCATAGGTGCTTTCATCCAGTGTAAACAAGATGATCCGCAGGCCCGGCTCTAACCCAACAGCCTCCAGCAAGGGTTTCAGACCATTGGTGAAATCAACGGATACGGGGATATCGAAGCCCTTGTCGCGCCCAAAGCGCCGGAACACATCGGCGCTGTGATTTCGGGACGATCCGGGGTGGATTTGCATGACCATGCCGTCTTTGGCGCTCATGCGCGCCATCTCTGTCAGCATTTGCGCCCGAAAAAGCGCACGCTGCGCTGCGTCAGCCTGCCCGCGCCGGACGATGTCGAAAAGGCCAGACGCTTCATGGGTGCTTAGATTGGCCGTCTTGGCATCCGGCACCCCATGATCCGTCGCCGTGGCCCCTAGCGCTGTGAAGGCGGCGCGCCGTATGGCATGGGCTTCCAGATAGCCTGCCCATGTTGTGGTATCGGCCCCTGTGATGTCCGCCAACCTGTCCAGCGCCGCCAGAAACCCTTCGTGATCGGGGTCGCTTATCTGATCAGGACGGTATGTGGGGACCACCCGTCCGGTCCATGCCTCGTGGAGCAAGGCCTGATGGTGGCCAAGATCGTCAAGAGCAGCATCCGTGGTGGCGATCACCTCGATGTTGAACCGGTCATAGAGCGCGCGGGGGCGGTAGCCCGGCTGCATCAGACAATCGGCAATCTGGTCAAAAGCCGCATCCGCCGTGCGGGCGCAAAGCGGCTCCGTCAAGGCAAACAGACGTGCAAAGGTGATATCCAGCCAAAGCCGCGTGGGCGTGCCCCGAAACAGGTGGAAATTCTCGGCAAACCGCCGCCAGATTTGACGGCTTGTGTCATCGGTTACGGTGCCGTCCTGCTGCGCCACGCCGAAATCCAACAACGACATGCCCTGACTGGCAAACATGCGCGTTATGTAGTGGTCCGGCGTCACAAGCAGTCTTGTCGGGTCGGGAAAGGCTGCGTTTTCAGCAAACCATGCGGGGTCTGTGTGCCCATGCGGGCAAATCAAAGGCTGCTGCTGCGCCAGATCAAACAAGTCCCGCGCCACAGAGTCCGCACCGGTGCCGACCAGCAGGACATCGTCGTGCACCAAAGCGCTCACTTTTGGCCCCTCTGATTAAAGGTCAATTGCATGATGGGTCCTCCCCGTTGTTCCAAGTCGGAGTTTAGGCGCGAGCGCTAACAGGGACCAGTGGAATCCGTGAGAAAATAACGTCATCGCACTGATGGGAGGAAGGAAGCCCAGAGATCAAAGCACGTTGTGCCTGTCTCAACCAGATCACGTCGCACGTCGGGTCCCATTTACAAAAAACACCATCGCAGTGGGCACGCAGCAGATTTTGCGTGAGGACAGCACCGCCGTGCGATGCCTCAAATCGTGGCAATGCGCCGTACGAGTTAACGGGAAAAGACCGCGCAGCGTATTTCCGAATTCAGCGTTCTACGTCAGGGCGCGCGGCCCACAGGCGTGTTGTCAGTCCAGTTCAAAGGTCAGGCCAACGGCCAGAACACTGTCAACAGAATCGCCGTCTGCCGGGATGAACTGTGCGAAAAAGTTCCCGTAGGTTGCCTGCAGACCAATCAAGGGCACCAGATCACCGGCAGACAGGCGAAACTGATCGCCCTCTCCGGGGTAAATGGCAAGACCGGCAAAGACACCCAATTCCAGCCCCGGCGCGACTTCCCAGTCTTTTGCCACGGTCGCAATGGGTGAGATATCTTCGTAGCTGTTGTAAAAAAGGCCGACGCTGTAATCCAGTTGGCCTTCCCATGTCAAAAACAGACCCGGGTTCACTTCCTGAAACTCGCGGGTTGCGCCAAAGTGTTGGGTGCCCAACAAAACAGACACCCGATCAGGCCCCGCCAGGACTGCCGATGGAAGCAACAAGCAAATACAGAACAGTGCGAAACGCATAGCGATCTCCGTGAGGCCCGCGCATAACCGCGCGAGTAAAATAGTGCAAATTCCCGTATAGGTTAGCAACGGTGAAACGCCGGAATGCAAACGCGACGCGCCTTTTTTGCCACGCTTATTGTGTCACGATCCGGTAAACGTGCGGTTACTCCAGCAGGACATTTCCGTATTTTTCGCGCAAGGTGCGTTTGAGCACTTTGCCCGTGGCGTTGCGCGGCAAGGCCTGTGCAAAAATGACCTTATCGGGGATTTGCCAGGACGCAATCTTACCCTCGAACGCCGCTAAAATATCTTTTTCATCAGGGTCTTGGCCTTGCGCCTTGACGGCAATTACAACCGGGCGCTCATCCCATTTCGGGTGGCTGGCGCCGATGACCGCCGCATCGGCAAGGTGCGGGTGGCCAATGGCGATGTTTTCAAGATCAACCGAACTGATCCACTCCCCTCCGGATTTGATGATGTCTTTCGCGCGGTCCTTGACGCTCAGGAAACCGTTGGGGTCAAGCGTGGCGATATCGCCCGTATCAAACCACCCGTCCGTCAGCGTGTCTTCTTCTGTTCCGTGGAAATACGAGGACAGAATATACGGGCCTCGCACCATTAATGCCCCTTGGGCGGCCCCATCATGCGGCAACGGCTGCCCGTCATTGTCAAAAATGCCCAACTCGACCCCGAAAGGCGGCCTGCCCTGATTTTCACGCAGTCTGTGCAGATCTTCAGGTGCAAGCTGCGCATGTTTGGCAAGGGGTCTGTTCACGGACCCGATGGGTGACATCTCTGTCATGCCCCAGGCGTGGATGACATCGACGCCGTATGTTTCCCGGAACGTCGCAATCATAGAGGGCGGGCAGGCTGAGCCGCCAACAACGGTCCGCTCCAGACTGGCCAAGGTCGTGTCGCTGTCTGCGGCGGCGGTCAGCAGGCCAAGCCATATTGTTGGCACTCCCAGCGCGATTGTGACGCTGTGCGCGTCAATCCGGTTGACCAGCGAGGCCCCGTCCAGATGGGGGCCCGGCAATACCATACTGCTGCCCGAGAGCGCACAGGCATAAGGGATGCCCCACGCATTGACGTGAAACATCGGCACAACCGGCATTACCACATCGCCCGCAGACAGGCTTATGCAATCGCCAGAGCACGCGGCCAGCGCATGCAAAACCGTCGACCGATGGCTGAACAACACCCCTTTGGGATTTCCGGTGGTCCCCGACGTGTAGCACAGGCTGGAGGCCGTCAGCTCATCCAGAACCGGCCACGCATAGTCTGCCGCGCCTTGCGCCAGAAAACCATCATAGGCAATCACACCGGGCAGCGTTTCAGCCGCCTCACCCACCGCAGATTCGAGTAAAACAATATGTTTTACATGCTCAAGCTGGTCACGGATCGCGGCCACCAGCGGCACAAACGTCTTGTCTATGAACAACACTTCGTCTTCGGCGTGGTTGATGATGTAGACCAACTGTTCCGGAAACAGTCTGGGGTTGATGGTATGACAGACAAATCCAGCACCGGATGTGCCAAAATAAATTTCCAGATGGCGGCGGTTGTTCCAGGCAATCGTGGCGCATCGCGCCTGCGGGCGCAGACCCAGACCCTGCAAGGCGGACCCCAGCTGGCGCGCATTGCGCTCGACCTCATACCAGGTCGTCCGTTCCTCCCCGCCTTGGGTCGACACGGAAATGATCTGAGTGTCCCCGTGATAGCGCGCCGCATGCGCGACCAATTCCGAGATTAACAGCGGTTTGTACATCATTTGGCCAAGCATCAGCGGTCCATTCTCCCTGCGATACCGTATGGGTTTGGATACGGGTCGCGTGATGATGCAAATAGCCGCGCCCCCTTGCAACCCTTTGACGGTCGTAGACAACAGGCTAACTCAGCCGAATGGGACTTCAATATCACACACCGCTGGACACTGATACGCAACTCGATCTCGGGATCAATCCGCCACAACCGCTTGCCATGGCCGATCAGGTTCGGTTTTCGGAACTGGATGCGCTCAACCATGTCAACAATGCCGTCTACATGACGTGGTTTGAGCGGTTGCGGGTGAAATACACGCAACTTTGGGGGCTGTCGCGCTTCGCAGGCAAAGGGGATGGCCCGCGCATTGTGATCCGGTCCGGCACAATCCACTACCGCGAAGAAATGCTGATGGATGAGAATTACGTGGTCACCTGTTGCTGCAGCGCCTTCCGCAACACGTCCTTTACGCTGGAACAACAGATTGTCGCGGACGGTCGGACCCGCGCCACGTTAGATTGCGTGCTGGTCCTGCTCAAGCAGGACGGGTCAGGCCGCTTTCCAATCCCACCAGACGTCAAAGAGCGTTTTTCGTCCATCGACGGCGCACGAAACGAGGCAGGCCCAAACTGATGTCAGGTGTCTTGATGGGCGTGGATGTAAGCCACAAGCGCTGCGGTTGATCCATCCTTGCCTGTGGCTGCGGCCTCTCCTTCAATGACCGGCTGCAAGGACGTCGCCAGTTCCTTGCCCAACTCAACGCCCCATTGATCAAAGGAGTTGATGCCCAGAACGACGCCTTCGACAAAGACCCGATGCTCATAAAGCGCCACAATCTGGCCCAGCGTGAAAGGATCAAGCCTGGGGTAGATCAGCGTGACGGAGGGGCGATTGCCCGCAAAAACCCGGTGCCGCGCCTGCCGTTCCAGCTCGGAGCCGGCGTACTGATGCCGGACCTTGTCGCGGGCCTCATCCAGACTGCGGCCCCGCAACAGCGCCTCCGATTGCGCAAGGCAGTTGGCCAAGAGCAGCTTGTGATGATGCGCGAGGTCCGGCTCATGCCCGCTGGCCGCCACCATGAATTCGCAGGGCACAACTTCGGTGCCTTGATGGATCAGCTGGTAGAATGCGTGCTGCCCGTTGGTGCCGGCAGCACCCCAGACCACCGGGCCGGAAGAGACCTCGACCGGGGTGCCATCCATCTGCACGCCCTTGCCGTTGGATTCCATTTCCAGCTGCTGAAAATAGTCCGGAAGCCGTGCAAGGCGT
>JBGCEG010000086.1:0-3962 GCA_045106135.1 Roseobacter sp. | reverse complement strand
CTGACGCGCCGCGTCTTCGAGAGCGTCCAAGGGCACCACACGGTTGATCAGGCCCATGTCCGCCGCCTGTTGTGCAGGCAGGAATTCCCCCAGCAACAACATCTCCATCGCTTTTTTGCGCGGCACGTTACGAGAGAGCGCAACCATCGGCGTCGAGCAGAAAAGCCCGATGTTGACGCCGGATGTGGCAAAGCGCGCATCATCGCTGGCCACGGCCAGATCGCAGGTCGCTACCAACTGGCACCCGGCGGCGGTTGCGATCCCTTTGACTTCGGCAATGACGGGCTGTGGCAGGTTCACAATCGACATCATCATCCGCGAACAGGTGGCAAACAACGTGTTGAAATACTCTGACCCCTTGTCCGCATCGGCCCGTCTGGCGGTCATTTCCTTTAGGTTGTGGCCCGCGCAAAAGTGATCGCCCGCGCCCCGCAAAATCACAGCTTTGACGTCCGTGTTCACAGCAATATCGTCAAGCACGCCTTGCAAGGCGGCGAGCATCTCTTCGGACAGAGCATTGAGGGTTTCCGGTTTATTCAGCGTAACAGTCGCAATGCCGCCCGTAATGTCCAGTTCTACCGGTGTGGTTTGGCTGTCTTTCATAGGTCCTTCCCTGTCGCGTTGTGGCATCAAAGCGGATCAATCGATCAAGTTGCAAGCCATGATAGCTTATATCAGCGCTGTTTTTCGGGATTTTTGCGGTTTAGTCGCCGTTTCCGCGGGTCTGACTGCAAAGCTGTGTGGCACCGGGTCCTTGGCTTTCAGCAGATAAAGAAACGCAACCTGCCCGTATGACCGGTAGACGTAGTCCCCATTGCGCCTCAGCACTGCATCGCGGCGCGCGCGGTAAAACCCCTGTAGTCGGTACCACGGGAGGGTCGGATGGGCGTGGTGAACCGCATGCAGGTTATTTTTCAAAAAGAGAAACGACAAAAGACCCCGGTCCTCGATGATAACACTGCGGCAGCGCGCTTTTTCGTGGGCCTGATGCTCTAGAAATGTCCGTATTTTCAGGATGGAGTGGCTGAGGTAAACGGCCAGCGCGTACAGCCAAAACGGCATCTCACTCATCATCGCCAACCAAATAACAACCGGAACAAGCCCGGCCGCGTGAAACAGATATGCAAAGAGGACATCACGGTTTCCGGCTTTGATCTGGCGCAGATCGGCCTTGTAGAATGCGAACAGCCCGATCATCGGTCCAAACAGCATCCGACCTAGCAACGTATTGTTCCACATATACAAAGTCTGAAGTGTGCCGGACCATGTTTGCCAAACCGCCGGGTCCACGTAATTGGTTTCGGGGTCGTCATAAGGGTCGGTGAGTGATGGGTCATGATGATGGGCCAGATGTGTCTCCCGGAACCGCAGATACGGGATGAGCAGTCCCATCGCCGGGAACACCAAAGCCGTGTTTGCCCATGTGTTTTGAAAGGGGTGGCCATGCAGCACTTCGTGGTTGAAGGAAGAATAAAGCGTCAAACCCAGCGTCAGGATCAAAACCGCAAGGCCAGACCCAAGGGTGTCCGCATAAAACGTAGCGCCCGTAACACCCGCGTAGCAGCCCAGACAAACGAGCATTGTTTGCCATTGGATTTTGATCGTTCCACGCACCAAGGGAGCCCTCTCTTGCTTTCGTTAAAGCGTTCTGACGCATAGTCTTTGCGACAGGGGGGGGCAACAAGCGCGTGTTTCAGCAACTCTAGTATAACTTTTGCAGCACTCATCGAATTATGTTGTACTTTCACTACAAATATTATCTTTTCAAACTCGTGGACAAACGTGACCTATCCCGACTGTTTAAGAACCGCCTGAGCGAGGTTGTGTCCTCTCATGCGCAGGGGCGGGGCCATTTCACGCGATCTGTTGGCATCGACCGCTCTGCCCTGAGCCAGTTTTTAAGCCCGGACACCGACCGATTGCCGCGCGCAGAAACGCTCCGCCGGATCGCTGCAGTGAGCGGCGTATCGGTCGACTGGCTACTGTGTCTGGAAAATGCGCAGGAAGGTCGCCAAGAGGTGACGGAGAGCGTCCAGATCGAAAAAGAAAGACAGGCAGACGGTTCGACGCCACTGGATCAATGGCGCAATGAGGCGGCAGGTTTCAAACTGAGAACCGTACCCTCAACCCTGCCTGATATCATCAGCCTGGCACCCGATGTATCAGACAGATCCAACCTTGAGGACGCGCGCGGCGGCGGTGTCGAAAACGTACTGGAACGAATATCGCTGAATGATATGGATGTTGAGGTCGCAATGCCGCTTCAGACATTGCAAGACTTATCCGCCAGAACCGGTCTCTGGCGCGGTGCCGACAGAGACAAGTGCCACGGTCAGTTGACACATATGGCGCAGATTTGTGCCACGCATTACCCAGCACTTCGCCTGCACGTCTATGATGGCACTGAGACCTTTTCCGCACCCTTCACAGTCTTTGGCAATCAACGTGTCGCGCTTTATATAGGGGGCGCGTACCTCGTGGTCAGCAGCGCCGATCAGGTGCGTGGATTTGCCCGGCAATTTGACCGTCTGGTCCGGCACGCTGTCATCAGCTCTGACAAGATACATTTCAAGCTGAAGGATCTCGCAGACAGGGTTTAAAGCCCAGCCTGACGTAGCCCTTTCAGACGAAGGGCGTTGGTCAGCACGAACACGCTGGACAGGGCCATGGCCCCTGCTGCCAACATCGGCGACAGCATGATGCCAAAGGGCGCAAACAACACACCTGCTGCCACCGGCACGAGGGCGGTATTGTAGCCAAAAGCCCAGAACAGGTTTTGCCGGATGTTCCGCATCGCCTGTTTTGAGATATGGCGTGCCGTGACCACCCCAGACAAATCCCCCGACATCAGCACCACATCCGCCGATTGGATCGCAACATCTGTGCCCGTGCCGATAGCCACGCCAACATCCGCCGCCGCAAGAGCTGGTCCGTCGTTGATCCCATCGCCAACAAAGCACACCGGCCCATGTGTTTTTTGCAAATCAGCAATTGCATCCACTTTGCCACTGGGCATGACGCCAGCAATCACCGTTTCAATTCCTATCTTATTGGCGATTGCTGCAGCCGTTTCAGCACGGTCGCCCGTGATCATAGCCACGCCCACGCCTTGGTGGTGCAAAGACCTCACAATCGCTGCGGCATTTGGCTTTACCGGGTCTGTGATGCAAATCATTGCGGCGGCCTGGCTGTCTATTGCGGCGAAAAATACGGTTTCTCCAAGGGTGGCCGCGTCCATCGCGGCGGCGTCAAAACCGGAAAGATCGATGCCTTCTGACTGCATCAATCGCTCAGACCCAATAAGGACGTGGGTCCCCTCGACGTGGCCTGCAATGCCCAAACCCGTTTGCGCCTGCACTGCCGACGCCTCACCGCGTACAAGCCCCTCGTCCTGTGCAGCCTGCACCAAAGCGGTGCCAAGGGGATGTTCTGCGCGGGACTCAACCGCGGCGACTTTGCGCAGAACTGCAGATCGGTCCTGTCCGGGGGCGGCGACAAACCGGCTCAACACCGGTTTGCCTTCGGTTAACGTGCCGGTTTTATCAAACGCGATCATCTGTGCGGCCGACAACGACTGCAACGCATCCCCTTTGCGAAACAGCACGCCCAGCTCGGCAGCCCGGCCCGTTGCCACCATGATGGACGTGGGCGTCGCCAGACCCATGGCGCAAGGGCAGGCAATAATGAGAACCGAGACACCGGCGACCAGCGCATAGGACATCACGGGGGCAGGCCCAACAAAGACCCAGATCACGACCGTGACAGCTGCAATGGCCAGAACGACCGGCACAAACCAGAGTGTAATCCGATCAACCAGCGCCTGAATAGGAAGCTTGGCACCCTGCGCCTCCTGCACCATTCGGATGATCCCGGAAAGCAGCGTGTCGTCGCCCACCCGCGTGGCGCGTAGCTTGAGGCTGCCGCTGCCGTTGATCGTGCCACCGGAAACGGTGTCGCCCAGC
>JBGCEG010000085.1:0-9524 GCA_045106135.1 Roseobacter sp. | reverse complement strand
AGAGCCGCCGTTTCTTTGATGGTTTCGGGCGCAGTTTGAGCACTACACGTCGCCGCAGCCTGTCGCCCGGCCTCACGTCGATTTCGCCGCCAGCATCTCTCAACAAAGCCGCGATACGGTGACGCCAATACCAACCGCACTAGCGCCGCAACGCGATTACGTTGCACAAGGGGCGGCGTTCATCAGTCGGCTCAATCGGCGACCGCCTCTGCGCGGATCAATGCTGCGCCAAGACGCGACAAGCACGACGTTTTGAGATGTGAAACTGGCGTCGCACATTTTCATTGCAGGCCTAACGGCGTGAAGGCCTCAGTCGTTTTTCCGTGCGCCTCCGACAGGATGAGCCTGCCCAGCGTCAAGTCCCATACTGCTTGCGCCTGCGATATACAGTCTGCTGTGTTGTCTGCACTTGTCGAACACCATCTACAGGCGGCATCCCTTGGGCGCGAAGCCCCTCAACCTGCGGCCCCTCAACCTGTCTGCTTCATGTCGACAAAGGGGCTTTTGTGTCTGGCGCATCATTGGCAGGTTCAGGTTAGGCCATGTCCCAGTTCAGCAGCAACTCTTCGACAAAAGCGCCTTGGAAATAGGCGACGTCTGGTACCCGTTGGCTGGAGATTTCAAACCGCAGTGTATCATCGGAGATTTGTTGCACCCGCAAGCCGCCAGTCTCTGACAGTGCCATGGCGTAGAGGGCCTCAAATTCCGCATGTGCGGTGAGGCCGCCATCCTCCGAAAAGGTCAGCCAGTTGTCGCCTGCGGCTTCCTGAAGGCCTGTGTTCCCTTGGGTGT
Organism: Roseobacter sp.; assembly: GCA_045106135.1. Classification (GTDB taxonomy): domain Bacteria; phylum Pseudomonadota; class Alphaproteobacteria; order Rhodobacterales; family Rhodobacteraceae; genus Roseobacter. Next base: position 8,732 of record JBGCEG010000085.1, on the reverse strand, counting down.
TCACCTCGTTCAAAATGCTGAAGCGACCCGCAAAATCTTGCATGTCTTCAGAGAACACATACGTTTGTGCTGCGTCATCTAGATTGATGAGCGCTGGATTGCTCACAGCGTCAACCGGGTCGACCGGGTCATCCGGCTCAAAGGCAGAATGCTTGGGATCAGATTGTGAAGCCGCCATGGCAATTACGGACATCGTTGCTTCATCAAAATTGTCTTGCCCCTCAGCAACAGACGCGTCTTTGGACGTGTCTGCGGTAAACTGAAAAGTGTCGCCATCGGTCCAGGCAGTACCGCCATTTTCCGCGAGGACCCCGGTCATCAAAAGGCTGTCACCGGCCGCATCCGTGTCGCTGTTTTCAGCCCCGTAGCCTGTGTTTGCAGCGGGACCTGCGGGCAACGGCTCGGGAAGCCATTTGTTGTTGAGACCCGCATGCAAATCAGAGATTTCAAGCGCCGTCAGCGCCCGTCCATGACCCGCTGCCTCAAACAAAGCGCCCGTCCAATAGGCATCGTTCTTGCGCACAACCGACCCGTCCGCCGCGAGGGTAGCACCTTTTACGCCCCCCAGTCCGATATCATCGCTATGGGCATAGAGAAGCCCGGCACCGTCGATTGTGCCAAAGACCTCCCCATCTTTCCAACCGGAGAGCGTGCCCGCCGCCGCATCAAAAACCAGCGAGATCGTGCTGCGCTCCTCGGCTGAGACATCGGTTGAAACCGACAGGACGCCCCAAACCTGTTCACGCAGGTTCCAGCCAGCCATGACCAGTTCACCGCCCTCAACATAGATGGATATCCCGCGCCATGTGCCGCCCTGCTCATACAGCATTTGCTGGCTGTCAATGTCGGTGCCGGTTTCCATTGTAAAGGTCAGCGTCTTGCCGTCGTAAGGGTTACCGGTGTTCAGGTCACGGTCATCGGCGATCTGGTAGACGTCATCACCATCGAACCTCAGCCCCGTTTCGCCTGCCTCGGCGTATTGGCTGGTCGTGTCCGATATGGCATCCGGTGCACGCCCGGACAGGTCCGTCAGACGTGCAGTGCCCCCCGCGTCGAGCGTTGAGGTATCATACCAGAAATTCAGACCGCCAAACATATCCGGCGTGGCTTCCGGGTCCGGCACGGGCGTGTCATCCACATCTGCAACGGTCAGTGTGTAGGTGACCGTTTCTTCCGCACCGCTGCCGATCTCTGGATCATCCACAGCGATTTCAACGGTGTAGGTGCTCTTGGTATCAAAATCGAGCGAGACACCCTCGCGCAGATAAAGCGCCCCGTCGCGGATCTCGAAGGCGTCAACATCACCGCCTGTTAACGCAAGGATCGTCACCCCGACCCCGTCATCGGTGACCACCAGATCCGCCAGCAAAACGGACCCGGCATCTGCCGTGTTTTCGGCCAGTTCAGAGACCGCAACCTCAAGGCTGAGAGCGGGGGCTTCGTTCACGGGGTCTTGCGGCGCGTAGCGCTCAATGAGCAGTTGCATCGCCTCTGACAAGTTCAAGACGCCATTTGTCGCCACCGGTTTTGCAAGTGACGCCAAAGTGTCCACCGAGCTCTCAATGACGTCGATAATATCGCGGTAGCTGGCCGTTTGCACCGCCGCCCAAAGGACTGCGGCTGCGCCCGCCACCATGGGTGCCGCCATGGAGGTGCCGGTTTTCAAACCCGTATTGTCATTTGGTGTTGTACTGAGAATGCTCGAGCCCGGAGCCGCCAGGTCAACGGTTGTCCCGTCGATGGAGTAGTTTGAGGTGCTGAACAGCGTGTCGTTTCGCGTACTGTTGGCCACCGAAACGACGTTATCGAATTGAGCGGCCAAAGCAGCGGGGTACAGCGCCTGATCCCCCCCTGAATTGCCAGCTGCAGCAACAATGATCACACCTGCGTCCTGCGCGCGTTGTACCGCCCCGAAAATGGAACTGGGCAGAGACGACCCGCCAAGGCTCATGTTGATGATCTTGGCGCCATTCTCAATCGCGTAATCAATCCCCTCGACGATCGCTTCCCACGTGCCGCCACCGTTATCGCCCAGGACTTTGACGGCCATGATTTCGGCGTCCGGCGCGACACCAACTGTCCCCTGCCCGTTTGCCTCCGCACCGATGATACCGGCGACATGGGTGCCGTGGCTGCGCACATCATTGACGTTGTTGCTTTCACCGCTGAAAGAGAAATTCCACCCATTCACATCGTCGATAAAGCCGTTGCCATCATTGTCGATGCCATCACCTACGATTTCGCCGGCGTTGACCCACATGTTTGCATCCAAATCGGTGTGGTCGTAGTCGACACCCGTGTCCAACACCGCAACGATGATGCCTTCGCCTGTGCTGTCTTGCCAGGCCTCCGCCGCTCCGATGTGTTCAACGCCCCAGTTTCCAGCGTATTCAACCGGATCGATGGTAAATGAAGCGGTAAAGGTCCCTGCCGACGTATCGCCCGCCGATCCGACAGTTGAAATTATGGCCATGGTCGCTCTTGTCCTCAATGCTTTGTTACGTAATTCAGGCGGCTCGCTTTGTTCTTTACGACCCCCCGGTCTCTAATGTCCGCCGCATAAAACGTTAAGCTATTGCACCGGGGTCTGGCCAGTTACGGCTGCCCTGCCCGCGCCTGGATTAACCTTTTAGCAGCGTCCTCCTGAAACTTTCTGGAGCATTAACATTTACAATTGATTATCTTCTTGCGGCCTTAAGCCAAAAAAACAAAAAATTAATTTCCATGTCGTCTGGCAGATTATTCGCCCCTACATTTGTCGGATAAAACCCCCGCAAAAGGTCTGCGGAGGTCAGGTTTTGGCGATGCAAACCTCTTTCGCGTTCAGAATGCTACCCATGTCTGAACCGCAGCCGTACCCCGCAATGTCAAATCTTGCGGGGCACCGGTGTTTCAGGTCGCGGGTTTTGATGCTTCGATTGCCGCGGCCGCCGCGATCGCTGCTTGCTGCTCTGGTGTGATCTCCGCATCGTCCCCGCCACTGGAAGGTGTTGCAATGCGGACTTCGCGCCGGGCAAATTCGATCCCGCCGTCTGCAAAGGCGTTGCGCACCCGGTTATAAATCTCTTTGCGGATCATGAACTGCTTGCCCGGTTTGGACATGAATTTCCCGCGCACAATCATGCCCACATCATCAATGTCAAAGACGCCCTGGCTTTTGAAAGGTTGCAGAAAGTCATCCTTGAATTCTGGCACCTCCATCATCTCCTGACCGATCTTCTTGAACACCTTCTTGATCACGTTGGGGTCGGTATCAAACGGGACCGTGAATTTGAGCTTTACGATCACCCAGTCCCGGCTGAAGTTCGTGAGTTTTTGAATTTCACCGTAGGGAATGGTGTGAACCGCGCCTCGGTGGTGACGCAACTGCATGGATCGAATGGAAATCCGCTCCACCGCGCCCATGACATCGCCCACGTCAACATATTCACCAATGCGGAAGGCGTCATCAACCAGAAAGAAAATGCCCGACACCACATCGGCCACCAGCTTTTGTGCACCAAAGCCGATGGCCAGACCAAGCACACCGGCCCCAGCCAGAAGCGGTGTGATATCAACACCCAGATTGCCAAGCGCCAACAAGGCAAAAAGCACCACAACCGCCGACCGCGCGATCAGTTGCATCAAGGGCAGAACGGTCGACATGCGCGACTGGCCGGCCCCCATTTCGCTTTCCTCCTGATCCCCTTCGCCGCTTGCGGCAGTCTTTTCGGCTGCCAGCCGCCGGTTTGTCCACAGCGTCACGGCCTCGTAGGCCAGATACCCGACAAGACAGGTCAGAAGGAAGGCAAAGAGGTTGTCGCCCAAGCCCGGGCGATCCTGTATCACTCCTGCGATATCGACGTCCCATGCCCGCGCAATCAGCATGATGACAGCGCCCGCGACCAACACGCGCCCGATATGCACATAGCTGCGTTTGGTGGAATTATAGGCCTGTTCCGCGATTGGCCCGTCACCCGACATGTCTGGCACCATATGCGCGACCAGCCCCCGGATGGCGGTGTCAAATGCCGGTGTTGCAAGTAACAAAAACAAGGTGACGTAGTGCGCACCGGCAAGCAGCGGCCCGTAAATCTCCATTCCCGCGAGGGTCGTCACCAACGCCCACATGGCGACGCTTACGACCATCACGTAGGCCGGATAATACCACGACACAGACCGGTCCAGCTGATTTGCATCCGCCTCATCCCCCAGCATCATCGTGCGCAACCCCTCGCGGACCTGCCATGCCACGTAGATGATCAGCAGGTACCCGGACAGGTCCAGCCAGAAGCCGATACGCGACGCGCCGGGCTCAACGCCATAGGTTGTATTGAACTTCACCACAAAGAGCGTGAGCCCTTGGAGAAACACCAGCCCGATGACCCCGCGCTGCAGGAAGGTTGCCAGTTTATCGTTCAAAACCACCAGACGCAGATCGGGCCGCTTCGGTGACAGAACAAAGCGCATCGCTGCTGCCGCAACCCGGGGCAACCAGATCAGATGAAAGACAAAGGGCCCCGCGAAAGCAATTTGATCAGGCGTCAGGATCGACCGTCCGACAACGCGGATCATCACGAAAAACACGATCAACCCAAGGATTTCACGCATGAAACGCTTGAACAGGTAGCCCAGGGCTGCGCGCAGGTTCTGGCGCGTGCTGTCCTGCGGCTCAGCCAGAGCCAGCACATAGCGTTTTGCCACAAGCTCTGCGGCAAACCCACAGAGCAAAGCAAACGCCATCAGGCCAAACAAGGTCAGGACACCGCCCGCATCGCTGTAGAAGGCCGTAAAATTTGAGACCGCCTCCGCTTGCGTAGAAAACAGCACAGGTAACTTGTGCAGGGCGTCGGTTGCAGGGCGGGTAAACGCCTCCCACGTGCTGGCGACCCGGTCCACAAAGGTTGCCCCGGTGTTTGCGTCCACAGCGTCTGGCGCGTTTGTCCGCAAGTATTCAAGCAGGACCGCGCGCACATCCTGATCAGACATCTGGGCAACCATGCCATCTATGTCTTCGGCGGAGGGCAATGCTGGCGGCGTGGTCGCGGTCTCAGCCTCCTGTGCGCTTGCCGACGTGCCAAGAGCCGCCACCAAGGCAAAGAGAAAGACGGCCACCATCCGATATACCTGTTGCATGTTGTTTCCTTCTGTCCGCGCGCGATCTGGTTCTACGCACAACCGAGAGTAATGAGGCTCTCATTAAATACGCGTTCGTTTGTCGGACTTCCGTGCGGGATGAGTCAATGGCGGAATCTCCGCCAAAGCACCTGAGCGGTACAGGAAAGCCTCAGGTGCGATCATTTGGCCGGTATAGGAAAAAGTGCTAGACAGGTTTCCAGGTATTAACGTCAGGAGAGCCAAAGGTGCACCTTAAGGTAACGAAAATGGCGCCTTGCGTTTTCCTGTTCATGGTTGCCAGTGTGGTTGAGGCGTCGGCACAGAGCATGGTGTCAGACGATGCGCCGCGCCGGTGGTATGTCGACGCAACCGCCGTTGAATTGCGCAAAACCCCGCAGCAGGATGGCGAAAGCCTTGCGGTTTTGCACGCGGGCGCAGTTCTGACTTCGCTTGGATGTCGTGATGAAGCCCGCACAGCATGGTGCAAAGTGCGCCCGTTGCACGACGGACCCACGGGGTATGTGCGACGCGACAGGTTGACCCCTGCGCGGGGTCCCGATGGCGTGATTGCGGTTGGCAAAGATGACAGCCCCGCCCGTGCGCGCAAGGGCCGCTTTGACGGCAAAGGGTCAGTCGCCTGCGCTCAGGAGGTCGGCGAAAGCCTCAGCACCTGTGATGGGTTCGTGGCACGCGGCACGGGTGGCGACGCGACGCTCGTTGTGCGCTTCTCAAATGGGTTCGCGCGCACATTATTTTTCGCGCACGGCGAATTCACCCATGCGAGTGCAACGATGTCGGGTGTGGGCACAGATACGGATTGGCGCGTTCAGGATGGGATGCATGTCATCAGGGTCGATGACCAGCAATTTGAAGTCCCCGTTACGCTGATCCTTGGGTACTAGACCCCGACCAGAGCGCGGCCGCGCTGCGCTAAAATCGCAGCGCAACCGCTCTTGTTATCAGGGGCTGATCTTATGGATCATGCCCTCGTCGATGGCGGCATAGAGGCTGCCATCCGGGCCAAACACCAGCGACCTGAAGCGTCCCGGCTCCATCGGCAGGGTCATTTCGGTGACGTCCAGAACTTCATTGCCGTCATCTGACAATTGCAGCACGTCAATCCGCTGACCGAGCGGTGTGCCGCCAAAGCCGATGCCCATGATGCCGACGACCATGGAACCATCCCAATCGCCCCAGGCTTCACCTTCAAGGAACGCCGCCGAAGAAGTGCCCTGCGACCAGCCATTGTTGTTCCAGATCGGAGGCATCGCACTGGGGTAGGTTTCAAAATCCGTCATCGGCATGTAGGCCGCGCGCTGGAACCGGTTCAGGCCAACCATCTGGTTTGGCGTGTACCCGCAGTAGTTATCGGGACAGTCCCCACGAACGCCCATGTTCGGGCGCGGATCCCAGCCCGCGTTGCCGCCATTGCGCAGCACTGTAATTTCATCAGAATGCCATGGCCCGTGCTCTGCCGTGATGGCCTTGCCTGTACCGGGGTGGAACGCGATGCCCTGCACGTTGCGGTGACCATAGGTATAGGTGCGTTTGTCAAACCCGACGGGCGGGCTGTTGTCTGACGCTGCTGTGCCGGTGCCGTCGATACGAATGACCTTGCTGCCCATCATCGTCGGGCTTTGCGGCACCATACCGTTGTGGGTATCCCCGGTTGTCAGGTAGATGTATCCATCCGGGCCAAAGCGGACGCGACCGCCATTATGCGCCCCCGGTCCCCCAAAGGGATGATCCGACGCAGCCATCTTGTAAGGAACGTCGTCGACGATGTCCGTCCGCTCCGCCACGGCGGTAAAATCGTCGTTCACCACCATACGCATCAGTCTGTTGGTATGCGGCTCTGACATGTTAGAAGTCGAATATACGTAGATGCGTCGGTTGCTGTCGAAATCAGGATCAACAGCGACCCCCATCATGCCCGCCTGCCCTTCGCAAAACAGATCATCGCCGCTGGCAGCGTAGCCTGAGGTGCCTGTCATCCCATAAAGCGCATTGGTCTCGCCAGAGGGCATCAGGACCGAAAGCCCCTTGCATTTTTCCGTATAGAACATGGTTCCATCGTCAAGGAACGCCATGTCCCACGGGTTTTCCAGATTCTCCAGAACCAGTGTGTGCGACAGGCTTGTCGTGTTTTGAGCCAAGGCTGCCGTTGTGCCCATGCACAAGGTCGCAGCAAAGGCCAAAGCCCAGTTTCGGTGGTGAGTAAGCATAATATCCTCCCAAGATGTTTGCTTTTTCCCGCTCGAAAACGGTGATGTACTCGTTAATCAACATGCCTCTTGTCAGTCCGGCGTAGCACTTGTGCGCTTTTGTTTTATCTGCGCCGGGTCTGCGTTGGTTACGAGGTTCGCGTCACTCCAATGATGTAATGAAGGCCGCGATGCTCGCGATATCCGCATCCGACAGGTTCTGTGCGTTTGGGGCCATCAGCATCGTGTTCGGCCCGATCTTTTCACCCGCGCGGTATCGTTTCAGCTTGTCGGTCAAATAGTCCGCCGGGTGGCCCACAAGTTTTGGATAGCTCGCCATCCCCTTCGCGGTCGGGCCGTGACAGCTTCGGCATTGGCTTTTGTAGATATCTTCGCCGAGCGACAGGTCCTGAGCGGTTCCGGTTGATGCCGCCAAAAGGCCCAAAACCACGACCAAAAAGGATGACCCAAATTTCACAATATCTGTCCTTTTATTTTATTGACGTCTTTTTCAAAGGTACTAAGGAATGTAACTTGACCTACACGCGAGGCAAGAGCCAATGCCAAGCTGTCTACTTTTGCGAGTATTGACGCAAAGGTTTTTTGCGGGATTTCTGATCACGAAGAGCCCGGCAGAGCAGACAAATTCAGTCATTTTTTCGGCAACTGCGCCGCGCAGAAATGCGAATGGATTCAATGGTCTCACCCTTTGCAATCGTCTGCACCACCTTCAGCGCAGCATTCCCCAGTTTTGCCCGGACCATCACAGTGCTAAAATCAGCTACGCCATCAATGGTCATCGAAAGCTGGAAATCACTGAGCCTGAACGCGCCTTCAAGCCGTGGAGTGACCGCGTGGCCGTTAATACCGTCGACAAACATGTAGTAGGTTGCGTGGTTAGTGCCGAAACTGTCGGGCCACAGATCGGCTGGTGCAACGCGGTCAGGCGTACTGTCAGGATCAAAGGGTTCTTTTTTGACCAGATCGTACGCGAAACTCTCCGCCGCATTCACCATGCCGGTATTGTTCAATTCGAAAGCCTGAAGGCCGATGCACTGGTATGCGAAACTGATCTGTCTCGTCTTCGACGTTCGACACGGCGCTCTGCGACACGGCAGTGATAGTGGCTTCTAGAAGTGTAAGCTCACTCAGCTTTTTCCGCTCATTCTTAGTACTGCGTGCGGTGACAAGGCGCACTCCCGACAAAGGCGTACCGTCCGTTGCAGAGGTCCGAAAGGCAACCAACCGATCATCAAAAGACATTTCAAAGGTCAGATCCGAAAATTCGCTGCGCGCGGCACTCCCACCGGACTGTTAGCTTTGAACCTCGCTTGAAACTGCAAGGCTGTAGTTTTCCACCCAAAAACCGCCCTCAAGTTTGGTTTACGTTGTGTCGCCAAAAAAACCGTCGACAAAAAGACAGTATTCGAG
>JBGCEG010000084.1:0-31530 GCA_045106135.1 Roseobacter sp. | reverse complement strand
GCCAACGCGTATGGAAGGTAAATATACGCTTTGGCGTATTTGTCAATAATTTACGCTACAGCGTATCAGTTTACCTACGTAATCCGCGTGTCGATGATCGTACCGTCCGCTGCTCCATGCCCACATTTGTGGTCCGCGTGTCGATGGTCGAGTTAACACAACAATAGCACATTATGATGCGATACCTGTCTTTTCATTATGTTATGGCCTGTTGACGCGCATTGAAAATCCTCGTGTCGGTGGTTCGATTCCGCCCCCGGGCACCATAAAAATCAATAGATTAGATGCGATCTGGTGTGGGGCGTTCAAGTGTACGTGTAATTCGTGTGTAATCAGGCCGAACTTTTCGGCTTTAGCTGGCGAATGTTGTCTTCTTTTGCCGCACTAACTCGCCCTTCTAGCCGATCCATTGCTGTTTCAATGTGCGAGCCGCTTTGATGCGCGTAGCGCGCAACCATAGACAACGTTTTGTGACCGGAAATGCGCTGGACTGTGGGCAGGTCAACGCCCGCCTGAACCAGATGCGTCACCGCCGTATGTCGAAGAGTGTGAGGGGTGATCTGGTTGGGATCAAGGCCAGCGCGTTCAGCAGAACGGCGAAAGGCCTTTCGGATCGTATGGACGTGGCCGGTTGCGCTTCCTGGTGAGGGAAACAACCACTCACAGCCCGGCGGCAACATATCTAACGCCTTCCAAGGTACTCGGCCAATTCGCGCGTGATCGGTTGCTCACGAGATCCAGCCTTCGCCTGCCGTTGGCTGACCTTCCTATCCAGTCAAAACATGCCCCCGATCGGTGACTGGTTCAATTTTTGCACCGCTGGGCTGAAAAAATAGCATTTGCCTACACCACATGGGTCATATCATCCTGCATCCCAAAAGAGGTTATTATGGCAAGCGACAAAGGTCCGCGGGGCTATCATGATGTTGGCGGCGACGCGGCTGGTGACATCCCAAAAGTAGAACTGCCATGGCTCCATTGGGAAAAACAGGTTGAGGCTATCCGCAGCCTTTTAGGGGATGGAACGCGCCGCATTGTGTCCCTTGACGAGGTGCGGCGCGGGTTCGAAAGCTTTGGCATTGAAAAATACAACCAGCTTTCGTTTTACCGGCGCAGGCTTGAGGCCATGACGGATATTCTTGTCGAGAAGGGCATCATCTCGCGCGAAGAGTTGGACACCGCTGTTGCGTCAGGACGCGACCGGTGGCGCGACCCGTCTGGTCCCGAATGACCCGATTTTGCGACGGCGATCTTGTGCATGTGCTGGCGCTTGGCAAAGCCGGACATGTGCGCATTCCCCACTATATCCGCCAACAGACAGGCGAAATCGTCGGGTATTGCGGAACGTACCTGAACCCCGAAGATCTCGCTGTGGGAAACACCGGCGGCACGGCGGTTGACCTCTACCGTGTGGCCTTTGCCCAAACCACGCTTTGGCCGGATGAGGCCCATGGTCCACAAGACCGGTTGATTATTGAAATCTACGACCATTGGCTGGCCCCACAAAAGGAGAATTCCAATGCCTCATGATCATCATCACGAAGAACACGAAGCGTTGGTGATCGAAGATGGGGCCGGCAATACCGAGGCGCAGATCATCGTGGACGCACTGCAAAGCGTGCTGATAGCCAAGGGGTTGCTCACCGCCCATGAAGTGACGGCGGCGATTGCAAGGCTCGAAAGCCCAGGCATCCATCTGGGGGCAAAAGTGGTGGCTAAGGCCTGGACCGACCCCGCCTATAAGCAGCGGTTGCTGAAAGACGGTCGCGCAGCGGTGCAGGAACTGGACATTCCCGTCACTGAGGCCCGCATCATCGTGGTCGAAAACACGCCCTCCCGGCACAATTTGATCACTTGCACCCTGTGCTCGTGCTATCCGCGCTCTATTCTGGGGCAGCCGCCTTCGTGGTACATTTCCAAAGCCTACCGCGCCAGATCTGTCCGGGAGCCACGCCGCGTTCTGGCAGAATTCGGGCTGGATTTGCCGATGGAGGTTCAGTTGGATGTCCACGACAGCAATGCAGACATGCGCTATCTGGTCTTGCCCGAACCGCCATCTGATCTGGCCAAGCACAAGCTTGCAGAGTTGGAAGCTCTGATTTCACGCGATCATCTGATTGGCGTGGCGCGCGAGGTGTGATGACAGGCTCTCTGCAAGAGTGGGACAGGCATATCAACGCCTTTGTTGCGCTATCTGATGCGCCTGCTGAGACAGGACCTTTGGACGGCCTGTTGATTGGTGTCAAAGACATCATCGACGTTCGAGGGCTTCCAACAAGAAACGGAAGCGCTGCCTGTGCAGATGCGATGCCTGCAGAACATGACGCGATGGTCGTCCGGCGCCTGCGCGGTGCAGGCGCGCAGATCATAGGCAAAACGACCACGACGGAATTTGCTTTCACCGATCCTACGCCGTGCCGCAACCCGCATGATTTGGCGCGTTCTCCCGGAGGCTCCAGCAGCGGGTCTGGCGCGGCAGTTGGGGCAGGTGTCATTGACATTGCACTTGGCACCCAGACCGCCGGGTCACTGATCCGGCCCTCTGCCTATTGTGGCGTCGTAGGCTTCAAGCCGAGCGCGGGACTTTTGCCCATGGACGGGGTGACGCCTTTGGCGCGCAGCTTTGATACTGTCGGCATCATCGCCCGGAATGTGAGCTTAGCCAAGCGCACGTTCGAAGTGATTGCACCTCGTGTTGCTTCAGTCGATCCCCGCGACCCGAAGGTCATCTGCGGGCTTTGGAACACGGACGTTGATGTGCCGTCCGACTGGTTTCAAGCGCTGGTCGGCGCACGGGCCGCCCTTGGCAGCCTGTCAGACGTGACGCATTGCACCCTGCCTTGCGATCTGGACCGTGTCGTCAGCGCCCATCGAACTGTTATGTGCGCCGAGGCGTTCGCGGCCCATCACGCCTTGTTGGATGACAAGGCCCACTTACTGCAACCCAAGTTTCGAGCGGGCCTGGAGGCGGGGCGTGATGTGGATGACAGTGCCTTGTCCGCAGCGTGGCGTGTCTTGAACGACGCGCGTGTATCGTTTTGGAATGCGATGAAGCACACGAACCTGATCCTGACGCTGCCCGTCCCTGAAGGCGCACCTTTGATTGACGGGACCACCGGTTTTCAGGATTGGCTGACACCATGGACAGTATTTGGTGGGCCACTGATCTGCTTGCCATGGGGCCTTGATGCAGTATCACGGCCCCGTTCAGTTATGCTTGCGGCCCATCCCGGTCAGGACCTTTTCGTTCTTGCAGTGGCCGCGCAATTGGAACACCACGCGCCCAAAATTCCAGCGCCGCAGCTACCACTTTAATCTGACAATAGCATCGACCTCAACCATCGCATTGCCCGGCAAGCCAGACACGCCGACGGCCGTGCGCGCGTGCCACCCGTTTTCACCAAAAAGGGCGACGAACAACTCGGTTGCGCCATTGATCACAGCCGGACTTTGGCCAAAGCCGGACGTGCAATTAACAAAGCCGCCAAGGCGCAAAATCACGTCGACACGGTCCAGATCTCCGTCGCAGGCGTCCCGCAGTCGGTAGAGCAGGTTCAAAGCGCAAATCTCGGCGGCCTCGCGGGCAGTTTTGATACCCTCGGCTGTGTCCATGACGGGGCCGATATGTGTGACCGCTCCGTCCCATTCGCAAATCTGGCCTGACAGGTAAACGGTTGTGCCGTCGCGGCGAAACGGCAGGAACTGCCCGCGCGGCGTCCAATCCGGAGGCAGCTCAAGTCCCAGCTCTTTCAGACGCTGTTCCACGCGCGAGGTCATGCCGGTTCACTTTGCTGCGCCAGAAACACGCGCCAATCGCCGAGCTTCGTGATGTCCGTGGCGCTGTCCAATCCGGATGGTTCGCACAAAAACCCTTTCACTGCCGTCCCGTCGGACAGATCAATGGTACCGATCCCCAACGGTGCGGGTATGCCAGCCATGAAAGTCCCGAAGGCAGATGTCGGCAGGCTCCAGATTTCAAGCGCGATTGCGCCCGCATGCGATCCGCCGGTTTTCAATAGACCGGGGCGCGCGGGAGGTCCCCCCGCCAAGGCGTAGAACTTGTAGTTTGATGTTGTCTTGGCACTACGCAGAAACGTAGCCCCTAAATCGGTCAGTTGCCAGTTGAGAGGAAGACCGCTCATATGCGCACCGCAGACAGCGATCTCGATTGTATCTGGTCGCGCGGCAGGCAGAGGCGAGGGGGGTGGCACTTTGTGCCGGGTAGCGCCCATCATGCGGGGGCAATCGCGTTCAAATCCGCGCGCCACACTGGCCACAAGCGCGTCCTGTCCCGCACCTGCCAGTAGGGTGACGCTGCCCGGCCGCCCATCACGACGCGGCGCGGTTGGAACAGAAATGCCGCACATATCCAACAGGTTGACGAAATTCGTATAGGTGCCGTTGTTCGAATTGGGCGTGACAGGATCAGCCTCCAGATCGGCCACCGAATAAAAGGTCGGCACCGTCGGCACGCAAAGTAAGTCAAGCCTGTCAAGCATGGGCTCTGCTGCACGTTTCAGTTCGGCCAGGCGATAGATGCCGGTAAAAGCATCTGCAGCAGACATGCTTTCGGCATGGGTGATGATATGCCGGGTCACAGGGTGCAGGGCGTCCGGGTTGGTCGCCAGCAAATCGGCAATCACAGTATACCGCTCCGCCACCCAAGCACCTTCGTAAAGCATACGTGCAATCGCATAAAGGGGCTCAAAGTCTACCGGCGTAACAATGGCGCCGCGCCCTTTCAATACCTCCACATCCCGCTCAAAGGCGGCCTGCTGTACGGCGTCGCCAAAGAACTCGATAGAGCTCGCATCGGGGATACCGACCCGCAAAGGCTGGGCCGGTTCGGTCAGTTCTTCATGCGCAAGTGGTTTGGAATAGGCATCGTTTTCATCAAAACCGCGGGCCACGGCGAATGCCCTGTAGGCATCATCCACCGTCAGTGCAAAGATCGACACCGTATCCAGCGTGCGGCAAGCGGGAACGACGCCGCTGGCCGACAGAGCCCCCAAAGTGGGTTTCAGCCCGACAATATTGTTCAACGCGGCGGGAACGCGGCCAGAACCTGCGGTGTCTGTCCCCAGCGAAAAGGTCACGATCCCGTGCCCCACAATCACGCCTGATCCGCCAGATGAACCGCCCGGCACGATCTGTGGGTCGACGGCATTAAGCGGCGCGCCATAAGGCGTGCGGACACCGACAAGGCCAGTCGCGAACTGATCGAGGTTTGTTTTACCGATCATCAGCGCGCCCGCTGCGCGCAATTGCCCAATCACAAACGCGTCCTGGTCTGGCGTATAGGCATAGGCAGGGCATCCTGCAGTCGTCTGTATGCCAGACACGTCAATATTGTCCTTGGCGGCATAAGGAATGCCCCAAAGTGGTGCCGACGGATCGTATTCCCCAAGCGCATTTGCTTCGGCAACAAGGTCTTCGCGGTCGCGCAGGAAGATGAAAATACCCGGGTCACCCACAGCGTCCAGCCGATTGAAAATTTCGTCAATCACATCCGCCGGGCGTGTGCCTGCGGCATAGGCTTCACGAAGCGCGTTGATCGTGAAGGGCAGATTGCTGAGCATCGGTCTTCTCCAATTGATCTGTGATTGGCGCCCGCTCGGGTGGTTTTGGCGCGGCGGCAATCAGGGATTTGGTATAGGGATTTCTGGGCTGCGACATCACCTGTACGGTCGGGCCTTCTTCGACGATTTCGCCGTCTTTCATGACGATCACATGGTCGCAGAGCAATCGCACAACATGCAGGTCGTGACTGACAAACAGATAGCTCAGCCCCAGCTTTGCGCGCAGGTCAACCAGCAGGTTCAGGACAACCGCCTGAATGGAAACATCGAGCGCCGCAGTTGGCTCATCGAGGATCAGGAACTTTGGGTCCAGTGCCACTGCTCGTGCGATCCCGACGCGCGCTTTTTGCCCACCTGACAATTGATGAGGGAAACGATCAAGCAGCGACTGCGGAAGCCCGACAAGCCCTGCCAGTTCCTCAATCCGTTCGGCAAGACTGGCACCGCGCATCTTGCCCAGATGCCGCAACGGCTCCGCTATTGCCTGGCGGGCGCTGTGGCGCGGGTTCAGGCTGTCGGTGGCATCCTGGAAAACCATCTGAATATCGGCGCGCCTTGGGTCTTTGGCAAAACCGCGCGCGGGTGTTTTGGCTATGTCCTGACCGTCAAAGATGATCTGTCCTGAGGTTGGATCCAACAGCCGCACCAGAATTTCCGATGTGGTGGATTTGCCGCAACCGCTTTCGCCTACAAGCCCAACGCACTGGCCCTTTTTCAAGGTGAAGGAGATGCCCTTGACCGCATGCACCGGGCCAGACTTGCCAGCATAGGTTTTAACTAAATCACAGACCTCAATCAAAGGCTGGTCAGATCGCAAAATATGTGGCTCCTGCGTGCGGGTCTCGAGAGGCAGAAGCTCACGCACGGATGCGCCGGACCGTGGGGTCGCATCAACCAGCTTGCGACTATACGGATGCTCGGGCTGGCTGAAAATCCGGACCGGATCACCCTGTTCCACGATCAGTCCGTCTTTCATGACAATCAGCCTGTCGCAATACTGCGCGGCGAGGCCAAGGTCGTGTGTGATTAGGATACTGCTCATCTCGCGCTCGCGGATCAGGTCGCGCACCAGATCCATCACGGCTTTTTGCGTGGTGATATCAAGCCCCGTTGTCGGTTCATCGGCAATCAGCAGGCGTGGGCTACAGGCAAGCGCAATGGCACAAACGATCCGCTGGCACATACCCCCTGACAGCTCGAACGGATAGGCGTTGTAGCGCTCTTGGGCATCCTTGATTTTCACCGCCTCCATGGCAGCGATCGCTTTTTCGCGCGAGTCGTAGCGTGTGGCACGGGCATGTTGGCGCAGCACGTCTTCGATCTGGTGGCCCACCTTGCGAATTGGGTTCAAAGCCGCGCGGGGGTTTTGGAAGATCATCGAAATCTCACGGCCACGAATGTCCCGCATATCGCGTTCTGCCGCCCGGCGCAGATCGATGCCTGAATAGACGGCTTCGCCGGCTTTGATGCTGCCGCCCGCGTCCAGAATACGCATCAAGGCATAGGACGTGACAGATTTTCCCGAGCCACTTTCGCCCACGATGCCAAGGATTTCGCCTTTAGCGACATCAAAGCTGACACCGCGCACAGCGGCTACTTCACCGCGCCTCGTTTGGAACATGACGCTCAGGTCTCTGACACTCAGCATCCGGTCACGTCCTTTTGCGGGGGTCGACGATGTCGCGCAGACCGTCGCCCAGCAGATTAAATGTGAAAACTGCGAACATCAGCCACAGGCCGGGAAAAACAGCCAGCCACCATTCGCCTGAGACGATGAAGTTCGCGCCTTCAGCCACCATGATGCCCCATTCGGCTGTGGGGGGGCTGACACCCAGACCGATGAAGGACAAACCGGCCGCATTCAGGATCGCCCAGCCGAGGTTCAGTGACACCTGTACCATCATCGGTGGCAGAGCGTTTGGGAAAATCTGCGTGGCCAATACCCGGATGTCCGAACTTCCCGCAAGTTTGGCCGCGCGCACAAAACCGGCATCACGGCGAATGTTGACTTCGGCCCGCACAAGGCGCGCATAGAATGGCATGTTTATGATCGCCGTGGCGTAGATGATGTTTTCGACCGTGTTGCCAAGAGCGGCCACAATGCCCATCGCAAGCACAAACAGTGGGAAGGCCATGATCGTGTCGAGAAAACGGTTCAGAATAATATCCGGCCAGCCCCCCCAATAGCCCGCGATGCAGCCAAGGATCGAGCCGACCACGAAAGAAATCGCAACAGCGGCCACAGAGATCGTCAGATCCAGCCGCGTCGCCACGATCACCCGGCTGAATACATCGCGCCCGATTTGGTCAGTGCCAAACCAATGCGCCCATGACGGTGGTTGCAAAGCGTTGCTGGCATTGGTCGCCAACGGGTCGTATGGCACCAATGCCGGGCCAAAAATCGCAGAGAGGATCAGAAAGGCAAACATGCCAAAGGCGATCAGCGTGACCGGGTTGGCGCGCAGTACGTAGACCACGTGGTCCAAAGTACCCTTCTGGCGGGGCAGATTGGTGGGGGTAATGTCACTCATTGCGCATCAAATCCGATGCGCGGATCAATGGCGGTGTAGAGCAGATCAATCACGAGGTTCAGCGCGACAAACAACAGCGCCATGGCCAGCACAAAACCCTGCACAGCCGCATAGTCGGAGACCACCAGCGCCTCGACCGCATAGGACCCGATACCGGGCCAGGCAAAGACCTTTTCGACCAGCACGTTGGCACCAAGCGCAAAAGAGAACACCATGCCCAGCGTCGTCACCACTGGCAGCAACGCGTTGCGAAAGGCGTAGCGGTAAAGCACTGCGCGGTTCGAAAGCCCCGCGGCGCGCGCGGTCCGGATGAAATCGGACGACAGCGCGGTCAGCATCGCAGCGCGGGTCATGCGGGCAATCGGGGCAAGTGTGAACAATGCAAGGGTTGAAGCGGGCAGGACCAATTGTTTGGCCGCCCCGCGCCATGTCTCCCAATCGCCCATCAGGGCCGCGTCAATCAGATAAAAGCCGGTCACATGGTCCGGCGACAGGTAGATAAAGTCCAACCTGCCCAACGGAGACGGCGCAATACCCAGAATATAGTAGAAGATGTAGATCAGCAGGATGCCGGTAAAAAATGTCGGCAGCGACACGCCGGCGGTCACAACAACCCGGCAAAGATGATCCACCCACGTGCCGGGGCGTGTGGCGGCCAGAATGCCCAATGGCACAGCAATGACCACAGCAAGGAGCAAGGCGGTCAGTGTCAGCTCCAGCGAGGCTGGCAAGCGGTTCGCGAGGTCGGTCGCCACCGGCCGCCCGCTGGACAGCGACTGACCCAGGTCGCCCTGTAAAAGATCACCGACATAAAAAAAGAATTGCGCGGGCAGGGGCTTGTCAAGGCCCATTGCCACGCGCGTTTCCTCGATCGAAGCTTCATCCGCGGCAATTCCTGCAAAGTAGACGGCAGGATCGCCCGGCAGCGCGCGCGTCAGCAGAAAGCTTATCACCACAACGCCGATGACTACCGGAACAGCCTGAGCCACGCGCAACAGAATTGCGCGCAACCGGGGGGATGAAGCCAGCATGCTCAGACCGCTTTCAACACGCGGGCGTCAAGTTGGCGGTGGAACCAGAACTCATAGCCTTCCGCCCCGTTCATGGCCACGTTCAGTGCCGGTTGATACAGCGGGATGCGCGGCAACTCGTCCAACGCAATTTCGAACATGCGCTTGATTTGCGGGGCATATTCCGGATCATCCATGGGCATGTGCAGGGTTGCATCCACCAACGCTTCGATCTCTTCGTTTCGGTAGTTGGAGGAGTTGAACAGATGCCCGTCCTTGTAGGCCCAGAAGAAGTAGTAGACCGGCGTGTTCAACCAGCCGCCGAAATTTTCAAGGTGCAGCGGCAGGCGCTTTTCGACCAGCACAGCGGTGCGCCAGTTGGCACCGGGGATCTTTTCGATGGTGACGTTG
The DNA here is from genome assembly GCA_045106135.1 of Roseobacter sp. GTDB lineage: Bacteria > Pseudomonadota > Alphaproteobacteria > Rhodobacterales > Rhodobacteraceae > Roseobacter. The sequence goes on along the minus strand of JBGCEG010000084.1, from coordinate 21,999 downwards.
ATCCCGATCTTGCCAAGGGCTTCCTGCACCAGCAGAGCCGTTGGCTCCATCCATGAGGCCAGATCAAGGCTGATCGACAAAGGCACATCAAACCCGTCCGCATAGCTGGATTTAGCCATGTGTTCCCTGGCCTTCTCCAGATCGGTGAAATACTGCGTCTTGCGCGGCCATGCGGTGTCAGTGATCTCTTCCGAGCCGCCCCAAAGCGGCAGGCCTCGACCGAAAGCTGCGGCTTGGAAAATGTCCTCATAGGGAACCGCATAGGCAATGGCTTTGCGCACGTCCGGGTCCTGAAAGGGCTCGAACGCGAAATTCGGGCACAGACAGTGAATGCAGTTTTCCACCGGGGTCGAGAACACGTCGAGCGTATCTGCAAGTTCGGCGGCGTCCTTGTCGGGGATGTTGAAGGCAACCTGCACGTCACCGCGCTCAATGAGCGCGCGCCGCGTGGCGGGGCTTGGCACTTCGCGAATAACCACCCGTCTGGCGGCAGGCAGTGGGCCGCCCACCCAGTCATCATTGCGCTCGTAGACCAACTGCTCACCGGGGTTCCAGCGGGCAACCTTGTAGGCCCCGGACCCGGCGGGTGTCGTGTGCAGGTACTCCAGTGCCCACGGATCATCATCGGTCGCATTGGCCAAAGCCTCGACAGAGTTGATGATGTACGGCACCGGCACGGCCAGATCGGGAATAGTCAACTTGGACGGACGGTCCAGATTGATCACAAAGGTCTCTTCATCTTCGGCTATGAACTGTTCAGGCCGCTCCAGACCGCCAGCCTTCATCTGCACGGTTGGGAAGCCGCCCACGGATACCGCGCGGTCAAAGGACCATTTTACATCTGCCGCTGTCACCTTGCGCCCATCCCAGAACGTCGCATTCGGCTTCAGCTTAAAGGTCAGCGTCATGCCATCCTCGGATTCGGTCCAGCTTTCGGCCAGCTCAGGCTCGACGACCGTGTAGTCATACGACAGCCCGTTGCCCGGCACCTCTTTCGTCCCAAACGTCAGCAAACGGTCATAGCAATTGATCCCCACCTGATACGATGCCCGGCTGGTCCCGGTGCGATGCAGGTCAAGGCTGTTGATCGTGGCTCCCGTCACCACAACAAGCGTGTCATTGCCTTGCGCCGCGGCGGGCATCGCGCGCAGGAACGGCAGTATCGATGCGCCAGCAGCGCTCATTTTCAGGAAGTTTCTTCTCGAAGATTGTCTGGTCATATGAACCCCTCACTGTTGTTGGCGCGTCGAGCGACTCGCATTCCGCGAAAGGTTGCTATGGAAAGGCGTTCACTTCTAATGCTATAAAAGAATATAACTGGTGCAAAAAATGCATCTGTTTGGGGAAGTTAAGCTTTATGAGATACTTACGAACCTTCGAGCTGATTGAGGCAGTTGTGCGCGCGGGCTCTATCCGGAAAGCTGCAGAAGACACAAATCTGACCGCCTCAGCGCTCAACCGGCGAATTCAGGGGTTCGAGCAGGAATTTGGCTGGCCCATCTTTGAGCGCTTGCCGCGCGGTATGCGCCTCAACCCAGCGGGTGAATTGCTGATGCAACACATCCGTCTGCAACGCACCGACCTCGCCCGCGTGCAAGGCCAGGTTTCGGATCTTTCGGGAGAGCGGCGCGGCCATATCTCTATCGCCTGCTCTCAAGCCTTGTTGCCGTATTTTCTGCCTCAGCAAATTGCGATTTATCGGGCCAATCACCCCGGCGTCACCTTTTCAATCAATGTGCGCGACCGCGCGCAGGCGGAGCGGGACCTCGCTACTTACAGCAGCGATCTGGCGTTGGTGTTTGAACCTGTTCATCTGGTTGAATTTGATGTGCTTTATGCGCTGCCGCAACGGGTCCACGCGGTGTATCCTGCGGATAGCCCGCTTGGGGATACACCGACCCTGCGGCTGCGCGATTGCCTGAACCATAACCTTGTTTTGCCAACTACCGCCTACGGAGTGCGCAATTTGCTGGAGCTTGCCGCGACGGCGATCGGACGCACGTTAACGCCAACCTTGGAAACGGAATCCTTCGATCTGATCCGGCATTACGTCACGCAGGAAAACGCGGTGGGCTTCCAGATCCCCATTGGCCTGAAGGCACCGGCGCAAGCCGGGTTTGGGCATAGGCCGCTCGCAGAACGCGACGTCCGGCCGGGCCAGTTGCTGCTTGGGCAAATGAAGGGGCGCGCGCTGCCTGTGGCCTCAGCAAAATTCGGGCAGCAGTTGGTAGCCGCGCTTGAGGGGCTCGCTGCGCAATAAGGCCCTGCAGGCGTGATGCATTTTTTGCACCGGAATGCTGAATTAATAGCAGAAGACAACAGCGTTCATTTCCAGCCATCTTCTTTTTCAAACGTGGTCGGGCACCGCACGAATTGTGTGATGCTCGGTTGTCCATTTGCGTAAAAGGAGCTTCTTTCATGCCAATTCTATCCCTGTCCCGCCGTCGCTTTCTCAAAGGAACAGCCGCCGTCGCAGGTGCTGCAACGGTCCCAAACCTGAGCTTTGCAGGCTCGCATAGCCCTTTATCAGTTGGGTTTGTCTATGTTGGTCCAAAAGATGATTTTGGCTACAATCAGGCGCACGCTGAAGGTGCCGCCGCCGTAAAGGCGATGGAGGGCGTCGTGGTGGTCGAGGAAGAAAACGTGGCCGAAACCATCGACGTGCAAAAATCAATGGAATCGATGATCAATTTCGACGACGCCAAGCTGCTTTTCCCGACATCATTCGGGTACTTCGACCCACATGTGCTTGAAGTTGCGCCAGATCACCCGGATGTCCGCTTCCAACATGCCGCGGGCCTTTGGACAGAAGGCATGCCCACCAATGTTGGCTCATACTTTGGCTATATCGGCATGGGACAATACCTGAATGGCATCACCGCAGGACACGCGACAAAAACCAAGAAAATCGGGTTTGTCGCGGCCAAACCGATCCCGCAGGTCCTTCTCAACATCAACTCATTCCTTCTGGGGGCGCGTCAGGTCGATCCTGAAATTACCTGTCAGGTCATCTTTACCGGTGAATGGTCGCTGGCCGTCAAAGAGGCCGAAGCCACAAACGCCCTGGCGGATGCCGGTTGCGATGTGATCACCTGCCATGTGGACGGGCCAAAGGTGGTGATGGAAACTGCCGCCGGGCGCGATTGCTTTGTCTGCGGGTATCATGCGAATCAATCGCCGCTTGCGCCGGAGAAGTATCTGACCGGTGCCGAATGGAACTGGGCGGGTGTCTATACGGGTATGGTGCAGACTGTCTTGGACGGCGGCACCATCGACAATTTTGTGCGCGGCGGCCTGGCCGATGGCTTCATAAAAATGTCGCCTTTGGGCCCGGCTGTGTCCGATGCATCCCGGGCGCAATTCGAGGCCGTGAAAGCCGAGATTATGGCGGGCGGGTTCACCGCCATCAAGGGACCGCTGAAAGACAACACGGGCGCTGTTATCGCAGCGGATGGAGAAGGTTTTGCCGAGGATGATATTGCACTCGAAAGCATGGATTATCTGGTTGAGGGCGTGATCGGTTCGACCTCTTAATCCGCTAAGATGACCCTGTCTGTCTCAGAAAACACGAGGTCAGCCCAGCCTTGGTTCGGCCTTGCGGGGCTGGCGCGCCGAAGCGAAGCGATAGCTTTGCCCATCGGTGCGCTGCTTGCAGGCTTCGGGGCATTTAGCCTGTTTTTGCTGTTACAAGGCAAATCTCCGGTGGATTTCTTTGCGCTGGTCTACCGTGCCGGGTTCGGTACGGCGTTCTCATGGGAAAACACCCTGTCCCGCACGGCGCCGTTGTTATTGGCCGCGTTGTGCGTGGCCTTGCCGGCCCGTTTAGGTCTTGTGGTGATCGGCGGGGAAGGGGCCATCGTGCTTGGCGGGGTCGGCGCGGGTTTTGCAGGGGCAATGTTGTTCGACGCGCCCGCTTTGGTCGGGCTACCTGTTATGTTGCTCACCGCCATGGCGATTGGCGCGATATGGATTGGTGCGGTTGGCGCGCTGCGCCACTACCGTGGTGTGAACGAAACCATCGCCAGCCTTCTGATGGCCTATATTGCCATTGCGCTGATGAACCATTTGGTCGAGGGGCCGTTGCGCGACCCGGCCAGTCTGAACAAACCCTCCACGGCACCGCTGGACGAGGCTTTGCGCGTGGGCACGGTGCCCGGATGGGATGTGCATTGGGGGCTGGTGTTTGGCGTGATCGCCTGTGTGCTGGCGTGGGTCTTGATTGACAAGACAACGTGGGGGTTTGCCGCGCGTATTGCGGGCGGGAATGTCCGCGCCGCACAGGTGCAGGGCCTGCCCGTTGGCAAGCTTATCGTGGGCTTCACCGCTCTGGGGGGCGCCTTGGCGGGTCTCGCTGGCTTTTTTGAGGTTGCGGCCGTCCATGGGTCGGCCAACGGCAGTCTTGCGAGCGGATACGGCTACACCGGCATCCTGATTGCTTTCCTCGCGCGGCACAATCCGCTGGCGATTATTCCCGTGGCCATTCTTTTGGCGGGGTTTGAAGCCTCTTCGGGGCTGGTCCAACGGCGCATGGACCTGCCGGACGCGACCGTGCTTGTGCTGCAAGGCTTTGTCTTCATGGCGATCTTAATGTCAGAGGCGCTTTATGGCCGCTTCAAGATTTTTGCGCCAGAACGCTGGGGGGCCAGCTGATGGAAACCGACCTGGGGTACTGGATCATTCCACTGGCCATCCTTGGCGGGGCCATCCGGGTGTCGACGCCGTTTTTGTTTGTCAGCCTGGGCGAGGCTCTGACCGAACGCTCGGGCCGCATCAATCTGGGGCTTGAGGGCACGCTGGTGTTTGGGGCCATGTCGGGATACGCGCTGGCTTATCTGACTGGCTCGCCCTGGCTCGGCGTTCTGGCGGCAGCGATCTGCGGCGCGTTTTTTGGATTGCTCCACGGTGTCATCTGCTCGCTGCCCAGGGTCAATGATATCGCTGTGGGGATCGCCATGATGATCCTTGGCATGGGGCTCGCGTTTTATTTCGGCAAACCCTACGTGCAGCCGGTTGCGCCTGACCTGCCCGCGATCAGTTTTGGCTGGTGGTCCGAGATTCCGCAGGTCCGCGCCGCGTTGGAGGTCAACGTGCTGTTTCTGATCGGGGCAGCCTTGGCGGTGTTTCTGTGGTGGATGCTGCGCTGCACAAAGGTCGGTCTGATCCTCCGCGTTGTGGGCGACAGCACAGATGCCGCCCGCGCCATGGGGCTGCGCCCCGCGCTGATCCGCACCGGTGCAACGGCGGTCGGCGGGGCATTTGCGGGTGTGGGCGGGGCCTATTTGTCGCTGTACTATCCGGGCAGCTGGAACGAAGGAATCTCGTCCGGTCAAGGTCTGATGGCTGTCGCTTTAGTCATCTTCGCCCGCTGGAATCCGCTGGCGTGTTTTGGCGCGGCGCTTTTGTTTGGCGGCGCGGGCGCGCTTGGCCCCGTGTTGCAATCGGTGGGCGTCTCTGAAGGCTACTACCTGTTTTTCGCAGCACCCTATGTGCTGACCCTTGGCGTTTTGATCGCAACCTCGTCACCCACGCGCGCGATGACCGGCGCACCGGGCGAATTGAGTATTACCAAATAAGGAGGCAAAGAATGAACGGACTTGGAGGCTTGAACAAATCGCCAAATGGCGTGGTAATCGGGTTGGTACAGCTCAAATTGCCTGTGGTGGAAACGCCAGACGATCTGGCCGCCCAGACCGCCCGCATTGTCGAGATGACCGCCAAGGCACGGCGCAACATGGGCACGATGGATCTGGTCGTGTTTCCCGAATATGCGTTGCATGGCCTGTCGATGGATATCAATCCCGAGATCATGTGCACGATGGACGGCCCGGAAGTTGCCGCCTTCAAACAGGCCTGCATCGACAATGACATCTGGGGGTGCTTCTCGATTATGGAAGCCAATCCCGGTGGCATGCCCTACAACGTGGGTCTGATCATCGATAACTCGGGCGAGGTGCAGCTTTATTACCGCAAGATGCACCCCTGGGTGCCTGTAGAGCCGTGGGAGCCGGGTGATGGCGGTATCCCGGTCATAGATGGCCCGAACGGGTGCAAACTCTCGTTGATCATCTGCCATGATGGTATGTTCCCCGAAATGGCACGCGAGGCGGCCTACAAAGGTGCCGAGATCATGTTGCGCACCGCCGGTTACACCGCTCCGATCCGCGATAGCTGGAAATTCACCAACCAATCCAATGCCTTTTGCAATCTCATGGTAACCGCCAATGTTTGCATGTGCGGCAGTGACGGGACGTTCGACAGTATGGGTGAGGGGATGTTTTGCAACTTTGATGGTTCAATCATTGCGCATGGCACCTCTGGCCGCGCCGATGAAATAATCACCGCCGAGGTGCGCCCGGATCTGGTGCGCGAGGCGCGGATCAACTGGGGGGTTGAAAACAACATCTACCAATTTGGGCATCGTGGCTACGTTGCCGTGAAGGGTGGTGCGCAGGATTGCCCCTATACCTACATGACCGATCTGGCTGCGGGTCAGTATCGTCTGCCCTGGGAAGATGAAGTCAAAACGACCGATGGCACAGATTTCGGGTTTTCCGCCCCCACGCGGGTTTTCGCCGCGACCAAAGAGGCTGCCGAATGAACATTGAGGCTGATCCTTACACGTGGCCCTACAACGGTGACCTCAGGCCCGAAAACACTGCGCTGATGATCATCGACATGCAGACTGATTTCTGCGGAGAGGGCGGTTATGTCGACAAGATGGGCTATGATCTTTCCATGACGCAGGCCCCGATTGCGCCGATCAAAGCCGTTTTGCGGACGATGCGCGCGAAGGGCTATCACATCATACACACCCGTGAAGGACATCGCCCCGATTTGGCTGACCTGCCCGCCAATAAACGCTGGCGATCGCAGCAAATTGGCGCTGGCATCGGCGACCCCGGACCTTGCGGTAAAATCCTTGTACGTGGTGAACCGGGTTGGGACATCATTCCGGAGCTTTACCCCATCGAAGGCGAGCCGGTTATCGACAAGCCCGGCAAAGGCAGCTTCTATGCGACCGATCTGGAAATGATCCTGCGCACGCGGGGGATCGAGAACTTAATCCTGACGGGGATCACGACTGACGTCTGCGTCTCTACCACCATGCGTGAGGGCAACGACCGGGGCTTTGAGTGCCTCGTGTTGTCCGATTGCTGCGGGGCGACGGACAAAGGCAATCACGACGCCGCACTCAAGATGGTCACGATGCAAGGCGGCGTATTTGGCGCTGTGAGCAACAGTGCTGCTGTGTTGGACCAGCTGTCATGAAAGCTGTTGGTGTCGAAACCCTGCATATGACCATGACGTTTGGCGGCTTTACTGCGCTGGACAATTGTTCGATCAAGATCGCGCCCGGCAGCTTCCATGCGCTTTTGGGCGAGAACGGTGCAGGCAAGTCAACGCTGGTGAAATGCATGATGGGCTTTTACCACGCCACCTCGGGTCAGATGCTGGTCGGCGGGCGTGAGGCGCGTATCCGTGATCCCAAAGCAGCACATGCGCTTGGGCTGGGCATGGTGTATCAGCATTTCACACTGGTTCCGTCCCTGACGGTGGCCGAGAACCTTGTGATCAGCCGCGAGGACGCCCCAAGTGTGATAGACTGGCGCGCGGAGCGCCGTGATCTGCAAGCTTTCATGGATCGCATGCCGTTCCAAGTGCCGCTGGAGCAACCGGTGCATACACTTGCCGCAGGCGAGAAGCAAAAACTGGAAATTATCAAACAGCTCTATCTTGGTCGTCGTTTCCTGATCCTTGATGAGCCGACGTCGGTGCTGACCCCTGATGAGGCCGACGAAGTCCTGAGCCACATGCGCGCGCTCTGCCGGGAGGGGCAAATCTCTGTTCTGATGATCACCCATAAATTCCGCGAGGTGACGACCTATGCGGATACAGTCTCTGTCCTGCGGCGCGGCAAGATGGTGGGTGGCGGCAAAGTCGCAGACCTGAGCCACCACGACATGGCCGGGCTGATGATGGGCGATGCGCAGCTGGCCCAGCCAGCGCCACGCACGGGTACGCGCGGCGCACCGGTTCTCGAACTGGACGGTATCAAGGCGCAGGATCGCACCGGCCTCAAGAATATTCGCGTCGACAATTTGCGCGTGCATGCAGGAGAGATCGTCGGTGTCGCCGGTATTTCTGGCAACGGCCAGATGGAGCTGATGGAAGTTCTCACAGGACAGCGCCCGTGCCAAAACGGCGAGATCCGGGTCAAGGGTACCCCGTACAGGACAAGTCGCAGCGAGGCGCAGCGCCACAACATCCGCTTTCTACCCGAAGAGCCGCTGCGCAATGCGTGCGCCCCGCGTATGTCTGTCAGTGACAACATTGCGTTTCGCAGTTTTGACAGGGATGGTGGCTTCTGGCTGTCGGGGCGCAACATGCGTGCCCGCGCGGGTGATCTGGTGCGCCAATTTAAGGTCAAGACGACCTCTGTTGATGCGCCAATCACCGCCTTGTCCGGTGGCAATGTACAGCGCGCCGTTCTGGCCCGTGAACTGTCCGGGCAGGTGGATTTGCTGATCATCTCAAACCCGTGCTTCGGTCTTGATTTCGCGGCTGTTTCCGACATCCGGTCGCGCATCATGAAAGCACGTAACACGGGTACGGCAGTTTTGATCCTTTCAGAAGACCTTGACGAAATCATGGAATTGACCGACCGCGTGCTGGTCATGTCTGAGGGCACGATCACCTATGAAGCCCGAACTGCCGAGGTCGATACTACAACGATCGGGCGTCATATGGGGGGTCATCTGTGAGGGTCCAGGTCGACAGCGCGCTGCCCTTTCCGTTCAAGTTCGACCCGGAAACCACGGCGCTTGTCATCATCGACATGCAGCGCGATTTTATTGAACCTGGCGGGTTTGGCGAGACGCTGGGCAATGACGTTTCTTTGCTGCAGGCCATTGTGCCAACCACCGCCGCCCTGCTCGCGCACTGCCGTGCCAAGGGGATCGAAGTTATCCATACCCGCGAATGTCACAGGCCGGATTTATCCGATTTGCCGGCGTCGAAACGCAACCGTGGCGCGCCCAGCCTGCGTATTGGCGATCACGGTCCCATGGGGCGCATTCTGGTGGCAGGTGAGGAAGGTGCAGATATCATCCCGGAGCTTTTTCCGATCGCTGGTGAGATGGTCATCGACAAACCCGGGAAGGGGGCCTTTTATGCCACGCCGCTCGCGGATCACCTCAAACAAAAGGGCGTTACAACACTGATCCTTGCGGGCGTCACCACCGAGGTCTGCGTGCAAACCACGATGCGGGAAGCCAACGACCGTGGCTATGATTGCCTGCTCATCGAGGACGCGACCGAAAGTTATTTTCCTGCGTTCAAGGCTGCCACGCTTGAGATGATACGCGCGCAGGGTGGCATTGTCGGCTGGACAACCCCTTTCGAGATTCTGGAGGGTGCCTGGTGTGATTGATCCTTTGTGTATCGCTGATTTGCCGCGCCAATTCGCGGATCTGCCCTTTGAGCCGTTCAGAGACGGTGTTGACATCCACTACATAAAAAAAGGGACGCCCGCCGTCGCGTTGCTGCGCTATGCGCCCGGGGCCCGTGTTCCGCTACATCGTCACTTGGGGCTGGAAACCATTTTTGTGCTGGAGGGCGCGCAATCAGACAAGCGTGGCACATACCCGAAGGGTTCGTTTGTCCTTAATCCTGCTGGCAGCACGCATTCCGTCTGGTCGGACGAGGGCTGCGTGGTCTTGATCCAATGGGAGCGGCCCGTGGAAATTCTTGAGTAGAGCCAGCCACTCAGATGCATAGACGAGGGCCGCGCAAGACGCAGCTAAAGGTTCAGGTATCGTTTTGACAGGTCGCTGCCAATTTGCTCTGCAAATCGTGACGCTGCCACGGATAACCCGCGTCCGGCCAGTTGTCCGATCCACAATGTTCCAGGCGCCACATCATTGGTGTCAATCAAGCGTCCGGTCAACGCGTCGTCCCTGATCGGCGGCAGGGGAGCGCCAATTTCGATTTGAAACGACACCGCCAGATTTTCGGTAACATGCGCTTTGAGGTACTCAAACGAGTTGCTTTCTAGCTCTGGCGGGCGTGCATACGACTTTTCCTGAAGGGCCGCGTTGACCATTGCGCGACTGCCAAAACCCATACGAGGAAGCGCCACTTGGTATTGATAACACTGGCGCAATCGCAATTGATCATATTTGGCAAGCGGATGATTGTGCGCCATGATTGCGGCCAGTCTCTGGCGCACACCCAGCAGCGCCTTGAAGTCCGGGACGTCTGCTGCGCCAAAGACCATCGCGATATCGATCAAGCGCTCTGAAAGTGCTTGTTGTGCGGCCCTGTGTTCCAGCACGATGACTTCAAAACTCACATTGGGGTGGCTGGCTTGATACGCGCGAATATGGTGCGGCAGAAAATATGGCACCATCGCCTGACTGCAACCGATACGGACTTCACCGCGCCTGACACCTGACAGATCGGCAAGACGGGACTGGAGCTTGCCGGTTTCGGCGAAGGTTTCGCGGATGTGCAGGATTACGAGTTCACCGGCCGAATTCAATTCCACCCCCTGCGAGTTCCGATCAAAAATCTGAAACCCGATTTCTTCTTCATATGCCTGAAGACGTCGCTGCACGGCGGATGCGGTCAGGGACAAAAGCTCCCCCGCGGCACGAATGGAGCCGGTGCGGGCAATGGCGTCGATCACGCGAAATGTTGTGAGGTGTTTCATGCAGGAAGTATAGATTTGCGTTGCGTTTTGGGCAACTCGATGTGAAAAAAATAGCACAAGACAGCAACGCAATTCTGCGACACCCTCAATCAGACACTTGGGGGTGTGCATGCAAGAACTGTGCAGAAATTTGCCTACGGATCGCTGGTCGGCCCGTGATGATGGAAAGACTGTTTCGCTGGTAAGACCGCGCCGCGCAGCGAAGCCTATCAGCTTCGCAGCAAATCCGAAGCCCGTAGAGGCCGATCTGTCCCGATGCGCATTTCTGATCATCGACATGCAGAACGACTTTCTGAGTGGCGAGGGTTGGTTTGCCACGACACGCAACGCCGACGTGGCAAAACTATCGTCGGTTATCGAGCGCATCAACGCTGTGGCGCGCGCTTTCAGAACGGCAGGCGCCCCTGTAATTCATATCAACTGGGCTGTGCGTCCTGACGTTGCCAATCTGCCCGCCAATGTTCTGGACAAAGGGTCCGAGTGCGGGGCGCGACCGGGATATGGCGACAAGATTGCGTCAGGCCGGGTTCTGGTTGAAGGGGACTGGGGCGCGCAATCGGTGCCGGGCATTGATACAGGCCCACAGGATATTTCGGTCGGCAAACACCGCCTGACCGGCTTTCGGGACAATGCGCTTGATCAAATTCTGCGGCGCTTGGATGCTACAACGCTTTTCTATGCCGGTGTGAACCTTGACCGCTGCGTTTTTGCAACCCTCGCGGACGGCTGCTTCAACGGCTTTGATGCCGTCCTTGTCGAGGACGCCACAACCACCGTGTCCCCGCCGCATGTGTCGGATGCGATCCTATACCTCATACGGCTGCTTTACGGCTTTACCGCGATGTCATCCGACATTCTGGCGGCTCTTCCTCCCCAAAACCCTACAGGAGTTCAATCATGACGCTTACAAGACGCAATTTCACCAAACTGGCTGGTGCCACGGCAATCACGGCACTGGCGGCACCTGCGCTTGCGCAAGGCAAGACCAAGATCAAGATGATCCTGAACTGGCGCTATCAGGGCCCGCAATCGTGGTTCTTTCTGGCCAAAGACAGAGGTTATTTTGACGAGGCCGGTATCGATTTAACGATGGATCAGGGCAATGGCTCTGGTGCGGCTGTTGGCCATGTTGCAGGCGGCGCCTATGACGTGGGCTTCGGCGACGTCAACGCGTTGATCCGCCTTGCCGGGACCAAACCTGAAGAGGCGCCGCTTTGTGTCTACCAAATGTACAACAAGCCACCGTTCACAGTCGCAGTGCTTGCGGATTCCGATATCAAAACAGCAGAGGACCTTCAGGGCCGTCTGCTTGGCGGATCGGCTAATGATGGCGCGCTTAAACTGTTTCCGGCTTTCGCGAATGTTGCGGGACTTGATACCGACAGCATCGAAATTCTGAATTTCAAGTCGAACCTGCGCGAGCAAATGCTGAAGAACAAGGAAGTCGAAGGCGTGTTCGGATACGTGAACACGATCCGGTTTTCGGCCAAACTGTCGGGCATGAACCCCGATGAAGACATCCGCTTTATTTCCTATGGGGACTACGGCATGGACCTGTATTCTAACGGGCTGATCATCCCGAAAACAATGGCCGAAGAAAGCCCCGAGATGGTCAAAGGTATGGTCTGGGCCATCAACGAAGGGGTCAAGGATACGCTGGCCGATCTGGACGCTGCGGTCGACTCTGTGGCCGCGCGTGAACCGCTGATCAACAAGGACATCGAAAAAGAGCGCCTGATCGCGACCTTGCAGGATGAAATGAACCATCCTGAACTGGCACAAACTGGTCTCGGCAACGTAGACCCGGTACGCTTCAAGCAAGCGATTGATCTTGTTGTCAAGGCCAATGGATTGCCGCGCACGCCAGCCCCGGAAGAGATCTACTCGGATGCCTTCCTGCCCGCTGCCGAAGATCGCATTTATAAACTGCTGTGATCTGAAAATGGACCTGGAATTTGAAGACAAGGTTGCGGTAATTACCGGCCCCGCTAAGGGAATGGGCGCTGCAATATCGCTCGGGTTTGCGCGCGAAGGGGCGAAACTGGCACTGCTTGGACGCGATACAGATGCAATTGCTCCTGTGTGTGCGCAGGCCCGGGAAATGGGTGTGAAGGCGGAGGTATTTTCCTGCGACGTAACATCCAACCGCTCGGTGGAGGCAGCGGTGTCGAGTGTACAGGCGTCCTTTGGCGACAGGATCGATGTGCTGGTGAACGTCGCTGGCGGAACGGGTCCAATCGGCAAAACCGGACTGGAAACAACCCAGGACGAATTTGACGAGATACTGCGCCTGAACGTTCTGGGTCCGTTTAACCTGATACACGCCATCGCCCCGGTTATGAAGACGGGCGGCGGCGGCAAAATCGTCAATGTTGGCGGCACATTCGGTATGCGAGGCAGGGCGATGCGCATGTCCTATTCCAGTTCTAAATGGGGGCTTCGAGGCATGACCAAGAGTTTTGCGCTGGAGCTTGGGCCAGACAATATAAACGTCAATCTGGTGGCACCGGGCATGGTTGACGGGCCTCGGTTCCGCGACAAGGTCGTGCCACAGGTGGCGGCACAGCACGGGCTGACGCATCAGGAGGCGGCAGAAAAACACGCTGCAGACTACGCGCTGGGACGGGTCAGCACGGACGAAGATGTAGCATCTGCAACGCTGTTCCTCGCATCCGAGCGCGCAAGACAAATCACTGGCGTCGATTTGCCGGTAGACGGGGGATGGGCAGCACTATGACTGATTTGATTTTGTGTGGCGGCACTGTGGTAAACGAAACGGCCCGTGACCTTGCCGATGTGGCCATTACCAATGGGCGTATCTCGGCCATTGGCGCGCCGGGGACTCTGGGGGATGCTGCCGAGGTCGTTGATGTAACAGGCCTGCACCTGATCCCCGGTGGCATCGACATGCATGTGCATTTTAGAGAGCCGGGGTACACGCATAAAGAAGATTGGGAAACCGGGACCCGCGCCGCCGCCATGGGCGGTGTCACAACGGTATTCGAGATGCCCAACACGCATCCGCCCACACGCTCTGTCACGGAACTGCTTCAAAAGCAGGACTGCGCCAAGAAGGCATGCGTTGATTTTGGCCTCTACGGTTTGTTGGCCGAGGACAACATCGACGAGTTGCCGGGCCTGATCGAAGCTGGGGCCAACGCGTTCAAATGTTTCATGGGAAATACATTCGGCAATTTGCCGTCGCCTTCCACCGGTGCGATGTTGGAAGGGTTCGAGATTATCGCAGGGTCGGGCTTGCGGATATCGCTGCATGCAGAGACGGCGTCAATCATGGCGTGGCGACAGGCCAAACTGGAAGCCGCCGGGTTGAACGCGCCGCTGGATCACATCGCTGCACGACCCGAAGTTGTGGCGATCGAAGCGGTGGCCCGCGCCGCGATACTCGCGGAATGGACCGGTGCGCGCGTTCATGTTCTGCATATCTCCTCCGCTGGTGAGTTGCGCCCGCTGGCCGAAGCCAAGGCGCGCGGGGTTGAGATCACAGGCGAAACCTGCCCCTGTTATATCTTCCTGAATTCAAGCGATTATGCCCGGTTGGGCAGTGTGATCCGGGTCAATCCACCGGTACGTGAAGCCAAAGACAGCGCCGCCATCTGGGAGGCATTGCAAAGCGGTGTGGTGGATATGATCGCTACTGATCACGCGCCCCATACGCCTGAGGAAAAGACCAACGACGTCATCTGGAAGGCGGATTGCGGCTTTCCGGGCGTCGAGACGCAGATGCCTTTGATGCTGACCGAAGTAGCCGCTGGACGGATGACGCTGGAGCATTACGTGCGCATTTCATCGGCCAATCCGGCGCGGGCGTTTGGGATGTGGCCTGCCAAGGGGCGCATCGCTGTGGGTGCGTTGGCGGATATCGCGGTGCTGGACCTCGACCGAGAAGAGACGATCGCGGCGGAGCGGTTGCACAGTCGCGGCAAGATCACACCGTTTGAAGGGCGCAAGACTGTCGGTGCCCCGATCCACACGCTTGTGCGCGGCGCATTCGTGCAACGCGACCGAACCCTGGTTGAGGGGATGGCGGGGCACGGGACACAGGTCACGGATATCCAGAGAATGCCACCTCCAAGTCCAAAGAACGTCGATCAAAGTCTGGCGCATCTTCTCGCGACTGAGGGGGCTGCATGAGCAACGCGGAATTCGTTAAACTCGAAGGTGTTGGCGTGACTTACGGGGTTGGCGCGGAACAGACACAGGCGCTGTGCCCGACCGACCTGAGCATTGCTCAAGGGGACTTCGTGGCTCTGGTGGGCCCGTCTGGTTGTGGTAAATCAACCATCCTGAAACTGGTCAGCGAATTGCTCAAACCCAGCGAAGGAAATATCTTTTTCGGTGGTCGTGAGTTGGGGGCCAAGCCCTTGCGCGTCGGTATGGCGTTTCAAAGCGCATCCTTGCTGCCGTGGATGACCGTGCGTGAAAATGTGATGTTGCCTCTTAAGATTGTCCCGCCCTTCAAGGCGGAGTTTGCGGTCAAACGCCACACAGATTTCAGAGACAGAGTGGATGCCCTTCTGGATCAGGTAGGCTTGCGGGACTTCGCAGATAAAAGCCCATGGCAGCTTTCCGGTGGCATGATGCAGCGCGCAAATTTATGCCGCGCACTGGTGCACGACCCGGATCTTTTGCTGTTGGATGAACCGTTTGGTGCGTTGGATCAATTCACCCGTGAAGAGCTTTGGCAGACGCTGCAGGATCTTTGGATGAACCGAAAGTCGACAGTTTTGCTTGTCACCCATGATCTGCGAGAGGCCGCCTATCTGGCGAACCGCATCTGTGTGATGAGCGCGCGTCCCGGTCGCATTCTGGAAGACCGGAAAGCGGAATTTCCGCGCCCGAGGCCCATTGACGTGACGTTCGAGCCCCCCTTCATTCAAATGGTGCAGGACCTCCGGCAACTGATCGTGCACGCCCCTGCCGGACCAAAGGCGGATGCCGCATGAAGCCCCGCACGCAAAAATTTGCCTCTGCCGCTCTGATCATCAGCGTGTTCGTGTTCTGGGAAGTGTTCTGCCTCGTCGTTGGCATCTCAGAATTGATCCTGCCGAGACCAAGCCGGATCATGGAAGCTTTCCTGCAATATGCGCCCGCCATTGCTCCGCACGCATGGCAGACGCTTTACACTACCCTGATCGGGTTTTGCTTTGGTGTGATGATTGGCCTGTCGCTTGGCGTGCTGATCGGATCCTCGCGGCTGGCCTATGACACAGCCTATCCGCTGTTGGTGGGGATCTCGTCGATCCCCAAGGTTGCCGTCGTTCCGATCTTTGTGCTGTGGTTTGGGGCTGGAACGGTACCTGCGATCCTGACCGCGATGATCATCTGCATTTTCCCCATTGTCGTGAATGTTTCAACCGGCATCGCAACGGTCGAGCCGGAGCTTGAAGATGTTATGCGCTCGCTCAAAGCCAGCAAATGGGAAATCCTCTGGAATGTCGGCCTGCCACGGTCGCTGCCTTACTTTTTTGCCTCTCTCAAGGTTGCTATAACGCTCAGTTTTGTAGGTTCCGTGATCGCCGAGACTGTCGCGTCCAACAAGGGCGTGGGCAACATGATGTTGATCGCATCGTCCCAGTTCAATGTGCCGCTGGTGTTCTCGGGTCTCATGGTTTTGGCGACCATGGGAATCTCGCTTTATGCGATCTTTGCCTTTCTCGAACGGCGCATGGCGGGATGGGCGATGCGCAAGGAAATCTGACACGACAAGACGTCCTCGAAAGGGACAAAACCTCAGCAAGGAGACAGAAATGCGTAAGATATTGTTCAGTGTGGCCGTTGCCATGGGTCTGGCCAACCCTGTTTTCGCAGAAGGCGTCCCTATTAAATTCACGCTGGATTGGAAAATTCAGGGCGTCCATGGCTGGTTCTATCTGGCCAAGGAAAAGGGCTATTTTGCCGATGAAGGTCTGGATGTGACCATTGATCAGGGCGAAGGCTCTGCGGCGACAGTCAGCCGGATCATGTCGGGGGCCTATGACGCGGGTTTTGGCGATATGAACGCTATCATTCAGAACGCCGCGACCAACCCGGATGAAGCGCCGGTTATGGTCTATCAGATCTACAACCAGCCGCCCTTTGCCGTATTGACCAAAACGGGTGGTCCGGTTGAAAGTCTGGCGTCCCTTGAAGGCCTGAAGGTCGGTGCCCCTCCGGGGTCTGCATCCAGCAAACTGTTCCCCGCACTGGCGACTGCGGCCGGATTTGATGCCGACAAAGTTGAACTGATCAGCGTTAAATCCAACCTACAGGAACAGATGCTGGTGCAGGATCAGGTGTCTGCCAGCCTTGTGTTCAACGTCACCAGCTATCTGAACATTATCGGCATCGGCATGGACCCGGACAAGGATTTCACGTGGTACCCCTATGGCGCATCGGGCCTTGATATTTATTCCAATGGGGTCATGGTGTCGCCCAGGCTTTTGGACGAAAACCCTGAGGCCGTTCAGGGCCTCGTCAACGCCATTGCCAGGGCGATGGCCGATGTAATGGCGAACCCGCAGGAAGGCATCGACATCATTACTGCAACAGAACCGCTGTCGAATGGCGAACTGGAACTGAAGCGCCTGCAATTCGCACTCGACAACCTGATCCTCTCGGACGAGAGCAAGGCCAATGGCATCGGTGCCGTGGATACCGAGCGTTTGATCCGGTCGATTTCCACGATCAAGGAACTGTATGACTTGCCGAGCACTCCGGCGCCTGAAGACGTGTTTGACGCGTCCTTCTTGCCAGCCATGGAACTGCGCTCGTTTTGATTGATATCCTGACGTGAGGACCACTGAAATGACAGAGCTTCACGTCAGCGCAGCGTTGCTGGGGCCGGACTACGTACCATCCGGCCCCGCCGTGATTTCCATTGAGGCGGGCCGCATCACTGCAATTGATCCCGCTTCTATGCCGGATGGACCAGCGCGCATGGCGATACCGGCCCTTGTGGACGCGCACAACCACGCGCGGCCGCTGTCGACGACGTCCTTTGGATGTGGTGGCAAGCCGTTAGAGCAATGGCTGCCGCAACTGGCCACGATGCCTGCCGTGGATGCCTATACTGCGACGGCGGCATCACTGGCGCGATCTGTGCGCGGGGGGGCTACGTCTGTTATGGTGCACCTGACGCGCGCCATGGGGCAAAAATCACTGCCCGATGAGGCGCGCGATATCGCGCGGGCCGCTGCGGATGTCGGCGTGTCCATTGGGCTCGCCATTTCCATGCGGGACCGTAACCCGCTGGTCTATGGCGATCATGACGCGTTACTCAGCAGCATGCCATCGGATGTGGCCGATTTGGCGCGCGCTGTCTGGCTGAAGCCTGCGCCCGCGATCCCTGATCAATTAGCATTGGTCGATGCAGTGTCAGAGGCGCTGGCAGACCAACCCCATGTCGACGTTCAATATGGACCGACGGGTGTACAATGGTGCAGCGATGATTTGCTGAAAGCCATCGCGGATGCCTCTGCGCGGAATGGGCGACGCATTCACATGCATCTTCTCGAAACCCGGCCGCAACGGGTCTGGCTGGATAAAACCTGTCCCGGTGGCGTCGTCGCGTTTCTCAATTCGATTGGGTTCCTGTCGCCATGTCTCACGCTGGCCCATTGCGTCTGGGCGCGCGAGGAAGAATTGGCAACCATCGCAGCCTCGGGGGCGCGGATTGCCGTTAACAATTCATCTAACCTTCATCTTTACTCCGGTCGTGCGCCGTTATCCGCGATGCAGCAAGCAGGGGTCGATATCGCCATGGGGCTCGACGGCTGTGCCCTTGATGAAGACGATGACGGGCTGCGTGAATTGCGCTTGTTGCACCTGTTGGGCCGCGCCCCGGGCTTTGGCAGGGATGACGGTATCAGCCGCGATGCAACCCTGCGCGCTGCGTGTCGGACAGGTCGGGCAGCGCTTGGTTTGCCTGATGGCGGGGTGCTTGCACCCGGCATGCCGGCGGACCTGTTGCTCCTTGATCTGGACAAGCTCGACCGGGATGCGGTGATGCCCGTCAATCCAGCAGACCTTTTATTTGCGCGTGCCACGGCCTCCCACATTCATGAAGTTTGGGCCGCTGGCAAATGTGTATGCCGTGACGGGCAGGCGCTTGGGTTTGACCTTGAGGGTGCCGAACAGGCTCTGCGAGAGGCTTATCGAGCGGGACTGCCAGCAACCGAGCCGCTGCGCGCCGCTTGGCCGCAGATCGAAAGCGTCATTGGTGCGCACTACCGGGGCTGTTGCTGATGCGTGCCGCGCGCGTCGACCGCTTGCCTATGAGCGGCCCTGCCGATGTTTCAGCGATCGCGAACCTGCTGCAATCTGGGGCGATCGCGCCGGACAACATCGTTGCGATCCTAGGCAAGACCGAAGGCAACGGTTGCGTCAATGATTTTACCCGAGGCTATGCTGTGCAGTCGCTTCATGCGCTTTTGTCAGAGTATCTGAGCAAAGATCAGTGCGATAGTGTTGCAATGGTTATGTCCGGCGGCACGGAAGGTGGTCTGTCGCCCCACTGGATTGTGTTCAGCGAAACCGAAGCTCCGGCGACGACGGGCGCATCGCTCGCCGTTGCCAGCCTGTGCACACCGGCGCTGAGCCCGTCAGAGATCGGGCGCCGGGCACAGGCCGTTTATGTGCGCGATGCAGTTCATGCGGCGATGGCGCAGGCGGGCATCGCGTCACCGGATGACGTGCACTACGTTCAGATCAAATGCCCACTCTTGACCAGCGAAAGGGTCGAAGCTGTTGGGGGCGACGTGGCAACACGTGACACGCTCAAGTCAATGGGCCTGTCTCGGGGCGCATCCGCCCTTGGTGTGGCTGAGGCTCTGGGTGAACTGGCTCGTGTGACCGATGACATGATCGGTACGGATGGGTCCGCGTGGTCGTCGCGGGCATCGGCCTCTGCGGGGATTGAGCTGATGACCTGCGAGGTTGTTGTGCTGGGCATGTCATCGCAATGGGCCGGTCCACTTGGGATTGCTCATACTGTCATGCAAGACGCGATTGACGCAGTATCGGTGCAGAATTTGCTGAGCAGTCTTTTCCCCAAATCGGGCCTACAGTCTGCCCAGGATCAGCTGGTCGCCGTGCTGGCCAAAGCCGAAGCAAGTCCCAACGGGATGATACGTGGCAAACGCCATGTGATGCTGGACGATAGTGACATCTCCTCCACCCGTCACGCCCGAGGCTTTGTCGGCGGGGCGCTGGCGGGATTGACCGGCATGACCGATCTTTTCGTGTCCGGAGGCGCAGAACATCAGGGCCCTCCTGGCGGCGGGCCCGTGGCTCTCATTTACCAAAAGGAAACACATACATGACCGAACTGATTATCAAAGCAGGTGGGTTCACCTTTGGCGGACAATTCGAGGATACGGATGCGCCCGAAACCTGTGCAATGTTTCGCAAGCTGTTGCCCTACAAAGGCCAGATCGTGCACGTGCGCTGGTCGGGCGAAGGAGTCTGGATCCCGCTGGGAGAAGAAGATTTTGGCGTCGCATACGAAAATCATACGAGCCATCCGGCTCCGGGCCACATCATTCTATATCCCGGTGGCATTAGTGAGACCGAAATTCTTCTGGCCTATGGCGGCGTGGATTTTTCATCCAAGATGGGGCAGCTGTCGGGCAATCACTTCATCACGCTGACGTCGGGGCTGGAGAACCTCAAAACACTGGGCAATGCCGTGCTTTGGGAAGGGGCCAAGGATATTTCATTTGAGCTGTCATAGGGAGCGAAAGTGACAAAACGGATCGTCAAGGCAGGCCTGTGCGTGGTGCGGGAGGGAAAACTGTTGATTGCGCGTAGCGCGGGTGATGCGTATTTTCAGATACCGGGCGGCAAGATCGACATCGGCGAAAGCGATGTGGAAGCCCTGATGCGCGAAGCATCCGAAGAGCTTGGTATCATTTTGAACCCTGACACGGCCTTGCATCTTAGGACATTTGAGGCGGCGGCAGCAGGCCGAACAGACGTCATCGTCGAAGTGCGATTGTACCAAGCTGATTTCGCAGGAACCCCACGTCCCTTAAGTGAGATCGCCGAAGTGCACTGGCAATCACTGACTGGGCCTGTTGTGGAAAGATCTGAAATGCTCAGCCTGCATATTCTACCGTTTCTAGCCAAACGAGACCGCTTGAAAGACAACAAACATGAATGAAATTGTAACTGCTGCTGTTTGCTGCGGCTCTAATGCCGGGCGGGGTGAAGCGTATTTGCGTGCTGCAGCAAAGCTGGGATCCATGTTGGCACCCATCGAGAAAAGCACCCTGTATGGCGGCACGCATAAAGGGTTGATGGGCGCGTTGGCGCAAGGTGGACAGGTAGTTGGCGTGTCACCGAAATGCTCAAAGCCAAAGGGTACACGCACCCTACTGTCACGGTTTTTAAAATATTGCCAACCATGCAGGTCCGCAAAAGCGGATTATTGAATTGGCTGATGCCTTTATCGCCATGCTTGGCGGTATCGGGACGCTCGAAGAATTCATGGAGGTCTGGACCCTTAACCAGCTAGTGGAAATTACCAAACCCGCAGGGCTTTGTGACGTTGGTGGTTACGATCAAACCTTGATGAGTATGGTGGATCACATGTGTAACCCGTCACGGCCTTTGAGACATACAGCATTGTTTTGCTAAAGGAGTGTCTTTCGCTCATCGTATTCCTTGGAAGGATAAGAAATGAGAACTGTCCGTTGTCAGGGTTTTTGGCACCAAGAGCGGCGTAAACTAAGATAGGGTTTGGCTCATCTGGTTGGTTTGATTATGCGGCATGCTTGCGGTGATGCAAGCGGCGCGTTTCGAGCGTCTTAAGTTTGATCTTTTCCCTTTGTTGAAGGATGGCTTTGTCACGCCCGAGGTAGACGTCGGCGGGTGTGACGTTGTTGATACTCTCGTGATAGCGCCGGTGATTGTAGGGGTCGACGAAGGCTTCGACATGGGCTGCAAGGTCACCCGGCAGGAAGTAGTTTTCCAGCAAGATGCGGTTCTTCAAGGTTTGATGCCATCGTTCCTTCGCCCGGCAGTCGTTTCGCAGAAACGATGAGAGGGATCTTGCCCTGCGTTTGCGGATGATATGGCGCACCGCGCGAGTGCTTCATGCCTTTGCCCTGCAACCATTCGGCCAAGTCTCGGGACACATAACTGGAACCATTGTCACTAAGCAGCCGGGGCTTGTGAACGACATGCATCTGATCGCAGCCGGATGCCTGCAACGCGAGGTCCAGTGTATCCGTCACGTCCTCAGCCCTCATATTGGTGCAGAGCTTCCATGAGACGATGTAGCGGCTGTA
>JBGCEG010000083.1:0-3643 GCA_045106135.1 Roseobacter sp. | reverse complement strand
ACTTCGGCCATCGACATACGCATCTCTTCGGCCAACGCCCGCAGGTGGGCGGCAGAAAGACATCCGTGCGTGTCCTGAATTTTGTGCAAATGCTCGATCAGCAAATCGGCCCGTCGGGGGGCATCCCCCAAAAGAGAGCGGACATCTTCCCAGGCGGTATCTTGCAGCTGACGACCCTTTGTATGCCGCCGGCCTTTTCCTTTGCCAGATTTCCAAACACCCTTTTGCGGGGTCTTGTCGTTTGTGTCGAGTGCCATCGCCTTGTCTCCCTGCCCGCAAAACACAAGGGGCTGTGCGGTTGCGGTTATCTCAGGCCCACTGTTAACAGCCCGAACAACGCCACGGTAGGTTAAAACACGGCACCAAAGGCGGCCAGAAACGACACATCTGTGTCCGATCCGAAACTTGAGGCATTAACCGCAACGCAACAACGATCTTGGAGCCTCGAACAGAAAGAGGTAAACAAGTCCTTAACAAAGCACCGCAGGCGTGTGGGGCCCAATCACCCGGTTTAGCATGTTGCAAAGGCCGCGAAAGCACACAACCGCCAGCTTAAACGTTGCATCGAAAGGCGAGCACACATGTTAAATCGACCAGCAGCCCTCGCGGCACTCGCAACCAGCCTCGCCCTCCTTGCAGCAGATGTGTCCCTTGCAGCTGAGCCTATGGATGAACACGCCTTTGACACATACACCCGCGGTAAAACGCTGTTTTACGGTCAAAACGGTCAAAGATACGGCGCTGAGATCTACCTTGAGAATCGCCGCGTCAAATGGTCGTTTCTCGACGGGCAATGCAAAGAAGGGTTCTGGTACGAAAATGCGGGGCAGATCTGCTTTGTGTATGAGGACAACCCAACGCCGCAATGCTGGGCCTTTACCAAAGAAAACGGTCGCCTGTCCGCCCGATTTGAAAACCTACCGAGTGCCACCGATTTATACGAGGCAGAGGACGTGAACGAAGAGATGATCTGTCTTGGCCCCGACGTCGGCGTTTGAGGTTTTAGAACAGCGAGCCTTGATCAGGTGGTTTGCGCGCGGCCTTTTTTGGCGTCGTTTTGCCGCCAATGCGCACCCGGCCGTCCGCGAACTGAATCTCAAGCCCCTCAGCGGCGCGCGCCGTTTTGCTGTCTGTCACCACCGCCCCTTCAGAGCGGACAACGGCAAACCCCCGCGCAAGCGTGGCCTTGTAGCTCAGGGTTTCGTTCAGCCTTTCCAGAGCCGCGAGTTTACCCCGGGCCGCCTCAAGGTTGCGCAGACCTATTTGGCCTAAACGCTGCACAACGTCGTCAAAACGCTGTTTCTTGCGGCTGTAGTCCTGCGTCAGCACGGCAGGGCGAAAACGCCTTAGCCGCGTTTCCAACTGGTCTGTCTTGGCAGAAACCGCGCGCCTGAGTGCGGGCTGCAATCGGCAGGCTTTGTCGTTCAGGTGCCGGTCCTCAGCCTGTAGGGCGCGGGTCAGCATGGCAGGTCGCAACGACCCGCTCACATCTGCCAGACGTATCTTGCGCCGTTGCACGCCAGCCATGAGCGCCGGTGCGAGCCGCGCGCCTCGTGTGTCCACCAGTTGCCGCGGCGTCTCGAGCAAACTGTCCGGGCGCGGCAGGGCACGCGCCATATCGCGCAGGCGCTGGTCCCGGCGGGTCAACCCCTGGCTCAGCGCATGTCGCATCCGCGCATCTTGCTGCTCAACCCATGCAATGAGTTCATGGCGCACGGGCACGGCAAGCTCTGCCGCGGCAGTAGGCGTCGGCGCGCGCCTGTCAGACACAAAATCGATGAGAGTTGTGTCGGTTTCATGCCCAACTGCCGAGATCAGGGGGATGTCGGAGGCCGCAGCCGCCCGCGCCACAACCTCTTCGTTAAATCCCCATAAGTCCTCAACCGAGCCGCCCCCCCGCGCCACGATAATCAAATCCGGGCGCGGCAACGCCCCGCCGGGGGCCAAAGCGTTGAACCCCGCGATTGCGGCGGCAACTTCGGGGGCGCATTTCTCACCCTGAACAGCCACCGGCCAGATCAGGACCTTGCGCGGAAACCGGTCCCGCAAACGATGTAGAATATCACGGATCACAGCCCCCGTGGGCGAGGTCACAACGCCAATGATCTCAGGCAGATACGGCAGTTGTTGCTTGCGCGCCGCCTCAAAAAGCCCTTCGGCCTCAAGCTGCTTTTTGCGTTTTTCGAGCAGGGCCATCAAGGCCCCTTTGCCAGCCACCGCCACCTCATCAACGTTCATGTTGTATTTTGACTGCGCGCCATAAGCCGTGATGCGCCCGGTGACGACCACCTCCAGCCCCTCTTCGGGGATGACGCTCAGCCGGGCGACCTGCCCTTTCCACGTGGTGCAGGACAGTTGGTTCCGATCATCCTTGATGTCGTAATACATGTGACCGGATCGCGCCTTGATCACGCGGCTGACCTCGCCACGAACGCGCACCCGGCCAAACTCCCCTTCGAGCGTGCGTTTTACCGCGCCCGAGATTTCGCTCACGGTGAATTCAGGCGTGTTTTGTCCCGGCGCGGGGTCGTCAAGCAAATCCATGGGGCCTCGGGTGTTGTATCGGCTTCGCGGCCAGCTTAGAACGCCGGGAACATAAGGCCAAGCAGATCGGGAGCGCTTCATGAACATTCTTATTCTCGGCAGCGGCGGGCGCGAACACAGCCTGGCCTGGGCGGTCAAGCAAAACCCCAAATGCGACCGTCTGATTGTAGCACCCGGAAATGCCGGGATCGCAGCAATTGCAGACTGCGCGGCTCTTGATATCGAGGACGGCGGGGCTGTTGCGCGTTTTTCTGACGACAACGCGATTGATCTGGTGATCGTCGGTCCCGAAGCGCCCCTCGCCGCAGGCGTTGCAGACCGGCTGCGCGATGCGGGCATTTCGGTGTTTGGCCCCGGACAGGACGCGGCAAAGCTGGAAGCCTCCAAAGCGTTTACCAAGGCAATTTGCGATGCCTCCGGTGCCCCGACGGCAGCTTATGCGCATTTCACTCAGGCGGATGCAGCCCGCGCCTATGTTGAGACACAAGGCGCGCCCATCGTGATCAAGGCGGACGGGCTTGCAGCGGGCAACGGTGTCATCATCGCACAGACGGTCCCTGAAGCCCTAGCGGCGATAGATGACATGTTTGGCGGCAGCTTCGGTGCAGCCGGTGCAGAAGTTGTGATCGAAGAGTTAATGGAAGGCGAAGAGGCGTCTTTCCTTGTGCTATCTCACGGCGAAACCGTGCGGCCCATTGGCACTGCGCAAGATCATAAACGTGTGGGGGATGGGGACACCGGCCCGAATACTGGCGGCATGGGCGCCTATTCACCCGCCCCCGTGATGACACCCGACGTCACCCAAGCCGCACTTGAACAGATTGTACAACCGACAATGCGCGAAATGGTCCGGCGCGGCACGCCGTATCAAGGGGTTCTGTTCGTGGGCTTGATGATCCAGAATGGCGCGCCACGTCTGGTTGAATACAATGTGCGCTTTGGCGATCCGGAATGTCAGGCACTTATGATGCGCCTTGGCGCGCAAGCTCTGGATTTGATACAAGCCACAGCCGAAGCCAGGCTGGATACCGTTCGGGTAAACTGGGCGGATGACCATGCTTTAACCGTCGTTCTGGCCGCACGCGGATATCCGGGCAGC
>JBGCEG010000082.1:0-57576 GCA_045106135.1 Roseobacter sp. | reverse complement strand
TAAAGAGATGAGTTATCGATCACCACACACCCCGCGTTGGCGGCAACGGGTGCGTATTTCTTGGTCGCATCCGAGCCGATGGCGAACAGAGCCATGTCCCATCCCGTGAAGTCAAACGTGTCGATATCCTGCGTCTTGAGTGTCTTGTCTCCAAAGCTCACTTCCGTGCCCAGCGAGCGGCGGGAGGCCAGCACGGCCATCTCGTGTACCGGAAAGTGGCGTTCAGCAAGAATGTTCAGCATTTCGCGGCCCACGTTACCTGTGGCGCCAGCGACAACGACGCGATACCCCATGTCTTTCTCCAATTATGTGAGGGTGTGCGGCACCCTTAACGGTAACCAACCTGAGGCGAAAGGGGTCTTAAGTCGCGAGATCCTTCCATTTTGCGGCTGTGGCCTTTGCACCGCTCAGCATGAACGCGATATCCACGCCAACGGCGACGAAACGCGCGCCCGCTTCTAAACTGGCTGCATTCATCTCATCGTTCAGAGCAAGAAATCCGGCAGGCATGCCTGCGGCGTCGATTTTACGGATGGTATCCATGACCGTTTTCTGAACATCCGGATGCGTGACGTCGTCAATATGTCCCAGATCGGCGGATAGATCGGCAGGTCCCACAAAAACGCCATCCACGCCCTCGACCTCCAGTATTTCGTCAAGCGCTGCGAGGCCCTTGCGATTCTCCACCTGAACAATCAGGCAAATCTGCGCGTCTGCGGTGCGCCCATAGTCATCGACCATTCCAAAGTTCGACGCGGGTGCGAGTTGATAACCGACGCCTCTGTCCCCGCCGGGCGGAAACCTGCATGCGCGTACAAGCTGGCGGGCCTGTTCGGCACTTTCGACCATCGGCACAAGAATGGTCTGCGCCCCTGCATCCAGCACCTGTTTGATCATCCACGTCTCGCCCACGGGCACGCGCACCACGGCATGTGAAGGCGAATGCTCAAGCGCTGCCAATTGGTCGCGAATCGTACGCAGATCATTGGGGCTGTGCTCCCCATCAATCACCAGCCAGTCAAAGCCTGCGTGTCCCATGATCTGGGCAGGGTACCGATCCGCCAACCCCAGCCAGCAGCCAATGAGTGTTTTGCCGTCAGACAGTGCTTTTTTGAAAGGGTTCAATGGTGCGGGCATCCGGTATTCCTTAATCTGGCCAATGGGCCTCAGCCTAACCGCATCTTTCGACCTTTATCCAGACACCACGTAGGTTTGATGTGCACATGATCTTGCCACCGGCCATGTGTCGCTTCACTACTTTGCCATGATCTATGTGCTTGCTGTCCCGCAATTTGACGCCGCGCAGAGCGGTCGGGTCGAGAGTTTCAGGGCGTTGCATGAGCCTGCCCGCGCCAGGCTTGTGCCTGCGCATCTGACTTTGGCATTTTCTCTGTCGCGAACACCGGCGACTGAAGTTATCGAACAATGCCAGAAGCTTGCCGCTGATACGCCCGAATTCAAGGTAGCTTTTTCGCGGGCCGAAACCGAGTTCGACAAATATGAGCATACCTACAAACTGCTTTTGACGACTTCGACAGGCTCAGCGCTTGTCAAACAATTACACAGATCGCTCTATGACGCGTTCCCGCTGGAGGAATTTGATGCGAACTTGCCATACCGTCCGCATATGACTGTTGCCACGCACCCGAAGCGAAAGGTAATCGAGGCTTTGGATATCTCACAGCTTGGGCGTTTCCCTTTTTTCGGGAGGGTGAAATCGTTAAATGTCGTGTCGGTGTCGCGCGGGCGGGTCTTGCAAATTGGCCAACATCCGCTTGCAATGTGACGCCTAGATCATTTTGATGACGTCCTTCCCAACGGCAAGCATATAGCCGCGCCGGGCAATGTTCTTCACCAAAAGCTCGGAGACGATCTGGTTTCCCAAAGTATCCCGCAGCCTTTTGATACGCGTGGCACCGGCAGCTTCCTCGCAATCGGTGGCGTTGCGGCCCGAGACCATTGCCTCGATCTCTGCGCCTGACAAGACATCGTTGTCCATGCGTGCTTCGGCCAGTACCGACATCGTCTCCATTGCGGCATCCGTCAGTTTGAAACCAAGGTTGTTCAAATAGACGAGGTTTTCTTCGCGACTGATCAACAGTGAATTCACCTGAATGTCTGCCCGCTCGATCTGGGCCATGCGACGGTTGAACCCAATCAGCATGACCAGAAATACCAAGGCTGCAATCAGCATGGCCGTGGCAAAGAGCAAAAGAACAAATATGACCTGCCGGTAGCTCGCCAGCGTGTCCGAAAAAGCGGTGCCCGATTGCGCGAGAATTTCCAGCAGTTTGACCTCTGCCGGATCTTTCAGCTGATCGTTTTCGATAAACAACTGTTCCACCCGTGCGTTGAAGGCGTTTGCATCCGGCAGGCTCCAGAACAGAAAGATGGCTGCCGCAACCAAGATCAAAACGATTGCGCCGATCCCCAGGTACAAAAGCCGTTCGCCAGACCGGCGCATATCAGAAGCGGAGGAAGTTTGGTCCAGCACTTGCCTGCCTTTCTGCCAGCCCGCTCTGATCAAACACAGAAACGATGTTGAGCAGTGTCCAGCCTGCGGCTGCCAGCCGGGGGCCCAGTTCCGTTTGTGCCGCCGCCGCAGAGCATGTCGAGATTTCGGCAACGCCGTAGTGCAGGCGCAAGGGGTTGTCCTGCTTGGCTTTGTAGTCGGCATAGCAGGCCGCCTTTGCCCCCGTTGCAAAGGTCAAAAGCACCATGACGGCCAGACATATGAACACCGGTTTCATGGCGCCGAACGTGATCGCAACAGCGTGGATAATCAATAACAAAAGGGGGCTGCCCCCTGTGCTATCTCATAACATCGCCGCGATATTGCTTGTCGCGCCCCTGCCTTGCCACATCGGTTTCATCCAGAACGCGGTGACCCTTTGCCAGCGTTTGAAACGTAAGGGAGCGTAAACATGAAGCCCAAGCAGCATCACAAGTTCATAGCAATCTTGATGGCGGCCACCGTTGCCATCACTGCGTTTGGTGCGACCTCGTCACGTGCAGACGAGGATTTTCTCAAAGCACTGGCTGCGATTGCCGGGATCGCGATCGTCGGTAAGGTGATCCATGATCAGGTTCAAACCGGGCGCGTATCAGGCCCGCGCCAACCCAGCACGAGGTCTGCATTGGTCCCGCAGCATACGACGGGCCCGATCTACGACCGATCACCGCTGCTTGGCGTGGCACCGCGTCAATTGCCAGACCGCGCCAAACGGAGCGTGCGACAGCTTTTGCCGGGAGGGTGCCTTCGGTCGACGGCGACGCGTGAGGGGCGTGTGCGGTACTTCGGGCAGCGTTGTCTGCAGCGCAACTACAGTTTTGCGCATCAATTGCCGCAGGCCTGCGCGGTTCGGGTGCGTGGGCAGGAGGGTGTGCGCCGAGGGTTTGAGGCCCGGTGCTTGCGGAGCAAAGGGTACCAGCTGGCGCGCAACTGACCCTCGAACCCGACCCGCCAAGACCGAAGCAGGTGTTGTCGCGGGAATGGTCTTGTGTCTGCGCCCGGATCGTTGGATCACGTGGTATGATGCCAAGTTTTGACATGGAGCGTGATTTGATGGCGCGGGGCGCAAGCTGCGTCGCAGGGGTCGATGAAGTAGGCCGGGGCCCTTTGGCCGGTCCGGTCACGGCGGCAGCCGTTATTCTGGACCCGGCTGTCATCCCTGCTGGTCTGAACGACTCCAAGAAACTGTCAGCGAAACGCCGCGAAGCTTTGACCGAATTGTTGATGGCCTCTGCCAATGTCTCAATCGCGCATGCCTCGGTTGACGAGATTGACCGCCTGAATATCCTTCAGGCCAGTTTGCTGGCCATGACCCGCGCGGTTCAGGGGCTGCATGTGAAGCCAGATCAGGTGCTGATTGACGGACGTCAGGTGCCCGGCCCGCTTGCCGCTTTTGCCCACCCGGTTATTGGCGGGGACCGCCGATGCCTCTCCATTGCGGCGGCGTCCATCGTGGCCAAAACCGCACGGGACAGACTGATGGTGGATTTGGCGCAACAGCATCCGGGCTACAGCTGGGAGACCAACATGGGGTACGGGACGAAAAGCCACATGTTGGCGCTTCAAAATATCGGTGCGACCCCACACCATAGACGGTCATTCAAACCAGTACACAATATCTTGTATCAAGAAAAATAAATAAGATATTGATTCAAAAAAAGAAATTGACGGCGAATCGCCTTTGACACATCTTTGTCCTCAACAAATGCGTGAAAAGCGCAGTGCGAGGCAGAACAAAAATGACCAAGACGAAGACCGCGGCTAAACTGCCGCTCAATGAGATATTGGCGGGCGATTGCATCGATGTGATGAACAGCCTGCCGGCGGGCAGCGTCGATCTGATCTTTGCTGATCCGCCCTATAATCTGCAGCTCAAAGGTGATCTTCACCGCCCCGACAACAGCCGGGTCGACGCGGTTGATGATGCGTGGGACCAGTTCGCAAGCTTCAAGGCGTATGACGATTTTACGCGCGCTTGGCTCAAAGCGGCGCGACGATTGCTTAAACCCAATGGGGCGATCTGGGTGATCGGATCTTATCACAACATTTTTCGCGTCGGGGTCACCTTGCAGGATCAGGGGTTCTGGATTCTGAATGACGTGGTGTGGCGAAAATCAAACCCCATGCCGAATTTCCGTGGGAAACGGTTCACGAATGCGCATGAAACGATGATATGGGCAGGGCGTGACGAGACCTCAAAATACACCTTCAATTATGAAGCGCTCAAAGCATTGAATGAGGGTATTCAGATGCGTTCTGACTGGGTGCTGCCGATCTGCACCGGGCATGAACGCCTCAAGGACGCGCAGGGCGAAAAAGCGCATCCAACACAAAAGCCTGAGGGCCTTTTGCACCGTGTGTTGGTCGGATCGACCAATCCCGGCGATGTCGTGCTCGATCCGTTTTTTGGCACCGGCACAACCGGTGCTGTCGCCAAGATGCTGGGCCGTGATTTCATCGGGATCGAACGGGAAGCCAGCTACCGCGACGTCGCAAAAGCGCGGATTCGTAAGGTGCGCAAATTTGACCGTGAGGCGCTTCAGGTGTCGACCTCAAAGCGCGCGGAACCTCGGGTCCCGTTTGGTCAGCTTGTCGAACGTGGTATGTTGCGCCCGGGCGAAGAATTGTTTTCGCCGCGCGGACAAATCGCGAAAGTACGTGCGGACGGGACCCTGATCGGGGGGGACGTCAAAGGATCGATCCATCAGGTTGGTGCGGCTTTTGAAGGGGCCCCAAGCTGTAACGGTTGGACCTATTGGTGCTTTAACCGCGATGGAAAACGCGTGCCCATTGACGTGTTACGCCAGCAAATCCGCGCTGAAATGCACAACTGAGATTTCTAACACCGCCGGTGCCTGTGGCCTTGATGAAGGCTGCCAAAAAAGTTGGCACCCGACTTTGCCCCGCCTTTTGGCGGGGCTTTTTTTGCGCCTGCGTCAGACCCTGTAGCCCGCTTTTTTGGGCGGTTTCAGCGCATCATGCACGTAGCGTGCGCCAAAATCTGATTTGTTGACCACATGTTTCACCCCGGCCTGTTCGGCTTTGTTGAACATGAACGGGGTTGGCCAATCGCTGACCATGATGATCGGAATGTTCTTGAATGCGGGCTCGTCGCGCAATTCGATGGCGTAGTTTGCGCCGGTACCATCTGGCAGGCTGTTGTCCAACAGGATCACGGTTACATTGTGTTCTGCCATTTTGCCGCGTGCGCGCTCAATCGTTGCCGCGACTTCAATTTGCATCTCGGGAAAACTGTGTTGCATGATGCGGCGCAGCTTTTCCTGATCGAAAGAGCTATCTTCGACGATCAGGCAGGTTGCCGTATTTTTTCCCTTTGGTGCTGCCGGTTTATTGGCCATCGATCCTGTCTCATCCCTCTCCACACACAGGGTATCATATCGCATCAAACGGTTAAAATTGCGTAATACGCCTAGCGCGGCATTGGGTTGCTGGCGGTGTTATAAGGCCTCCATTCCTTTATTTCCGGGTAGTTTTGACGCCGCCATGCGCGCACGCGCGGGTTCATGATGCGCCGCCAAAGGGGCGGTATCATGGCCGCCATGGTCATCACCGGATAGCCAAACGGAAGTTGCGGCGCATCTGTGGGCGCGTAGGTCTGCAGCACCGGGAAACGCCGGTCCGGTTTGAAGTGGTGATCGGAGTGTCTTTGCAGATTGATCAGCAACCAGTTCGAGGCACGATGATCTGCGTTCCACGAGTGTCGCGGCAGAACATGTTCGTATTTCCCCTCGCCAAGGTGTTTGCGCGTCAGCCCGTAGTGTTCGATGTAGTTTACCAGTTCCAGCTGCCAGATCGCTGTGCCGGCCTGGACGCCAAAAAGGGCAAGGCCAGACCATCCGCCCAATGCGAAGGCCAGCGTCAGAAACCCTGCCTGCAGTGCCCAATATCGCCAGAATGGGTTGGTTCGATGAAACCTTGAGAGGTCCTTGCGTGCCAGCATCCGTGCCTCTGCACGAAAGGCCGAGACCAGCGATTGCCGCAACACACGCGGGTAAAACCGGTGAAACCCTTCGTTGTACCGGGCCGTCACGGGGTCCTTGGGTGTGCCGACATAGCGGTGGTGGACAAGCAGGTGTTCTGACCGGAAATGAGAATAAAGCACCATGGCAAGCAAAAAATCGGCCAGCCACCTTTCCGCTTTGTTGCGCTGGTGCATCAATTCGTGGCTGTAGTTGATGCCAACAGTTCCCGTGATCACGCCTACGCCAAAGAACAGTCCGACGCGTTCTGCGGATGTCAGATGCTCCGCCTGCGGGGCATACCACAACAGAAAAAGCAGCAACCCCGCCTGCAGCGGTGCCCAGATCAACGTCACGGCCCGGTACCACAGAAACGCGTCTTCGGGTGTGTTGGGGTCCTCGTTCCGGCTTTCGCGGCCAAGGGCTGCGTCCAATCCGGAAAACAGCAGCCATGCGGAGGCAGGCACCAAAACCAGCGTCCATCCGCCGTACAAAGCGCTGACACAAACCAGTGGCAACAACCCCAGCGACAGCCAGAACGGCAAGGCCCGCCTGAGGCCCATTCCACCCGAAGGTCGCAGGCTATCTGCCGAACTGCTCATGACACCTCATAGACATGCTATGGTTACTTTAGTCTTGCTCAAGCCGTCTTTCCATCCGTGACAGGCCGTTCCCGTGCCAGATCAAAGGCCTTGCGCATCACGGTTGGCAGGTCGGTTGGGCGAAACGACTTTATTGGCATAAACCGGCCCCGGTCCGGTTTGCTGGCCGTGGGCAGTTGGGCGACATAGACCTGCAAGATCAGATGAAAGTGCGTGAAGGTGTGCCGCACCTCGCCGCCCAGCAGATGCCAGTCAGCCGGGCAGGGCGGTGCCAATGTCTCACGACCGTCTTCGGTCCAGTCTGAGCCCGGCCAGCCCAGCATACCGCCCAGCAGCCCTTTTTCAGGGCGCGTCTCAAGCAGATATGCACCATCCTCCCGCTGTCCGACAAAGACCGCACCGCGCCGCACGGGCTTGGGCTTTTTCGGCAACTTGCGCGGCAGGTCGGGCGCTGTGCCTGCGATCCTTGCCTGACAGGGGTCGCGCCACGGGCAGATACCGCAGGCAGGCGATTTTGGGGTGCAGATGGTGGCCCCAAGGTCCATCACTGCCTGTGCGTAGTCGCCGGGCCGCGCCTCAGGGGTCAGCGCCTCGGCTTTTTCCATCAAAACGGGTTTTACGTCGGGCAGCGGTGTATGCAGGTTATAAAGGCGCGCCATTACCCGTTCCACGTTTCCGTCCAGAACCGCATAGGGCAGATCAAACGCAATCGACGAAACAGCGGCTGCCGTGTAGGGGCCGATGCCGGGCAGTTTCAACAAAGCGGCATGGTCCGCAGGAAACGCGCCGTCATGGTCCTGCACAACGGCGCGGGCGCATTTCAACAGGTTGCGGGCGCGCGCGTAATACCCAAGACCCGCCCATTCCCCCATCACATCCGCGTCGTCTGCATGGGCCAGATCAGACACGGTAGGCCACCGCGCCGTGAAGTTTCCGAAATAGGTTTTCACCGTTGCAACAGTGGTTTGTTGGAGCATGACTTCGGACAGCCAGACCCGGTACGGATCAGGGCAAACGCCGCTCTTGCGGTCTGTCGGCGACACACGCCAAGGCATGGTGCGGGCATGCGCATCGTACCAGTCGAGGATCTGGGTGCTTAAGGCCTCTGGCAGGTCTGCTTGGTCACGCAATCTTTATGTCTCCAAACTGCTGCGGCCTCTGGTGCCTTCAGGACAAACCGTTATTGTACCCGGCAATCATTCGGAAGAGACCATACCAATGCCGCAGCGACGTGCCAGCACAAAAGGGTTTGCGCAGACTTCCAGTCTGCTGACGTCGCGCATTCGTGCGGGCAGCGAGGGGCGTGGGTTTGCGCAGTCTCGCTTGCTCACCCATTGGGCGGAAACGGTTGGGGAAACGATCGCCGCCGTTTCGCGCCCGGTTGAGGTGAGTTATGGGCGCGGTGGGTTCGGGGCCACGCTGACCTTGCTGACCACAGGGGCGCAAGCGCCAATCCTTGAGATGGAAAAAGAGAAAATCCGGGCAAAGGTCAATTCTGTCTACGGCTACAACGCGATTGCGCGGGTCCGCGTCACGCAAACGGCGGCCACGGGGTTTGCCGAAGGGCAGGTGGCGTTTTCGCCCAGAGCCGGGAGCGGCGCTGCCCCCCGGATGCCAGATGAAACGATGACGGCGCGGGCGGCTCAAGCCACAGCGCCAGTAAAGGATGAGGATTTGCGCGCGGCACTTACACGCCTTGGGGCGCATATCATTGACAAGTCGAAACGCTAGAAAAGGGAATTTTCCATGTCGCGTATGATGATGGTTTCGGTCGCTGTGGCCGTTCTGGGTATTGGTGCCTATTTTCTGACTTTGCCGGGGCCTTCTGGCACACCGTCTGATCCGTTTGGGGCGGCCAACGCGCAGGAAGTCGAAGACCTCGATACGTCCAGTATCGAAGACATGACGCTGGGCAACCCGGATGCGCCTGTCACGCTGATCGAATATGCCAGCTACACCTGCCCGCACTGCCGCACCTTCCATGAGACCGCATTCAAGCAGTTGAAAACGGACTATATCGACACCGGCAAAATCAATTTCGTCTACCGCGAGGTCTATTTTGACCGCTACGGTCTGTGGGCGTCGATGATTGCGCGCTGTGGCGGGACCCCGCAAAGCTTTTTCGGCATCTCGGACATCGTCTATGAGCGTCAGGCAGAATGGAGCCGTGCAGGCGACCCGGCGGCGATTGTGAACGAGTTGCGCAAGATTGGCCTGCTGGCGGGCCTTGACGGCGACATGATGGAGGCCTGCCTGCAAGATGGCACCAAAGCCCGGACGCTTGTCGCGTGGTATCAGGAAAACGCTGAAGCCGACGGTATCGACAGCACACCAAGCTTTGTCATCAACGGTCAGAAATACAGCAACATGTCTTATGATGAGATGGCAGAACTGCTGGATGCCGCAGCGGAGTAATGGGCGCCCCGCTTGAAGGACTGAAAGTCGTCGAACTTGCACGTGTTCTGGCAGGCCCATGGGCAGGCCAGACGCTGTCGGATCTGGGGTGTGAGGTCATCAAGGTGGAAAGCCCGGATGGCGACGACACGCGCCAGTGGGGCCCGCCCTTTATCGAACGCGACGGTGACAGGTCCGCGGCCTATTTCCATTCGACCAATCGCGGCAAAAGATCGGTCACCGTTGATTTTCGCACGGACGAAGGCAAGGCGCGTCTGCACGGCTTGTTGGCGGACGCCGATATTCTGATCGAGAATTTCAAAACCGGCGGGCTTGCCAAATACGGTTTGGACTATTACAGCCTGAAGGACGCATATCCCCGGCTCATCTACTGCTCGATTACCGGGTTTGGGCAGGATGGCCCCTATGCACCGCGCGCGGGCTACGATTTCATCATTCAAGGCATGTCTGGCTTGATGTCCGTGACAGGTGAGCCGGACGGTCAACCGCAGAAATACGGGATTGCGATCACTGATATTCTGACAGGTATTTATGGTGTGGCGGGTATTCTGGCAGCGGTTCATCAGCGCAGCCAGACGGGGCGCGGCCAGCATATTGATATGTCACTGATGGACGTGGCTGTGGCCGTGACGTCCAATCAGGCACTGAACTACCTGACCACGGGCAAGCCGCCTGTGCGGATGGGAAACGCGCATGTGAACCTCGCCCCCTATCAGGTGTTTGACTGTGCCGATGGCCATATCATCATCGCCACGGGAAACGACGGGCAATACCGCAGGCTCTGCCGCGTTCTTGGGCTGGAAGAGATGGCCGAAGCGTCCGAATTCCTGAAAAACGAAGACAGATTGCGTAACCGTGCCGACATGATCAAACGCCTGACGGCGGCGACCCTGACGCGCAGCAGGGCGGACTTGCTGGCCGCGTGCGAAGCCGAAGGTGTGCCCGCAGGCCCAATCAATGATCTGGCGGATGTTTTCGAAGACCCTCAGGTCAAGGCGCGAGGCATGGAAATCAGCCTTGAGGGGGTGCCGGGCATACGCGCGCCCATTACCTTTTCAGAGGCAGAGCTAGCGCTGCACCGGCCCGCGCCCAAGCTGGGGCAAGACAACGAGGGCTGATTGTCCGGTGTGAATACTCAAGGACTGGGCGCTGCTTGTTTTAACAGGTCGGTGATGACGCTATCGTCTGGGTCGAATTCCAACCGCACCGGGAGCGAGATGACTTTGGGCCGAAACGCTGCCGGCAGCCTTGCTGCATCCTTTTCGGTGGTCACAAGTTGTGCGTTCTTGGCCAGCGCGTCCGTTTCAAGCCGGGTCAGCAACGCCGACGTCAGAGGCTGGTGATCATCCAGCGGCTCCGCATGCACGATCTTGGCGCCTAAACCACTCAGTGTTGCAAAGAACTTTTCCGGCTGACCGATCCCTGCAAAGGCCAGCACCCGTTGCCCGGCCCAATCCATCCCCGTCTGCAACGGGGCAAGTCGCGCGCGCTGGTGGGCAAGGCCGTTGGGCAGCGGCTGCTGTGCGATGAACTGGGCTTGCGCGGTCTCTTCGCCAATCGACAGCAGCAAATCCGCCCGGCGCAGACCTACGTTGACCGGTTCGCGCAATGGCCCTGCGGGGAGGCAGCGCCCGTTGCCAAATCCTTTGGCCGCATCGACCACGACAATGGAAAAATCCTTGGCCAGTGCGGGGTTTTGAAAACCATCATCCAGAACAACTGCCGTGGCCCCTGCAGCCACCGCCGCGCGTCCTCCGGCGGCGCGATCCTCAGAGACCCAGACATCGGCAAAAGCAGCCAGCAGCAATGGTTCGTCCCCAACATCGCGGGCGCGGTGGCGCACGGGGTCAACCAGCACCGGGCCTTTGAGCGTGCCGCCATAGCCGCGCGTGACCACATGCGGGTGGTGAAACAGACCGCCCAAGGCCGCAAGCACTGCGATCACGGTGGGCGTTTTGCCTGTCCCCCCGGCGTTGAGGTTGCCCACACAGATCACCGGCACGCCAAGTCTTTCAGGCGTCCCCCGCGCCAGGCGGCGTGCCGTGGCGTAACCATAGAGCGCTCCCAGTGGGCTGAGAACGCGTGCGAGAGGTCCCGGCGCGTCTGGCGGGCGATCCCAAAACTCAGGGGCGCGCATCACGTGTGCCTCTGTTCCCGTCCAGCGTTTCTTCGATCAATTCCGTAAGTCTGTCGATTGCGGCGGCCCCTTCGCTGATCACATCCCAACCGGCGCAGGCCATGCCCGCCGCCTGATCCGGCGCAATCAGCCGCCCGACGGCTGTGCCCAGCGTTTCGGCGTCTTTGACAATGCGGGCGGCCCCCGCGTTGGCCAGCCTTGTGTAAAACGGCAAATAACGGCGCACATTCGGCCCATAAAGCACAGCAGACCCCAAGGCGGCGGCCTCAAACGGGTTTTGCCCGCCATGCCCCGGCATCAGCGAACTGCCAAGGTAAGACACTGGCGCCACCCTGTAGAACAGGCCCAGATCGCGCGTGTCATCGCAGATCAGCAGGTTCACGTTTTCTTCTGGCTCTTCGCCACCGTTCCAGTCGGCGGTCCGCAAGCCGCTTTCCTGCGCTTGCTGCTTGAGCGGCTCTAAAAGATCGGGATCGGTCAGGTGCATCACCAGAAGCAACCGATGCGACAGCCGCATGGCTTGCCGGTGCGCGTTGATGACGGTGCTGATTTCATCCTCCTGAACGCCGGAGGCCAACCAGACCGGCCTGCCAGACAGGATTTCACGCAGATCGCTCAGGTCTTCATCCTGACAGGGCAGGGCATATCCGCCGGGCTGCAAGGGGGTGGCCAGCTCAATCCTGCGGGCCGGCACACCAAGCGCTTCGAGGCGGCGGCCCGCATTCTGGTTTCTGACAAGACAAAGCCGAAAAGACGCCAAGAGCCTGCGCGACATCTCGGGAAGCCACCGGTCACGCCTGGTATCGAACCCTCCGAGACCCACATCAAAGAGGATCATCGGACACCCGGTTTTCGCCGCCTCCAAAACGAGGTTCGGGCGCAGATCACCCCATGCCCAGAGGCAGGTATCGGGTCGCCAATGCTGAACAAACTGCGCTGCCGCTTCGGGGTGTTCTGAGGGCACTTCCTGAAGGATGATGCCGTCGTCGTTTGAAAAAAGCTCTGATCCTTTTTCGAAGGTCTGCCCGTCTGCATAGCTCAGCAGGATTGTGACATCGTTGAACATCAGCCTGAGCCTGCGGGCAAGATCCTCAATCGCGAGGTGGCTTTGTGGTTCAGCAGCGTGGATCCACGCCAACTGCCCCTCGGGTCGGGCTACCTGAAAATCGCAATGGCTTTTGGCGCGGCGGCGCGAAAATGCGCGGTAGGCAGCAAGGCCCAAAGACCCGCTCATCCGGGGTTATCCCAGTTCTTCAGTCGGCGACGCCACGGTCTCTTCGTCCCGAAGACGGTGCAGATGCGCGATGTAGTACCGCATGTGCGCATTATCGACCGTGCGCTGGGCTTCGGATTTCCACGCGTCATAGGCGCTTTGGTAGTTCGGGAACATGCCAACGATATGAATATCGTCAACGTCCTTGAATACATTCTTGCCGGGGTCGACAAGCTCACCGCCAAACACAAGGTGAAGCCGTTGGGTCATGCAGGTTTCCTTTTCTGTCCGGGTCGTCGATAGCTTGCTCAATTGGACCCAAGGGTCAACCCATCTGTGGTTGCATTCTTGCCAGTAACGCGGGGTGCAGTTCTTTTCCGGCAGCGATCATGCCATCCAGCCGGGCGCTGGCATTGTTGAACTGCGGCGCCATGCCGGTTTTGTCTGTGACAGTGCCGCCTGCTTCGGTGACAATCAGGCTGCCTGCTGCTACGTCCCATTCCCATGTTGGCCTGAACGTCAGCATCGCGTCAAACCTTGCGCGGGCAACAAGTCCCAGACGGTAGGCAAGGGAGGGGCGATGCGCATGACTGAACTGCGGAAGACCTTGCGGCCAGTGCTCTGCGCGCAAGGTGGGTTTGGTGGCCAGCACCGCCGCACCATCGGGGTCTGCCTCGGTTGAGACCCGAATGGGCGCGCCATTGAGCATGGCCCCCTCGCCTTTGGCGGCTGCAAACAACAGCCCGCGCAGCGGCAAATAAACAACGCCCGCCGTGATCTCACCTTTATGGGCGATGGCAACTGAATGAGCCCATGTTTTGGACCCCTCGACAAAGCTTCGGGTGCCATCAATCGGATCAACGATAAAAACGGTGTCGTTGTTCAGGCGCGCGTCGCTGTCTTCGCTTTCTTCCGAAAGCCATCCGTAGTCCGGCCGCGCGCCCCTCAAGCGGTCTTCAAGGTGCGCGTTCACGGCAAGGTCGGCTTCGGTCACAGGGCCCGCACCATCGGGTTTGTCCCAACGTGCCGCCCCTGCTTCGGCAAAGCGCGTCGCAATCTCACCGGCTTCGCGAATTGCCTCTATGACGAGCGCCAGATCACTTGCCGGCAAGGGTCATCCCTTCAACAAGCAAAGAGGGGACAACGCGGCTTAAGTGAGGGCGTGCATCATTGGCAGGCACCAGCACGCGCAGCATATCGCGCAGGTTTCCTGCGACGGTACATTCATTGACGGGGTAGGTAATTTCCCCGTTTTCCACCCAGTGCCCGGCAGCCCCGCGCGAATAGTCGCCCGTATTGGGGTTGATGGTCGCCCCGATCATTGACGTGATCAGCAACCCAGTGCCCATGTCGCGCAGCAA
Source organism: Roseobacter sp. (assembly GCA_045106135.1). GTDB lineage: Bacteria > Pseudomonadota > Alphaproteobacteria > Rhodobacterales > Rhodobacteraceae > Roseobacter. Next base: position 43,356 of record JBGCEG010000082.1, on the reverse strand, counting down.
GTCTTCCCGGCTGGTGGTGCCTTGGGTCAGTGCGACGTTCCATGTTGAAGGGGACGGACCCGAAGAGGTGCCGCGCGAGGCGTTGCCCGTAGACCGCAGCCCCAGTTTGCGTGCTGTGCCAAGGTCAAGCGTCCAGCCTGTCAGCCTGCCGCCCTCGATGATCTTGCGCTTTTGCGTGGGCAGGCCTTCGGCATCGAAGGGGCGCGAGGCAGAGGCCCGTTGCCGGTGCGGATCCTCAATCAGGTCCAGACCGTCCGGCAGCACCAACTCCCCCATTGCGTCGCGCAACCAGGACGCGCCGCGCGCGATGGAGGACCCGTTCGCCGCAACCAGCAGGTGCCCGATCAGGCTGTTGGCGATACGTTCATCAAAAAGCACCGGGCAACTGCCGGTGGGCGGTTTGCGCGCATCTATGCGTGCAACGGCGCGTTCTCCGGCGGATGTACCGATGTCTTCGGGGGCGCGCAGATCTTCCTGAAAAATGCGGAAATCGCCGTCATAGTCGCGTTCCATGCCCGCGCCCGTGCCGGAAATAGCGACGCATGAAACGCCCGCATCGGTGCGCTGGTAGCCACCGGAAAAACCGTTGCTGGCCGCAAGATGCACCGTCCGCGCGCCATAAGCGGCAGAGGCGGACTGGACCTGTGCAACACCCGGCACGGCTGCTGCTGCAGCCTCCGCACGACTGGCGGCATCTTGCAGGGCTGCCGGGGCAGGTTCATCACTGGGGTCGTTGAGTTGCAGGGCGTCTGCATTGGTCGCTGTGGTCAATTCTTTGGCATCCGCCAGCCCTGCGTAAGGGTCTTCGGGGGCTTCGCGGGCCATCGCAACAGCGCGGTCCGCCATTTCTGCAAGCGTTTCAGGCCGACTGTCCGAGGCAGAGACGATGGCGCTGCGGTGTCCCAGAAAAACACGCAAGCCGATATCCACCCCCTCGGCACGCTCTGCCTGCTCCAGAGTGCCGCTTCTGACTTCGATGTTGATCGAGGTCCCCTGCATGGCAATCGCATCCGCCGCGTCCGCGCCTGCGCTTTTGGCCGCGTCAAGGAGCGCGTCCGTCAGTTCCTCTGGGGTGTGCGGCATGGGTTTCTCCGTCAGGCCAAGGTGTGCCTGAGGTAGCTTTGCTGTCTTGGCTCTGCAAGCCCCCGCGACGAAAAGAGCGTCTGTGACCTTACTGAATGCGCTGACCGTTCGCGAAAATCTGGAACTGCTCATTCACTTCGATTTTCGATGTTATGGTGTCTGGCGCGTCACCGGGCACGCCCAACAGACCCATCATCAGCCGTACGCCCATGGCCTCTTGTTCGGGCAGCAACCCCATTGATACCAGAGTATCCAGTAATCCATTGGCCCCGACCAGTTCCAGATCAACAGTCCCTGTTGGACGGGGCAGGGGCGATCCTGCAACGGGTGGCTCGAATGTAAAGCCACCAGCCCCCGTAAGGCGCGCCCCTACAGCGCTGATGTCCAGACTGTTCAGGTTCAGCGCTTGCAGTTCCGCCGGGGTAAAGTCCGGGGCCTGCATCTGCTGTTCCGAAGGTGGGTTGAGCAAATCGAACAGCAGTTTTGCCTTGCCGCTCACCTCAAGGATCAGGCGCGCGGGGTCGCGGGGCAGGCCAGCCTGCGGGTCAAGCATGGCCCAGATCGAGTCTGACATAGTGAAGTCGTCGAAGGTCAGGCCAAAGCCAAAATCCCCCGGCTCTTCTGTGGGGGTCACGGGCAGCCCGAAGTCAAAAGAGGTTTTTGAGATGCCAAAGACCATAGGTGCGGGCAGAAAATCTGCCACAAGCTGCATGTTCGTTGCGTTTTGCGTCACATCGTAGCGCAACCCGTCTTGCCCCAAGGCAAAAGCGATGGAGGCCGTATCGCTGGTGATGATGGCGTCCAGCGGCTCAGGCCCCTGCGTGGCAAGCTCTATGCTGTTTGCACCGACGGTCACATCCCCTGTCAAAGACAGGCCTGCTGCCAATTGTGCGCTCAGGTCCAGATCGTCCTGCACCAGCAGGGGAAAGGTGTTCTGGCCCGATGCGGAAAGATTGGTGGCAGAGCCGCGAATGTCAGCCTGCGCATCAGAGTTCGGATCCTGATAGGTCAGCGCGTAACTGCCCCGTTCCGCTGTCAATTCGGTGGTGATCTCGCGCATATCCGACAGCACTGCGATGTTTTCACCAGCAAGATTGTTCAGCGTGAAGGTGGCGGTTTGTACCGCCAGCTCGTCGGATCCTGCTGTGCTGATGCTGGTCACGCTCTCGCCTGACACTTCGGGCCCGTTGAAGGTGTATGTCAGATTTTCGGGCGTGCCAGAGGCAACCAATACAAAACCCGATTGGCGGTAGGTTGCCTGTGTCGTCTCGCGGCCTTGCGCCCCAAAATCCAGTATGGTCTCAGACGTGAATTCGTCGGGCAGGACCACGGTGACTGTGCCATCGCTGGCTTCCTGAAAAAGCAGTGTGCCAACCGATACGGTCACGTTGGCTGTGCCTTCGAGAAACTGGGTGGTGATCACGACATCGTCCACGGTCAGGCCATCCGCGCCGGGTGTCTCCGTGCCGGTTATCTGCATCCCGAAGGAATTTGTGTAGGCCTGCCAGTCCGTCCAGACATCGGCGGCGGACACGTCTGCCACAGCCGGAGTCATCCACAAAAGACATGCCAGACTTGCGGAAATTCGGGGGAGCATCATGTACAGGTCCAATCCAGTTTACTGTCGAGCGCGCATGGTCTGCCAAGTGCTGCGGAGGGTCAAGGGGTGGACGGCTGCCAATAGCGTGATTACCACGGAGAGAATGCATCAAATTCGGAAGGACGACGCAAAATGGATATGGCAGGTCAAACGGTCATGATCACAGGCGCAAGCCGGGGCATTGGGGCCGAAACCGCGCGTGAATTCGCCAAATCCGGTGCCAATGTTGCCCTGCTTGCGCGCGGGCAGGCGGCCATCGCCGACCTTGCCGGAGAGATCGGCGCACAGGCCATCGCCATTCCGTGCAATGTGGCCAGCTACCGCGAAGTTGCCGCCGCAGCGGACGCCACAAAACAAGCGTTTGGCCGGATTGATGTTCTGATCAACAACGCGGGTGTCATTGAACCGATTTCGCATCTGGGCGCTGCTGATCCCGACGCTTGGGGCGAGGTGATCGACATTAACCTCAAAGGTGTCTTCAACGGGATGCATGCAGTCTTGCCGTTCATGAAAGAGCAGGGGGGCGGCAGCATTCTGACCATCAGTTCGGGGGCCGCGCACGGCCCGATTGAAGCATGGAGCCACTATTGCGCGTCAAAGGCCGCGGTGAACATGCTGACCCGGTGCCTAGACAAGGAAGAAGCAGCGCACGGTATTCGCGCCATAGGATTGTCGCCCGGCACGGTCGCCACGCAAATGCAGCGCGAGATCAAGGCAAGTGGCGTGAACCCGGTCAGCCAGTTGAATTGGGAGGACCACATTCCCGCAGACTGGCCAGCAAAGGCCTTGATGTGGATGTGCGCGCCAGACGCCGACCGCTTCAAGGGGCAGGAGATTTCATTGCGCGATGAGGGGATTCGAAAAGCCGTGGGGTTGATCTGATCACCGCTTGCGTTTGCCACCGGGGACTTTCGACAGAAATCCGGGGGGACGTTTCGCAACCCATGCATAAAACTTGGCCAGTCGGGGATGAGATTTCAGCGCCTCGATGGATGCGTAGCTCCTTGCAAGCTCGGCTTCGGTGAGGGTGGCGTGAATTTCGCGGTGGCAGATATGGTGCAAAAGGACCGTTGGACCGCCCTTGCCGCCCTTCAGCTTCGGGATCAAATGGTGCTGGCTTTGCTTGACGTCCGGTGGAATGGGGCGGTCGCAAAGAGGGCAGATCGGATCGGTCAAAGGGGTCTCCGGCATGGTGCTTTTGTATACAGAACGATAGGTGAAATGCGGTCGAGGGAAAGTGTTTTGAGAACAGGAAGATGCATGTGAAGCGAGTGTTGATCATTGGCGCGGGCCCGGCCGGGTTGATGGCGGCGGAGGTTTTGTCGGCCCGAGGCTGCTCTGTGCTGCTTTGCGAGGCGAAGCCGTCGGTGGGACGCAAGTTCCTCATGGCGGGGAAGTCGGGGCTGAACCTCACGATGGACGTGCCACTTGATACTCTGATGCCCGCCTATGCAGAGGCTGGGGACGATCTGCGCCCGATGCTGCAGGATTGTGACGCGCAAGCTGTGAAAGCATGGGCTGGTAGTCTGGGCCAGCCGGTCTTTACCGGCTCAACGGGGCGGGTGTTTCCCAAGGCGATGAAAGCCTCCCCGCTGTTGCGGGCGTGGCTTGCGCGGCTGACCCAGCAAGGGGTGGAGGTGCGCACGCGGATGCAGTGGCAAGGCTGGCGCGGTGATGCGGCGGTTTTCAAAACACCGGAAGGGCTGGAAGAAATTGATGCGGATGTCACGGTGCTGGCGCTTGGGGGGGCAAGCTGGGCGCGGCTGGGGTCTGATGGGCAATGGGCTGACCTTTTGCGCGAAAGTAAGGTTGATGTTGCGCCTTTCCAACCTGCGAATGCAGGCGTTTGCGTCGCATGGTCCCCGTTTATGGCGCGTCACTACGGGACAGCCCTAAAGAACATTTTGCTCACGTCAGGGACGCTTACCTCGCGCGGGGAAGCCGTGATCAGCAGGGCGGGTCTGGAAGGCGGTGGGGTCTATTCCGTCTCTCGGGCGGTCCGTGAGGGCGCGTCTTTGTCTGTCGACCTTCTCCCCGATCTGGCGGTCGATGAGATCGCGCAAAAGATTGCCCGGCCAAAAGGCAAATCAAGCCTCTCGAATCACTTGCGGCGGGTGTTGCGGCTTGACCCGGTCAAGATCGCGCTGGCGCAAGAGACAGCGCATCCCCTGCCGACCGGGCCGGACCTTTTGGCGCAGCTGCTGAAGAATGTGCAGATCCCCGTCGCGGGGATGCGGCTTTTGGACGAGGCGATCTCTGTCGCGGGCGGGGTGCGGTTCTCGGCTCTGACCGAGGACCTGATGCTCAAACAGCGCCCGGGCGTTTTTTGTGCAGGCGAGATGCTCGATTGGGAAGCGCCCACCGGCGGCTATCTGTTGACGGCCTGTTTTGCGACAGGCCGGCGCGCGGGGCTGGGGGCAGTCCGCTACCTCGAAAACGCCGCCTGAAACGCCGGGCGGGCGCGCAGCCGCTTTGCATATTCATGCAAATGGTCCGGCAGTCGCGGAAACTTGGCCCCCACCGACCAGTTCAGGCAGTGAACGGCCAGCACATCGGGCAGTGACAGCTCATCGCCCATCAAAAACGGTTTCGTCAGCCGCGCGGCAAGCTGTTCGGCGGCCTGTGCGAATTCGAACTTCAGAACTTCCTTGACGGCGGGCAGGCGCTGATCGTCGGGCAGAACAAAGCTGTGCTTGGCCGCAGACCACAGGATCGCGTCCATTTCATCAATCAGCCAAAAGGTCATCGCGTCTTGTGCCGCGCGCGCGGGCGTGCCCGCTGGTTCGGTGAGCGCACCGTGTTTGTCCGCGAGATAGGTCATGATCGCCACAGAATCAGTCAGCACATGGTCGCCATCGACAAGGGCGGGCACTTTTCCAAGCGGGTTGAACGCCTTTGCCGCGTCAGACCGGGGCGCGTGAGGCAGGTGCTCATAGGGTTGGCCCAACTCCTCCAGCGTCCACATCACCCGAAACGCGCGGGACCGGGTCGGCCCAATCACTTTATACATGAGGTTTCCTCCTTTTTATCGTAACTTCGCCCCTAACATGGCGAGCCGGACAAAGGTCCGCTCGACCAGTGCAAAGCCGGGTGCGTTCTGACCTGCGGAGCGCAGGGACAAATCGGTATCTGTCAGCATTACCAAGGCTTTTTCCAGATTTTCCGCCCCCCAGCGACGCGATTGCGCCAGCATGCGGTCCCGGTGCGGGCCAAAGATTGTGGGGCGTCCTGATGTATCGCACGCCGCGCGGTGCAGGGCGCGGAAATGACGCGTGGCCCCGATGCACAGGCCCACGGGCGTGGCCCCTTGGGCAATGAGCTTTTGCATCACGGGGGCGATTTTCTGTGCCTGCGCGTCGGCTACGACAAGCAGGATATCGTCCACCGCCGCTTCGGTCGAGGTGGGCGCACATCTGGCAATGTCGTCGTCTGACAGGGGGGCCCTATCGTTAAGCTTGTAGAGCGAGATCTTCTCGATCGTCTGCCGGAAATCACCGGGATCAAGCACCTGCGCAAGATCGGTCAACGCGCGCATGGTGGCATCCGGCACATCGCGCAACCCGCTGTCACGTAGGGTGGTTTCAATCTCTTCGCGTGTGGGCGGGTTGTCGTAGATGCCGATTGCATAGGCGCTTTTAGCGGCTTCAAACACCTTGCGCAGTTTCGAGGTTGGTTTCAACGCACCGGCTGTGACGACGATCTGCGCATCACCGGGCCGCCATTCTGCAAGTGCGGCCTTGATGGCGTCAAAGGCGGCGTCATTTGCGCCTTCCACAAAAGTTGCCCGGCGACCGGGGAAAAAACCAACCGCTTTGATGGCATCCAAAAGCTGTGCGGGGTCTTTGCGCAGCTCCGCGCCGGCAAGCCGTGTCAGGCGCATTTCTTCTTCGGCACCGTCCCCCAGAAGGGCTGCCAACAGCTCTTGGCGTTTGAGGGCCACGCGCATTGCATCAGCCCCATAGATCAGAACGCCTGCGGCATCCGCGTCGGGGCTGCGAAAAAAGCGGGCGGCCTCTCGCGCGTTGAGCTTCATGCAGGTGCCGCCGCCTGCACCCGCGATACGACCTGATCGGCCAAGGTGATCATCAGCCGCTCTCTGGCGTCCTGTTCTGCGGCAAAAGTCGCAATCGTGGTGCCTGCCGCGGAATAAGATGTGAAATCCGTGATCGTGTCTGACAGGACAACCGCACCGCTTTCGTCCTCTACCAGCGCAAATGTTACCCTGCCCAGAATTTGAAAGCGGTTTTGCGCCCCGGCGACGCTGATCGCCAGAGCGCTGACATCCAGTGCCACCGAGTAGTTCAGACGGTAGTCCGCCTCGGTGCCGCGCCCGACACGACGCTCTACTTGCTGGAAAAACAGGAACTCATCGCTGGTTACGGGCGTCTCGGCTGTAATTCTGCGCTGCAGGGACCTGCCGCCTGCGCCTGGCGCGTTCACAGGCCTGTAGCCACAGGCTGCCAGCGCCAGTGGGGCGCAGATAAAGAGCCGCCTAGACAACAACATTGACGATGCGCCCCGGAACCACAATGACTTTCTTGGGAGCCGACCCGCTCAATGTCCTGAGCACAGCGGCATCCGCGAGGGCCATTTTTTCGATGTCAGCTTTGTCCATGTCTGCCGGGACTGTGATTTCTGATCGGCGTTTGCCGTTGACTTGAACAGGCATCGTGATGGTGTCGGAGACCAGCAGTGCCTCATCCGCCACGGGCCATGACGATGTTGTAATCAGGCCTTCTTGCCCCATCAGCGACCAAATCTCTTCGGATAAGTGCGGGGTCATGGGCGACATCAGCTTGGCAAGTGTCAGGATCGCCTCGTGCTGCGCCGCTGCGCCAGCCTTGCTTTTGGATAGTGTCGCGGTGAAAGCGTAAAGCTTTGCAATGGCTGCATTGAACCCAAAGCTTTCGACCCCCAGCGTGACATCGCGGATGGTCGCATGCATGGCTTGCGCCAGCGCCTTGTCAGCCTCGGCTTGCGGCGCGCGCTCGAGCGTGGAGATGTCGTTGGCGATTTTCCAGACCCGTGACAGGTGTTTGAATGCCGCTTCTGCGCCAGACGCCGTCCACTCCACATCCCGCTCGGGCGGGCTGTCGGACAAGACAAACCACCGGGCGGTATCTGCGCCAAAAGCCGAGATGATATTGACCGGGTCCACCACGTTCTTCTTCGATTTGGACATTTTTGCCGACGGGATCACCTCAACCACTGGGCCATCCGCACCCAGACGCGCGCCTGTTTCCGTCCAGACAATGTCTTCGGGCAAGTGGTAGACGGGCCGGTCCTTTGCGTCTCGTGTCGTGTAGATTTCGTGCGTGACCATGCCTTGGGTAAAGAGCGCGTCAAAAGGCTCGGATGCGGCTTTTGGCAGATGGCCGCAGATATGCATCGCGCGGGCAAAGAACCGTGAATACAGCAAGTGCAGAATAGCATGCTCAATGCCGCCGATGTACTGATCGACATTCATCCAGTATTCGGCGTCTTCCATGCGGGTCGGTGTGGCGGCATCGGGCGCAGTGAACCGCGCGAAATACCATGAGCTGTCCACGAAGGTGTCCATCGTGTCGGTTTCGCGCGTCGCGGGCTTGCCGCAGGACGGGCAGGCACAGTCGCGCCACGTTGGGTGCCTGTCTAGCGGATTTCCGGGCGTGCCGAAATCCACGTCATAGGGCAGTTCAACCGGCAGGTTTTCTTTCTTTTCCGGCACGATCCCGCAGGTGTCGCAATGGACGACGGGGATCGGGCAGCCCCAATAACGCTGCCGGCTCAGGCCCCAGTCGCGCAGACGGTATTTGGTCTGTGCCTTTCCTAAATTCCGTTCTTCGAACCAGTCGATTGTCTTGTCGATCCCGTCCTGACTGGTGGTCTCACCAATCCCGGCGAAGTGATCAATATAGACGACCTTTTCTGATTTTGCAGGCACCAGAGCCGTGTCTGTAATGTCAGAGGGATCATCGGGCAGGTGAAAGGCCGACTGTACGGGCAGGCCGTACTTGCGCGCAAAGTCCAGATCGCGCTGGTCATGGGCGGGGCAGGCGTAAACGGCGCCGGTGCCGTAGTCCATCAAAACGAAGTTCCCCACCCAGACGGGGAGCGCCTGATCTGGCCAGACCGGGTGTTTTACGGTGATGCCGGTGTCGATGCCTTTCTTTTCCGCCTTTTCCATTGCCGCCTCAGTCGTGTCCATCCGGCGGGTTTCTTCTATGAAGGCGGCTAATTCGGCGTTGTCTTGCGCCAGTTCACGCGACAAAGGATGCTCTGGCGAGATGGCCAGAAAGCTGGCCCCTCGCAACGTGTCAGGCCGGGTCGAGTAACAGACAATCGCGTCGCCCACGTCTGTTCTTTCAAACGGTATTTCGATGCCACGGCTCTTGCCGATCCAGTTTTCCTGCATCAACCTGACCTTGGCGGGCCAGTTCTCAAGCGTATCAAGTGCCGCGATAAGCTCTTCGGAATAGTCGGAGATTTTAAAGAACCACTGGGTCAGTTCACGCTTTTCAACCAAAGCACCTGACCGCCAGCCGCGCCCGTTCTCGACCTGTTCGTTGGCCAGAACAGTCATATCCACAGGGTCCCAGTTCACCACCGCATTCTTGCGGTAGACCAGTCCTGCCTTCAGAAAATCCAGAAACAGGGCTTGTTGCTGGCCGTAATACTCCGGATCGCAGGTCGCAAACTCGCGGGACCAGTCAATAGACAGCCCCAACGGCTTCATCTGTTCGCGCATGTCGGCGATGTTGCCGTAGGTCCAGTCCTTGGGGTGTCCGCCAATCGCCATCGCGGCATTCTCTGCGGGCATGCCAAAGGCATCCCAGCCCATCGGGTGCAAAACATTGTGGTTTGTCGCGATTTTATAGCGCGCGATCACGTCGCCCATCGTGTAGTTTCTGACATGACCCATGTGGATGCGGCCCGAGGGGTAGGGAAACATCTCGAGCACGTAGTATTTGGGTTTGTCTGCGCTGCGCATGGCTTTGAACGTGTCGTTCTTCGACCACGCCTCTTGCCAGCGGGCCTCGATTTCCGACGGGGAATAGCGCTGCATCATTCGTCCTTTATAAATTCCAAAGCACGCATTGACCCAAAAAGCAGATCTGGCGTTTCCGTTGGATGGCTGCTTGCGCTTCTTACAGTCGGTCGTCAGCGATGCGCAACTGCCGGGCGCGAGTCAGGATCGCGTCTTCGACGGCGCGTACTGTGGCCCTGTCCGCAGGGGCATTCCGTGTTTGCAATGACAGGTTGAGCGACCGTGCGTTCAGAGCAGGGTCATCGATCAACACTGTGGCGCGGTAAGAACGGCTGCCGCCCGGTGGCGTGCCGAACCCTGTTATGATGACGCCGGTAAAGGGGTCTACGGATTCGACGGGCAAGAAGTTCAACACCTCAAGCGACGCGGCCCAGAGGTACTTGTTCACTGAAACAACATACTCTTGGTTTCGGTTGGCGGCAAAAGCTTCCCAAATTGTTGTGGTTTCTTCTGGTGAGTTGCTGCCGGGGAACCTGCGATCAAAATCGTCATCAGACGTGACCGCGCTGGGCGTAGCGCCACAAGCTGCGAGAGACAGAGCCGAAATCGCTATCATAATGCGAAGGGAGATGCGCATGTTTGCCGCCTGTTGTTTGCGTTTCTCATAACCAGTACAAAATATTGCTTTGCCCGGCAAGCAGCGCTGGTATTCGAGCGCGCCAGACTGTGCAACACCTGTGTGGCAAAAGCGCACCAGCTACTTTGAAACTTGCCAAGCCGCTTCGTGCATTCTTGAGCTTGTAACGCAGAAGGGTCTAAGTGAATCACATTCCAGAGTTCGCGGTGAGTGGCTTTGGCAAAATTCTAATCCTGAGGGCATGAAAATGAAAAAACTCCTTATCGCTTCGACAGCGCTGGTCGCAACTGCCAGCGTCGCAGCGGCAGAAGTAACCTTTGGCGGTTACGGCCGCTTTGGTTTGATCTATGATGAAGGCGCAGCAGCCGGTACAGACGACACGCGTTTGGAAAACCGCTTCCGTCTGGACATCCGCGGAACAACTGAAACCGACAACGGCATTGGCTTCAGCGCACGTGTTCGTATCGAATCGAACGACACTGCAAGCGGCCAAGTTGGCGCAAGCAACGTGGAAGCACCTGAATTCAGCGTATTCTCCGGCGGTTTCCGCTTGGACGTGGGTGATACATCCGACGTTCTCGACTCCGGCGACGTTCTTGACTACTACGGCGCAGCAGCAAGCTTGACAGCCGCCTTCGGCGAACTGTCCTCCGGCTTCGGTCTGCCAGCAAGCGGCTTCGGTAACCCCGGCCCACGCGACCCGGTCGTAAAAGCCAAGTACGAAATGGGTGGCTTCACGGTATCGGCTTCTTACCAGTCGAACTCCCTGGACACAGCTCGTGACGAATACATGATCGGTGCAGGCTACTCGGTCAGCGACGCGTTCAACGTTGGCGTTGTATTCGGCAACGAAGATGGTACCGCAATCGACAACGACTTCTGGGCACTTGGCGCAGACGGTTCGTTCGGTGCATTCGGCTATAGCGTTTTGATTGCTGACACAGATGCTGTTGCAGACACAGCCTACGGTCTTGGCCTGAACTACGCACTGGGCGCAGCAACATCACTTCGCCTTGTTGTAAGCGACAACGGCGTGACCGGTGACGAAACAGCCTACGCAGTTGGCTTCCGTCACAACCTCGGCGGCGGCGTTCAGCTCGGCGGTGGTGTTGGCGAGAACAACAGCGGCAACTCCGTTGCAGACCTTGGTGTTCAGTTCAGCTTCTAAGCTGACATTGAGCAACGAATTTAAGGGCGCGCTTCATTGCGCGCCCTTTTTCTGTCTGAAAGACGATCTGTTACCTTTGTCATTCGAATGGAGCATTCATGAGCCTTGAAACAGTGACGGCTCAGCTGCGCGCAGCCGAAGAAAGCGCCAGCAGGCAAGCACACTCTGTCACCCTCATTGCCGTGTCCAAAGTGCAGCCAAATGAACGCGTGGAATCCGTGTTGAACGAAGGGCACCGCACCTTCGGCGAAAACCGGGTGCAGGAAGCGGCGGGCAAATGGCCAGACTTTCGCCAACGCTTCGAAAATATCGACCTGCATTTGATCGGCCCGCTACAGACGAACAAGGCCCGGCAGGCATTCGACCTTTTCCAGTGGTTTCACGCGCTCGACCGGCCAAAGCTTGCCAAGACATTCGCGCGCCTCGCGCAAGAGCTCGGGCATTGCCCCAAACTATTCGTTCAAGTGAACACCGGGGAAGAGCCGCAGAAAGCGGGCGTGCTGCCTGCTGACACGGATGCCTTTGTGGCGGAGTGCCGCGCGATGGACCTGCCCGTGGCCGGGTTCATGTGTATCCCACCGGTCGAAGAAGAAGCGTCGCTGCATTTCTCGTTGCTTGCCAAAATGGCAGAGCGGAACGGTCTTGCCGGTCTGAGCATGGGCATGAGCGGTGATTTCGAAAAGGCGATCTCGTTTGGTGCGACTCACGTGCGCGTGGGCTCTGCGATATTTGGCGCGCGGGATGCGGGTTAAGCCTAGTCCACGATCAGCCTTGTTTGCAGGGTGATCCTTGGCGCAATCCGGCGCAGATGCTTGCGCGACAGCCCGATGCATCCTTCCGTCGGATACCCTTGCCGCCTGAACTGGTGGATGAAGATTGCGGACCCCCGTCCCTTGACCGCGTAGGGCCAGTTCCAGTCTGTCAGAATGACAAGATCATAAAGCGGGTCTGCGCGCCGCAGCATCTCGTGGCTATGGGGATAGGGCGCGCGGACCATCATGTTGTAGTCTTCGTGCGTTGGATCGTCAGACCACAAATCACCGGGCCGGATGGGCAGCGCCCAGTTCGCCGGGCCCGCCATGCGGTCAGGCCGGTAGAGCATGCCAACAAGGCGGTGCACCCCGCGCGGCGTGGCCCCGTCGCCTTCGCGTTTGCGCTTGGTCGTACCGGACCGACCGATTGTGCAAGGATAGACGGTTCCCTGAAAACGCAGGCCGCGCGGCGTCAAAACCAGATCATCAGGCTTCAAAGCAGGTGCCCCGATTTTGAGGCTTTGGTTGCGAGGTAGTGCTCATTGTGGTGATTTGCGCCCGCAACCAGCGGCACCCTTTCGGTAACCTGAACGCCGTTCGCTTCCAGCATGGACACTTTGTTCGGGTTGTTCGTCATCAGCCGCGCTGCTGAAAAGCCCATTTTCTTGAGAATATCCGAGCCAAGCCTGAAATCGCGCTCATCGTCCTCAAAGCCGAGCCTGTGGTTTGCATCCACCGTATCAAAGCCCTGATCCTGCAAGGCATAGGCACGCATTTTGTTGGCCAGGCCGATGCCGCGCCCTTCTTGGTTGAGGTAGAGCAAAACGCCGTGGCCTTCGCGCCCGATGGCTGCGAGGGCTGCGCGCAATTGCGGCCCGCAATCGCACTTTAACGACCCCATGAGATCACCGGTAAAGCATGCGGAATGCAAACGCGTCAGGACGGGTTTGTTGCGATCCGGCTTGCCGATTTCAAGCGCGTAGTGTTCATCACCGCCATCTTCGGGTCGAAACACCAGCAACCTGCCATGCTCTGACACATTAACCGGAAGCCGCGCCGCCACGATTTCCTGCAAGGGGCTTGCCGCTTGCAAGACTTCGGCCAACCCGTCCATCGGCAGGCTTGTAAAGATGGTCGATGCTCTATCCGGCAAGGCGGACACCAAAGCGGCTGGCAGAAGCCTTGCAGATTTCACAAGGTTCAGGGCTAAGCGATGGGGGCCTGCACCGCCGTCGCGCGCACACTCCAAGGGCCCTTTCATCGGGTGAATCAGGTCCTTGGCCGGGTTTGCAAGTCCCTGCACCCAGCCCAATGTCGTGCTTTTGGGCAACAGCACACGCGCCAGATCGCCGTCATACACGCGGGCTTTCAGCGTTTCGGCCCGTCGCGCGGTCAAGGCCAGAACCAGATCAGGCAGGGTTTTCGTCAGTTCTTCGAACCGGTCCGCTGATACAGTTTCGGCGGGCACAACAAGCCAGTCCTGAGATCCTGACAGGATCACGGGCAGCCCCATGCGCAGGTCTGCGCGGGCGCGGGCAAGCAGTTCAGTCAGGGTTGGTTGAATAGACATTCTGTAACAAAGTCTTTCCTTGCTGGGCTCCATCTATGCCAAATGGACGGAAATTGAAACAATAAGACGGTGTTGCAACACGAGCCTGTGAGAGCTGCCCGGCTTTCCTTGCCGTTTGTGCCATTCGCCCACACATATTACCCTAACGACGGAGGATGCGAATGGCACAACTTAAAAAAATCCTGCTTGTGGATGATGATGATGATCTGCGCGAAGCGTTGAGCGAACAGCTCATCATGACCGAGGACTTCGATGTTTTCGAGGCAGGAAATGGCGCAGAAGCGATGTCGCGTGCCCGCGAAGCGATCTATGATTTGGTGATCCTCGATGTGGGCTTGCCGGACACAGACGGACGCGAGTTGTGTCGTTTGATGCGCAAACAGGGCGTGAAAAGCCCGATCCTGATGTTGACCGGCCACGATAGTGACGCCGACACCATCCTTGGCCTTGATGCGGGCGCAAATGACTATGTGTCAAAGCCGTTCAAGTTTCCCGTGCTGCTGGCGCGTATTCGCGCACAATTGCGCCAGCATGAGCAATCTGAGGATGCGGTTTTCCAGCTTGGGCATTACACCTTCAAACCTTCCATGAAGATGCTGGTGACTGAGGAAGACAAAAAGGTCCGGTTAACGGAAAAGGAAACGAATATATTGAAATTCCTTTACCGCTCAAGCGAAGGCGTGGTGCCGCGCGATGTGCTTTTGCACGAGGTCTGGGGGTACAACGCCGGCGTGACGACGCACACACTTGAGACGCATATCTACCGCTTGCGGCAGAAAATCGAGCCCGATCCCTCAAACGCACGGTTGCTGGTGACGGAGTCTGGCGGATATCGTCTCAACGCTTAATATTTTTGCGATTGTTTGATGCATGTCAATAAAGCGTTAACCATATTGACGTATCACAGTTACATGATCCCGCGCATGTCCGGGTTATGACATGCACCTCCCTGTTGGACTTGGCCGGGCCTTGCGCCCGGTCTTTTTTTATGGGAACGCCATCTGTGTATATGCAGGCTCTGGATCGGCGCTGACGCCGGGTCGAGCACGCAGCCTTACCCTTTTGGAGGTTCCGATGACTTTCAGGCTCGCAACATGGAACATCAACTCGGTGCGGTTGCGCGAGGCGCTGGTGACAAAGCTCATGAAAGACGAAGCACCGGATGTACTGTGCTTGCAGGAGTGTAAAAGCCCGGTTGAGAAAATTCCTGCCGACGTCTTTGCCGCCGCTGGATACACGCACATGGTTGCGCGCGGGCAAAAGGGATACAATGGCGTTGCCATCCTCTCAAAGCTGGAAATGACAGAGGCCGGAGGCGAAGATTTTGCCTCTCTTGGACATGCGCGGCATGTGGCAGGACGGCTGAGCAACGGTGTGGTCGTGCACAATTTTTACGTTCCTGCCGGGGGCGACAAGCCTGACAGGGCCATCAACGAGAAATTCGGCCAAAAGCTCGATTACCTCACCGAGATGCGGGACTGGTTCCATGCCAACAAACCGGAAAAATCTATTCTGGTCGGTGATCTGAATATCGCGCCGCGTGAAGACGACGTATGGGATCACAAGAAGCTGCTCAAAGTGGTGAGCCATACCCCGATCGAAGTAGAGCATCTGGCCCAAACGCAGGATGCAGGGAACTGGGTCGATATAACCCGTCAGGACATCCCTGACGGGCGTCTTTATAGCTGGTGGTCCTATCGCGCGGCGGACTGGGATACGGCGGACAAGGGCCGCAGGTTAGACCACATCTGGGCAACCCCTGACATTGCGACCGCAGCCCACGACAGCTCTGTCCTGCGGGACGCGCGGGGATGGGAAAAACCCAGCGATCATGCGCCGGTCTTTGCGCGCTTTGACCTTTGAAAATGCCTTAAAGCTCCCATATAACGCGGGCAAGAACACGAGGATGGACACAAGATGGAACTTAACCTTGGAGCGGACGCAGGGTCCGACGATTTGATCAAGGACACCACCGAGGCATCCTTTATGGCGGATGTCGTCGAGGCCTCTCAGACGACCCCTGTGGTTGTCGATTTCTGGGCGCCGTGGTGCGGCCCGTGCAAGACGCTTGGCCCCCAACTTGAAGACGCTGTGCGCGCCGCAAAGGGTGCCGTGAAGATGGTCAAGGTCAACGTGGATGAAGCGCAGATGATCGCGGGTCAGCTGCAAATCCAGTCCATTCCGACGGTCTACGCCTTTTTCAAAGGCCAGCCGATTGATGGGTTTCAGGGCGCTGTGTCGCAGTCCGAAATCAAGAGCTTTATCGACCGGGTTGTAAAAGCCGGCGGTGGCGAAGCGCCGGGAGAGACACTGGCAGAGGCGGTTGCCGCAGCCGAAGAGATGCTGACAGAAGGGTCCGCTTCGGACGCGGCGCAAACATTTTCGGCCATTCTCGGGGAAGATCCGAATAACGCTGCAGCCTATGGCGGGCTTGTCCGCGCGCATGTGGTGATGGGCGAGCTGGATCAGGCCGAAGCCATCCTGAATGGCGCGCCGTCGGAAATCTCGCAATCGCCTGAGCTGGAAGCGGCCTTCGCACAGTTGGAGCTTGCGCGTCAGGCCGAAAACGCAGGCCCTGCGGATGAGTTGCGGCGGGCCGTTGCCGAGAACGAGGATGACCATCAGGCGCGCTTTGACCTTGCGCAGGCCTTGCATGCGCAAGGCGACGTTGAAGCGGCGGTTGCTGAGCTGCTGGACCTGTTCAGGCGGGATCGGGAGTGGAACGAGGGTGCGGCCAAGACGCAACTCTTTACTATTTTTGAAGCCCTTAAGCCGAATGATCCCATTGTTTTGAATGGTCGTCGGAAATTGAGCTCAATGATATTTGCCTGATTATGTCTGCGGGCTACCTCAACCGTATGGTCAATCATGCTGAGCTGCCTCAGACAATCGCTGTGTTCCCGCTACCGGGCGCGTTACTCCTTCCAAGGGCGCGCTTGCCGCTGCATTTGTTCGAGCCAAAGTATCTTCAGATGCTCGAAGATGTGCTGAAAACGCCGACACGCCTGATCGGAATGGTCCAACCCAATGAGGTGCCTGGCCGCAGCGGTACCGGTCTGCATACCATCGGCTGTGCGGGCCGTGTGACGCAGTTTTCGGAAACAGAAGATGGCCGCTATCTGATCACGCTTGGGGGCGTGTCGCGTTTTCGGGTCATGCAAGAGGTTGAAGGGTTCACGCCCTATCGCCGCTGCGATGTGATCTGGGATGGTTTTCAGCGCGACATGGGGCCGGAAGAAAAAGACGTGGATTTTTCGCGGCCCACGTTTCTGAACCTGCTGGGTCGGTATTTTGATGCGCGCGAACTATCTGCCGACTGGGACACGTTGAAAGAAGCAGACGATGAGTTGCTGATCAATTCGCTGTCTATGATGCTGGATTTCGATGCTGAAGACAAACAGGCCCTGCTTGAAGCGCCGTCTCTGCAAACCCGCCGTGAAACGCTTGTGACACTCATCGAGTATCAACTGCGCGGCGGCAACGAGAGCGAGATGATGCAGTGAGCGATGAAAAGCCGCATGTGGACCGCAGCATGTTGGAGGTCCTGATTTGCCCGCGCACCCATACGGTGTTGCGCTATGATGCGGAGCGGCAGGAGTTGGTGTCGGAGGCTGCCAATCTGGCCTATCCGATCCGCAACGGCATTCCGGTAATGCTGGAAGACGAGGCGCGGGTTCTCGACTAACCCTACAGCGGGCGACCGCGCAGCAGCCTTGGCAAATCGCCGGTCAGCCCTGCCGCCTCGCGGATGAAACCGCGCCGTAAGCCGGGGGTTTTTGCGACAGCCCCCATGCCGATGTTTCTGACCGCGCGCACTACCGGATTATCGTTTGAGAACAGCTTGTTGAATGTGTCTGTCGCCAGCGCCAAAGCGGTGTTGTCGAACCTGCGCCACTGCTCGTACCGTTGCAGGACGTTTGGGCTGCCAATGTCTTCTCCGCGGCGGTGAGCGTCTGCCACCACTTCAGCCAGTGCTGCGATATCGCGCATGCCAGCGTTCAGGCCTTGCCCGGCGATGGGGTGAATGCCGTGCGCGGCATCGCCCACCAATGCCAACCGTTCCCCCACCAGACGATTGGCCAACGACAGAGACAAAGGGTACGTGTAGCGTTGGCCTGCCAGCGAAATCTGGCCCAGAAAGCTGCCGAATCTTGGCCGGAGAATTTCAAGGTATTCATCATCCGGCAGGGCATTGATCGCGCGCGCATTTTCGTGCGTTTCGCTCCAAACGATCGAAGACCGGTTTCCGGTGAGCGGCAAGATCGCCAGAGGCCCTGGTGGCATGAAAAACTGGTGTGCAGTGCCGTCATGCGGCAAGTCGTGACCGATGGCGCAGACCAAAGCGGTCTGCCCGTACGGCCATCCGGTGCGCTCAATGCCCGCCCGCAGCGCCGTGCCGGAACCGCGACCATCGCATCCAAAGAGCACGCGCGCGGTCAGGGTCGTGTCATCATCCAACGTCAGGCGAATGCCTTCACCGATGACTGTCTGTTCTATGACCTTTGTGTTGTCGAGGACTGTGATGTTTTGCGCATCTGCGGTGGCTTGTTGCAGGCACGGGCGCAACAGGCGGTCTTCGACCATGTAGCCCATGGGCCCTTCTTCTATTTCCGCATGATCAAAGTGCATGAAAAAGGGCGACGGGCCTTGCCCGGCCCTGCCATCACTGACCTTGATGCTGAGGATCGGCTGGGTGTCTTGCGCGATTGCGTCCCAAAGCCCAAGGCCTTGCATCAGCCGGACGGAGGTAAGCGCCATGGCGTAGGATCGTCCGTCAAAGTCTTCGCCCATGCGGGTGTTTGCGGGCAAAGCGTCGATGATCACCACATTCAGGCCTGTACTCGCCAGCGCGCAGGCCAGAATGGGGCCATTCAAACCGCCCCCGACGATTGCGATATCGTAGTCATACGTCATTGTGCAGATGTGGACCGACACGGGGGGATTGTCCATGCGCGCAAGCGTCGCTACCGTCGCTTCAACATCATCAAGCGAGGGACAGAAAATGCAGGCGTGGCTCAAGATGACGGCAAGCGATTTGGGGCGCGGCATTGCGCGCGGAGAAATTGACCCGGTTGCGTTGACCCAGACCTATCTGACCGCCATCGACGCGCACCCGCTCAAGGACAAAGTTTACGCCCGCGTCACGGCAGATCGTGCGCTGGCAGAAGCCAAAGCCGCACAAAGCCGCGCGCAATCAGGGCAACGGCGCAGTTTGCTCGATGGTGTCCCGATTTCGTGGAAAGACCTCTTTGATACAAACGGTGTTGCCACCGAGGCAGGATCTAAACTGCTGGAAGGTCGCACCCCGGACCGTGATGCCACCGTGCTGCAAAACGCAACGGCCATGGGGTTGGTGTGTCTGGGCAAGACGCATATGAGCGAGCTTGCGTTTTCGGGGTTGGGCTACAACCCCAGCACAGCCACACCGCCTTGCGTCAATGATGAAGGCGCTGTTCCCGGCGGGTCCTCATCCGGTGCGGCGGCGTCTGTCGCGTTTGATCTGGCGGCGGCTGGAATAGGCTCTGACACGGGCGGTTCTGTGCGTATTCCCTCTGCCTGGAATGATCTTGTCGGGCTCAAAACGACCTCTGGCGTTCTGTGTTTGGAAGGGGTCGTGCCTTTGGCCTTGCGGTTCGACACTGTGGGGCCTCTTTGCCGGTCCGTTGAAGATGCGGCGCAGCTTCTGGCTGCGATGGATGGGCGCAAACCGGCGGATGTGTCTGCCTCAGGTCTGAAGGGGGTGAAGCTGGCCGCGTTGCAGACAGTGGCGCTTGACGATATCCGGGATGCGCCTTTGGCCGCCTTTCACCAGACGCTGGCCAAGCTGAAAGAGGCGGGCGCAGAGGTGGAACCGCTGGAGGTGCCTGAGGTGGCGGAGGCAATGCCGCTGAGCACCTGCCTTTATACAGCCGAAGCCTACGGGCTTTGGCGCGATGTGATCGAGGCCGCACCAGACAAAATGTACAGCGAAATTAGGGAGCGGTTCCGGTTGGGCAAAGACCATTCCGGCCCTGACTATGTGGCCGCATGGGCCAAGTTAGAGACTGCGCGCGCGGCCTATCACGCAGCCACCGCCGGGTTCGACGCCGTTCTGTTGCCCACAGCACCGATCATGCCGCCCAATTTGCAACGCCTGAATGATGATCACGACTATTATGTCACCGAAAACCTGCTGGCCTTGCGCAATACCCGCATCGGTAACCTGATGGGGCTGTGCGCGCTCAGCTTGCCCACCGGGACGCCAAGTTGTGGGCTGATGGTGATGAAAGCGCCCAACAAGGAAGCTGCCTTGCTCAGACTGGGCGCCGCGATTGAAGCGGCCTTGGCCTAAAAGCCACAAATCGACAGAATACTGCTGCTTTTTCTGGACGCATCAAGCGTGCTTGGGGTACTCTGGAAAAAACGGGGCGAAAATGATCCCGAACCTGAGGCAGTTTAATGGTGTATCCTGAGCGGTTTTCGAACCTTCCGGCACATGCGTGGCCGCGTTTGCGCGCCCTTCTGGACGTGCATGATGGCGGTGACACGCCTGTTCATATGACCATTGGGGAGCCAAAACATGCCTTTCCGGCGTGGGTTACCGACCTGATTGTCAAACATGCCGCCGGCTTTAACCAGTACCCCCCCAATCAAGGGGCACCGGAACTGCTTGAGGCGATTTGTCGTTTTGTGCAAAGGCGGTACGGGGTGCCACTGGACCCCGCCCAACACGTTATGGCGCTAAACGGGACGCGCGAGGGGCTGTATAATGCGGTCATGGCGTTGTGCCCTGAGCGAAAAAACGGCGCGCAGCCTGCCGTCTTGATGCCAAACCCGTTTTATCAGGTCTACATGATCGCAGCGCTGTCTGTTGGGGCAGAGCCCGTCATGGTCCCAGCGGTCGAAGAAAACGGCCATTTGCCAGATTACGCGTCGCTGCCAGCAGAGGTGTTGGACAGGGTGACGGCTGCTTTTATCTGTTCACCGGCCAATCCGCAGGGCGTGGTTGCTGACAAAGACTACTGGACGAAGCTGATCGCTTTGGCGGAAAAGCACGATTTCAAGATCTTTGCCGATGAATGCTATTCAGAGATTTATCGCGACACGCCGCCCACCGGCGCATTGCAGGTCGCCCACGAGATCGGCGCAGACCTCAACCGTGTCGTGATTTTTCACTCGCTGTCCAAACGGTCAAACCTGCCCGGTCTGCGGTCCGGATTCGTCGCGAGCGGTGCGCGCAACATGACGGAAATTCAGCAGCTAAGAAATTACGCAGGTGCGCCTTTGCCGTTGCCGGTGCAGTTGGCATCGGCCGCTGTCTGGGACGACGAGGCGCATGTGATCGAAAACCGCAGGCTCTATACCGAAAAATACGAGCTGGCGGACCGGATTTTTGGCAACACGCCCGGATACCGCAGCCCCGAAGCCGGGTTCTTTCTGTGGTTTCCGGTCGAGAATGATGAGCAGGCCGCGGTGAAGCTGTGGCGCGAAACGGGTGTGCGGGTCTTGCCGGGCGGCTATCTGGCGCAAGACTGGAACGGGCAAAACCCCGGCGAGACATATATTCGGGCCGCAATGGTGGCTCCAAAAGATGAAACGGCACGTGGGCTTGAACGCATCCGCGACTGCCTGTTTCCACAATAATAAAGAAGGTTGCGGGCATGGCATATCAGACACGCGGACGAGATCCATTGATGGACAGTACGATGGCACGGGCGGTTGAAAAACGAGGCAAAGAGCTGTTGGGCCTCTTTTTGATGGTTCTCGGCGTGATGACCTGCGCGATGATCGCGTCCTATACCCCGGATGATCCCAATTGGATGGTGTCAACGGATGCGCCGGTTCAGAACTGGCTGGGGCGCACGGGGGCGTCGATTGCCGCCCCGCTTTTCATGATTGTGGGCTGGGGCGCGTGGGCTCTCGGGGGCGTCTTTTTGATTTGGGGCGCGCGTTTCACTCTGCATCTGGGGTCTGAAAGGGCGCTGGGCCGGTTAATCTTTGCCCCCATCGCCATCGCGCTCGCCTCGGTTTATGCGGCTACCCTTGCACCCGCTGGCAACTGGCTGGACACGCACAGCTTTGGTCTGGGTGGGCTGTTTGGCGATACCGTCATGGGCGCGTTGCTGACGCTTTTGCCCATCGGATCGGTCTTGGCGGTCAAGCTGATGTCTTTGGTGATGGCCCTTGCCATGCTGGTGTTTGGCGCTTTTGTCCTCGGGTTTACCCGGGCAGAGGTCTCGCGCATTTCACGCTTCATGATCGTGGGCGTGATCATGGTCTATGACTGGATCATGACGGCGCTTGGACGGGGTGTGAGCGGCGCTGTCGAAGGGGCAAAAGCAGTGTCAGAGCGCCAGATGGAAAAACGCGCTGCAGCCCAGGCCATGCGTGCTGAGCAGGCTGAAGATGACGTAGAATTTGCCGAAGTGGTCTTGCCTGCGGAGCCGATGCTCAAAGCCCCCAAGCCCGGACTGTTGTCGCGGGTTCCGGGGATTGGGCGGCGTTCAGAGCCAATGCCTGAGCCGGAACTTATTGAAACCGCTCCTTTCGAGGGGGAGGCAGAGGTACCCGGAGAAGACCGCATCAAGGCGCGCATTGCGGATGTCATCAAATCCAGAGTGCGCAGCAGTACCGCCGTACACACCCACGCGACGACCCCTTTGACCAAAGGACGCGGTCGCGGGCCTGATCCACTGATTGTCGATACAGCACCAATGCGGTCAGAGCCACCCTTGACCGCGCAAGTCATGCCGGAACCCGTGCGCGCGCCCATCGAACCACCCATGGACGTCCCCGCCCCCGCGCCTGTTCTGGCAGAGGCGCCGGTCATCCCGACCCTGCAGCCCAAAATCGTCGTGCAACAGCCGCACCGCAAACCGGTGCAACCCTCAAAGCAGGCCAAGGCAGAGGCACAGCCTGTGCTGAACTTTGACGACACCGACACCGGGTTCGAGCTTCCTCCCCTGAACCTGCTGGAAAACCCATCCAGTATTCAGCGTTTGCAATTGAGCGAAGAGGCGCTGGAAGAGAACGCGCGTATGCTCGAAACCGTTCTGGACGACTACGGGGTCAAAGGCGAAATCGTTGCCGTGCGGCCCGGACCTGTTGTCACGATGTATGAGCTTGAACCCGCACCGGGCTTGAAGGCCTCTCGCGTTATCGGCTTGGCGGATGACATCGCGCGGTCGATGGCGGCGCTGTCCGCGCGCGTGTCCACTGTTCCCGGACGGTCGGTGATCGGCATCGAGCTTCCCAATGAGACGCGCGAAAAAGTTGTCCTGCGGGAGATCCTGTCCGCCCGTGACTTTGGCGATAGCAATCAACGGCTTCCTCTGGCGCTCGGCAAGGATATCGGCGGCGACCCGATTGTGGCCAATCTGGCAAAGATGCCTCACCTCCTGATCGCGGGGACAACCGGGTCTGGTAAATCGGTGGCCATCAACACCATGATCCTGAGCCTTCTCTATAAGCTGACGCCCGAAGAATGCCGCATGATCATGATCGACCCCAAGATGCTGGAACTGAGCGTCTATGACGGCATCCCGCATCTTCTGTCGCCCGTTGTAACAGACCCTAAAAAGGCTGTTGTGGCTTTGAAATGGGTCGTGGGCGAGATGGAAGAGCGCTATCGCAAGATGTCTAAAATGGGCGTGCGCAACATCGAAGGGTACAATGGTCGCGTACGTGAGGCGCTGTCCAAGGGGGAGCTTTTCACCCGCACCGTGCAGACCGGCTTTGATGAGGACACCGGCGAGCCCGTCTTTGAGACAGAAGAGAACACACCGGTCGCCTTGCCCTATATCGTTGTCATCGTGGATGAGATGGCTGACCTGATGATGGTTGCAGGCAAGGAGATCGAAGCCTGCATCCAGCGGCTGGCGCAGATGGCGCGTGCCTCGGGCATTCACCTGATCATGGCCACACAGCGCCCTTCGGTCGATGTGATCACCGGCACGATCAAGGCAAATTTCCCGACACGGATTTCGTTTCAGGTGACCTCCAAGATCGACAGCCGCACCATTCTGGGCGAAATGGGGGCGGAGCAACTGCTGGGCATGGGCGACATGCTCTATATGGCCGGGGGCGCAAAGATTACCCGCTGTCACGGCCCGTTTGTGTCAGACGAGGAAGTTGAAGAGATCGTCAATCACCTCAAGGCCTTTGGTGAGCCTGACTACGTGGGCGGCGTGGTTGATGGGCCGGCAGAGGATCGTGAAAGCGATATTGATGCGGTGCTTGGGCTGAATACCGGCGGCAATACCGATGGTGAAGACGCGCTGTATGATCAGGCGGTGCAGGTTGTGCTGAAAGACCGCAAATGCTCCACCAGCTACATCCAGCGCAAGTTGGCCATTGGGTACAACAAGGCCGCGCGACTGGTCGAGCAGATGGAAGATCAGGGGCTTGTGTCCCCGGCAAACCACGTGGGCAAGCGCGAGATCCTCGTTCCGGAGCAGTAAAAACCCGTGGGTCGCGGTGTTTTGAACAGTTTGATATCGCATATCACGGGGGCACGCCCTACCTATGCCTCCAACCACTCGGCATAAAAAGAGGTGCTGCGCGATGAAAATGTTTCTGTTGGGTGTCGTTTTCACCCTTTTTCCGGTTGCGGGCATGGCCGACCAGCTATCGCTTGGCCAGATTTCGCAGTACCTCAACGGATTGACGACCGCAAAAGCCGACTTCAGGCAGATCAACGATGACGGGTCGATCAGCACAGGCACGCTTTTTATGTCGCGCCCCGGTCAGATGAGGTTTGAGTATGACCCGCCAAATAGTGCGCTGGTGATTGCGTCGGCCCGCGCCGTACGGATCATCGACAGAAAATCAAACCAACCGGGCGAGACGTATCCGCTGAACCGCACACCGTTGTCGCTTATTCTGGACCGCAATATCAATCTGGCCCGTGACAGAATGGTGACAGGCCACGCCTATGACGGGACCGCTACGATTGTGACCGCGCAAGACCCCAGACGACCTGAAACCGGGCGCATCAAAATGCGGTTCACCGATGCGCCGGTCACTTTGCAGGACTGGGTGATTGAAGACGCTAGCGGTGGCCAGACGCAGATCGTGCTGGGAGAGCTGGAAACAGGTTTAACCCTGCCCAGCTCCCTGTTTGATCCAGCGCTCGAACTGCCGCGCAACGACCGGTAATCAGCCGCGCAGACGGCAGGTTGCAAGCTGGGCCTGATACAGATCAGCCCGGTTGTCCACCTGACCTGCCACGCGCAAAAGCCATGATTTCTTGTTGTAACTGCCCCGCGCATAGCCCGTATGGCCTTCGTGATACGCCAAATACTGGTTGCGGGCATTCGACAGAGGAACACCATTTTTCGAACGGGTCCTCACCATGTACCACCCCATGAAATCACTGGCGTCCCGGATACGATCACGGCGGGCGAACCGCTTTCCAGTCGCTCTTTTGTAGTCATCCCACGTGCCATCCAAGGCCTGCGCATAGCCATACGCGCTGGATTGCCGGCCCATGGGGATCACGCCCAGCCTGTAGCGCACGGGCGTGCGCGCATCGCTGATGAATTTGCTTTCCTGATACATCGTGGCCATTTGCACGTGCACAGGGACCCCCCATTTCCGTTCCGTCGCGCGGAACGCCTTGAGGTAACTAGGGCGCTGTTGAACAATGCTGCAGGCGTCGTCAAGATTGCGCGGCGCCGAACCCTGACCGCCACCACAGGCGGCCAGAAGCAACAATAGTCCTAAAGCGCAAAGAGTTCTGCTCATCTGCCTCTCTCGCTCTTTTATTTGTTTTGTTGCACCCTAGCCGAAAAAAGCCGTTTGCGGAATCACAAATTGTCACAAGAGTACAGCAAGCAAGAGGGGCAGGGCTGCGACGGACATCAAAGTCGATGCAACAACAAGGCCTGCGACCTCATCGCTGTCAGCACCATACTTTTCGGCGAGCATGTAAGACGTCACGGCGACAGGGGTGGCGACCTGCAGGACAAGCACGCCAAAGGCGATGCGTTCCAGTTCGAAATACTCCGCAGCGGTCCAGGCGATGGCTGTGCAAATGACCAGTTTCACAAAGCTTAGGGCGACGGCCCGTACCATGCCGCCGGGTTTGAGGCGGGCAACCGCCACACCCAGTGTGATCAGCATCAGTGGGATTGCGATCTGCCCGACCAGCGACAGCGTGTTGGTCACAAAAAGTGGCGTTTCCCAGTCTTGCCACAGGAAAATTGCCCCCAGAATAGTGGCGGCCACCAAAGGCTCGCGCAGGACTTTGCCCAGCGACCCCGCACCGGCAACCAGCCAGATGCCGAAGGTGAAAGACCAGATCGCCATGAGCGCAAAGACGATGATCGCGTAGCTCAGGCCGGTTTCTCCAAAGGCAAAAAGCGCCAGCGGCAGGCCCAGATTGCCGGTATTTCCAAAGATCATAGGGGCGGAGTATGTCTGGCTTTTGAGGCGCAAAACAACCACAAGAAGCAACATGGCCACGGTGACAGCCCCATAGGCCACCACACTGGCCAGCGACAGGCTGGCAAGGGCCTTCGGGTCAATTTCTGTCTGCATCAAAGATACGAAAATGAGGCAAGGCACGCCCATGGTCATCGCAAGTTGCGTGACGAACTGGATGCGGTATTCAAAGCCCAGCTTGACCCACGCATAACCGATCCCGCCGAGCAAGAACACAGGTGCCACTATTTCAAGCACTGTCAGAGCAAGGTTCACAAACTGTTTCCCTAAAATTGGCCTTCTGGGGTTGGACAAACCCCTCTTGGACCGTCTACTAACGTCTGATAGGGGCTGCAATGCTATGCTGAGAACACGCGCGAAATATCATCTGGGACAGATCGTCCGCCACAAGAAACACCCATTCCGTGGGGTGGTTTTTGATGTCGATCCGGAATTTTCGAACACCGAGGAATGGTACGAGTCGATTCCCGAAGACAGCCGCCCCGCGAAAGAGCAGCCCTACTACCATTTGCTCGCCGAAAATGACCAAAGCTACTATGTCGCTTATGTGTCAGAGCAAAATCTGGTTGCGGATTATTCCGGCGAGCCTGTGGGCCATCCGGACATTGATGACCTGTTTGGCCCTTTTCAGGATGGGTCATACCCGTTGCATTTCCAGATGAACTGAAGGCTGCTTAGTAGCCCAAGGCGCAGCCGTCTTTTCGCGGGTCCGATGCACCTTCCAACACACCGTTTTCATGGCGCAGTATGGCTTGCGCCCCACCGATGGCGGTTGGCGGCCGTGTAACCTCGTGACCCAAATCGGAAAGCTCTTGCCGAACGGTATCGGAATAGCTGTCTTCGACGCGCAGCATGTTCTTGTCTGGAAAACAGCGTGGTGCGTCGATGGCGGATTGAGGGCCCATCCCAAAATCCACCATGTTGGTCACAAACCTCGCGTGGCCGTTGGGTTGATAGGCGCCGCCCATGACACCAAAAGGCATGATGACTTTGCCTGATTTACGCACCATTCCGGGAATGATGGTGTGCATCGGGCGTTTGCCGCCTTTCAATTCATTGGGGTGACCTGCCTCAAGTGTAAATCCGGCCCCGCGATTTTGTAGCAGTATCCCGAACTTTTCAGATGCAATGCCGGAGCCAAAGCCATGAAACAGCGAATATATCAGGGAGACTGACATGCCATCCTTGTCGACAACCGTGACATAGACCGTGTCTTTGTGCACCGCCTCAGAAATCGTCGTGGCGCTGGGCATCGCTCTTTGGGGATCGACAAGCGATGCCAGCGCTTTTGCCGTCTCACCGCTCATCAGGTGGGCCAAGCGCGCGGTATGATCGCTGTCGCCCAGCATTCTGTTGCGTGCATCATAGGCCAGTTTCGCGACTTCCGCTTCGATATGTGCGCGTTCAGCGCCAAGGGGGTCCATCGCGCCAAGGTCGAATTCAGACAGCATGTTCAGCATCAACAGCGCGATTGCCCCATGTGTGTTCGGGGGGTGCTCGACGACTTCCAGACCCTTGTATTCTGACGAAATAGGGGTGGTTGGTGTCGCCGCGACAGATGCAAAGTCCTCGGCCGTGTGCAGCCCGCCCCGTGAGGTCAAAGCTTCGATCATGTCCTCTGCGATTTCGCCCGTATAAAAGGCATCACGTCCTGATTTTGCGATCCGGCGCAGAACTTCCGCCTGCCCGGGCGCGCGAAAGACGTCGCCGGGCTTTGGTGTCTCGCCCGCCATCAGATAGGCAGACCGGGCCGAGCCTTGCAGTACTTCGCCGTCTTGCGCCCAATCGGATGCGACGCGGGGTGCGACGGGAATGCCCTCTTCGGCATAGTGAATGGCAGGAGCGAGCAAATCGGGTAGGCCGAGTTTCCCGTGCGCCTCGGCAAGATGGCAAAAAGCATCTACCGCGCCCGGCAGCGTGACCGCATGGGGACTGCCCAAGGGGACTGAATTCAGACCGCTGTCGCGCAAAAGGCTTGCATCCAAGGCGCGCGCCGCTCTGCCTGAGCCATTCATGGCGGAAACGTCATCACTGCCTGCCTCGGACCACAGAACGAAGCAGTCCCCGCCGATACCGGTCATTTGTGGTTCGCACAGGCCCAACAGCACGGCGCTGCTGATTGCGGCATCCATCGCATTGCCCCCCTTTTTCAGGATGTCGACCCCGACCTGAGCTGCAAGTGGGTGAGACGTGGCCACCATACCATTGGTTGCAAAGACGGGTGATCTGCCGGGAAAGTGGAAATTGCGCATTGGTACCTCGCATGCATCAGCGATTTACACATATAGCGTAGGGCGGTTATGTCCACGAAGAACAGCGTCTGTGCGAATAAGATGCGTAAGATCCTCGGTGCCGCGCACTGGGTGGGGGCTTTAACACGCGACACCGAGGGAAGCCATATTCAGCTACAAGTGTAGGTATGCCTGTCGATCTGGGCGGTATTAAGGTACCGACCCCCTCAATTGAGGTAACAATGGGGAATTAGCTGGGCATGGTGCCACAAGTGCTAACAAAACGCTACTGCACAACGCCCACAGCGAGGCAGATATCAAGCTGGTTCGCCCCATCAAGCCTCTGGTAGTGAAGGCTTTTTACAAGTGTTTTGATCAGAAACCAGCCAAACCCGCCTTCGGGCAAGTCCTCAAGTTCTACGTCAACTTCTGCCTGCTCTCCGGCAGGTAGAGCGCCATTTGGCAGCTGTTGTCCTTGATCGGTAATTGTCAGGTGCAGGCCGTCGCTTTTGTGCGCGCAGTGAATGTCGATTTTCTCTTCGCCACTTTGTGTGCGTGCATAGGCATGCTCGACGATATTGTTGAGAACTTCCGCAACCACCATTTCAACGGTGCCATGCTCTTCGGCGGGTAGTCCCAAAGGCTCCAGCGCGTTACGCAATGACGACAAGGCATCGCGGATGTCTGCGGTTGTGTTTTTGATCTGTATCTCAAAAGGCGGAAGCAGCTGCACCGTCATGGCCATAACTCCTTGCGCGCTACTATCGCGTTCTCAATTCCGTGAGCGCGCCGTCAAGCGTGGGGAAGACGTTGAACACCGAATCCATACGCGTGAGTTGAAAAACCCGCTGCACCGTAGGCGTCAGCCCTGCCAGCGCGAGTTTTCGGTCTTTTCCCATGAATTTCAGCGAAGCAACGATTGCACCCAACCCGCTTGAATCGATGAATTCCACTTCAGACAGATCAAGGACAACAATGCTGGGGCCACCTTCTGTCTGCGTCCGCATGGCGTCTTTGAATTCTAACGCGACCGCTGCATCAATCCGTGGTTCTTTGACGGAAACGACCTGTAACTGGTCTTCGGTTGTGGTGGCAAACTGCATGACAAACCCGTAAAACGTGAACCAGCTGTTCTTTAAGCAGAAAGTCTTACGATTCTATTGCGCGATCCAAAGGAGAATGCGGGTGGTCGATGTCTACATAACGGGTGCGTCCCGCACGCCCATGGGGGGGTTTCAGGGCGAATTGTCGTCGCTGTCCGCAAGTGTACTGGGCGGTGCGGCAATAAAAGGGGCGCTGGAGCAATCTGAAAACGTCGCTGTCGACGAGATCCTCATGGGATGCGTTCTGCCCGCCGGGCAAGGTCAAGCCCCGGCCCGTCAGGCAAGTTTTGCGGCGGGGCTGGCTGATGATATTCCCGCGACAACGCTGAACAAGATGTGTGGTTCAGGCATGAAAGCTGCGATGATCGCCTTTGATCAGATCGCTTTGGGGCAGGCGCAGGTGATTGTTGCAGGCGGCATGGAGAGTATGAGCAATGCGCCCTACCTCTTGCCAAAAATGCGCGGCGGTGCACGGCTGGGTCACGGGCAGGTCATCGACCACATGTTTCTGGATGGTCTGGAAGATGCCTATGAAAAAGGGCGTTTGATGGGCACATTTGCCGAAGACTGCGCAGAGACCTTCCAATTTACTCGGGAACGGCAGGACGCCTATGCGCTTGCGTCCTTGTCGCGGGCCATCGAGGGACAGAAAACCGGAGCTTTCGATAATGAGTTAACACCGGTTGAGATAACAACCCGAAAAGGGACGGTCAAAATCACCGCAGACGAGCAACCCTCCTCTGCGCGTCCCGACAAGATACCGCACCTCAAACCAGCCTTCCGTGAAGGTGGCACTGTTACGGCGGCGAATGCATCGTCTATTTCTGATGGGGCTGCCGCCTTGGTCATGGCGTCTGGAGAAGCTGTATCAGACCACAAACTCACCGTCAGGGCGCGCGTTGTCGGACATGCGAGCCACGCGCAGGCACCGGGCTTGTTTACGACTGCTCCAGTGCCTGCTGCGCAAAAGCTGCTGGACCGGATCGGCTGGGATAAAGCGTCTGTCGATCTGTGGGAAGTCAACGAGGCGTTCGCCGTTGTCCCCCTTGCTTTCATGCATGAAATGGGTCTGTCCCATGACATCGTGAACGTGAACGGTGGGGCATGTGCGCTGGGCCACCCCATCGGTGCGTCCGGGGCGCGGATCATGGTGACCTTGCTGAATGCGATGGAAAAGCATGGGGCCAAACGTGGTGTGGCCGCGATCTGCATTGGCGGCGGTGAAGGCACGGCGATTGCGCTGGAGCGGGAATGACAGGCCCTGACTACGCGGCCTTGGGGAAAGTCGTGGCCTCACTGACCGAGAACGAAACCGATGAAATCGCCCTGATGGCGACGGTCGTGTGCGAAGTGCATCATGCCGATGACCGCTTTGACTGGACGGGGTTTTACCGCATGGTGGCGCCTAATTTGTTGAAAATCGGCCCGTATCAAGGGGGGCATGGTTGTCTGCACATCCCTTTTGCGCGCGGCGTCTGTGGGGCGGCTGCAACGACCGGCAAAACCCAGATCGTGCCGGACGTTGATGCTTTTCCGGGGCATATCGCTTGTGCGTCCACAACGCGGTCGGAAATCGTTGTGCCGGTGTCCAATGCTGCGGGTGATCTGATCGCGGTCTTTGATATCGACAGTGACCAACCGGATGCGTTCACCGAAAGAGATGCGCAGGGGCTGAGCGCTATCCTCGACGATGTGTTTGGCAGGCTCTGATACACATCCCTTGATGTGAAAAATTTCTGGATTTTTTCACACGAGTCAGGCAACGTGAAAATATGAACGAAATTTTCACGCAAACCCCACAATGAATCACCCAAGCCCCGTTTTGCCGCAGACCACGGGTGCTGATCTGCGCGCCCTTCGCAAAGCGCGCGGGCTGACGCTGTCTGACCTTGCAGATCGGCTGGGGCGTTCTGTGGGGTGGCTCAGTCAGGTCGAGAGGGACAAGTCCGCGCCCACGCCAACTGACTTGCGGCACCTCGCCAGAGCACTGGAGGTGTCCCCATCAATGCTGGTGCGTCAGGTGTCGACACCGTCGCACGAAACAGGTTTTATCGTGCGCCGAAACGCACGGCGGTCTGTTGGCAGCCACGTGCCGGGGTTGGTCGAAGAATTGCTGTCGCCGGATTTAACCGATGATTTCGAGATGGTGCATTCCACCTTTGAACCCGGCAGCGGCATTTCAGAGCAAGT
The DNA here is from genome assembly GCA_045106135.1 of Roseobacter sp. Taxonomy (GTDB): domain Bacteria; phylum Pseudomonadota; class Alphaproteobacteria; order Rhodobacterales; family Rhodobacteraceae; genus Roseobacter. The sequence continues at coordinate 11,632 of JBGCEG010000082.1, read as the reverse complement.
GACGCGCGCCACGCAGGAAGTCGCTTACCTGATCAGCGGCTGTCTTAACGTCGAAATTGACGGCACCACCCATGTGATCCAACCGGGCGACAGCTTCCGCATTCGTGGTGAGGCGTTCCGCTGGTCAAATCCCTATGATGTCCCGGCCCTTGCGATTTGGGTCATTGCCCCGCCGGTGTATTGAGATGAGTTTTGAAGCCTGGACCATCTTCGCACTGTTCTGGTTGGTGTTTGTCACCACGCCCGGCCCGAACGCGGTCAACTGTATTCAGAACGGCATGACGTTGAGCTTATCGCGGGCAATGGTCGGCGTTCTGGCGATCCTGACACAGGCGATTGTGTTCCTGTTGCTGTCCGCGCTGGGCATTACCGCCCTGATTGCGGCCTCACCCACTGCGTTTTTCATCGCCAAGCTGCTGGGCGCTGCGTTTTTGATCTATCTTGGTGTGCGAGGGTGGATGATGGCGCGTCAGGCCGTGAAGGCGCCTGTGCGTGCGTCGGGCGTCTATTGGAACGCGCTGGCCATCGCCACGATCAATCCCAAAAGTGTCGCCGGATACCTCGCGGCGTTCTCGCAGTTTGTGCAACCTGACGTGCCCATCTGGGACCAGATGTGGGTGATCATGCCCACCGCTCTGACCCTGACTTTGGTCAGCTACACAGGCTTTACCCTGCTGGGAGCCGGTCTTGGCCGCTCTGCGTTGGCCGCTATTTTCAATGTGTGGGTCCGCCGGGTGCTGGCTGCGTGTTTCGTAGTCTACGGCGTGTTGCTGGGCACAGCCAGTGCACCGGGGAGGGCCTAAGATGCTGAAAGGGCAATGCAATTGCGGCAGCATTTCCTTTGTGGTGACAGGTCCGGTCCGCAGTGTGTCAGCCTGTCATTGCGGCCAGTGCCGGACGCAGTCCGGGGGTGTCTGGCATTCTGCCGTCACCGAGGTGGAGAACATTGCCATCACCGGAGAGCCACGCTGGTTCCGTTCAAGTGGTATCGCACAGCGTGGGTTTTGCCCGACCTGCGGGGCGTTTTTGTTCTGGCGGCACGACCGTGAAAGCACGATGAGTTTTGCGCTTGGATCTCTCAGTGCGCCCACACAGCTGACCCTCGAAAAGCACATATTTACCGCCGACAAGGGCGATTACTACCACATAGCGGACGATGTCCTACAGGAGGAACAAGAAGATGAGTGAGTTTCCAACGACCGCGCGCGTTGTGATCATTGGCGGTGGTGTTGTCGGCACGTCGACGCTTTATCATCTTGCCAAGGCAGGCTGGACAGACTGTGTATTGCTTGAAAAGAACGAACTCACGGCGGGGTCCACGTGGCATGCCGCCGGGAACTGCCCCAACTTTGCAGGGTCGTGGGCGGTGATGAACATGCAGCGCTATTCGCTGTCGATGTACCGGACGCTGGCCGATGACGTTGACTACCCGATGAACTATCATGTGACCGGTGCGCTCCGTCTGGCGCATTCCAAAGACCGGATGATGGAGTTTGAAAAGGTCGCCTCCATGGGGCGGTATCAGGGGCTTGAGCTGGACATCTGTTCGCCTCAGGAACTCAAGGAACACAATCCGTTCATGGAAACGCACGATCTGGCGGGCGGTCTGTGGGATCCGCTGGATGGCGATATTGATCCGGCGCAACTGACACAGGCGCTTGCCAAAGGGGCGCGGGACGCAGGCGGCCGGATCGAACGGTTCTGCCCGGTGACCGGCATTGACCGGGACGGCGATGAATGGATCGTCAAAACCGACAAGGGCGACATTCGCTGTGAATACGTGGCCAACTGCGCGGGATACTATGCGCAGCGTTTGGGCGAGATGTTCAAGCCGTTCGGGGGCCGCACAGTGCCCATGGTGGTGATGTCGCACCAGTATTTCCTGACGGAGCCGATTGCCGAGCTCGAAGCCTGGACCAAAGAAAAGGGCCACAAGGTGCCGCTGGTCCGCGATGTGGACATCAGCTACTACCTGCGGCAGGATAAATATGGCCTGAACCTCGGGCCTTATGAACGTAACTGCAAGGCGCATTGGGTATCGCCCGATGATCCGATGCCTGAAGATTTCTCTTTCCAGCTCTACCCTGATGATCTGGAGCGGTTGGAGTTCTACATCGAAGACGCGATGGAGCGTGTCCCGTTGCTGGGCACTGCAGGGGTGGGGCGCAATATCAATGGGCCCATTCCCTACGCCCCCGACGGGCTGCCGATGGTCGGCCCCATGCCGGGGGTCAGGAATGCCTTTGAAGGGCATTCCTTTACCTTCGGGATCGCGCAGGGCGGGGGCGCTGGCAAATGCCTTTCTGAATGGATCATGCACGGCGAAACCGAACTGGACATGTGGGCCGTCGATCCACGTCGGTACACGGACTACGCAGATCATGACTACTGTCTCGCCAAGGCGCTGGAAACCTACGGTCATGAATACGCGATGCATTTTCCGCATCACGAATGGCCAGCAGGGCGCGACAAGAAACTGTCGCCAAACCACGACCGTCTGTTGGCGGATGGCGCGCAGATGGGGGCCTACAACGGATGGGAGCGTGCAAACTGGTTCGCCAAAGCCGGTGACGACACGTCGGAAGAAGCAACACACACATGGGACCGCAATGGCCCTTGGGCGGTGCGCATCAAGCAAGAGGTCGAGGCCGTGCGCGATGGCGCAGGTGTGCTCGATATGCCGGGCTTTTCACGCTACACGCTGTCGGGCGAGGGGGCGGCGGAATGGCTGCGGGGCCAGATTGCAGGCGCCTTGCCCAAGACGGGGCGCATGAACCTTGGATATTTCACCGATACCCGTGGCCGGATCGTCACGGAGGTCACGATTATCCGCTGGGGCGAGGATGATTTCTGGCTGATGACCGCCGCCGTGGCGCAGTGGCACGACATGGAATTCCTCAAAAGCCGTCTGCCCGGCGATGGGGCGCTCAAGCTCACAGATATCACCCGCGACTGGTCCACGCTGCTGCTGACCGGGCCAAACTCGCGGGATATGCTTGGCGGGTTGACCGATGACGGCGATCTGGCGTCCGGATGGCTCACCATTCAGGATGCGACGGTTGCGGGCAAACCTGTCAAGCTTTTCCGCATCTCTTTCGCGGGTGAGTTGGGCTGGGAAGTCCACACAGCCTTTGAAGACAGCGCAGCGGTTTACGAGGCGATCCGCGCCACCGGGGCCACACCCTTTGGAATGTATGCGCTGAATTCCATGCGGATCGAAAAAGGCTACCGCAGTTGGAAGGGCGATCTGTCCACGGATTATTCCTTGCTCGAAGGCGGGATGGAACGTTTCATCCGTTTCGACAAGCCGCAGGACTTTGTCGGCAAGGCCGCCCTGCTGAATGAAAAGCAACAAGGCAGCAAAAAGAGCTTTGTCACGCTGGTAGTGGATGCGGGCGATCACGACGCGCCTTACATGTCGCCGCTGTTTGTAGGGGACGAGGTTGTGGGCGAAACCACCTCCGGCGACTGGGGGTACCGGGTAAATAAATCCATTGCTCTTGGCATGTTGCGAAAGGATCTGGCGGTGCCCGGATCCGAGATCGAAGTGGAGATCTTTGGCCAGCGGCGGCGGGCGACCGTGCAGACCGACGCGCCGCTTTGGGACCCGCAAAACGAAAGAATACGTGCGTGACACTGGAGGTCTATTTCCTGTATCTGGGGGTCTTGGCGGCGTTCTTTGCGACGCCGCCGGATACCAGCCAGCTTTTGATCATGTCCAATAGTCTGCGCTACGGCGTCCGGCGCAGCCTCGCAACCGTGGCTGGGGACCTAAGTGCGAATACACTGCAAATGACCGCCGCCGCCTTCGGCCTGACCGCTTTGATCGCGACCAGTGCCGATGCGATCTGGGTGATCAAATGGGCAGGGGTGGCCTATCTGGCGTGGATCGGCCTAAAGCTGCTCTGTGCGAAAAAATCGCCTGAGACACCCGCGGCTGCGGCCCCCGGCAAACTGTTCAGAATGGGGTTCCTGACATCCCTGTCCAACCCATACGCTGTCGTATTCTTTGGCGCATTATTCCCGCAGTTCATAGACCCTGCGTCACCGCTTTTTCCGCAACTCTCTATCCTTGGAGCAACCTACCTGATTGTCGACGGTGCGATCTTGATCCTTTGGGGTTGGCTTTCTACAAGGAGCCTTGGCCGCATGCAGGGGCTCAGTGACCGTTCGATCAATCGCATAAGCGGTGCCTTGATGATCGGAGCCGCTGTCCTGTTGGCGGGAAGAGATTTAGCAGGAGCGGACAGATGACGGAAATAACCCTACTTGATGGCGGCATGGGGCAGGAATTGGTGCGCCGGTCTAAAGGCCCGGCCTCCCCGCTTTGGTCGACTCAAGCGCTGATCGACAGCCCCGGCCTCGTGGCCGAAGTGCACCGGGATTACCTGAACGCGGGGGCTACCGTCGCAACCTCCAATACCTATGCGCTGCACCGCGACCGGCTGCGTGGCGGGACCAATCACTATGCGCCTGATGGCGTCGAATTACCGGACCGCGAAAGTGAATTCGAAGCACTCGTGGCCGCCGCCATGAAAGAGGCGCAGTCCGTGCGCGGCAAGGCCCGGGTGGCAGGGGCGATCGGACCGCTTGCCGCGAGCTACCGCCCGGACCTGCACCCGGATTTTGACACGGCGGTCCCGCTTTATGCAGAATTGGCTAAACTGATCGCGCCCCAAGCGGATGTCATCCTTTTTGAAACCGTGGCTTCGCTGGAGGCGGCCCAGTCCGCTCTGGCCGCAGGGCGGCAAACGGATTTGCCGGTTTGGCTGGCGTTCACGGTTGATGATACCGACGGCACGGTTTTGCGCTCGGGCGAGCCAATGACGGAAGCCGCCAGCATCGCACAGGATGCCGACGCAGCCCTTGCCAATTGTTCAGCACCAGAGGCGATGCCCGCAGCCCTTGCGGCTCTTGCCGTGTCTGGCCGGCCGTTTGGGGCATACGCAAACGGGTTCGAGACGATCACCAAGGATTTCATAACCGGTGGCACAACCGTTGATGATCTGGCTGCGCGCCGTGACATGAACCCTGAAAACTACGCAGTCCACGTGATGAGTTGGGTCGATGCAGGCGCGACCATCGTGGGCGGCTGCTGTGAAGTCGGACCTGCGCATATTGCCGAAATCGCATCGAAGCTCAAAGCCGCAGGGCACAGGCTCGTCTGACACATGAGTTCTCAGCCCTATCATAATTCCAACTCTGTGCAGTGCTGTACCGTTTCTCAAACCCAAACAGGAGACTGACCATGACTTTGCCGCCCTCTCACGCACGCGTTGTCATCATTGGGGGCGGGGTCATTGGGTGTTCGACAGCGTATCACCTTGCCAAGCAAGGCTGGCGCGACATTGTGCTGCTTGAACGCAAGCAGCTGACCTCCGGCACCACGTGGCACGCGGCGGGGTTGATCGCGCAACTGCGGGCCACGGCCAACATGACGAGGCTCGCCAAATACAGCCAGGAGCTTTACGGCACGCTTGAGGCCGAGACTGGCGTGGCAACGGGTTTCAAACGGGTGGGGTCGATCACCGTGGCCTTGACAGACGAGCGCCGCGAGGAAATCTGCCGTCAGGCCGCTATGGCGCGCGCTTTTGGCGTCGATGTCGAAGAAATCTCTCCGCAGGAGGTGAAAGCACGCTACGAGCATCTGAATATCGAAGGGGTCACCGGGGCGGTTTACCTCGACAAGGATGGTCAGGGCGACCCTGCGAACATCGCCCTCGCCCTTGCGAAAGGCGCACGCCAGAACGAGGCGCAAATTCTTGAGCGGACACGGGTCACAGGCATCACGCGCAAAGGGTCACGCGTGACCGGCGTGTCGTGGGAGCAAGGCGAGGCTGTGGGCCATATCGAGGCGGACATGGTCGTGAACTGCGGCGGCATGTGGGGCCATGAGGTGGGCAAAATGGCTGGCGTTAACGTGCCGCTTCATGCCTGCGAACACTTCTATATCGTGACCGAAAACATTCCGGGTCTGACGCAATTGCCGGTGCTACGGGTGCCGGACGAATGTGCCTACTACAAGGAAGATGCGGGCAAGTTTCTGCTGGGCGCGTTTGAACCAAACGCCAAACCCTGGGCGCGTGATGGTATCCCGGCGGATTTCGAGTTTGACCAGCTGCCCGAAGATTTTGACCACTTTGAGCCCATCCTCGAAAAAGCTGTTGAACGGATGCCGATGCTTGCGGATGCGGGCATTCATACGTTCTTTAATGGTCCTGAAAGTTTTACGCCGGATGATGCCTACCACCTTGGGCTGGCACCAGAGCTTGATAACTTCTGGGTCGCAGCAGGCTTCAATTCAATTGGTATCCAATCGGCAGGGGGCGCGGGCATGGCGCTTGCGCAATGGATGGACGCAGGCGAAAAACCGTTTGATCTGGGCGATGTGGATATCGCGCGGATGCAGCCGTTCCAAGGCAACAAAACCTACCTCTTTGAACGCTCCAAGGAGACGCTTGGCCTGCTTTACGCAGATCACTTTCCCTACCGGCAAATGGAGACTGCAAGGGGCGTCCGCCGGACGCCGTTCCACCAGCACCTGCTGGATCGTGGTGCGGTGATGGGCGAATTGGCGGGCTGGGAACGCGCCAACTGGTTTGCGCGCACGGGCCAGAACGCGGGCTACCAGTATTCGTGGAAGCGCCAGAATTTCTTTGGTAATGTCGCAGATGAAGTGGCCGCGATCCGGAACAATGTGGGCCTTTACGATATGTCCTCCTTTGGGAAAATCCGGGTTGAAGGGCGCGATGCCACGGCCTTCCTGAACCACATCGGCGGGGGGCAATACGACGTGCCCGTGGGCAAGATCGTCTACACCCAGTTTCTTAACAAAAATGGCGGGATCGAGGCGGATGTGACCGTCACACGCCTGTCGGAAAGCGCGTATCTGGTGGTAACGCCTGCAGCTACGCGCCTTGCCGACCAGACGTGGATGCAGCGGCATCAAGGGGACTTCAACGTGGTGATCACGGATGTCACGCCGGGTGAAGGGGTGCTGGCCGTGATGGGGCCAAACGCGCGTAGACTGATGCAGGCGGTGTCGCCCAATGATTTCTCAAATGGGGTCAATCCTTTTGGGACAGCACAGGACATTGATCTGGGGATGGGCGTCGCACGGGTCCACCGGGTGACCTATGTGGGCGAGCTTGGCTGGGAAATCTACGTCACGGCGGACATGGCAGCCCACGCGTTCGAAACGCTTTGGGAGGCCGGTCAGGACCTCGACCTCAAGCTGTGCGGGATGCACATGATGGATTGTGCGCGGATGGAAAAAGGCTTCCGCCACTTTGGTCACGACATCACCTGCGAGGACCATGTGCTGGAGGCGGGGCTGGGCTTTGCGGTTAAGACGGACAAGCCCGACTTTATGGGCCGGGAGGCGGTCTTGCGCAAAAAGGACGAAGGCCTGGCGCGCAGGCTGATACAGTTCAAGCTGAAAGATCCCGAGCCATTGCTCTATCATAATGAACCCGTGCTGCGAAACGGTGAGCTGGTTGGGTACCTCAGTTCTGGCGCTTATGGTCACCATCTGGGGGCGGCCATGGGGCTTGGCTACGTGCCCTGCAAAGACGAGACATCAGCACAAGTGCTTGCATCAAGCTATGAGATTGACGTTGCAGGGGTGCGTGTGGCGGCAGAGGCATCTTTGAGACCAATGTATGACCCCGCGTCAGAGCGCGTAAAAGTCTGAGCGCATCACAACAGGAGCGTTGCGCAGGCCAGTATCAGGACGCCAAGTGTCGCCGCGCAGGGTGACTTGAAAAGCGCGCCTGCATCTGCGAGCAGGACCCATGCAATCTGATTATACCCCCCCGAACGATCCTTTGGTCGTTTTGCACGAAGATGCAGAGGTAATTCTGGTGGACAAGCCCGCCGGGCTGCTGTCGGTGCCGGGCAAGGGTCCGCATCTGGCGGATTGCTTGCTTGCGCGCGTGCAATCGGCTTTTCCGCAAACCCTGCTTGTGCACCGGCTGGACCGCGACACCTCTGGCGTGATGATCTTTGCCCAGACGCCCCATGCGCAGCGCCATCTTGGGCTGCAATTCGAAAAGCGCATGACCCAAAAGACCTACGTCGCGCGGGTTTGGGGGGTGCCTCAAGACAAGAAAGGCACCATTGATCTGCCGCTGATCGTGGACTGGCCAAACCGACCGCGACAGATGGTTGACCATGAAAACGGCAAGTCAGCGCAAACCGACTGGCGATTGCTCAAGGCGGAGGGTGAAACTGCGCGATTGCAACTCAAACCCCGCACAGGGCGCAGCCACCAGCTGCGTGTGCACTGTCTGGCCATGGGTCACCCGATCCTGGGCGATCCGTTCTATGCGGACGGGCCCGCGCGCGATTATCCGCGCCTGATGCTTCACAGTCTGGAGTTGCGGTTCAAGCATCCCGACGGCGGTCGTTCGATGAAGGTGCGGGCGCCAAGTCCTTTTTGACGCAGTCGTGAAGAGGGGGTGTAACTCGCCCGGTTTGTCACTAGGTTGTGCGAGCACGAACAAACCCGCATCCGGAGGACACAATGGGCATGCGCATAAATGACACCATACCCGATCTCACCGTTGAAACCGACCATGGCACGATCAGCCTGCATGAATGGATTGGCGACAGCTGGGCCATTCTCTTTTCACACCCCAAAGACTTTACGCCGGTCTGCACAACCGAATTTGGCGCAGTGGCGCAATTGGCGGATGAATGGGCCAAACGCGGCACCAAAGTGATTGGCGTCTCCGTCGATGGGGTCGAGGACCACAAGAAGTGGAAAGTCGACATCGAAAAGGTGGCGGGTGCCACGGCGGGTTTCCCCATCATCGCGGATGAGGGTTTGCAGGTTTCCAAAGCCTTCGACATGCTGCCTGCTGAGGCCTATCTGCCGGACGGTCGCACGCCTGCTGACAGTGCGACAGTGCGGTCCGTGTTCATTATTGGACCAGACAAGCAACTCAAGCTCAGCATGACATATCCAATGACCGTGGGCCGGAACTTTGCCGAAGTCTTGCGCGCGCTGGATGGGTTGCAGATGTCCGCCAAAGGGGTTGCGACGCCTGCCAACTGGACGGTCGGCGAGGATGTCATCATCCCACCCAGTGTCTCGGACGAAGACGCGAAGGCCAAATTTGGTGAGTTTGAAGCGGTTTTGCCCTACTTGCGCAAAACCAAAGCCCCTCAATAAGCCTCGCTGCAGATCAACTGAAAATGCTCCCCGCCTATTGTGGCGGGGAGCATTTTTTATGTCGCTAAGAGCGCAACAAGCCTGTGTGTAACCTGTTCAGACCTATGTCGTCTGACGGGCCGCCTGGCGCTTGCGCATTACGGCAAAGCCGCCCAAGCCCACCAGTAACAGTGGCAATCCGGCGGGCAGGGGCACAGCAGATACCTGTTGTGCCGGGTGTTGCGTGAATTGTGTGCCCAGTTCGGCGATAATGCTCTGCGCAAAGGCCGCATGCGCCTGCCCGTTCGGGTGTACCTCATCCGCAAACAGACGTTCGACGGCCAGTGCCGGGTCTACGAAGAAACAGTTTGGCAGCGAAATCAGAAGAAGGGTCTCGGTACAGGGTGTCGTAAAATCGGTCACGCCGGGAATTACGATTGTACCATCCACGACATCGTTCAGAAACGCGTTGAGGCTGAACCGATAGATATTGGCCGCGCCCAGCGGGTTCAGGTCAGATTCAATGAACTGCAGGCCCGCTTCAAGCTGCGCGTTGAACACGTTGGTCGCCTGTGTGGCAATGTCCGCATCGTCAGTACTAAGGAACCGTGGCACGATCCCCAGATCGGGCAGGTCAATGACAAGAAAGTCGTTAAACAGCCCGCCTGTTGCCCCTTGCAGACCAATCAACCCGCCAATAACCGCGTTCGCCGCAGTCTGCACCTCGGCAATCTCACTGGCGTTCAAGTTGCTGTCAGAGCTGCTGGCACTCAGGACGCCAAAAAGGTCGTTTGGACCCAACAAGACGGATGCCAGAGGGTTGGTGCCCGGCTCGGGCGGTGTCACGTCAAAGACCGGCGGGATGATGCTTTCAGGAATGGGAAGAACGCTCGCGAGAGCGCCCAGGAAGAACGTCAACTGGCTTTCAAAATCCGCCAAAGGGATGTCGGGACCGGGTGCCGGTGTCGCGGGGTCGCCGTCGTCATCTGGCCGTACCGCTGTTGCGCCACCCACGGCGAGGTTGTTGGTATCTCTGCCCGTGGCCTCGAATATGCCGGCAATATATTCAGCGTAGGTTGGTCCTGTGCTGAACCGACCGTCAAAGCTTGGTGGCCCCAAAAGAGGGCCCAATTTGCCATCATCGGTTAAGCTGTCGCCAAAGGCGTAATAGCTTGTGAATGGCTCTACCAGTGTTCCTGCGCTTGCAATGCTGCTCAGGCCCACGGTGGCTGCTGTTGCCAGTATACTCAGTCTCATTTGTTACTCCACTCCGCACAGTGTGACTGTAAGTGTGTTGAGAGCTCTTGCATAGCATTTGTATCGAATTGGGCTGGAACTTCTATTTGAAGTAGCAACAATCAGCTAATTAAGCGCGATTGTTTCTTAAAACAGCGGGTTTAGACAGAATCTCTGTACGAAATCGGTACTGCTGGTCGTGCAAGTGCGCGGGTGTTTCAAGCTCCTTTCGCAGCAGTGAACCCCCTATGGACGTTTCATAGACGCCAACAAAGGACTGCGGCTTTAGCATTAAGTTCTCAAAAAAAAGCCCCGGTGATTGACCGGAGCTTTTAGGTTTTTCAGGGGAAATTACCGAAACTACTCGGCCACTTCCTCTTTTTCTTTTTTGACTTCTTCGCCGGTCTCCTGATCCACGACCTTCATCGACAGGCGCACCTTGCCGCGATCATCAAAGCCCAGAAGTTTGACTTTCACTTCCTGACCTTCCTTCAGAACGTCGGACGGGTGGTTCAGGCGGCGGTTTTCGATCTGGCTGACGTGCACAAGGCCGTCACGCTTGCCAAAGAAGTTCACAAACGCACCGAAATCAACGATTTTCACGACCGTGCCGGTGTAAACCATGCCTTCTTCAGGCTCGGCCACGATGGAGTGGATCATGTCATAGGCTTTCTTGATCGAGTCGCCGTTCGGGCTTGCGATCTTGATGGTACCTTCGTCGTTGATGTCGACTTTCGCGCCGGAGACTTCCACGATCTCGCGGATGACTTTACCGCCGGAGCCGATGACTTCGCGGATTTTGTCCGTTGGAATCTGCATCGTCTCGATCCGTGGCGCGTGGACAGAGAAATCGCCCGCACCGCTGATCGCTTTGGACATCTCACCAAGGATATGCAGCCGGCCGTCTTTGGCCTGCGCAAGCGCTTTTTCCATGATCTCGGGCGTGATGCCCGCAACCTTGATGTCCATCTGCAGCGAGGTGATCCCGTTTTCGGTGCCTGCTACTTTGAAGTCCATGTCGCCAAGGTGGTCTTCATCCCCCAGAATGTCGGACAGGATCGCATAGGACCCGTCTTCTTCGAGGATCAGACCCATTGCGACGCCAGCAACAGCTGCTTTCAACGGCACGCCCGCGTCCATCATGGACAGGGAGCCACCACAAACGGACGCCATGGAGGAGGAGCCGTTGGATTCGGTGATCTCGGACACAACACGAACTGTGTAAGGGAAGTCCGTCGCTGC
>JBGCEG010000081.1:0-5829 GCA_045106135.1 Roseobacter sp. | reverse complement strand
GGCCAGAACATGCGCTTTGCGGCCTCGACATAGGCACGCATCGGGCCTTCGCCTTCTTGCTGGCGCTTGTCGGCGTATTCGACCACCACGATGGCACCATCAACCAGCATCCCCACCGCAAGGATCAGGCCGAACATCACGATGTTTGAAATGGAAATGCCCATGACGGCGAGAAAGGCAAAGCACAGCAAAAATGACGTTGGAATCGCAAAACCCACCAAGAGTGCCGCGCGAATACCCAAGGCTGCGAGGACCACGATCATCACCAATGCAATGGCCGTAAAGACGGAGCCGAGAAGCTGTTGCACCATGCCATTGACGATGCGGGACTGATCATTGGAGGTACCAACTTCCACGGCGGCCTGCAACCCTTCGGGCCAAGTTTGGGACTGTTCGGCCACCAGTTCCTTAACGACGGCGGCGGTATCGATGAGGTTGAAGCCCTTGCGTTTGACGACCTGCAAAGCAACGGAGTTTTCGCCATTAAAACGTGCAGTTCCAGTGCGATCTTCAAAAGTAGGGTTAATCTCAGCCAGATCACCAAGCGTCACAACACGGTCGCCATTTGTCTTAACGGGCAGGTTGTAAACATCACGCGGGTCATCGAAAGAAGAGGGGATTTTGACCGCAAACGACCCTTGTGCCGTGTCCACTTCGCCCGCCGCGATCAGCTGGTTGTTGTTGCGCACGGTATTGATCAAATCAGCCGCGGTTACATTGTAGGCTTCCAGCCGCAGGGGATCGATCAGAACCTCAAGCATCTCATCACGACTGCCGGCAATTCCCGCCTCAAGAATGGCGTCGACAGCTTCGAGGTCGTCTTGCAAGTCTTTGGCGACGCGCACCATTGTGCGTTCTGGAACCGGGCCTGTGAGATTGACAATGATGATGGGAAATTCGGAGAAGTTAATTTCGTTGATCGTATACTGCTCAGCACCATCTGGAAAATCAGCCTGCGCCTTGCTCATCGCGTCTCGCACATCTGCCAGAACCTTGGTTTTGTCCCAGCCAAATTCGAATTCCAGCGCGACCCCGGCGTAGTTTTCCGCCGCCGTGGCGGACATATCTTTCAGCCCGTCTAGGTCGACCAGTTCTGTTTCCATTGGCTTGACCAGCAGCGTTTCGCTGTCGGCGGCAGAAATGCCGGGGAAGGGAACGGAGACAAACAGAGCGGGAATTTCAATGTCCGGCTCGCCTTCCTTGGGCAGCGTGGTGTAGGCATAACCGCCCACAACAAGCGACAGCAGGATAAACGCGAGCACCATCCGCGCCCGGTTGGCGGCCCAGTCGACAATCCCGGTCATTGGCTAAGTTCCCTGAAGGTTGGTGCGACGCGCACCCCGGCTATGACATATTCCTGACCCAAAACGATAACGTCCACCGTATCTTCAAGGCCCGTCAGCCAGACACCTTCGACGGAATCGCGTATCAGGGCCACGGGGTGGAAGTGGACAACCGCATCGGCATCTATGGTGCGCACGCCCAGCGTCCCTTCGTCATTCAGGGTCAGTGCTGATTGTGGCAGCAGGTGGGCAGTAGCGCCCTCGGCGGATATCAGGATCTCTGCCGTTTGCCCGTCCCTGATTTTATTGTCGCTGTTTGGGACTTCGATTTCTACACGGAACGTGCGCGTGGTTGGGTCTGCAGAGCTTGAAAGAAAGGTGACCGCGCCGCGCACCGCGTCGCTGCGCGCTTCGGGCCCACCCGTCAGCGCGCCGTTCCCTGCCACCAGCCGGGCCGCGGCCATCGCCCCAAGAGAAACGCGCGCAACCTCTGTTTCGGGCACGAAAGCCACCAGTTTGATCGGATCCAACTGGATGATGGTGCCGCAGAGCGATCCCGGTTGCAGCAAAGTGCCCAACTCTGCCGTGTCGCTTTCCAAAAGGCCCCCAAAAGGGGCTTTGATGGTCAGGCGTTCGATTTCTTTTTCTGCGGTCGCTACAGCAGCTTGTGCGCTTTGAATGCCGGATTGGCTGGCCTGAAGCCCCGCGCGTGCGCTTTGAACACCGGCTTGCGCTGTGGCCACTGCTGCGTCTGAATTGGCAACGCGTGTGGTGGAGGCAAAGCCGCCAGCGCTGAGTTTGTTTGAGGCATTTTGGTTGATTTCAGCCTCATCCAGCTGCGCGATAGACTGGTCCAAGCGTGCTTCAGCTTCAGGCACGCGAGCCCGGGCTTCTTCGAGCTGCGCGCGGGCCTGTGCCAAACCGGTCCCGCGTGTGCCCTCGTCAAGCTGGCACAGCATTTGCCCGGTTTTTACCCTCGCACCTTTGCGCAACGGGTCGGAAATCACCGTGGCAGAGGTCTCGGCCCGCACATCCACGGTGCGGGCGGCTTCGGTCTGGCCGCGCAACACAACAGCCGTATCTATTTGGCGCGCAATTGACTTTTGCACCACGACCTTGACCAAGGATGCCGCATCGACGTCCTCAGTCTCCTCCGTATCAGACGCGGACGTTTCTTCGGACGCGGTAGAAGCGCCGCCAAAGATCGCAAAAAGGCGGGGACGATCCAGTATGAACAAGGCCAAAGCTGCTGATACCAAGAGGGCAGCTAAAATCGAAAAGACACGCATAAGTTTTGCCTCAAACTCTGTTGCTGTTGCCGTCTGCGGCTACATTTCACGCCTGTGGGCGCAGATGTTTTGTACGACACAACAGCTAAACTGACTAGTTCAGTTTATGGGTTTCTTGCAGCCTGCGCAATGGTCCGCTGCAATGCAATTGATCCCCCCTCTTGGCTTGCCGCAAGGAGCACGCTAAGAGGGGCACAAATGCAAACCAGCAGGTAGCTATGAGCGACACCGAAAGTTTTATCGAAGAAGTAAATGACGAGGTCCGCCGCGACAGGCTTTTTGGCTTGCTCAAGAAATACGGATGGATCGGTGGTCTTGTCGTTGTTCTGATTGTGGGCGGTGCCGCGTGGTCCGAATACCAAAAGGCGCAAGCCAGAGCGCAGGCAGAAGCGCTTGGGGATGCCATGTTGACCGCACTCGCCAGTGATGAGGCGGAAACGCGCAGCGCAGCCTTGGCCGAATTGAGCGTTGAAAACCCCACTGCGCAAGCCTTGGTGGCGATGTTGACCGCGGCACAAGCGCAACAAGCGGGTGAGGCAGAAAACGCCGCAGCCCAGTTGGATGCCATTGCCTCAAATGGGGAGATCCCTGAGATTTACCGTCAGATCGCAAGCTTCAAATCCCTGACCTTGCAGGCGGAAACACTGGATGCGGCAACCCGTCGGCAGGGGTATGAAGCCTTGAGCTTGGCAGGGTCGCCGCTGCGCTTGCTGGCCGTTGAACAACTGGCCCTCATGGATGTGGCAGGCGGTGATAAAGATGCCGCGATAGACCGGTATCAGAGCATTCTTGAGGATGCTGCCGTGACCTCGGACTTGCAACAACGCGCCTTACAGGTGATTGTAGCCCTCGGAGGCACACCAGATCTGGAAAATTTGCCACTGGCAGGAAACTGACCTGAGAATTTTTCGGTATCGAGTGTAAAAGGGGTAAGACAGGCAGGTCATGATGCAAATACGAAAGACATCCGTGTGCGGGCCTTTCCCCTTCGCAATGGTCGCGATTGCGGTTTTTCTGTCGGCGTGTTCGGAGCCGGACATTATTTTGCCGGGCAAACGCGAAGACATCCGTTCGGTCGTGCAAAGCGAAGATGCACCAGCACCCGTTGAAGCCCCCGAAGACCGGGCACAGCCAATTTCACTGCCATCTGTTCAGACAAATGCAAGTTGGACGCAGAGCATTGGTACTCCGTCGACCCGAGTCAGCCACGCCGCGTTCAGCTCCGCACCACAGCTTATCTGGTCCGCCAATATCGGTGCAGGCGACAGTCGCCGCCAGCGGATCACGGCGGACCCGGTCATCGCGGGCGGCGTGATTTACACCTTGGATGCGGATGCTTTGGTAACCGCGACTTCGACCTCGGGTCAAACAATCTGGCAACAAGATACCAAACCGCTGCGTGACAAATCGGGTACCGCGACTGGCGGGGGTCTTGCGTTGAAGGATGGTACATTATTTGTGTCGCTGGGCTATGGGTCTTTAGTGGCACTGGACGCATCAACGGGCGGCGAAAAATGGCGTCAGCGTCTTGAGGGTACCGGTTCGGGAAGCCCGACAGTCTTTGGTGATCTTGTGTATACGACCTCCGGGGATGACACAGGGTGGGCGCTGCGCGCCTCGGATGGGCGAATCGAATGGCAGCTCACTGCCTCTGAAGACATCAACAATGTTTTGGGTGCACCGGCACCTGCGGTCTCAGATGACCTCGCAATATTTGCGTTTGGATCGGGTGAAGTGCAGGCTGTCTTCCGCCGGGGTGGGTTGCGCCGCTGGGACGCG
The DNA here is from genome assembly GCA_045106135.1 of Roseobacter sp. Taxonomy (GTDB): domain Bacteria; phylum Pseudomonadota; class Alphaproteobacteria; order Rhodobacterales; family Rhodobacteraceae; genus Roseobacter. The sequence continues at coordinate 1,478 of JBGCEG010000081.1, read as the reverse complement.
TCGGCCTTAGGAAAACGTTCCGCGCGCGCTTTGGGCGCGGTCGGGGATGTGACGGGCTCGCCCGTTGTGTCGGGGAATCGTGTTTACATCGGCAATCAGGCAGGTCGCATTGTTGCGTTGAATTTTGCGTCTGGCGCGCGCGCGTGGACCGCGCGTGAAGGCGCGGTTGGTCGTGTGCTGCCCTTGGGCGATAGCATCTTTGTGGTCTCCGAACTGGGGGAGCTTTTGCGCCTCAGCGCCTCTGACGGCGGGCGCATCTGGGGTACACAGCTCCCGAATTTTGTAAAAGACAAACCCAAACGGCGCGCCGAAGTCGTGGCACATCACGGGCCTATTCTTGCAGGCGGCCGTTTGTATCTTGCGTCAAATGACGGGTTGCTGCGCAGTTTTGATCCTGCGTCTGGTGCGCTTTTGGCATCGATTGAAATCCCCGGTGGCGCGACAACTGCGCCTATTGTAGCGGGCGGCGTTCTTTACGTTGTCTCGACAAAAGGGCAATTGCACGCTTTCCGTTAACCGCCATGTAGGGTACAGCGCGTTTTTAATCCGGACTTCGGAGCCTCGGCCATGTCATTCACGCTCGCCATTGTAGGGCGCCCAAATGTGGGAAAATCCACGCTGTTCAACCGTTTGGTGGGCAAGCGGCTGGCGCTTGTCGATGATCAACCGGGCGTCACGCGCGATCTGCGCGAGGGCGCTGCGCGTCTGGCTGACCTGCGTTTCACAGTGATTGACACTGCGGGCCTTGAAGAGGTGACAGACGACAGCTTGCAAGGTCGCATGCGTCGTCTCACCGAACGCGCCGTCGATATGGCGGATATCTGCTTGTTCATGGTAGATGCGCGGGTGGGAATCACACCCTCCGATCTGGTGTTTGCCGATATCCTGCGCAAACGCTCCGCCCATGTGATTCTGGCCGCTAACAAAGGTGAGGGATCAGCCGCCGATGCGGGCGTGATTGAGGCCTATTCGCTGGGCTTGGGAGAACCGATCCGCTTGTCTGCGGAGCACGGCGAGGGTTTGAACGATCTTTACACGCATCTCATGCCTCTGGCGGATCAATACGCCGAACGCGCCGCTGAGGACGCGCCCGAAACAGATGTGACACTGGATGAAGAAGACGGCGACATGGAAGCCGCCATCCCAATGCCGACGGACAAAAAACCCCTCCAGGTAGCCGTGGTCGGGCGCCCAAATGCGGGTAAATCAACTCTTATCAATCAGATATTGGGAGAGGACCGCTTGCTGACAGGGCCCGAGGCCGGGATCACGCGGGATGCGATTTCTCTGCGTACCGACTGGGCGGGGCCAAATGGCGAAGCCGTCCCGATGCGCATTTTTGACACGGCAGGCATGCGCAAAAAGGCCAAGGTTCAGGAAAAGCTGGAAAAGCTGTCGGTGGGGGATGGCTTGCGGGCAGTGAAGTTCGCCGAGGTCGTTGTTGTTTTGCTTGATGCGGAGATCCCTTTTGAGCAACA
>JBGCEG010000080.1:0-3913 GCA_045106135.1 Roseobacter sp. | reverse complement strand
CGGCGTAGTCTGCCCAGAGGCTGAACGCATCGGAGCGGGCGTGGCGGTACGAAGCTGCGATGAGTTGGTAACGGCGGGGACGGAAGATCAGGTTGATTTGGTCATGCGCCGATAGGAACCTTTGAGCCTGTCGGTGCGATTTAAACCGGCCCATTATTTTTTCTCGTTTGCGAGTCGGCCGGTGTGACACTTCGATTGCGTTATTTAGATCCTTGTGGGCGCGGTGATCGGCGTTTGGGGCCAGCGCTTTGACCGGCTTGATATAGCTGCGCAGCTTATCCGTGATGACGACCCTGGGTTCGCCAAACTGGTCTACCAAACCCTTAAAGAACCGCTTTGCCGCCTTAGCATTCCGGCGTGTTTGCACGAGGATATCAAGCACATCCCCGTTGGCGTCGATCGCACGCCAAAGCCAGTGCTTCTTGCCACGGATTGGGATCACGACCTCGTCCAGGTGCCATTTGTTGTTTGGCCGAGGACGATCTCGGCGAATGCAATCTGCAAAATGTGGACCAAAACGATTGACCCACAGCCGAACCGTTTCGCGGCTGACAATAACGCCCCGTGCTGCCAGCAGATCTTCGACATCAGCCGTACTCAGAGCTAAGCGATGGTAAGCCCAGACCGCATGCGCGATGATCTCACGAGGATAACGGAAGCCCTTGAGGCGCGGCATATCTGTCGGAACAATCATGCGAACAGCATACCCAGTTCAGATCCGGCCAACAACTTGGCAATACCCTTCAGGGTTGTATCCCGTTCCATCCGCAAAGTTCCTCAGTGCCTGTTTGAGCATGTCGTTTGACAGGCGGTTGAAAAAAGCTTCAAGCGGGTAAAGATCAACAGACCTCATCACGGATTCCTGCTACCAAAAAACGTTAGAACGCCCAACCATTTTATGATTTTACTGCAAAATCTAGGCGACGTGGATCGTGTATGGTGCCCGCAAAATCAAGACCTGTGATGTTTGTCTCGATAAAGCTTGCCCGTGTGAAATCTGCGCCTGTCAGCGTCGCTTCCCGCAAATCCGCCCCGTCCAGAACGGCTTTGTGAAAATTGGCAGATTCAAGATTGCATCCTAAAAACATGCAGTCCGCAAGATGTGCGTTCACAAACCGGGCGTGGGCTAGATTGGTGCCCGAAAAGTTAACACGGCTAATTGCACATTCGCTGAGGTCAATGCCTTCAAAATCCTGTCCGCGCAAATCGAGGTCCTGCAAGACAAGTTGCACGCCTTTCTGCCCAAGGGTGTCCAGCCAAAGGTTGTGTTGTTTTACAGCACTTTGGAAATCAGAAGCTGTATTCATCATGGCCAAAACCTGACAATCTCTCCAAAATCGTTCTCGTCTACAAGGTTTCTCAAACTGCTCAGATCACTTGGTGACAAGTTTCTGGTGTCTATCATTACATTTTCTCCAAGACGCCGGGACATATCAAGCTGTTGTTCGATACGTGAAACATTGAATCCGTTGGGAAAGTTGGAATTGTAGGCCTTCACATCCCATTCAACGCCATCTGCATCAATGAATTCCGCGCCGCCCGTTGGATCCCGTCTGATGGGCCCAGGGATTTCTCCTCGCTCTTCGAGGCCCAAGCCCACGTCCCGTTCCGCTTCACTCCCTGGCGTGATGCGCCCCCCATGCGCCGGGTCACGGGCCAAATCGTCCAATTCTTCCTGTGTTCTGGGATGACGCGGCACTCGTGCAGGTGGCGTCTCAACGTTCTGGCGGATCACATGCGGATCAGCGTTCCGCGTGCCGCCGCGCCCAAGGCGGGTCATAGCGGCGGCCAGTGTGTCAAGCAATTTGCTCTGCAGGGTTGTGGCGGCCTCGCGCAGTTTTTCGGCTGCCACTTCACGGAACTCCGCAATGTGGGCAATCCCGTCGTCCAGACGACTGTTCCAGCCCGTAAGGCCCCCCAGGCGTGTCTTGGCCCAGGCCATGTACTCGGACGCCCGGGTCAGGAGTCTGTTCAGAGTGTCTACCGCCCACTCGAGGATATCGCCTGTAAGACGACGGGAGAACTCTTTCAGCCAGCTGTGGGCATTGCCGACATTGAAGAAGTTGAAAATGCCGTAGAGCGACCGGAGCGCGCTGATGTCCCCGGCTTTCCTCAGAACCATCTTGAGGATACCCTTGGCCAGCGAGCCGAAGGTGGGGATCAGGCCAATGAGCGTAATGACCAGAAGGATCCAGTGCGCGGGCACATCCCATTCCCGTTTCCAGATCAGCCGGTAGAGAATGTTGATAATGTCCTGTGCATCCGCCAGTTGGTCGATGCCGGGGATCATGGTCAGGATCATACGCGCGATAATCTGGCTGGTGCTGGCGTCCTCGTTGAAATCGCCTTGGAGGACACCCAAAACCCAGTCACCGACTGCTGCGATATTGTCCCAGAGCCGCGTGAAGAATCCGGGTTCGGGTTCTTCGATAGGAGCAGTGGCTTCAGGGTCCTCGTAAGGCTCCCCTTCAGGATCATGGAAGAAGTAGTATTCGACCTCTCCGACCCCGTCCGGTAGCGTTGCGCGGGCTTCGCCGTTTTCGTCCGTCGTGCCCTGGGCCAAAACCTCGCCTGTGGCATCGCCCGTGACTATCTGCACGATGTAACTTGCCCCCGCCACACCTGTACCGTCTGCATGCTCATAACGGATCAGGACCCAGTTGTCCTCACAGGGGCAGGTGGGATCATCTATGGCGGTCGAGCCTTGCGCCGTGGCGCCATCGGTGGCGGTCTCAAACCCGCTCGGGCTTTGGGGGCCACTCATGCGCACACCTCGGCGTAAAGCGCATTCAGACCGTCGGCTAAAGCACCGGGCGTGCTGTCGGCGCGCACCAGTGCCGACAGGCGCGGGTATTGCGGGTCGGCAAGCCAGTTCGTGCCATGCACCAATGCGCAGGCCACGGTGGCCAGCGCATGCCCCTCGCGGCGCGCGATGTCGGGCGGAAGGCAGGCCACCAGCCACTGCTGCAGACGGTCATTGTCGAACGCGGACAAAATGTGCCAGTGCCCGGGCAGGATCATGCGAAGCGTGTCTGTCTCAAGCGGGTCGCCTGCGCGGATCGCCGTCCCCAGACGCGCTGCAAACCCCGCCAGATCGTCGCCTTGCCAAAGCGCGCCAAGCCAGTGTTTGACCTCGGCGGTGAGAGTCAGCGCGCTGCGGCTACGGGGCAGAGTGTCCGCGAGTACTGTCGCCAGCATGGGCGCAGTGCGGGGATCCTCCCAGAAACGATGGCCCAAAGAGGCCGCGATGATCGACAACCGCGTCACATCCGCCTGCGCGCGGATGCCATAGCTCTGCGCCCAGGCGGCCACCGCCTGAATCACCGGCACCAGCGTGTCGGGCGTTGTACCATGGGCGGTGTAGTGCTGTGCGAAAGTGGCGTGCAGACGCGGGGCCTCTGCGGCAACCCACGTGCGGCGCGCTCCGTCCCGGAACGTGTCAAACTGGCGATCCGAAAAGGTCAGCACGGGGGAGGCGACTCACGCTACAAGAAATACAAGTATAGGCTCCCAGTGCTAAGCGCCAAGCCGATTTTCGCCACGGACGGTGGTTTTCAGCATAAAAATGCCGTCCCCGTTTCTGGTCGCGAAACAATCATTGATACCGATCCTGTGTTGACAGGGCGGTTGTTAGGCTCGGTCATGAGCCGCCTTTACTCTGGCGACCATTACCAAAACTTTTTTGGGACAATTTCGATAAAGCTAACCTTGAGCCAGAACGCTTGCGTGGGCAAAGACGTTTAGGCCAAACTGGCTTATTACCATAATGAAGCTTCTCAGATTTAGAGCCATCATCAGTGCAGTGTAGGAGCCACCCCACAGCACTTCTTGAACTTTTTGCCTGATCCGCATGGGCAAGGGGCGTTGCGGCCTACTTTTTGGGGCACAGATGGAGAGAAAGGAGCATTGGCAG
>JBGCEG010000079.1:0-7659 GCA_045106135.1 Roseobacter sp. | reverse complement strand
TGGCTAGGTTCCTCTGAGGGCTTCTCAGATAGGGTTCCTTATGGTGGTACTCCTATGGGGCCTTCTTACCTACCCAGTCTATCAGCTTCCATTACTCATACCTATTTCAGGTAAGACCGAACCCTACCACTACAATACCCCAGACACCCCAAACTCAGCGGGGGCACTTTCGGGGGCATTTCTGGCCGGAGAGGATCACTCTTGGCCGTCTATGATCATGTAAGAAAGAAGTGGCTGGGATGGTAGGAGACCCAGCCTCTGGAACCTGTTCATGGGCTTAGAGGAGGCAGTCGGAAAAAGGGGGCAGTTTTGGGGGCATTCTAGCGCCTTTGGTGAACGATACCAGAGCGGAGCGTAGGGGCCTTTTCTGTGCTTTCAGGAAGGGTCTTCGCAGTCACCTCGGGGCATCATCAGAGAGGCCATCAGAGAGGCTATCGAGTCCCTCTCAGGACTTCCTTAGAGCCACTATGGAGTGCCTAGCAGCATCCATCAGGGGCGCTCTCTGGTGGTGTCTGGCCCTATCTGGAGGCCATCTAAATCATTGTTATTGCGACTACCCAGGGCGATCGAGGGACTATGAAGGATGATCTCTCAGGGGGGTAGTAAGAATTAGGTATGAGTAATGGAAGGAAGCTGACTAGGGGGGGAGGAGACCCTAGAGAGGGAAGCCTAAGGAAGCGGGGTACGGTAGGGAAAGTAAGTATAACCTCAGAAAGTCCCACACCCGTAGCACCCGTTACACCCCGTCAAGCAGAGGCAAGGCTGGTTGCTGGGACTGGGCTGCGTGATGAGTGCCAAGAACGGGTGTCACGGGGGGGGGAAACAGGGAGGGCGGAAAGCTGATATTCGCTGCGGGCGCAATGTAGTTGGGAGGGGGTGCTAAAGCGGTCATTCGATTTTGGCCCGCAGACTTGCCCCTTTGTCGCCTTCCTTCAATTCCCGCCTATGAAAATTGGTCCATCTGGATGCCAAGTGACTTGGCTTTTGAATAGGCGGTCGTCGGCACAAGCCCGAGGATCGCTGCCGCGCCGGATTTGCCGGAAATCTTGCCTTTGGCGCGGTGTAATGCTGCTTCAAAGTTCTTGATTTCCAACTGTCGCAGCTCTTTCTGAGTCAGGACACGGTTTGTCTGTGTGGGTGCATCTGATGGGCCGCTTTGGATGTCGAACTGCAAACGGCCACCCTGAGCAAGGATAGCTGTGCGCTCGATCACATTTTCCAATTCCCGCACATTTCCCGGCCATTCGTAGGATTGGAGAGTTTCGATATTGGCTTTGGTCAGGGTCATCTTTGGCAGGCGCAGACGGCGCATCGTACGATTGAGGTAGTGCCGCGCGAGGTAGGGGATGTCTTCGGGCCGGTTCACAAGGGGTTCGGTCATAATCGGCAGCACGTTTAGGGCAAAATAGAGGTCTTGCCGAAACCGTCCTGCCCGCACCTCGGCCAGCAGATCATAGCTTGTGGTGGCGATGACCTTAGCGGCCACGGGAATGTCGGCACTGTCGCCCAGACGCCGGAAGTGGCCCGTTTGAAGAACGTCGTGCAGACTGGCTTGCACCTTGGCGGGTAGGCTCGCGACCTCGTCCAGATGCAGGGTACCGTTGTGGGCCATGAGCAATTTGCCCGTCATATCCCGCGCCGCACCTGCAAACGCACCGCGACGATACCCGAAGAGCTCCGCCTCCAGATCGGCGGCCTTTTTCTGATCGCAGTTGATGCGCACGAGGGGGCGGTGGTTACGGTCGCTTGCTTCGTGGATCGCCGAGGCTGTCATGCTTTTACCCGATCCAGACGGGCCGGAGACCAGCACATGGGCACCGCTTTGCGCGGCGAGATCAATCTGGGCGTTCTGCGATTTGATTGCGGGCGACACACCGACCACACCCGTGTGGGACCGCGCCGAGCGTATCTCAGTCAGGAGGTATTCGTTTTCCTGTTGCAGCTTTACCTTCAAGTCTTCGACCTGCGCCAAGGCATCGCGCAGCTTGCGTTCGTTTTCCTTGCGTTCGGTCACATCGCGAAAGATCACCACGGCTCCGGCCAGCACATCGTGGTCATAAATCGGGGTCGAGACATATTCCACAAGGATCGGCTTGCCGTCCTTGCGCCAGAACACATCATCTTCCACGCGCATGGTCTGGTCGCGGCGGAAGGATTTGTAGATAGGGCATTCATGGGCAGGGAAGTGATCACCACTCAGGTGTTTGTGGTGGATGATTGAATGCAATTCGCGCCCAATCAAATCGTCCGACGACCAGCCCAACATTTCTTGCGCCGCGCGGTTCACGAAGGTGGCCTGCCCTTTGGCGTTGATGCCATAGATTCCTTCGCCTGCAGCTTCGAGGATCAGATGGTTCTGGGCCTCGACCTCACGAAAGAAGCCATAGATATTTTGCCATTGGGAAAGGCCCGCGTTCTGGTGCGCCTCCCGTTCTGCTTGCTGGTTGCGACGGTCATGTTCGTCAAGGTCTAGAAAGCTAAGCAGCACCAAGCCCGACTTTAGTTGCGCGCCATAGGTCTGAAGCCGCAAAGCCGCACCGGTTGCGCTGGTCAGCGAGAGGCTGCGATCCACATACGAACCAAAATGCGCAACGGCATCGAAAAATACCAAAGCGGCGGAGAAGTCATTTTCCATCTGGCGAGAGAGGGGCGTAGACAGCATCGCCTCCCCCAACAGGGCACGCCCCGCGTCATTTGCGGCGACGATACTGTCGCTGCGGGTGTCGACAATGATCGTTGGCATCGGGTGATGGGCGATCAGATCAGCGGATTCGGTTTCATCAAGCATGAAGCGGAGGATGGAGGGCCACAGTAGCCGAGCAAATTACGAAATTCCGTAACTTACGAAAATTCGTAACATTCGCCCAAAAATTAACCAATAAATTCAACCCCAACCCGCTTTGAAGGCATTTAGCAGAAGGTCTTCTGCACTGCGGCGTAGCGTGGAAACATCTTGTTAACCAATGACAGGAGACGGACATGACGATCAAAAGCCTTGGAAATCCTTTTTCCGAAAAGACCGACCTTAGACATGGCGCGGATTGCGGGTGCGACACCTGTCTGACAGGCCACGGACACGACAAGACCCACAAAGAACCGACCGCCATGTCATCGGAAGAGATGATGGAGCGGGCGGTTGAAAGCGCGATTGTCCGATCCGTTTTCGGCCAGAACGACATCGCGCGGCGGTCGTTTATGGGCATGCTGGGCGGCACATCCGTTGCGGCGGCGCTGGCTTCGGTCTTTCCTGTCAAACAGGCGGTCGCCAATATTCTGGATGACCTTGGCCCGCCAGAAAAGACTGACCTGAACATCGGCTTTGTGCCGATTACCTGTGCCACGCCGATCATCATGGCGCAGCCGTTGGGCTTTTACGAACGCTACGGTTTGAATGCGCAGGTCATCAAGACTGCGGGCTGGGCTGTGGCCCGCGACAAATCGCTGTCCGGAGAATATGATGCCTCGCACATGCTGACGCCCATGCCCTTGGCGATGACGATGGGCGCAGGGTCAGTGGCGGAACCCTACATCATGCCTGCCGTGGAAAACATCAACGGGCAGGCGATTGTTCTGTCCAACGAGCACCTCGACAAGCGTGATCCCACGCAGTGGAAGGGCTTTACCTTTGGTGTACCGTTTGAGTACTCGATGCACAATTTCTTGCTGCGCTATTATGTGGCTGAATTCGGATTGGACCCTGATGTGGATATCCAGATCCGCGTGGTGCCGCCGCCCGAGATGGTTGCCAACCTTCGGGCCGGAAACCTTGATGGCTACTTGTCGCCTGACCCGTTCAACCAGCGTGCCGTTTATGAGGGAATTGGCTTCATCCACATTCTCACCAAAGAAATCTGGGAAGGTCACCCATGCTGTGCATTTGCTGCGCCCTTGTCTTTCGCGACCGAATTGCCGAATACCTACGGCGCTTTGCTCAAGTCGATCATTGACGCCACGCAATACGCATCAAACCCTGACAATCGCGTCGAGATTTCCGAGGCCATTGCGCCCACGAACTATCTCAACCAACCGGTCACGGTGATCCAGCAGGTTCTCACAGGCACATATGCGGATGGTCTCGGCGAGGTGCAGCGTGTGCCTGACCGGATCGATTTCGATCCGTTCCCGTGGCAGTCGATGGGCGTCTGGATCCTGACCCAAATGAAGCGGTGGGGGTACATCGAAGGTGATGTCGATTACAAAGGCGTGGCAGAACAGGTCTACCTTGCGGCTGACGCCCGAAAGGTCATGACCGATCTGGGGTATGACGCCCCTGCGGAGAACTACAAATCGCATATGATTATGGGCAAGACTTTTGACCCCGCCCAGCCCGAAGCCTATGTCGATAGCTTTGCGATCAAAGCAGGCGACTGATGGAGCGTTTGTCAGAAAACAGGCGCGCGGCGATCTGGTCGATAGCCTTGCTTTTTGCTGGTCTGTTTGTGTGGGAAATCTCGATTTCCGCGCAAGCGGTCAACACGGGCGAGCTGACCGAATATGAATTGCTGACTGGGGCGGGCACAGCGAAAGCAGGCGTGCCACCCCCCAGCGAGGTCGCTGTCAAAGCGTGGCAAGAGCTGTCCAATCCGTTCTATGATGCAGGGCCCAATGACAAAGGCATCGGCATCCAGATCGGCTATTCGATCTACCGCGTTCTGACGGGGTATTTTCTGGCGGCAATCATCGCGATCCCACTTGGATTTCTGATCGGCATGTCGTCGGTGGCTTATAAGGCGCTTAACCCCTTTATTCAGGTCTTGCGGCCAATCTCGCCGCTCGCGTGGATGCCATTGGCCCTGTTTATCATTCAGGATTCTGAGGCATCGGCGATTTTCGTAATCTTCATCTGCTCGATCTGGCCGATGTTGCTGAATACAGCCTTTGGCGTGGCCGGCGTGCGCGAAGACTGGGTGAACGTCGCCCGCACCCATGAATTGGGCGCGTTCAAAACGGCCTTTACGGTTGTCCTGCCCGCGGCAGCCCCCACCATTGTGACAGGCATGCGAATTTCCATCGGGATTGCATGGTTGGTCATTGTCGCGGCTGAGATGCTCGTCGGGGGGACGGGAATTGGCTATTACGTCTGGAACGAGTGGAACAATCTCGACCTGACCTCCGTCATCTTTTCAATTCTCATGATCGGCGTTGTCGGCATGTTGCTTGACGCGGCCTTTGGCCTGCTTCAGCGGCGCGTCGCCTATGTCGAATAAGGTAAACCCATGGCAAATTCATTTCTGAGTATCGAAAAGCTGACCCAGCGCTATCCCGACGGCAAAGGCGGCGAATTCACGGTTTTCGAAAACGCCAGTTTTGGCATCGAAAAGGGCGAGTTTGTTTGTATTCTGGGTCATTCGGGCTGCGGTAAATCAACCATCATGAACATCCTTGCTGGGCTTTCGGAGCCGACCAAGGGCGTCGTAAAGATGGACGGTTTTTCAATTTCTGGCCCAAGCCTTGATCGTGGCGTGGTCTTCCAGAACTATTCGCTGCTGCCATGGCTGACGGCCTTGAAGAACGTAACCTTCGGGGTGGCCGCCCGGTTCCCGGATTGGACAAAGCAACAGGTCGAGGACCACTCGATCGCATTCTTGGACAAAGTCGGCTTGTCGGGCGATGCCATCCACCGCAAGCCCAGCCAATTGTCTGGCGGCATGCGGCAGCGTGTGTCGATCGCCCGCGCTTTCGCCAATGAACCCAAGCTGCTCTTGCTGGATGAACCCTTTGGCGCGTTGGACGCGCTGACCCGCGGTACCATTCAGGAAGAGCTGCTCAAGGTTTGGAGCGGCACCGATCAAACGGTCTTTATGATCACTCATGACATTGACGAGGCGATCCTGCTGGCCGATCGCATTCTATTGATGACAAACGGCCCCCTGGCTCGCGTCGCCGAAAGTGTTGAGATCACGATCCCAAGGCCCCGCGTGCGCACGGATATTGTCGAGCATCCAAATTACTACGCCATCCGCAATCATCTGGTGCAGTTCCTTGGAAAACGCTCGGCAGAACTGGCTGGCCAAGAAAGTACGGATGACGAGACCCATTCGCCCGTAACTGTCCGCATCGACAAAACGCAAGACGTGGCGGGCGAGCAGCCCTTGTTGCAGGCGGTCAAGACATGACCGACCGACAGCCGCTCGCGCCCGTTCCCCCGTTCAGCTACGACGACGCTGTGCAAAAAGTGCGGATGGCCGAGAACGCGTGGAACGGGCGTGACCCTGCCAAAGTCGCGATGGCTTACACGCCTGACACCAAATGGCGCAACCGATCCGAGTTCTTGAACGGGCGCGCCGAAGTAGAGGCGTTTCTGACCCGCAAATGGGCCACCGAGAATGGCTATCGCCTGATCAAAGAAATCTGGGCCCATAGCGACGACAAAATCGCGGTCCGATTTTGTTACGAATACCACGATGTCGATGGGCAGTGGTTTCGTGCTCATGGCAATGAAAACTGGGAATTTGATGCGCTTGGTTACATGGCTGTGCGTCATGCCTCGATCAACGATGTGCCTATCTCAGAGGCCGAACGCCTGTTTCACTGGGATGCCCCCGGGCCCCGCCCAGATGATCACCCCGGTCGGACACAGCTTGGGCTGCAAGAAATCAATACCTAAGAAGGACACCAAACCAATGACCGACATGATGACCAAAGAAGACGTCACAGCAATGATCCTTTCGGCCAAGAAACAAGCCGGAATGACATGGGAAGGCATTGCCGAAAAAATCGACATGTCCCCTGTCTGGACCCATTCGGCGGCGATGGGGATGAACGCTTTTCCCGCGGAAAAAGCCGCGTTAATGGTCAAGGTCCTGGGCTTGCCTCAAGAGGCAGAAAGCGTGCTGGCCGAAAGCCCCACCAAGATCTGGGAACAGGCGGTTCCCACCGATCCCTGCATCTACCGCTTTTATGAAATCGTTGGAGTCTACGGCCCAACACTCAAAGCGCTGATTCAGGAAAAATTCGGCGACGGTATCATGTCCGCGATTGATTTTGACATGTCTGTCACACGGATCGAAAACCCCAAAGGGGACCGCGTGAAGGTTGAGATGTCGGGCAAATATCTCGGGTATAACAGTTGGTAGGAATGTACTGGGGTCGCCTTTTCAGGCGGCCCACGCTGCCTTGAATAGATCCGCCTAAACGGATGCCGATTCATCCAGCCTCAAAACACGGACGCTAGTTTCACTGCCGTATCAACGCCATTGACGACCTTTATGGGTAGATCGTCACCATCCTCGACGAGGTGACCAGACATGGCAAATTTGAGCAATTTACTCGAGTGCAAAGACGGGTTGCAATTCTAGGCATGAAACCTTCGCAGCATATCTCACGTGAAGAACATTGAGAATTGGATACCGAGCGGAGATCTGGACGCTTTGAAATGCGGCGGTTTCAGCTAAGGTCCGCTATGTGGTGTGTGACCGCAGCATTGGCGCGATGAGGTGAACGGCAGCTTTGGGCCGTTCGTGTCGACATGGTCTTGGCCGTTCCCCCGTAATGCCGCGAAGCGGAGAACGTCAAGTGTGAGCCCACTTTGCTCGATGCTGCAAATTCAGCGAATATCCGCTTCTTGGAGTGTTGCTCCGGCAAACACAGCAAACGTTGGTAAGCGCCCTCACAGCTGATCCGCTATAGCATCAGAGAGAGCTCTTATAATTTGTTCCA
>JBGCEG010000078.1:0-3702 GCA_045106135.1 Roseobacter sp. | reverse complement strand
AATCCCTTTATACCTGACGGCGCAGAGGGTCTCTTGTCCCTTTTCCCCGCCTTGGAGCAAGCAGGCGTCACGGTTGAAACAGTGCTGACGTTGGAAGACGGGGACAATGCTGTCGCCTTCAATCGTTGGAGCAATGCTGAGTTGTTTGGGCAAGGCTGCACCGAAATGGTGGCCTTTGACTTCTACGATTTCCACGAAGACGGCAGAATGGCCGCCCATTGGGACGCGATGATGTGCGACACGCCGCCAAATGCATCCGGCCACGGACTGACGGACAACATCTCTCCGATCACCGATCTGGACCTGACCGAAGAAAACAAGGCAAAACTGGCAGCGGCGTTTGATGTCTTTATCAACGGAACGCCAGAGGAAGCTTATGCGACCCTGCAGTCCACATTCCATGCCGGTTACATTCAGCACAATCCTGACGGGTCTGATGGGATCGAGGGGTTCTTGGCCGCTCAGATGAGTTCTGACGTCACACCGCGCTGGCAGTTTACCAAGCAGCACAAGATGATCGGTGAAGGCAACTACGTGCTTGCGATTTCCGAAGGTAATCACGTTGGCGTGCATTCCGTCTTTTATGATCTCGTACGCTTTGAAGATGGCAAGGTGGCCGAGCATTGGGATGTGATCCAGGCCGTACCGACCGAAGGTCTTGCAAACGACAACACCATGTTCAACTTCGACTAAAGCAATACCCGGCCCAGAGGCCCCATCCACACAGGTGGGGGCATCTCCCTCGCCTGCGGCATAGCTGGAAATGGTAAGGATCAAGGCATGGCGTGTGCAAGCGCCGGACCACTCAGGTTACTAGCGGCGCTCTTTTATCTTCTGCCTTGGGCTTTGGCGCATTCTGAAGACCTCGATCGTGCGGTCAAGTTTGTCTACCTGCCGATCTGGGCGGGCGGTAAAGGGTCATTCAACAATGCGATAGAATAATCGCGCCCTTGCGGCCGTCCTGCTCTCCTAACCAAACCTTAGCCAGTCCCACTCCATCCCACATCTTGAATTGAAAGAGGAACCGTAAACCATGTCGACCACGCTTGCTTCCACTCTCGGGCTCCTGCTTTGCCTTGCCCCGGCTATTGTTCATGCCGTCGAAGTCTACCGACCTCTTTGGGCACGCTGGGTGGTCAACTGGGTTCTGCCGTTTTTCGGGCCCGGATTACCGCGCCCCTCCAAGGCCCTGACACATGATGACGAGATCGCCATGCTTGACGCGGCACTTGAGGCGGCACCTGCAGACAAGGCTCCGGCCGGAGCCGATTACATCTTCGTGATACTGTTCGAACAACGTCAGGGCGCGCTGGCCTTCATCTCTCTCGCGTCTGGCATCGTCTACGGGCTGACACTACCATTGGCCGATCGCCATACCATGCACTTCGTGTTCGGGATCATGGCGGCCCTGTTCGTGCTGGTGAACGCCAACCATGCAGGCATTCCAGGACTGGGGCATCATCCCAGAGTTTCAAGACACGGGCGCAATGTGGGCATCGTCTTTGGCTTGTTTTGGGTTGTTGTTACAGTATTGAACTATCTGGGGTTCGCCGCAGCGACCGCGTGACCGCGTACTAGTGAGCAAGGGGTACGACACTCCCCCTTGCTGTGGACGGCCCGTTCCTGCCGTCCACGAACTACTCCGAATTTTGCAGGTGCGTTCTCGACTGCGGACACCAGTGGCAACTGCGAAGGCCAACTAAAGGCAAATCAACAAAGGGGGAATTTGCTGCCAGTCGTTATGTCTTCGCAGAGGTCTGTTTTACCGCTCTCCGCTTGTCTCCGCCAAGGGGCGACATTTTCATTCGGGCCGATCTTCCAATTCTTCAAGCGCGGCTTTGGCGTTTTCTTGCATTCTTTTTAGCAATGAGAACGCAAGGCTTTGCTCTTTTTGTGAAAAACCCAGGAAAAGCGTGTCGTTGATCCGCTGGTGAAAGCCAGAAAGATGTCGAAGTTCTTCCCCTTTGTCGGTTAGGGTGACAACAATAGCCCGACCATCGGTCTTGTGCTTTCGGCGACCCACCAACCCCCTTTCCACCATACGATCCACGATGCGAGACGTCGCAGGAAGCCCATTTCCAACCAGATCGGCTAAGGCGCTGACCGTGATTTCCCCGTCGCGCCACAAGCAGGACAGGATCACCCATTGGGGCAATGAAAGTTCGTATGGGTCAAGCAATTGCTGGCAAAGTGCATTCATGCGGCCTGACGCGAAGTTGAGGGCGCGGCCAATGGATTCTGGTGGCTGGGAAGTTTTACTTGCCATGTAAATTATCTCGAATTATAGTTTACGTGTAAATTAACATGACTTGCTCGATGTCCGAACGCAACGCAAATCGGCGGCTGTTGGATCGTGCAGAAATTCTGAAAGGCAATCCCGATGGCAAAGAAGGTTCTTATGGTCGGCTGGCACCCCACGGTAGTCGATTTCTCCAAATATCCTGGTCTGGACGCCGACAAGTTGGAAACCGCGCTTCGCGCCGATGAAAGCAAGCTGAAAAACCTTGGCTATGACGCCTCCATCGGGTTCATTTTCAGCGGCGAGACCGCGACGGAACAGCTGGAGCAGACGCTGAAAGAGGACGCCTACGATGTCGTGATGATCGGCGCAGGCGTGCGCAAGGATGACGACCACTTCCTGATCTTCGAAAAGCTGGTAAATGTCGTGCATGAGCACGCCCCCAAGGCGCGCATCGCTTTTAACACCGGGCCGATGGATTCCGACGCCGCCGTCCAACGTTGGGCGTGACCGGAAAGGGATGATGGCGCGTCCTGCAATGAGCACTGCAGACTAGTTCGGCAAGATCGGGATTGGCCTGCACTGGATCAGCGCGCCGCTGATCATCGTCCTACTAGGCAGTGGGTTCTGAGCCAGGTTCGCTTTGGACACAAGTGTCAAGACAGTTGCAAATCTGGTGCATCTGCCGGCCGCGATGCTTGTGCTTGTCCTTACGGTAAGCAGACTGATCTGGTGGTGGCGGTTCGATGCAAAGCCCGGCTCCACCGTGGGCGTTCTGTCTTGGCGGGACGGCATTCCTATTTGAACCCATGTAGGAGTCTATGCAGTTGTGATCCAGCTCGTCACAAGCCGGGGGCACCATGTCAATCGTCTCATGTCTTCCTCACGCCCTGTTCGGCTCGGCGGCATTTCGCGAACTGGCGGAGCTTCCATCAAGCGCGGGACATGAGAACGGCGCGCGGTTCATGATCGGGTTGGTGGTCCTCCATGCCGGAGCTGCGCTTTGTCATCATTTTGTCTTGAAGGACAAAACGCTCAAACGAATATGGTTTCGAAAAACCTTAAGCTGCCATTTGTGAAACATGCGGCATTGGCCAAGTTGGGCTCGCTGCCGACGGTGACCTGGTAAATGGGTGTCTATGCTGAAGACCGGCTGCTAGGAGCCCAAGGACGACGGTCGTTGTGCGAGAGCTCTTCGCAAGTGCGGCAATCGTAGTCGGCCCAGACCTGCCGTTGGCCGAGGGTCAGAATTTTGCGCATGCGTTCCCGACAGCCGCCATTCGCGGCAAGTGCGAAGGTGGACCAAAGCCAATTCACACAAGGCGGACGTAGCGGTCACCTGAGTCAAATTGTCAGATGACCGCAATAGGTCCGAATGCCGACGCCGGCCAAGTATTGGCCCGATCAAGTTCGGGCGGCCGCCCTAGAAAATAAAGTCACTCTCATCGAAGGCCCCGGCATTG
>JBGCEG010000077.1:0-2647 GCA_045106135.1 Roseobacter sp. | reverse complement strand
TGCCCGCCGCGATCCTGATCGCCAGTTTTATCGGCACGGGCGCGTCCTTTCTGGCCTTCTCGATCATTGCAGAGCGGCGCGGATTATCGGCCAAGGATTTCCCGACCAAGGGCATCTTCTATCTGGGCGGCCTCACAGAAGGGGCCGAAACAATCGCGGCTTTCGTGGCCTTTTGCCTATGGCCCACAAGCTTCCCATTGCTTGCCTATCTATTTGCAGCCGCCTGCCTTCTAACCACGATAACACGGCTTTATGCGGGTTGGCGGGCTTTCGGCAGCAAAGCCCCTTGAACGGCTTAAAAAGAAACGGCGCACGCTTTTGGGAAGCGCGCGCCGCAGTTTAATTGGCACCAG
Source organism: Roseobacter sp. (assembly GCA_045106135.1). GTDB lineage: Bacteria > Pseudomonadota > Alphaproteobacteria > Rhodobacterales > Rhodobacteraceae > Roseobacter. The sequence goes on along the minus strand of JBGCEG010000077.1, from coordinate 2,294 downwards.
CGATCAGCCGACCAGCCCGCCATCGTCACGCTTGATCGCAATGACCGAGGAGCGCGCAAGCGATCCGCCGTGATCAGGCCAATCACCCCCATCATCACCGGGGTGCTGGATACCAACGAACATGGTGCGACGATCCGACGACCAGCACAGGCCTGTAACCTCACAGCCCCTAGGGCCGGTCATGAAGCGTTCGATCAGGCCAGTGACGGGGTCCCCCGCCAGCATCTGGTTGTTGCCCATGCCAGCAAAATCACCCTCATTGCTGTCATTGCCATCGGTCTGGATCCAGATCAGGCCAGTTTGGTCGATGACCATACCATCGGGCGAGTTGAACAGGTTGCCTTCATTGATATTGGCCGAGCCTGTATTCAATCCCTCAGCCACGGTCGGGTTGCCCGCCATAACATAAAGATCCCAAGCGAACTCGGCAGCGCCATGATCGCCCCCTGCAGGACGCCAGCGCACGATCTGGCCGTAACGGTTGGTATCGCGCGGGTTGACCGCATTGACCGTCATCGGATCACCGCCTGCATTGGTGCGCACCGTACCGTCATCGTTCAACACGCCGCGACGCGAATTGTTGGTCAGGCAGCAATAGGCCTCGGCAGCATTTGGATGCACAGCGATCCATTCAGGGCGGTCCATTGTGGTTGCCCCGACAGCCGAAGCCGCCATCCGCGTGAAGATCGAGATGCTCGCCATATCCATGCCAGTGGTGGCAGGCGTCAGAGGCAGCCAGCGACCAGACATATCTTCATCAAACACCGCGACCGAAAGCTCACCCTCGACCAGCAAGGTCGATGTATCGCCACCGGGAACATAGGCATCGCGGCTTAGCCAGCGATACATGAATTCGCCGCGCGCATCATCGCCCATATAGACAGCGACACGACCATCAGCCGCAATGGCACAGGCAGCGTTCTCATGTTTGAAGCGGCCCAAAGCGGTGTGCTTGATGGGGGTGCTGTCAGGATTGGCAGGGTCGATTTCAACGATATAGCCCGCGCGATGCGGCTCGTTCGGGTTCGTCGCCACGTCGAAACGCGCGTCAAAGCCATGATAGTTGTAACGCCCCGCATCAACAGCCGTCGAAACGCCATAGCGGCGGAAACCGTCCAGCACGGTGTCATCGGCAGACACCTCCGCAGTGGCCCCGAAATATCCGTTGAAGTTTTCCTCGCAGGTCAGATAGGTGTCCCAAGGTGTGCGGCCTGACCCGCAATTGTTGAATGTCCCAAGCGATTCCATCCCAGTTGGATCGGCATCGGTCTTGAGCAGCTCATGACCCGCAGCAGGACCCGAGAAGGTCATTGGCGTGTTGTGATGGATACGGCGGTTATAGGGGCTGTCGATAACAACGGCCCAACCCTCGGCACCTTCCGCAACTTCCATGACGCTGACGCCTTGGAAATTCTGCAGCAAGCGCACATCCTCGACCGAAGTAGGCATACCATCGTCGGTATGGGCGAGGTTGAGGTCAGGGTTCACATATTCGCTGTTCACCACGATGACTTCACGACCGTCTATATTGAACAGTTCCATGCCATCGGTGTTCTCACCGAATACACGCTCGGACATCTCCAGAGAGACACCGGCCTCAGGGTCAAAGGCACCCTCGGCATCGGAGAAAAGCGGATCGCCCCAACGAACAAGCGTCTTCCAGCCATAGCCCTCGGGAACATGGATCGTGTTATCCGTCTGAGCCGCAATCGGGGTGAAAGGAAAACGCGAGGCGGGCTGTGCGAGGGCAGAACTGCCCTTCAGCATGCCAGCCCCCATCACTGCAGCACCCGACCCAAAGGCCAGAACACCACCCAAGAAACCACGGCGTGACAAGGCGCGCTCGACGACATCGTCAAAGTCATTGCGCTCGGGGCGGGGGAAGTTCACTTCATCCCACTCATCCGCTGACATCTTATGCTGATCCACGTCTTTCATTTTGCTCTCCAGAAACTGTTCAAATGACAAAAATCCAGAGCGCTGAAATGAAGAAGCAGGCAGCGCTCATGTAGGAGAACGCTAGCCAGCGGAGATCACAAATTTATGTCGAAAATGTAAAGAAACGGTGATGCAGGCGGTGGCGGTCAGCCATTTACCCTCAGCACGATCTTCCCGATATGAGCCGAGCTTTCCATACGTTCATGGGCCAGAACGGCATCGGCCAATGCAAACTCGCTGTCCATCACGGGACCGATCCGCCCCGCGTCCAGCAATGGCCAGACATGGGTCGCAAGTTCCGCGGCAATCGCGGCCTTGGCGGCATCGGATTGCGGACGCAGCGTAGAGCCTGTCAG
>JBGCEG010000076.1:0-2575 GCA_045106135.1 Roseobacter sp. | reverse complement strand
AACACAGCTGGTCTCTTCAACATGAACTGCCTGCTCGTGATGTGTGGCTGGTGTTGGTTGATCACTGTCAGGCGGACGAAATATCTCAACAATATCATTGAGCAGGATCACCGTTTCATCAAGAAACTTACTCGGCCGATGCAGACCTTCAAATCGCTGAATTCAGCAGCAGCAACGCTTGCGGGGATCGAGGTCGCACATATGATCCGGAAAGGTCAGTTTGACCAGGCAGAGGAGTCTGGCTTCGAGCAGTTTGCGGCGCTCGCTGGATAGGTGTGTCCGATAGTAGAGCTATCTTCGGCTCGGCGGAAACTTTGCGACACTACCGTTGAAGGCGGCCTAAGATCTGGCGCCCCGGCTTTCGCTGCCAGGAAGGCCGATAACTTGACGATGCCCGCGCCGCTTCTCGCTGGCTCATGCCCTCAGCACAGGCCAGCCGAACTTTCCGATACAAATCCACGTTGAAAATCCTTCCGCCCTCCCTGTCGCCAGAAAGGGCGAAGGTGGCCGACTTTTACGCCGCCCGCAGCAGGCTCATCCCGCCGCTACCGTGGCCGACTTTCGCATTGCCGTTCTCACCAGAGACCGACAAGCCAAAAGCTTAGGGCAGGGAAGAAAATCAGCAGAGCGATGCGAACGAATTCCGATGCGATGAAGGGCACAGTGCCTTTGAAAATTGCCGATGTCGGAATGTCCTTTGCAATGGCGGAAATGATGAACAGGTTCATGCCCACAGGCGGCGTTATCATCCCCAATTCCACCACAACTAGCGTCAGGATGCCGAACCAAAGCGCCTGTTGCTCCGGCAACAGGCCGAAGTCGAGGCTCATCATCGTGGGAAAGAACACCGGAACCGTAAGAACGATCATCGACAAGCTGTCCATGACGCACCCCATGACAAGGTAGAACACCACGACCATGAAAAGCACCAACATCGGCGCCATCTCAGCCGCAACAAACCAGTCTGCTAGAGCCGTCGGCATACGCGACAGGGCCATGGCGACGTTGAAGATATCGGCGCCGAAGATGATGACAAAGATCATGGCGCTGGTCGCTGCCGTGTCGACCAGACTTTCCACCAGAGCTTGCACCGACAAGGTGCGGGTGAATACACCAACGGCGGCCGTAAGAACGACCCCGATCGACGCACCTTCTGCCGGGGTGAAAAAGCCGCCATAGATCCCGCCAAGAACGACAACGAAAACGCCGACAATGTGCCAGATGCTGCCAAGGCTGCGCAGACGGGTGCCAAGGCTTGCACGTTTCTGCATCGGAGCGGCATCTTTATTGATCCGGACGTAGATGGCGATTGCGATGATGAACCCCAACACCGCAAGAAGACCCGGAATCGTTGCTGCAAGGAACAGTTTGACAATGTTCTGTTCCGTCAAAAGGGCATAGATGATCAGCACAATCGACGGCGGGATCAGGATACCAAGCGTACCGCCAGCGGCCAGCGCGCCCGATGCCAACGCATTGCTGTAATTGTGCTTTTTCATTTCAGGCAACGCAACCTTGGCCATGGTCGAGGCGGTTGCGATGGACGAACCCGAGATCGAGCCGAACATGGCGCAACCCGCCACAGAGGCCATGGCCAGACCTCCGCGCCAATGGCCGATCCATGCGTTGGACGCCGAGAACAAGGCGGCCGAGATGCCGGTACGCGTCGCCAGATGCCCCATCAGGATGAAAAGCGGAACGATGGCAAGGTCGTAAGACAGGAATTTGTCGGGCCAGGCGGAAGACAGATAGGCCTGCAACCCTGCGGGGCTGGACAGGATCATATAGCCGACCGCTCCGACGACGCCCATGGCAAGCCCGATGGGCGCGCGCAGAAGGATCGCGCCCAGAAGCAGAACCACTAGGATGATGGCAATATATGTTGGGTCCATGGTGCCTAATGTCCTGCTTGAAGTGTGTTGGCCCGGGGCAACAGAAATGCCTGAGCGAATGCGATGACAGCTGACGCGCCAAGCCCCAGAACTGCCGGCACAAAAGACCACCAGACCGGGACAGACAGCAGCATCGTCCGGTCGCCGTAGTCGCGGATCTCGGTCAGGCCATGTAGGGTGAAGTAACAAAGCGCGGCCCACGCAAACGCCGAGAAGATCAGCCAGATCCAGTCCATTGCGGCAGTCACCGGTGTCGGCAGCCAGTTGGTGAACAGGTCGACCATCACATGGCCCCGGTGCAACTGGCAAAGCGGCAGAAACAGACCCGCAGCATAGACGCAGGACATCTCGACCAGTTCAAAGTCACCGCGAATGCCTTGTAGTCCAAGGTTCCGCATCGCGACCGATACCGCCACGGTCAACGCCACGCCAAAAATGACGAGCCCGCCAAGGGCGGCAAGGAGACGGGCCAGTCTCTCCATCCAGACATGCATAGGGGGATTGCTCCCCCCTTGCCGCGGCCAAATCGACGACCAGCGCGTCATCTCAGACAGCCTGATCGAGCAGTTCGTTTGCCCGTGCCAGAATGACGGCGCCGTCATGCCCCTTGTCATTCAGCATGGCTTCCCAATTCGCATAGATCGGCTGCGCGGCGTCCGCCCACTTTGCCACTTCCTCGGTCG
>JBGCEG010000075.1:0-31801 GCA_045106135.1 Roseobacter sp. | reverse complement strand
GGGCACGCCCACAGGCCTTGTGGTGCCGGTCATTCGCGACGCGGATGCGATGAGCTTTCATGCCATCGAGCAAGCGATTGCCGAAAAAGGCGCACGCGCACGGGACGGCAAGCTGTCGATGGCCGAAATGCAGGGCGGCACCTTCACGATCTCCAACGGAGGGGTTTACGGCTCGCTGATGTCCTCGCCCATCCTAAACCCACCGCAGTCGGGCATCTTGGGCATGCACAAAATCCAGCAGCGTCCCATGGTGGTGAACGGAGAGATCGTGGCCCGCCCCATGATGTATCTGGCGCTCAGCTACGACCACCGTATCGTGGACGGCAAAGGCGCGGTGACCTTCCTTGTCCGCGTGAAGGAAGCGCTGGAAGACCCGCGGCGGTTGCTGATGGATTTGTGAGGTTTAGCTGTATCTATGAAGCTAGTCGGAATCGTGTTTATGGGATTATTGGTGCTTTCGGGCTGCAATGAAGACCAGTTCGAGCAAATCGGCTACTTCAAGGGCGGCAACAACAATAGAGTGTTTTTACTTCAGGCTACTGTGGCAGTCAGCGAAGCCGAGGTGTCTGAGCGTGCGGCGAGGCTAATGCATACGGATGGTCGCATGACAATCGCATTCATTGCTGAGCATAACGTAATAGGTGTAGCTGATTTGGTTACGTTGGCCGGCGACTTTCAAGCTGCAAATGGTGCTATGTTGGAAAAACCAACACTTTGGCGATGGTGGTATAGACGATCCCCCAATGGCGACGAAACCCTTGTTGATTGCAATTTGAGCGCGAGCACAGTTTGCCAAGGAGTATGAGATTGGAATACTGTGCGCTTCTGTTTCCAGCTTTGAGGCATGACAAGGCCAGCGCGCGACCGCCGGGTGGAAGCGAAGCGCCCGCCCGAGGGGGGGCGGTCGGGCGCTGGCCGGGCCGCAAACGCCCCGTCCGGGGCTAAATGTTCAAACCTCTTGAACAGTGCGATACGCAATGAGTGACTTCGCGAAAACAACAGCTTGGTAGCTAGGAGAAACCTAACATGACCGAACCCACAGCCCTCATTCTCTACGGATTTCTGGTTCTACTCACCCTGCTGTTGCAGGCCACAGGTGCGCTCACGCAGCTTGGTATCGGCTATCTTATGGGCTCCCGGGATGAAGATCGCACAGTGGACGGCATCGCCGCACGGCTGGCCCGGGCGCTCGACAACTCCATCACCGCTATGGTGCTTTTTGCCCCTGCTGCGCTGCTGATCATCGTGACCGACGCCTCCACCAATGAGACCCGGCTGGCAGCAACCGCCTTTGTGGTCGCGCGCGTCATCTACCTGCCCTCATACGCCTTCGGGATCGTGGGCCTGCGCAGTCTGGCATGGACGGTGGGCTTTTTCTCGACCGCTCTTTTGTACTTCCTCGCCCTGTGATGAGCACCGAACTCACCGTACTCACTTATGCGGCGCTGCTGCAGGTCCTGCAATTCTGTCTGGTATCGGTCTTTGCCAATCTCGAACTGGGAACAAAGGTGACGATGGCCCCGCGCGATGGCACGAGCTTGGCTGATCAACTGAGCCCGCGCAGCGGGCGGCTCTACCGCGCGCTGAACAACCACTTTGAAGGGCTGATCCTCTTCACCATCGCTGTGGTGGTTGTCACACTGGGCGAGCAGTCAACTCCGCTCACACAAACCTGCGCCTGGGTGTATCTGGCGGCACGCATTCTCTACATCACTGCCTATACCTTTGGATGGGTTCCATGGCGCTCTGTTATCTGGTGTATCGGGTTCGGCGCGACAGTTCTGATGCTGCTTGCAGCTTTGGTCTAGGCGGGCGACACTCATGAAAACCATTCCTAAATCCGGGCGGCCCAAAGACGCGGACCTGCCCCCAACCGACCAAAGACCGACGTTCGAAACCGAAGGATCTGACCCATGGCAAACTATGACGTAATCATCATCGGCTCCGGCCCCGGCGGCTATGTCTGCGCGATCCGCTGCGCGCAACTGGGGCTGAAAACCGCCTGCGTCGAAGGGCGTGACACGCTTGGCGGCACGTGCCTGAACGTGGGCTGCATCCCCTCCAAAGCGTTGCTGCACGCATCCCACATGCTGCACGAGGCAGAACACAATTTTGCCGCCATGGGCCTCAAGGGGAAAAGCCCGTCGGTCGATTGGAAACAGATGCTCAGCTACAAGCAGGACACAATTGACGCAAACACCAAAGGCATCGAGTTTCTGTTCAAAAAGAACAAGGTAGACTGGCTGAAAGGCTGGGGGTCGATCCCTGAGGCGGGCAAAGTCAAGGTCGGGGACGAGGTGCATGAGGCCAAGAGCATCATCATCGCGTCAGGCTCTGAACCTGCTTCCCTGCCCGGCGTAGAGGTGGATGAAAAGGTTGTCGTGACCTCTACCGGCGCGCTGGAGCTGGGCAAGGTGCCCAAAAAGCTCGCCGTGATCGGCGCAGGCGTCATCGGGCTGGAGCTGGGCTCGGTTTACGCGCGGCTGGGCTCTGAGGTGACAGTGGTTGAATTTCTCGACTTCATCACCCCCGGCATGGATGCGGAAATCCAGAAAAACTTTCAGAAAACACTGAAAAAGCAAGGGCTCACCTTCATCATGGGGGCAGCCGTCCAGAAAACGGAAGCCACCAAGACCAAGGCCAAGGTGCATTACAAACTGCGCAAAGACGACAGCGAACACATGCTGGAGGCTGACACCGTTCTGGTGGCCACGGGCCGCAAACCGTTTACCGAAGGGTTGGGGCTGGACACGCTCGGCATGGAGATGTCACCGCGCGGCCAGATCAAGGTCGACGCTCATTGGGAAACCAGCGTCAAAGGTGTCTACGCCATCGGCGATGTGATCGACGGGCCGATGTTGGCCCACAAGGCCGAAGACGAAGGCATGGCCGCCGCAGAACAGGTGGCGGGCAAGCATGGCCACGTGAACTACGGCGTCATCCCGGGCGTGATCTACACGCACCCCGAAGTCGCCAATGTGGGCGAGACCGAAGAAACCCTAAAAGAAGCAGGGCGGGCCTACAAAGTCGGCAAATTCAGCTTCATGGGCAATGGCCGCGCCAAGGCGAATTTTGCAGCGGACGGGTTTGTGAAAATCCTCGCAGACAAAGACACCGACCGCATTCTGGGCGCGCATATCATCGGCCCGTCGGCGGGTGATCTTATTCATGAGATTTGCGTGGCGATGGAGTTCGGCGCCTCCGCAGAAGACCTTGCCATGACGTGCCACGCGCACCCAACCTATTCCGAGGCCGTGCGCGAAGCCGCCCTCGCCTGCGGCGACGGCGCGATCCACATGTAACCGCCCCAAAGGCGGCGGCTACCACATGGTTGTTGCCGCCTTGCCGGGCCATTCGGCATCATAGGCCGCGCCGTCAATCTCGCCTTGGGTCATTTCCGTCAGGATGTCACCGACACTGGGCACCGCAGAGGCATCCGGATCTTGGGTCCAGAGCGCCGAGCGCAAGAGGGCACGGGCACATTGGGTATAGATTTCCGCGATCTCAATCACGATCACGGTTGCTGGCAAGCGACCACTCCGCTCAAAACGTCCACGCATCCCGACATCATCGGTCAACCAAGCGCGCCCGTTCAGGCGCACGACGTTGTTCGATCCGGGCTTCATGAACATCAGAGAGACGCGCCCGTCCTCGACAATATTCCGCAATGAATCCAGCCTGTTGTTCCCGCGCCAGTCAGGCATCAGCACTGTGCCGGGATCCAGTTCTGCAACGACAGGCCCATCGTCACCGCGGGGGCTGCCATCCGTGCCAGCAGGCCCGACGGTGGTCAGAACACAAAACTGCGACGCCATGATCCATTTTCGGTAAAGCGGTGTCAGACGTTTGGCCACTTTGCGCAACGCGGCCTCACCCGTTGTGCCATAGAGCGCTTCAAGCGCTTCAGTCGTCTCTATTTTATGCATCCGTTTTAAACCCCGCTTCGGCCATCAAGGCATCTGATCGCGTCTCTACTTCGGTTTCGAGGTGCTGCATGAACGCGTCACGATCCATGCCCGGTTCGATCACAGGTAAAAACTCGACGACCGCGACGCCCGGCTTGCGCAAAAGACCCCGCTTGGGCCAGAGCACACCAACGTTCGTCGCCACCGGCACGCACCGCTGACCAAGCTGTTCATACAAAACGCCGGTGCCCACCTTGTAGGGCATCTTTTTGCCCGGAGGCACCCGCGTGCCTTGACTATAAATGATCAACTGTCCGGGCTCAGCGCGGCCCGCCTCCACATCCGCCACCATCTTGTCGATGGCGGCCCCCCGCTTGCCACGGTCCACCGCAACACAGTTCAGCATACGCGCGTATTGCCCGATAATGGGCGTTGTCAGAATTTCCTTTTTCATGATGAACTTGGCTTTCGGCAAGGCCGTGAAGATCATCATAATATCCAGAAAGGACTGATGTTTTGCCGCGATCAGCGCCTCGCCTTCAGGTGGCGTTCCACGCACCTCGCAGCGCAATCCGACCATCCAGCGGGCAGTCCAGAACACATATCGCGAATATCCTTTGCAGGCGGCATAGGCCCCTTTGCGGCTGAAAAGAGCCCAAGGCAGCAAGCCAATTCCGATGATAGGCATCGCGATATACATCTGCACGATAAACAGGATTGAGCGGATATATTGCAGCATCAGGTCAGGCCCCTCAGCGTTCGGCGCGCGGCGGCCCCTGTTGCGAAAAATGCCGTTGTTGCCGCCAGCAATGGAATGAACACAACCCAGATCGCATCGACAAAGGCCAAGCCAAGGCCCGGCAGGAAAACCTCGGCCTCGGCACTTTGAGGCATCATCAAAAGAACTCCAAAGCCAAGCAGGCTACCCGCCAAAGCCCCCCCGCCCGCGCGCAACGTAAACCTGCGCACAAAAGCCTGTGCGATATAGGTATCCGTCGCCCCAACCAGACGCAGCACTTCGATAACCCGCGCGTTGGTTGCAAGCGACGCGTTGGCGGCAAGCGTGACCATCGCCGCCACACTGCCTACCAGCAAAAGCGCAGAAGCGATCCCCATGATCCAGAGCCGGTTGGCCGTCGCCACAAGTGGCGCGCGCCAGCGGTCGTGGCTGTCAAGCACAGCGCCGGGCACTTCCGCCTCAAGGCGCAAGCGCAGACCCGCCGCGTCAAATCCGCTGTCTTCCTCAATGACTTCGATGAGTTGCGGCAAAGGCAGATCGCTTAAATCAAGCTCCTGACCAAACCAGGGATCAAGCAGCGCACGTTGCTCATCTGGTCCAAGGGCGCGCGCAAAGGCGACCCCTCCGGTTGTTTCAAGGATGCGCATGACCGCTTGAGTGCGCTCTTCGAGGGCTTGCGCAGGCGCGGTCAAGCGCACTGTTGAGCTTTGCGCCAGTTCATTGCCCCAGCGCGCGGCCAACCTGCCGGAAGCAACCGACAACGCCAGCGCAAACACCGCCAGAAAGGCCATCGCCGCAGCGGCAAAAATGGTCAGACGGGCCGTGATGCCAGCGGGGGGCACAATCTGTTCTGCCTGACTGTCGCCGGTCAGCAAAAACCGCAAATGCGTGAGCCAGATCACAGATCAACCCCGGCATGCTGGATACGCCCGTTGACCAAACGCAGAACACGGGCCTGCACATGCGACTTGGCCGCCCGGATCAAGCTCAGATCATGGGTTGCGATCAACACGCTCTTGCCCATGCGGTTCAGTTCCACCAGCAACCGCAGCAACCGTTGCGACATCTCCCAATCGACATTTCCGGTGGGTTCGTCCGCAATGACCACATCGGGCGACATAATCACCGCACGGGCAAGGGCCGCCCTTTGCCGTTCACCACCGGACAGCGCGGGCGGGTACACATCCGCGCGGTGAGACAAACCAACCCATCCGATCAATTCCTTTAGGTCCTGATCAGCATCCTGCGTGTCTTTACCCGCCACCTGCAACGGCAGTGCAATGTTCTCCTGCAGGGTCAGATGATCGAGAAATTGACAGTCCTGATGCACAACCCCGAGGCGCTGACGCAGAAAGGCCATCTCGTCTCTGGCAAGCGCTGCCACATCAGACCCAAAGGCCGAAATATGCCCCTGTGTCGGCGTCAACGCGCCATAGCAAAGCTTGAGCAACGTCGTCTTGCCAGCACCCGATGGCCCCGTCAAAAAGTGAAATGACCCCGCAGACAGGCTTAGGGACACGTCTGAAAAAAGCATCCCGTCGCCATAGCTATAGGCGACTTCCTCAAGCTCGATCACGCGGCCTCCACGATTTGGTTGCGGCTGTTGTGCCTCAGCACCAGTCAGGTTTCAATGGGCCATCCACGCTGAGTGGTTGCACATTCTCCTTTTCGTAGGCGGCATCACGCCATATGCTGAGCCCAATAACAAAATAAAGAGAGCAGAAGCAGGAAACACGATGCGTTTGACCTGTCCCGCATGCAAGGCGCAGTACGAGGTGCCCGACGATGTCATACCGCCCGAGGGGCGAGATGTGCAGTGCTCTAATTGTGATGAGATGTGGTTTCAGGACCATCCCGACGCAGAGTTAAAACAAGAGAGCGCCCCCAACGCGACTGTGGAAACAGCCCCTGAGGAGGCATCGCCCGCGCCTCAAAAGGCCGGCGAGACCCCTGTTTCACAAGAGAGTTCCGAGGAATCCGAAGACGACGCGCAAAACGCCGAAGAGATGGGCAACACGATGCCACGGCGCAAACTGGACCCAAGTGTGGCCGACGTTCTGCGCGAGGAAGCCGAACTGGAGGCTCTGGCGCGCCGCCGCGAATGGTCAGGCACTGTAGAGAGCCAACCAGACCTTGGTCTGACCACCACGCCAAAACCGCCCGTTCCGCCCCCTCAGGCTGAAGAACCGGCACCTGTTCAGACCAATCCTGCGACACCGGCCAGCGCCGTTCCTTCGGACAAAACAGAGACGACTGAAGCGCCCAAAGCGCAAGGTCAGGCCCCGCTACCTGATATCGAAGAGATTAATTCTACGCTACGGCCCAACGAAAAGAGACCCGCACAAGATCCGGGCCAGACGGCAAAGGCGGAAGAAGAGGAAGAACGCAAGACGCGCTACGGGTTCACGGTTACCGTGTTGTTGGCCGCAGCTTTTGTTCTGCTTTACGCCTTTGCGCCCCAGCTTGCGCAGTCCTTTCCACAAGGCGACCCGTGGTTGAGCACCTACGTGACGACGATCGATCAAGGGCGCGTGTGGCTCGACGGTCAGGTGCAAAATTTGCTGGCGTGGTTCAACGACACAACGGCATCTTGGGGCGAGTAGCCCCCCACAACCGACCGCGACATGGGGTGTTTTGCCAGTCCAAATGTTCTTGCTGCGCGCGCGTAACGCAAGCCTCAATCAGAAGCGATCCAGCAGCCTTTTCAGGTAATCCCGCTCTTCTTCCGGGCGAGCTGCCTCGCCGGACCTGCGTCTGATCTCGTCCAGCAACTCGCGGGCGCGACCGTAGGAATCCTCATTCAACGCCAGGGGTCCGTCGCCTGCTTCTGCGCCGGTTGTGCCACTTTCACGGCCCAGAGGATCACGTGCATCCGCCCGCCTGTCCGATTCCTGCATGCCCTGACCGGGTTGCTGGTTTTGCTGTTGCTCAGCCATCATATCGCCAAGCGCGCGCATGCCTTCGCGCAATGCTTCCATGGCGCGGGCCTGATCATCAATCGCTTCGGCCAGATCGTCCTGCCGCAACGCCTGTTCGGCATCATCCATCGCGTCGCCTGCGCGCCCCAAGGCTTCACGGGCGGCATCACCTTCCGGGGTGCCAGCCCCCGGCAGATTGCCTTCTTGGCGGTTCAGCTCGTTGCGCAGCGCCCGCTGACGGTCTGCAATCGCTCCCTGGCCGTCGCCGCCCTCGCTCTGTTGACCGTTTTGCGTGCTTTGGTTTCCACCGGGCTGGCCATCGCCACCGCCTTGGTTCTGACCTTGGCCCTGATTTTGTCCTTCGTGGCTCTGCCCCTGACCCTGACCACCGTTCCGGCCTTCGTTCCCTTGGCTTTCACCTGCTTGGGCGTTGGGGTTGAACTGTTCCTGCAAGTCGCGGAACGCCTGATCCGAGAGACCCTGCTGTTCGCGCAGCGTTTCAGACAGGCCCTCCATCGCCTGTTCGCCCGGGCTTTGTCCGCCCTGCCCTTGCTGACCCTGCGTGACCCGCATGTTTTCCAGCATCTGCTGAAGCTCCTGCAGCGCTTGCTGGGCTTCAGCCATGCGGCCTTGTTCCATCAATTCCTGAATTCGGTCCATCATCTGCTGCAGGTCGTCCTGCGTCATCTGCATCGCATTGGGGTCCATCTGCTGCTGGCCGGTTTCGCCGTTCTGCTCTTGACGCTGCGCCTGCCGCGACAATTGCTCGAGGTAGTCCTCGGTCGCGCGCCGCAATTCCTGCATCAGTTCTGCAATTTCTTCGTCAGATGCACCGTTGCGAATGGCCTCATCCAACCGCTCCTGTGCGCGCCTTAAACGCTCCGCAGCGTCTGTGAGATCACCCTCTTCCAACTTCAATGCAAGGTCCCACAGCTCATCCGCCAGCTTTTGCTGGACCTCATCGCTCATGCCATGGCGCGCAAAGGTCTCGACCTGTCGGATCAGCTTTCGCAACCGCAGCGCGTCCACTTCGCTCCTGAACACGTCATCCGGCAGATAGGACACGGCCCGCAGTACCTGCCCGATTCGCTGCGCATTGCCGCGCGACCACAAAAGATCGCGGCGCTGTTCAATCACAGCCGCCGCCAGCGGGTCGAAAAAACGCCGCCCGGGCAGGATGATCGCACGCGGTGACGTCTGGGAGGTCTGTTCCGCGCCATCCAGCGCCGTCAGGCTCACCAGAACAGGCAGGTTCGCCCAAGCATGTTCCGAGAAATCTTCAATCAGGTTCTCTTCGAACGCCTGACGGTTTCCGGCGATCGGCGTGGGAAGAGCCACTGTCAGGTCGGGCCGCGTCTCAGGATCAATCGTCAAGCCGTGACGACGATCTACAGAGACCAGATCAAGAGAAAAGCGCGCTTCGCCGTTTTCCACACCGTAGTCGTCGCTTGCTTCAAACGGCAGGGTCATTTCGCCCATCGCAGAGGCGGAGGGTTCGCTCAAAATCGCAATCTGGGGCGGCGCGTCCGGAATGATTGCGACAGCCCATGTACGCCCGCCGGGGCCACTGACAGCGATTTCCCCGCTTTGGATCACGGTGAAGTCCTGCGCCGGATCAGACGCGGGGGGCGCGTCGGTGCGTCCCGACACCGTCTCGGACAACGTCAGCGCGCCCACTTCGCCATAAAGCCGCATGGTGATCAGGCTGCCAACAGGCACCTCCAGCGGTCCTTCGGCAATGTCATTCAAATAGATTGTCGGGCGCCCTGTGTAGCGAGGGCTTTCCGCCCAGCCTTCCCAAACCGGGCCGCTCGCCAGACCAGTGCCTGGTGCCATCTCTGCCACTGTCCCAATTCTGAGGATCGAGCCGAAGAGCAACGCTACTGCAAAGACCAGAACCGCGACATACCGCAGGGCATAGGGGTCGCTCTCGGCCACGCGCAAATCACCCGGGACAGGTTTTGCCGCTTTCGCACGTTCGGACATGCGCGCCTTGTGCGCTCTCCATACCGCCTGCGAGGCGGGGTCTGTTGTGCCGATGGACTGGTCATCGATCAGCGCCTGCAGCGGTCGGCCGGGCAGGCTGGCATCCAGACGAAGCATCGCATCATCCCGCGACGGCAGCCTGAATGTTTTCAGTGCGTAAAATGTGGTCGTAAAGAGCGCGATGCACGAAATTACCACGCCGCCCCAGACAAATTCGACCGCCAAGGTGTCCTGCAGCCCCAGCATCAGGGCTGCCAGCACCACCAATGCAACCGCGAAGACCGGCCAGAAGGACTGCACCACAGCTTCGGAAATCATGCCCAGATGCGTCCACCGAAGTGGCCAGCGCACTGATTTCAGGGTGTTTTTAACGTCCGCTTCCGAAAAAGACGCCATGTATACCTCTCATACCGCTCGATTGGCCGGGAATCTTATCACTCAAGCCATGAAGGTATGGTATCTCGATTTATCATTTCGTCAAAGGAAGGGCGCGGTCTGATAACTTCAAATTGACCATCCTTGACGAGAACTTCCGGAATCAAGGGGCGAGAGTTGTATTCGCTGCTCATCACAGCGCCATACGCCCCTGCCGACCGGAAGGCCACAAGATCGCCCGCTGCAACCGGCGGCATGACCCGTTCGCGCGCAAATGTGTCGCCGGTCTCGCACACCGGGCCGACGATATCGTATTTCGCCTGCGCCACCCCGGGCTGCGCCTCATTGACGGGGACAATATCATGGTAGGCCTCGTACATGGCAGGACGAATGAGGTCATTCATCGCGCCATCCAAAATCAGAAAATCGCGCCCTTCCCCGGATTTGACGTAGATCACTTGGGTCACCATCAGGCCTGCGTTGCCAGCAATCAGCCGTCCCGGTTCAATCTCAATCTCGCAGTTCAGATGTCCCAACGTGCGCTTGACCATCGCACCATAGTCAGACGGCAGCGGCGGCGCTTGATTATCGCGTGCATAGGGGATGCCCAGCCCCCCACCCAAATCCAGACGGCGGATATCATGCCCGTCCGCACGCAGGTCTTCGGTAAGTTCCGCGACCTTCTGATAGGCCAGCTCAAACGGCGCAAGATCGGTCAACTGGCTGCCGATATGGACATCAATCCCGATCACATCGAGACCGGGCAACGAGGCTGCCAGCGTATAGACATCCCGGGCGCGGGCAATCGGAATCCCGAATTTGTTCTCTGACTTGCCCGTGGCAATCTTGGCATGGGTCTTGGCGTCAACATCCGGATTGACCCTGATCGTGATTGGCGCGCGTGTGCCCATCGCGGTGGCAATCGCGTTCAGCAACTCCATTTCCGGCTCTGATTCCACGTTGAACTGGCGCACACCGCCCTCCAGCGCCAGACGGATCTCGTCGGCTGTTTTGCCAACCCCCGAAAACACAATGCGATCACTTGAAACGCCTGCTGCCTTGGCACGCCGGTATTCCCCGCCAGAGACCACATCCATGCCGGCCCCCGCCTGCGCCAGCGTCTTGAGAATGGCCTGATTTGACGCCGCTTTCATGGCGTAGCACACAAGATGCTCGGTGCCGGACAGGGCTTCGTCAAAAAGGTTGAAGTGCCGCAACAACGTCGCTGTCGAATAGACATAAAACGGCGTCCCAACGGCCGCTGCAATCTCGGCCACGGGCACGTCTTCGGCATGCAAAATGCCATCTTTGTAAAGAAAATGATCCATGACTGCGCGTTACAGCAAAAGGGCCGCCAAGATCAATCCGCAGCCGCCTTGGCACGTGCCGCCATCCGCAAATAAAGGTAAAGCGGCAACCCACAGCTGACCCCGATGCAGTAAATCGTCGGGATCGCCAGCAATCCGACCCAGTTGCGCGTCTGGATGCTTTCCACCAGCGCCCAAAGGGTGAGCGCAATTGCCGCAATCGTCAGGTCCCACACCAACCCACTGGTCGCGGCGTTCACATGCCATGCGTCCACCATCGCCATGATGTCCCAGCCGTTTTCCATGAACCAGCTGACAAAATAGTACGTCGGGTGCACCGACCCCCAGATGGCCAGCGCGAGAAAAACGTAACGCATGATGTGGTGTCCTTACTTGGTGATCGCGATAGTCGCCTCACCGGAAAAGCTGACCCCGCTGGTCGCCCGCTCCGATGAAGGCCTGTCTTTGGGAGCAGAGCTAGCGCGTAAGCACCCGGAAGCACAGGTCACACACAAAAGAAGCGTCAAAATGCGCCAGACAGCGCCCCTCAAAGCCCCAGCCGGATGCGCATGGGTCCCGCGTTAAAGCCCACGCCCACACTGGGGTAAATGCCTGACGAATTGATTGTGACGCCTGCATCCACATCTGGGGGCGCGACCGGCTCCCCATCCACGCCGCAAGCCGCCAAACCAGTCAAAAGGGCCACAAAGAGATATTTTTTCATGCCATTTTCTCTTTCCAGCGCGCCACCTGACGGCGCACCTGATCGGGGGCGGTGCCGCCATAGGAGGTCCGGCTGGCGACAGAGTTATGCACCCCTAATACCTCAAAAACCGAACTATTGATATCCGCATGTGCGCTTTGCATCTCTGCCAGCGACAGATCGGGCAGATCGCAGCCCTTCGCCTCTGCCATCGCCACGAGGCTGCCCGTGATATGGTGCGCATCGCGGAACGGCAGGCCCAGCACCCGCACCAGCCAGTCCGCAAGGTCGGTCGCCGTGGAGAACCCGGAGCCCGCCGCCGCCGCAAGGCTTTCCCTGTTGGCGGTCATGTCCGTCACCATGCCGGTCATCGCAGCCAGCGCCAGCATCAGATTGTCGGCTGCATCGAAAACCTGTTCCTTGTCTTCCTGCATGTCCTTGGAATAAGTCAGCGGCAGGCCTTTCATCACCATCATCAGCGCGGTCTGCGCCCCAAAGATGCGGCCCACCTTGGCCCGGATAAGCTCCGCTGCATCCGGATTTTTCTTTTGTGGCATGATCGACGACCCCGTCGAGAAACGGTCGCTCAGGCTGACAAACCTGAACTGTGCTGACGACCAGATGACCAGTTCTTCGGCAAACCGGCTGAGGTGCATGGCGCAAATCGACGCCGCTGACAAAAACTCCAGCGCAAAGTCCCGGTCCGCGACCGCGTCCAGCGAATTGGCCGCCGGGCGGTCAAAGCCCAGCGCCTGCGCCGTCATATGGCGGTCGATAGAAAAAGACGTGCCGGCAAGGGCCGCCGCCCCCAAGGGGCTTTCGTTCATGCGCGCACGCGCGTCGCGGAACCGGCTGAGGTCACGGCCAAACATCTCAACATAAGCCATCATGTGATGGCCCCATGTTACCGGCTGCGCCGTTTGCAAATGCGTAAACCCCGGCATCACCCAATCAGCGCCCGCCTCGGCCTGTGCCAGCAACGCGCCGATCAGCGCTTGCAAGCCCATGTCTGCAGCGTCCATCTGATCGCGCACCCACAGCTTGAAATCTGTAGCAACCTGATCGTTGCGGCTGCGCCCTGTGTGCAAACGGCCCGCAGGTTCGCCAATGATCGCTTTCAGGCGGGCCGCCACATTCATGTGAATGTCTTCGAGAGCGGTCGAGAACTCGAAACGCCCGTCTTCGATTTCTGACAAAACCGTGAGCAGCCCTTCCCGGATCGCCTCTACATCGCTAGTTTGGAGGATGCCGGTTGCCCCAAGCATCGCGGCATGTGCGCGCGACCCTGCGATGTCCTGTGAAGCCAATCGCTTGTCAAACCCGATCGAGGCATTTATCGCCTCCATGATCGCATCGGGTCCGGCGGCGAAACGGCCTCCCCACATGGCGTTGGATGCTGCAGGTTTTGTGGTGTTACTGTCTGTCATAACCAAGCTCTTCGGAGAATACATGAAACGTCTTATCGCTGCTGTCCTCTATACGGCCCTTGGCATGGGTGCAATCACGGGTCCCGCATTCGCTGACCTTGAGCAGGCCGCACTGCTGCGTGACGGCGACATGAAAAAGCTCATCATCCACGAGACACCGCAAGCCATCTCGAACGCGCCTTTCCAGCTTGCCGATGGCGCAGGCGAAATGAGCCTCGACGCCTATCAGGGCAAATACATTCTGCTGAATTTCTGGGCCACCTGGTGCGCCCCCTGCCGCAAAGAAATGCCCATGCTCGCGGAACTGCAGACCGAATTTGGCGGCGACAGTTTTGAAGTCGTCACACTGGCGACAGGGCGAAATTCACCGACCGGCATCGCAAAGTTCTTTGACGAGATCGGTGTCGACAACCTGCCCCGCCATCAGGACCCCAAACAGGCCGTGGCCAGTCAGATGGGCATCTTCGGGCTGCCGATCACGGTGCTGATTGATCCCGAGGGCCGCGAGATTGCGCGCCTGCGCGGCGACGCGGACTGGTCGTCTGACAGCGCCAAAGCGATCATCGCTGCCATCCTCGCGGGCAGCTGACACGCTCTGGTTGCGGCGCGCTGCCGGTCGCGGCGTGCCTAGCCGCCCTCATGCCGCTTGCATAAGCTGCCGTGTCTCGCCCGAGGCAAGCTGCTTGCGCGCATATCCGCCATAAAGCGTGCGATCCTCTTGCAGAAACGGCAAAATCTGCAAAAGACCCTGCCAATCAACCTCTGCCAGCGCCGACGGTGCAGCGTTGGCGGGATGAAAACTCTCAGTCTCAACGCCGTTTGCCCAGAGAATATTGTGCGAGGGCAAGAGCACGTGCACGTAGGTCACCTCACTGGGGCGGATCGCTTGAGCGATCTGCGGACGCGAAATTAAATCACGCGCAACGACCAGCACCTCAGAGACGCCAAAGAAATCACGCGCCACGGCCCCCGACACCAGCATCCGGTGATGGGGTGACACGATCAGCGGCTGATCAGGGCTGTTGATGCCAAACGCGCCACCGCTGACACGCACAGGGCACAACTCCGGCAAGGCAAACATCCGCGCGCCTGTCATGCGCCGCGAACCGATCCACTGGATCGGCTGCAGGCCGTTGTCCTTTGTCTGCACAAGGTCTCCGACGCGCAAATCCTCAACTCTGACCTGACCGTTGCCTGTGCGCAGCAGCGTACCGGGCGTGAAACAAATCACCCCGCCCTCCTCGACCAGCGGCCGCTTTGGTGTCAGGTCGACGGGTCGGTTTTCGACGATCAGCAGCTCTGCATTCCGCGGTGGCAGCTTGCCCTCAAACAGCACAACAGGCGCGCGGGCGGTTTCAATCACTGTGGCCGTGTACCGCTGAGCACCGTCAGTGAGCACAAATTGTGTTGGCCTGCTGTCGGTAAGCGCCAAAGGGGCCAAATGGTGCGCTGTATTTGCGGAGCCAAGAGCGGCCTCAATGGCGACGCTGCAGCCCGTTTGGATCATTTGTGCGGTTTGATCCGATATCTGAACGTAACTGCCGCGCCATGACCACGAGGCACCGACAACCAGTTGTTCTCTCAACGGCATGTCCACGTCGTCAATTTCCGTCTGCGCCCAGTCGATCAGAAACGCGCCTGCGCCGCCCCACTTCATATTGCTGGCTATTCCCCCACAGCTTACGAACCCAACGGCCCAAGCGACGCCTTTTTCAGCGCCGACGATAAATAGCGGAGGCTGGAAACACAACCATAGCGAGAGAAAAAGGCGCGCGACGCAGCGGGTCAACTACATCAAATTGCGCGGCGTTACGCCTGCGGCGCGCGTTCAACCTGTCTGAAGGGGGAAACGGTCTTTGGCTAAAGCGTCCGGCACGTCGGACCAGATTGGCGCGCCGACGTCAGTGTTGCTCGGGCGCGGCCCGCTGGTTCACAGCGGGTCGCAGGCCCTATTTTTCGTAATGTCGCCGGAATCTTACGCCAGATGGGCGCGCAGGAACCATGCAAACTTTTCGTGCGTCTGGCCCCGTGCGATGCACAGATCTTCGGTCAGCGTATCGCCATGCTCCGCCGCAAGCTCACCGGTGCCTGCAAGGGTCGCAGCCAGTATTTCCTGAGCCTCTTGCATGGCTTTGATCATTTCCTTGTCGGTCGCATCGCCTTCATGCTCTTTGACCTTCGAGCGTTTCAGCATCCCCGAAAGCGTCCCTTCGGCTTGGGCATCAAGCGACTTGATCCGTTCTGCCAGATCGTCCTGCGCCACAAAGTGATCTTCATAGATTCTCTGGAACAAATCGTGCAGCGGACCAAACGCCATACCCGTCACATTCCAATGGAAGTTCTGGGCCAGCATTGTCGCTACCACCGTCTCCGCAACGGATTGATTGAGCGCTTCAGCGATTGCGGTCCGTGAATCTGTTGTCAGCGAAACTGCTGTCTGTGTCATAACCTTATCCTTTTGATTTTCCCGATGCTGGCGTGCATACGTCGATGCTGGCTTGCTTGACTAACAAAGATAAAGGCACATGCGATGAAGACAAGTCCCCTTTAGAACTATTCTAATCTGTAGCCATGCTGACGATCCTCTGGTCCGAACATATCTCTGTCTAGGGGCCGGGCGCGCGCCATTCTTCATGTTTCTGCATGACCTGTTCAAACTCTGCGCTGGCGAGGTACACCTCCAGCCAACGAATGACATTTGGCCAAGGCTGCGCGTCAAACCAAGCACGATCTGAATTTGCAAACTGCCGCACGAAAGGCAGAATTGCAAAATCGGCTAGCCGCGGCGTGCGCCCAAAAAGCCAGTTTTGATCATCCAAACGCTGGTCCAACCCGTGCAGAAATGCAGCCGCCTTTGCCCGTTCGGCGTCTCGGTCCAGATCGGGGTACCGGGTGAAATACTTGGAATGATCCAAGGCGCGTTTGAACGGGCCATCGTTCTCTTCGATCAATGCCCATCCCGCCTCAGGCATCTGCAATAGCTTTGCGGGGTCATACTGCTCCAACGCCCAAACCATAATCTCAAGGCTCTCATCAATCACCGTGCCCGCGTCTTCAAGGCAGGGCACGGTCCCCGATGGCGAGGTCTCCAGGAACATCTGCGGTTTGCGCTTGAGCTGAATTTCACGAAGCGCCACTGGCACGCCCGCACAGATCACTGCATGCCGCGCACGCATGGCGTAGGGGCAGCGACGAAAGGACCATAGCACTGGCTTTTCAGTCATATTTACCCCTTTTCTCTATCGCAGTTCACCTGATCACGCCGCTGGCTTGCCCTCGTTTAGTCGACAGCGATCCGGATCGGAATATTTGCCAGAAACTCATCCAACTGCGACATACGGACGTGCCGCCCAAAGGGTTCGGCGTTGTTCAAACCTCTGCCAATCAGTTGAACCACCTCTGGCGACCCCGCAAACTTGGAATGGCTGCCAGAGGCAGAATTGTCGATTTCGGTCAGATCAATCGCCACCACACCAAGTGCTGCAAGGTCGTCAGCATCAGACGCACCAACGCGCGGGACGCCACCCGCAATACGGCGCGACGTGCGTAACGCACTGTCATCTTTCGACAAAAGCACAAAGAAACTATCCAGCTCAAGGTCGATCTGTTGCAACTGCGCCGTGAACAGATCTATGTCGATATCGGGCGACGCCAGTATCACGCTGCGCAACCGGCCATTCGCGTTAAAATCTCCCCTCGCATCGGCGTCCCGTATAGCCTCCATGACCAGAAAGCCGCCCATCGAATGGGCAAAAACGTCATACCCTTCCGCGTTGGTTTTGGACAGAATACCGCCGATCTTTTTGACCGCAGGCCGCGCGATCATTGCACTGTTCAGATCGTACACATAGCGGCTCAGTTTGGCAGCTGAAGCCCAATCCATCAGGACCGCAACACCCTTAAAGCTGCTGTCCTCAACAAATTGACCCAACCGCAGCAACGCATCACTTGTCGTATTATTGTATCCATGGACAAAGAACAGGATTTCGCGATCACCGCGCCCGCGTTTTGCCAGTTCTTTGTTCACCGACGCCACAAACGCCGCTTCGCTCGCGTAGATCGTGGGCTCAACAATCGCAAACTCGGTGCGCGGGTCGGGGGGCAGTCTTTTGGGGCGGTTCAACTCTCCGGCCACGTGATTTGGCGGGACCGAAACCACAACAGAGGCCAATCCAATGTCCGGTGCCCGCTCCGCAGAGTAAAAAGCGCCAACCGTCTCGGTTGCCTGCCGCGTGGATGTCAGAAACACCCTATGCGTTGAGGCGGCTTTGACCGAGGCCACAGGTATTTCCGGATTATCAATGCCAACCAGTTCAGGCGGCCGCCCGCAGGCCGCCAAGAGCGCATAGATCAATACCAGCAAAATGACGTGCACAGGCCGCATCACGGTTACCCTCAAGGTGTTTCACCTCGAAAGACGTAAACGCATACGCGCGGATCGGCAATGTCTTGGGGGTAAGCCGATGATGCGTGGGCCGGGGCACTTTCCCGCTCCGCAGCCTGATAGTTCGGATGGGGTCAGAAAATGTGCGGCTCCGGCGCGCTTGAATGGGCGCCGGAGCACAGAGTATTTGAGCACTCAGTCAGAGCGTACCACTGGCCATTTCTGAAGCAATGTGGTCCGCCTGACGAATGGCGAGTGCCACGATGGTCAGCGTCGGGTTCTCCGCCGCACCAGTAGTAAATTGCGACCCGTCCGAGATGAACAGATTGGCGATGTCATGGGTTTGCCCCCATTTGTTGACAACACCGTCGCGTGCGTTTTCCGACATCCGGTTGGTGCCCAGATTGTGGGTCGACGGATAGGGCGGCGTCGGGAAGGTCCGCGTGGCGCCCACCGCATCATAGACCGCCATACCTTGCTGGTAGGCATGGTTGCGCATGGCGACGTCATTGGGGTGATCGTCGAAGTGCACATTGGCCACCGGCAGACCAAACTGATCTTTCAGGTCCATGTTCAAGGTGACCCGGTTGGTTTCCTGCGGCATGTCTTCGCCGACGATCCACATGCCCGCCATGTTCTCGTAGCTGTCGAGTGCCGTGGTGAACTCACGCCCCCAACCGCCCGGATCAAGGAAGGCGGCCATGAACGGCAGGCCCAAAGCAAGGGTTTCTAACTCGTATCCGCCCACGAAGCCCCGCGACGGGTCATGGCGCGACTCGTCTTGAATGATGCCCGCCATAGTCGTGCCCCGCCACATCTTTACGGGCTGGTCAAACACAGCATAGACCGACCCGGTCATATGCCGCATGTAGTTGCGCCCGACCTGACCCGATGAGTTTGCCAACCCGTCCGGAAACATGGACGAGGCCGAGTTCAGCAACATGCGCGGGCTCTCGAACGAGTTGCCGGCCACACAGACAATCCGTGCTTTTTGCATCTGCAAATTGCCGTCTGCATCGAAATACTCAACGCCTGTGACCTTGCCGCTGTCATCATGCAAAATGCGCGCCACATGCGATTTAGAACGGACTTCGAGGTTGCCGGTCGCCTCACCTTGCGGAATGTCTACGTAGCCCGCCGACCACTTGGCCCCCCATTTGCACCCTTGAAAGCAAAAGCCGGTTTGCTGACACATCGACCGGTCCCGGTTTTCGTCAGAGTTGATGGCCATGTTGCCCGTGTGGACCTGCTCATAGCCCAGAGCTTTGGCACCTTTTTCAAAGACCTTGTAGTTATTGTTGCCGGGCAGCGCCGGACGATCGCCCGTGCGCGTGACCCCCAGCTTGTCTTCGGCCTTGGTATACCACTGGCCCATCTCAGCAGGATCAATTGGCCAGTCCAGCAGGCTGGCACCCTGAACATCGCCATATGTGGTCTTGGCCTTCCACTCGTGGTCTTGGAACCGCAGCGACGCGCCAGCCCAGTGCTGCGGGGTGCCGCCGACGGATTTCACAATCCACGCAGGCAAGCCCGAAAAGTCCTTTGCCACGCGCCAGTCGCCCGAAGTCGAGCGCGGATCAAGCCACGCCAGTTGTCCAAAGCTTTCCCATTCATCATTGATGAAGTCTTCGGGCAGATGCCGCCCGCCCGCCTCAAGGGCGACAACGCTGATGCCCTTCTGAGCCAGTTCGTTTGCAAGAACGCCGCCGCCTGCGCCAGTGCCGATTACGACAACAACGGTGTCGTCCGTGAGATCAAATGGTGCCGTCATGGTGCCATCCTCCCTTAAAGCCAGTTGATGTCGTTGAAACCGCGATCAAGGTACCCGCCTTGTGAAAAGGACTCCCCCTCATACCCGAAAAGCGGCCAGACCGCCTTTTGGTTGTAAAGCCCTGTGACAAGGCCCCCGCGGATTTGCTGGAAAAACGCGCTTTCCTCCATCGCGCGCAGCAGATCAACCCGGTCCCGCTCCCACCCCATGGCGAGGTAATCCGCGTGACCTTTCCCTTGCGCCGCCGCATTCAGCGCCGCAATGCCCGCTTCAACGCCCGGCGCTGCCGCTTCGGTATCGTACCCTTTGACCGCAATGGCGTAGAATTCATCACCCACATGATCGTGCGGGTAGATGTCGCGCGCCATCTGGATCAGCGTGGCCATTGTTTCAGGCTTCAGGGCAGCGGTTTCCATGGCCCATGCGGCATCTGCACTGGCGATGTAGCCTGCGCCCACAACAAGGCTTGCACCGGCGGCCATGGATCGCGACAACAATTCGCGCCGCGTCAGCCCCCTGTTTTCAGTTTTGTTTTGCATGTTAGGTTCCTCCCTTACGAATGCGCGCGCGTTTACTGGTAGTGGCCTGCGCGCTGCAGAACTTCGATCTCGTACCCATCGGGGTCCTGAACGAAGAAAAATTTTGCGATGACGGTCCCATCCGGCGCAAACTCCACGATCTTGCGCGGGTTCAGTCCCTCACTTTCAAACCGTGTGTGTTCAGAATTCAGGTCATCCACGACAAACGCGATGTGCCCGTAGCCATCGCCCAGATCATACGGCTCCGTACGGTCCTTGTTGATGGTCAGCTCCAGCTCGAACGGGCCGTCATCACTTTTAAGATAGACCAGCGTGAATGACGCAAAATCGAGCCGGTGCGCGACCTGCATACCAAACGCCCGATGATAAAAGTCAGTTGATCGCGCCTCATCGAGCACGCGGATCATGCTGTGAATGGCCTTTGCCATGCAGTCCTCCGAACCTGATTGTTGGTTCTCAGAGGCTGACATGTTTCCAAAGCAGCGGGTAGTAAAGGAATACTACAGCGCAGTATTCTTTCTATTCAGCCGCAACCTGATTGTTCCCGGCGCTGTGATGCATCTCCATGTGGAGCAGACAGGTACACCGTAGCAGCGATGTGAAATTCTTGGGTTCACCATAAATTTCAATGACTTCACTGTGTAGTTTTGACACAAAACCCGGTGTGGTGAACCCTTGTGTCTCGGCCAGTTCATCAACGATGGCCCAAAACGACTTCTCCAGGCGAATGCTGGTGCTTTGCCCGTTCAACCGCATGCGTCGCGTTTCCAGCGAGTAGCGCTCAGGGTCCTGGCCTGCAAAGATCTGGCACATACGACTTCTTCCCTTTCCTCCCAGCCACAAAACACTCAAAGACCCTACGCAGGCGTCTCTTGGATGTTCAGCCACTTTCAAGCTTACGCCATTCAGCGTTTTTGTAAACCGCCCAAAGAAGCAGCAGATGTGGTGTCATGGGGGGAGTAGGTCATTTCTAAACGGCCAGCGACCCTAGCCCCCAATCAGCGCGGGCAAGGTCAGGGATATGGCAGGCACGAACGTGATCAGCATCAGCGCAATCAGGATCGCGATATAGAAGGGCCAGATTGTCCGGACCGCTTTTTCCATCGGCAATTTGCCCACCGCGCAACCCACAAACAGACATGATCCCACCGGTGGCGTGCACAGACCCAAGCCAAGATTGACCAGCAAGATCATCCCGAACTGCAGCGGATCAACCCCCAAACTATGGGCGACCGGCAGAAAGATGGGCGTGCAGATCAGAATAAGCGCTGCCATATCCATAATCATGCCCAGAATAAGCAAGACCAGATTGATCATCAAAAGGATCAGGATCGGGTTGTCCGTCAGACCCGTCAGCAAATCTACGGTTTTGGCCGGCACGCTGTAGAAGGTCAGCATATAAGCGAAGGCACCTGCGCAGGCGATCAGGATCATGACCATGGCCGTCGTGCGCACCGATGAGATCACGGCCAGCTTGAACTTGTCGACCGTGATCGAACGGTACACCAACAGGGTCACAAGGAAGGCATAGATCGCCCCAAATGCACCGGATTCCGTGACCGTGAACACGCCTGACAAGACCCCGCCCACGATGATCACAGCCGTCAACAGCCCCGGGATTGCGCCCAAAAACGCCATGGTCAACGCAGCCCATCCGGGGAATTTTTCCGCACTGTAGCCACGCTTTACCGCCACCAGATAGGCCGCCGCCGCAAGGCAGATGCACATCAGAATGCCGGGCACAACGCCTGCGAGAAACAGTTTGGAGATTGAGATGCCCCCGCCTGCCGCAATCGCAAAAATGATCATATTGTGGCTTGGTGGAATGATAATGCCCGCGATCGAAGAGGTCACAGTGACGTTCACGGCATAGTCGGCGTCATACCCTTTTTCTTTCATCACTGGCACGAGGATCGACCCCAACGCGGAAATATCTGCAATGGCGGACCCTGAAATCCCACCAAACAGCATCGAGGAAAAAACATTCACAATGCCAAGACCGCCGCGAACAGCACCAACCGCGGCCTGCGCAAAGCGCACAAGGCGCATGGCAATGCCGCCGTGGAACATCAGTTCGCCCGCAAAGACGAAGAACGGAATGGCCATCAGGGCAAACACATTGATGCCCGAAATGATCCGCTGAAACCCGATCATCAACGGCAGACCTTCGTACCAGAACGCCGCAATCGCGGAGATCCCAAGCCCAAAAGCAACGGGCGTGCCGATCACCACGCAAAAGGCAAACGCGCCTAAGAGGACTGCAATTCCCATGAGTGCTCCTAGTCCAGGCTGTCCCGGCGCTCATCCGCGCCAAGAAATAGTCGAACAAGATGGCCCAGCGAAAAGAGCAGGATCAATCCACCGCCAACCGTCAACGGCAAAGATCGCAAACCCTCGGTCACCTGTATCAAAGGGATCAGCGAGCCCCATTTAAAAATCGTCAACTGCGCCCCGTACCACAACATCAACGCGCCAAAACCCGCCATGATCACATCTGTGATCACGACGAAAACCGTGCGTATTTTTCGAGGGACCGAGGTGCGCAAAACGGAGACTGACAGGTGCGTGTGCTCATGCACGCCAACCGCAGCGCCCAAAAAGGCAATCAGCATCACCAGCAACAAGGCGACCTGTTCCACCCATGTTGGCGTTGCGTTCAAGACGTACCGGCCAAAGACCAGCCATCCGAAAATCACGGTCAGCACCACCAACGCAATGCCAGTGATGATACGACAAAGCAAAGCGATCCGGTCGAGGGTGGCCGTCATACGGTTCAGGGTCGGCGAAACGTGGGAAGCATTCCTCATCCGGGATCTCCTGCGAAAAAATGTCCGGCTCCAAAAGATCAAAGCCGGACACAAACTGCATTGTGAAAAGACCGTTTATTCAGTCGCCTGGATCAATTCTACCAAGGGGCGCAGGCTTGGGTTACTTTCGAAATAGGCTTCGTAAACCGGTGCCATCGCGTTTTGAAACGGTGCTTTGTCAGCAATTTCATTCACAACCACGCCCGCTTTTTCAACAGCTTCGCGGCTCGCTTTTTCGCGGGCAGCCCAAAGATCACGTTGCATCAAAGCCGATTCCTGGGCGGCTTCAATGACCGCCGCCTGGATCTCTGGTGACAGCGCATTGAATGTGCCGATATTCACACAGATACACTCCGGAATGATCAAGTGCTGCGACAGCGAATAGTAGCCTGCCACTTCAAAGTGACCGGTGGATTCGTAGGAAGGCCAGTTGTTTTCTGCGCCATCCACAACGCCTGTTTTCAAAGCCTGATAGACTTCGGCAAAGGCCATGGGCGACGGGTTGCCGCCAAGTTCTGCGATCATGCCTGTGAACAGGTCGTTGTTCATCACGCGCACTTTCATGCCCTCAACATCCGCAGGCGTATTGATTGCTTTTTCACCATTGTAGAAAGACCGCGCGCCTGCGTCATACCATGCCAGCGGCCTGACGCCTTTCGCAGCCATTCCAGTTGCGATTATTTTGCCGGCTTCGCCATCCAGCACGCGGAACATATGCGGCACGTCCTTAAAGATAAACGGCAGCGATACCACGTTGGCTTCCGGCACGATTGGACCAATCGGCCCAAGGTTGAAGTTACCAATTTCAAGCGCGCCTGCGCGCACTTGCTCGACAGCATCAGGCTGACTCCCCAATGTCCCGCCATGGAACATCTGTAGTGTAATTTCACCGCCTGTTTTGACCGCCAGAAGTTCCGCAAATTTGTTCATCGCGACGGTATTTGGATAGCCATCAACGTGGATATTCCAGCCCCGCCAGTTATCCGCTTGTGCTGTAACACCGATGACTGCGAGCGCCGCTGCGCCGATGAGTGTTTTGGCAATATTCCCGAACATAAGTCCTCCCTTGAGATTTGCACCATTGAGTTTTTTCGTCATGCATTGACCGGATTGGAGTCTCACTATCCCACTCCAACACGACAAGCATCAGCATTTAAACTTTGACACCCTCAGAAAGAGGACTAGTATACCAGTCTTGTCAACGATTTTCTCTTAAGCATCCCGTCAATATGCGTGTCTCGCCCGCCTGAGCCAATGTCGACGTCAGGCCGTACCGCGTATGGGGCGATCATTTTTGATGTTGAACGTCATCCCATCGAGCAATTCCGCAAGGTCTGGGCGCGCCGCAGGACCGTTGGATATATCGACAAGCATCAAACTGCCGTCCGGCCGGATGCCAAACGCGCCCGGCTCTGCAAAACGTGTGGTGGTTTCCGCCTCAGACAGCGGGTCAGACACATAAAGCCCCAACCGCCGCATCTGCGCCTCCGTAAGGCCGTAGGCCAAGTCAAAATGCCATCCAAACTCCTGCATGTCCGCGCGCGCCTTCTCCTCCGTATCCGCAGAGACGACGACCACATCCATCACCGACGTCCAATCCGCCAGAGCATCGTTTAGCTTGTTCAGAAATCGCTTGCAGCGGGGGCAGTGTTTTCCGCGATACACAAAGAGCATCGTCCAGCGGTCCTTGAGCGCACCGATATCTACAGCGCTCCCTCCGACCGTCTCAAAACGCATGGCACCGAGAGGTTCACCAACACGGGGTTTCATGGACATATCAGAAAATCCTCGTTTCAATTCAAACGGTCTCTGGCATGAAGTAGTCTGCGTTGGTTACAGAAATCCGGTCAATGGTTTCATCCAGCCTTGAAAGGTGCAGCATGCCTGCCTCTATGGCTGCCTCGGCATTGTGATCTGCCACAGCCGTCGCCATCGCGCGGTGATCTTCGACCAGTTCCGGCATGCGATCCCCTTTGGACAGGCTGAGCGTGCACAGACGGTCTACTTTGGATTTTTCGGCCATGATCACATCAAAGGCAAAATCCACCTGTCCGATTTGGCACATCGCTTTATGAAAGGCATAATCCAAGCTGTTGAAGCGCTCGATGTCCTTGGCGCGCACGGCGTCTTCCTGCTCTTTCAGGACGGCCTCCATCGCAGCGGCATCCGCTTGGCCGCAACGCGCTGCGGCACATCGAAGAACTTCCTTTTCAACCGCTGCGCGTACGAATCGGGATTTGACGATCTCCCGCATGGAAAAGCGTTTCACCTCTGTCGCGCGCTGTGGACGGATCAGCAGCAAATCCAACGTGGCCAGCCGACTAAACGCATCTCGGACAGGTTGTCGCGAAACGCCAAACTGTGTGGCAACATCCGCCTCGGAAATCTTGTCTCCGGGCCTCAGGCGCAGTGACGCAATTTCTTCCTGCAGGTAGTCAAAGATATCATCAACGCTGGTGCGCCTGACGCCAAACTGACCAACCTGTGCCATTTCACAGCCTCCGTTACCTGATTGACTAGTATGTCAGTTTTTGCAGAATGTGAACGTAAATCTAAAACAACAGGGCTCAATGTCGTCTCCTGTGGCTCAGGGCCCGCCATCGACACTATCATCAGAAACAGCCTAAACCACTAAAATTATTGACATAAAACAAGAGATCAAGACCCACAGAACAATCGACCATTGTGACCAGTGGCCCGCGCCAGATCGTGCAGACATCAGCGCTCAAGCTGGCATCTTAAGACGCCAGTCAGGCATTGAACTCCTTTTCCAAAAGCGACGATGCCGATGCCACTGTCGGGAAATTCACAGCGTAGCGCGGCAACTCCCCCTGCCAAGACGATTTGACCAAACAGGCAGACACAGACGCGCTTATAAGGATTCAGCGTTCCTGCCTGGCACGAATATCGATATCAAAGAAGGGATGATATTCTCATGACCCAATCGAAAGAGCGCCAATATGTCTGACTTCCCCACTGTCCCAACCGCCCACGGCGTCACCCGGCAAGTCCTGTCCGATCATCCGGACCTGATGGTCGTTGCCTTTCGCTTCGAGAGTGAAGGGGCCGTGGGCGCGCTGCATGACCACCCACACGTACAATCAACCTATGTGGAAAGCGGGCGTTTCCGCTTTACGCTTGGCACCGAAGAAAGAGAGGTTGGCCCCGGCGACAGTTTTGTTGTTGCGTCCGGATTCCCTCACGGGTGCACCTGTCTGGAGCCAGGTAAACTGGTTGACTGCTTCACCCCCCGGCGCGCCGATTTTCTGTGACACGGCAGGGAATTAGGGTTCTTTGTCGACGGTCGCAAAAGACCGGGACCGCAACCCCTTTTGAATTTCATAGATCGAAATCGGGACATCCGGTTGCGGCTGAGGGATGCGGATAGGAATGTCTTTCAAGCGCGGCGTGAGAGTCGGCTCGCCGCACAGCATGCGCGTGTTGTAGTCTTCAATCCCAGCCCAGCCTGTCATCGACCCCATGACCGGAAAGGCATCCGCAGCCATCATCTCGTAAAACAAAATGCGGCGCGCCCGGTTCGACGTGTTCAGAGCAGACCCGTGAACAATCCTGCCATGATGGATAGAAATCGACCCTGCCGGTCCCTTCAACTCGACCGCATTTTTTGGGTCCAGCCCCACATCTTCCGGTATAAACGCCCCAGCAAAGACGCCATCCACATGGTGATCGTAAACCGGCCCTTTGTGGCTTCCCGGGTACACCATCAGCGGACCGTTTTCGCTGCTCATGTCATCAATAATGACGCCAATCGCAAGGATGTCGTCGTTTGTATGCGGGTAAAACGCGTAGTCCTGATGCCATTCAACTGCCGCACCGTACCCGGCAGACTTCATGTTGAGCTTTGAGGTATGGAGCCGCAGGTTGGGGCCGATCAGGTCACGCGCCGGCGCGAGAATTGTGTCTGAATACATCAGGTTACGCATCACATCGCTGATCTTGTGGGGCAGCTTCACACGCCTGAGCCGTGGGGTGTCGGGCGTGTGCGTGTCTTCGAGATCAAGCCTCTCGTTCGACACCACCATGCTTTTCGCTTCCTCCTCGAACCTCCCGATCTCCGAGCGGATGTCGGCGAGGATGTCCTCAGGCAGGTATTTCTCCAGTACGAGGAAGCCGTTCTCTTGATAACTGGCGATTTGTTCCTTTGAAAGCTGCTCGGCCACCGTGTCTCTCCCCTATTAGCCAAATAGGGTGGCCTGCCTAACAAGTCCTGTCAAATCCAATAACGACAGATGGTCGTTCGGCTTGGAAAATGCCCCACAGCATTTATAGACGGGTCGCAGACTAGCGGGGGGTGCCACGCCTGCTCGAAACCAACCATCACAAACGGCTTGCCTTCACAATTTGCCCATCAATGCGAATAGCAAAACGGGCGCACCCATAAGATGCGCCCGCCAAAATAGCTAAATAAACCCAAAAAGGGCGAAGGCTTACGCCAGTGCGATGTTCGACGCACTTTCGCGGCCGTCACGGCCTGCTTCGATGTCGAAGGTCACTTTCTGGTTGTCGGCCAGACCTGTAAGGCCTGCGCGTTCAACGGCAGAAATGTGCACAAACACGTCTTTGCTGCCGCCGTCGGGCGCGATAAAGCCGAAGCCTTTTGTTGTGTTAAACCATTTGACGGTGCCAGTAGCCATCGTCGTTCTCCTTTAAAAATCTGCCCGCGGGATGCGGCAGCGCGGCTAAGTTCTGTAAGATCGAGTGACTGAGCCGAATGGAGCAGTGATAACGATAGTAGGTAACGTCGCGCCATCGCTATGCACCGCAACGAGCAAAAATGCAAGAAGATTCCACTCAAGAGCGACAATCTGGCCATTCAGTGGGAAGAGCGTACTGCACGTTCAGCAGCAGAAACAATACACCCTTTAGTCTATGCTTCGCTTGCGTAAAAGAACCGCACGCTCTGGCCAAAGACCCTCACGAGACAAATCGCAAAACACAACCCATAATGGCAAGCCTACGTTTTTCTGCGTATTTCCAACTCATATCCGACAAAGCAGACCCCTGTGATTGCGATCTGGAATCAAAGGGTCGGCTAGGTATCTGATGCGGCAAGCACATACGTATATAGCGCCACAACAACGAAAAAACCCCGGACCACATTAGGACCGGGGTTTTCATTGTCAGTGCTGTAACGCGGGTCAAAGACCAGTTGATACGTCGATCGTGTTGCCAGCTTCCAGCGTTACATAGGCTTTCTTTACGTCTTTGCGCTTACCGAGCTGGCCGCGAAAACGCTTTACTTTGCCCTTTGTGATCGTTGTGTTTACAGCCTTTACCTTCACACCAAAGAGCGCTTCAACGGCCTCCTTGATCTGCGGTTTGTTGCTGTCAATCGCCACTTCAAAAACGACGGCACCATTCTCAGAGCTCATTGTCGCTTTTTCGGTGATGATCGGCTTGCGGATCACGTCATAATGTTCTGGTTTCGCGCTCATTTCAGGCGTGCCTCCAGTGCTTCGACACCAGCTTTTGTGATCACCAGAGTGTCACGCTTGAGGATGTCATATACGTTTGCGCCCATTGTCGGCAGGATATCCAGACCTTCAATGTTGCGAGCGGCCTTGGCGAAATTCTCATTCACTTCCGAGCCATCGATGACCAACGCACGCTTCCAGCCAAGGCTTTTGACCTGCTTGGCCAGCGCATTGGTTTTACCCTCTGATGCAGCCTCGTCGAGGATCACAAGCTCGCCCGCCTTTGCTTTGGCAGACAACGCGTGGCACAGACCCAATTTACGGAACTTCTTGGTCAACTCATGACCATGGCTCCTTGGGGTTGGACCTTTGTAGATGCCGCCACCGCGGAAGATTGGCGCAGACCGTGCACCGTGGCGTGCGCCGCCGGTGCCTTTCTGACGATAGATCTTCTTGGTGGAATAATCCACTTCCGAACGTGTCTTTACTTTGTGCGTGCCTTGCTGCGCGTTGTTACGCTGCCAGCGCACCATACGGTGCAGAATGTCAGCGCGCGGCTCAAGACCGAACAGCGCCTCATCAAGGTCTACTGATCCGGCTTTTTCACCGTCAAGTTTGATGACATCGAGTTTCATGCGTCACCTTCTTTCTTCTCTTCAGCGCCGGCTTGGTCTGAAGCGATCTCAGCCTCAGCCGCTTTCAGGGCTTCCGCTTCTGTTGCGGCCTGTTCCTCTGCCAGACGTTTCGCTTCTGCCTCAGCTTCGGCAGCAGCAGCGGCCGCGGCTTCTTCTGCAGCTTTAGCAGCGGCATGAGCAGCAGATTTCAGAGCCGCCGGCAAGATAGCGTTTTCAGGGAACGGCTTTTTAACCGCGTCCTTCACAGTGACCCAGCCCCCTTTGGAGCCTGGGACAGCCCCTTTGACCATGATCAAACCACGATCCGCATCCGTGCGAACAACCTGAAGGTTTTGCGTCGTCACACGCGCAGCACCCATGTGGCCGGCCATTTTCTTACCTTTGAAAACTTTGCCCGGATCCTGACACTGGCCTGTGGAACCATGTGACCGGTGCGAGATCGACACACCGTGCGTTGCCCGCAAACCGCCAAAGTTGTGGCGCTTCATCGCACCGGCAAAACCTTTACCGATGGATGTGCCCGCCACATCAACAAACTGACCTTCAAAGTAATGGTCTGCGGTGATTTCCTCACCCACATCGATGAGGTTTTCTGCATCGACACGGAACTCCGCCATCTTGCGCTTGGGCTCAACCGACGCTGCCGCGAAATGGCCGCGCATGGCTTGGCTTGTGCGTTTGGCCTTGGCCGTGCCTGCCCCAAGCTGAACAGCGGAATAGCCGTCTTTGTCGGTTGTGCGGGTGGCAACCACCTGCAATTTGTCGAGTTGAAGAACGGTCACAGGGATCTGCTTACCGTCTTCCATGAACAGCCGGGTCATACCGACTTTCTTTGCAATAACGCCTGAGCGTAACATATTCAGAAACCTCCCCGGCGCTTAGGATTGCAGCTTGATCTCGACGTCCACACCAGCCGCAAGATCGAGCTTCATCAGCGCGTCCACGGTTTGTGGGGTCGGATCAACGATGTCCAGCAAACGCTTATGC
Source organism: Roseobacter sp. (assembly GCA_045106135.1). GTDB lineage: Bacteria > Pseudomonadota > Alphaproteobacteria > Rhodobacterales > Rhodobacteraceae > Roseobacter. Next base: position 1,883 of record JBGCEG010000075.1, on the reverse strand, counting down.
GTGCGGATTTCGAACTGGTCACGGGATTTCTTGTCCACGTGGGGCCCACGCAGAACGGTGAATTTCTCAATCTTGTTGGGCAGCGGGATTGGGCCGCGTACGGAAGCGCCAGTGCGCTTTGCCGTATTTACGATTTCCTGTGTAGAAGCATCGAGCACCCGATAGTCAAACGCCTTCAGACGAATACGGATGTTTTGGCTTTGAGTCGCCATTGTGTCACCCTTTATATTAGGGTCCAGATCGGAGAGGAGGATGGGCGCTCATCGCACACCCTCGTCGCGTCTTTTACAATTGATAAAGGGCGCGGCAGGCCGCACCCCTTCACAACACCCGCTTGCTATGCGGTAACAGGGGAAAAGGCAATGGGCTTTTGAGCGCGACTGATCATTTTTTTACCCCATTCCCAAGGCGCAATCCGCCCTGATTTACTACCGCTTTTCCTATGCGCACCCGCGAGTTGGTTTGTGCACGACGTCTGCCCTGCTCTTTTGCAACAACAACTGGCCAAAGGCTGCAAAGATCGCCTGCATGTGGTGATGCTTATACGGATAGACGTCACGCGGATCCATATCATGCACAATCAAGGCGTTGTCCGCTTCAAACACAACGAGGTTCCCCTGCGCATCTTCGGCACAGTCGATGCCGAAGTAGTCAAGGCCAATACGGGCTGCAATATCCGCCAGAGCATCTCTGTGACGCGCGCCAAACTGCGCGGTGAAGCCCTCCATGAAAGCGGCTTCTTCCAGCCGTTTTTCGATGTTCAGATGCATGCCTGCATTCAGATACCAGACATCCCACTGCTCAGCGATGGCCATGTGACAGGGGTAGGCAAGGCCATCCACAAAAACGATCCGATATTTGCGGTACTTCTGATCTGCAGGCGTCGCGTAATCCACGAACTCCGACAGATAAAACGATGTCTCCAGCCGTTCCGTCAGATACGTAGCAAGCGCGTGCGGCGAGTTGATTTTGGACAAGCCAAATCCTGCATGCGATCCGATCGGGCGGATGACGAAAGGAAAGGTCAAGAACCTGCTGGCGGTATGATAAGCCCCCTGATCCCCGAGCGTCGATTCCAGGGCTTTGCGGTCAATTTGCACTGTGGTTGGTACAAAAGCGCCCGGCACATCCGAAAGCAGAGACGCAAGATACAGCCTGTCCAACGTTCTGGAATGCGAGGACACGTTCAAGGCTTTGGTGCCGGAGAGCAGCGTCAAGCGACTGATCAGCTTTGAGAATTCGACACACTCTTTTGCATCCACCGGCGCGGCACAGAAGGCAACATCATGGTCTGGCAAGTCATCCACAGCAACGTTGGTTACGTTTGGATAGTAAAAAACCGGTTCAAAATCGGAGCCTTCTAGCAGAAACTCAATTGGTGTGTTCCCACCGATGTCTGCTGTGGCCGCGTAGACCAGTACTCTTTTGCACGCCTTGTCAGGTTCTTTGCTTGCAAAAACCCTGCAGGTCTCAAAGGCCTTTGACTGCCATGCCAATCCCGACGCTTTGTTGCCCGTCAGTTGTTCAATGGCAGAGATATCCATCATATCGCCTGCGGTACCATTGTCCTCTTCGGTGCGGTTCAACAGCTCCGTTTTCAAAGGGGACAAATCCATACCTGCAAAAGCCATTTTCGTAAGCTCCGCGAGGCCTATTCTTGTTTGTGGTTCCATTCTGGCTCCTATTTCTACTGCCAAAACAAATAGGGAACACTCCTTTAGAAAAAGTGCATCTTGCCAAAATGAAAAAATGGGACGGGCCGGAACGGGGAAGGCCGCCCGTTGGGGCGGCCTTTTTGTTTGTACGATCGGGTGACTTAGCTTTGTTCTGATCGTCCTTGCGAGACGACTGCCACAAAGCATAGCACGGGTCGCGGCAGGCGC
>JBGCEG010000074.1:0-26479 GCA_045106135.1 Roseobacter sp. | reverse complement strand
GCTTGTCCACTCCAGCGCCATGAAGGCCGCCAGCGCATTTGCAATCTCAACGATAGAGACCTCTTTGGGTGCGCCAATGTGATCAAACGCCGCCACAAATGCCGCGCCGTAGTCCGGCACCGACCGCACCCGTTTGGCAAGGATAGGCCATGCCGCATCGATGCGGTCATGTACGGCCCCGATGACCTCGTTTTCACCGGGGTTTCCCGCCATCTCGAACTGCGCGACCATCGGAAAGACCGCCTGTGCGGCCAGCAAGGAATTAAACCCCGTGGGCAGCCATTCCTCGGCAGGCGAGTTGAACCCGTTGCCAAAAAGCGGTGAGACACTGAGCCGCCCGTCGTGAAACATCACCGAAATCTCGCGCGCGCCAAGGTTCCAAAGCCCCGGTGCGTTACGTGGGATCCGCTTTGCGATCTGCTGCGCACCTTCACCGGGCGTGCGGTCCGGGCCAAGCCCCTGCCCGCCTTCGCCGATCCCAAGGCTCAGCCCGTCGCCGGTGCCAAATTTCGGATGATGGCAATGCGCGCAAGAGATGTTTTCATTGCCCGACAGAATGGTATCGTAGAAAAGCTGCTGGCCCAGTGCGGCCTGCCCGGCATCGAAGTTCAGGAAATCATCAGGGCCAAGCGGCGCGGGCAGATCGCCTGCCACTGCGACCCCGGCACAACAGGAAAAGAGAACCCCATGCGCAAGCTTGCCATAGCGCTTTGCCTTATCGCCGCCCCGCTTCAGGCAGAGATTGAGGCGGCGCGCGATCTGATGGAGGACGGCAGGTTCAGCGAAGCCTATGCGGAGCTTTGGCCCGCTGCGCGTTCTGGCAATGCGGACGCGGAGGAGTTGATCGGCGTGATGTATGCCATGGGCCTTGGCGTCCCGCGCGACGATCAGCGCGCGTTTGAATGGTATCTGCGCTCTGCGATGAAGGGGCATCCCGGCGCGCAATCGGGCATTGGCTGGTACTACGAGGTCGGACGCGGCCTGCCCACCCCCGATCTGGTGCGCGCCTACATGTGGTACACGCTGTCGGCCATTGGCGGCGACCCCGATGCGGCCATCAGCCTTGAGGAAGTGGTCAAGAAAATGACGGCGGAAGAGATCGACAAGGCGCATGTTCTGGTCGGTGACTACAAGGTCTGGTTGTATCCGTTTCGCTGATATCCGCTGTCTTATCCACGCGCGCTTTGACACTGCAGCAAAGCCTCACACACGCAACGCGGGCAGACCCACGCCGGTAGAGTCAAACCCGCCATCGGCCGCCAGAATTTGGCCAGTCACGTAGCTGGCCTTGTCAGAGCACAGAAACGCGATGCACGCAGCAATCTCGGTCTCGCTGCCGTAGCGGTTCAGCGGGATCGCGTCGTGATAGGCGTCGATGATGTCCTGGCTGTGCACGGCCATCGCGAGCTTGGTGCGCACCGGTCCCGGACACACGCAATTGGCACGGATGCCAAATTCGCCCAGTTCGGCCGCCTGCTGTTTGGTCAGCTGGATCACCGCCGCCTTGGAGGTGCCGTAAGCGACGCGTAAGGTAGAAGCGCGCAAGCCAGAGATCGACGCGATGTTCACAAGCGCCCCCTGAGAGGCCTTCAATGCGGGCAGAGCCGCCTGTGAGACCAGAAAGACACCGTCGAGATTGGTTTCCATCACCCGCCGCCACCGCGCGAAATCGGTTTCTTCAATCGGCCCAAAGTCCGCCACGCCTGCGTTGTTGACCACCGCATCAATGCGGCCTGTGGCGCGCAAGATGTCTGCAACCATCGCTGAGACCTCGTCTGGAACAGACACATCAGCGACATAGGCCGCTGCATGGTCCACGCCTTTGACGGCATCTAGCAAGGCTTCGCGGTCTCGGTCCACCAGCGCAACCGACCAGCCGTGATCCACTAGTGTCCTGGCCGTCGCCAATCCGATGCCGCGCGCCGCACCGGTGATCAAAGCGCATTTTCTGTCCATGTCAGGCTCCATCTGTGCCGGGCTTGCAAAGACAGGGCCGCACGTCGCGAGCGGCCCTGTCCGTAAAGCCCGGTGGCTTAATTCAGGTCAGCAGCGCGGGCCGCACCCACCTCTGCCTCGGCCTCAGCAACAGCCGTGGTCAGCGCCTCAAAGATTTCATCACCACGCCCAACATTGCCTTTGAACCAGTCAAACACAGGGGCCGCCCCCTCTTTGAAGGCTGCCTTTTGTTCAGGGGTCGGCACGTATAGATCACCGCCCTCTTCGACAAACTGCTCATAGGCCGCGATGGATTTGCGCTTGGGCGAAGCAAAGGTCGCCTGTTGCAGCGCGTAGAACCCATCGACCACCACGCGGCGCATGTCTTCGGGCATGTCCATGCAGCGGGCGTTGTTCATCCACCACAGCGCGCCCATGTAGGCGTGACCGTCAAGGGTGACGTATTTCAGGCCCGCATCCGGGAACTTCATGCCCATGATGTCGGTGATGCCATTCTTGGACCCTTCAACCACGCCGGTCTGGAACGAGGTGAAAAGCTCCGGCCATGGGATCGGCGTGGGCGACGCGCCCAGCGCCCGCACAAGCTCTTGCGGCAGGTCGGCCACCACCGTCCGGATTTTCAGGCCTTCCATATCCGATGGCTCGGCGATGCGGCGCTGCGTATTGGCAAAGTTGCGCCAGCCGCCGGTGTTGCCGATGGTCATCAGGCGGATGCTGTCGCCTGAATCTTCCAGCGCCATGTCGCGCATGGTCCGGGTGAAATCACCCGACAGAACATGCTCTGCGATGCGGTCGTCGGCCATCAGATACGGCAGATCAAGCACCTGCACATAGGGGAAAATGCCGGAGGCCCCGCCCGACGTAGAGACGTAGATGTCGATAGAGCCATCCGCCACGCCTTGCAGACATTCCGCCCCGTTGGAGCAAAGCTGCGTGCCGATGAACAACTCAACCGCGATGGCACCGTTTGAGGCCGCTTCGACGTAATTCTTGAACACCACAAGACCGTCGTAGTCCTCGTCGTTTTCGTTGGAATTAGCGGTCGCGCGCAGCGTGTAGTCCTGCGCGGATGCCGCCACCGCCGATGCGCCGATAAGCGCCGCAAGCGCCAGAGAAGTGAAAGATTTTCTGAACATAGGTGTCCTCCCGTTGGATCAGTTGTCAGTTCGCAAATCCCGTCAGACGCGGGATAGTCATGGAAAGGGGCTCGAAGTAGGTAATAAGAAAAATGACCACGATCTCGACCGCCAGAAACGGCAGGATCGCTTTTGAAATCGCCTCCACCCGTTCACCGGACACGGACGAGGCCACAAAAAGCACAAGGCCCATCGGCGGCGTGGCCAGCCCCACGGTCAGGTTCACGCTCATGATGATGGCAAAGTGGATGGGATCAACGCCAAGCTCCACAAAGATCGGGCCAAGGATCGGGCCCAGAATGATAATTGCCGGGCCGGCATCCAGAAACATCCCCACTGCAAAGAGTAGCAGGTTGATCAGAAACAGCAGGATCAGCGGGTTTGACGTGAGGCCCAGCACGAAGTCGGCCATCGCCTCGGGTGCGTGGCTGAGGCTGACCACCGTCTTGAAGGCCATCGCGGCCCCCACCAGCAGCAGCACCACCGCAGAGGTCAGCCCGGCCCGGCCCAGCACATCGGGCAGGTCAGACACCTTTAGCGTGCGCATGACAAACAGACCGATGATCAGCGCGTAAGCCACCGCCACCGCTGCGGCCTCTGTGGGGGTGAAGACACCCGCAAGGATGCCGCCCAGAATGATCACCGGAGTCAGCAGCGGAAAGAATGCCTTGAGGCTCGCCTGCCCGCGTTCGCCCCATGTGTGTTTGCGCGTGGCGCGCGGAAAGTCGTATCGGTCGGCCTGCCATTTCACCATCAGCATCAGCCCGGCCCCCACCATGATGCCCGGCACAATGCCCGCCAGAAACAGCGCAGCGACGCTTTCGCCCATCACGTAGGCGTAGATGATCATGATGCCCGAGGGCGGGATAATCGGCCCGATGACCGAACTGGCCGCCGTGATGGCGGCGGCAAATTTGCGGGTATAGCCCTGTTTCTCCATCGCCGGGATCAGCATGGAGCCCAGCGCAGAGGTGTCGGCCACCGCAGAGCCGGAAAGGCCCGCAAACAGCATCGACGACAGGATGTTCACATGGGCAAGACCGCCGCGCAAATGACCCATCATGGCCTGCGAAAACTCCACCAGGCGCATGGTGATGCCGCCCCGGTTCATCAACTCGCCCGCCAGCATGAAAAACGGAATGGCCATCAGCGGGAAGCTGTCCATCCCGTTATAAAGGTTCCGGTATAGCAGCACCACATCGCGTTCCTGCCCGGCCAGCCACAACAAGATGCCGGGGGCCGCCAGCAGCCCGAAAAACACCGGCAACCCGATAAGCAGAAAGATCAGGAAAAGCGGCAGAAACCAGACCAGCATTATTCCGCCCCCACCTGTTCTTCGATGGTGATGGCGGGCAGCAGATCGCCCCCGCCCATCAGCTTGACGATGCTGCGCAGGATCAGCTCGATGTTCACGCTGATCAGCATCACCAGCCCCACCAGCAAGGACGCCATCATCCACGAGCGCGGCACCCTCAGCCAAGTCTCAAACGACAGATCAAGCGGCACATAAAGCGACGCAGTGGCGAAGCGGCCTGCAAACCCTGTGACTTCGGACCAGCCGATCTGTACCGCGACCAGCATCACCATCAAGGACACGACCAGCAGAACCAGCGACAACAAGGCCCCCGCCCGTTTGGGCAGAAACTGGATAAGCGTATCAATCGCCACAAACGCGCCGCGCCGGAAAGCGGTCGGCGCCATCAGCCCGGTCATCCAAAGCATGCAAAAGCGCGCCGCCTCATCGGGCCAGGGCAACGCGTTATTGAGCACATAGCGAAAGAAGACCTGCACGAGGATCGCCACAACCATGGCTGCAACCGCCACGATGCCTATCGCGCGTCCCAAGGCCAAAGCAGCCTCGTTGACCAGCCGGAGCGGTGTCAGAACCGCCAGCAGTGCCCCCATACGCGGGCCTCCTCCCATGTCGCCCGGATTTTCCGGGGCTTTGCGCAGGTTTTCCCTGCACGTTCATTGGTTGGCCTTTTACAGCCCTTTGTCAAACGCTCTGAACGCGCTTTGGTAAAATAAAAGCGGTGCTGCGGGGCGCGTTGTGACCCGCTCCACTTCGCCCAGAATGATCGAATGATCCCCCGCCGGGTGTAGCGCATGGGTGCGACACTCAAAGCGCGCCAGACAGCCCGGCATCAGGGGCACCCCTTGCGGCGTCTGCGTGGTCTCAACGGTGTCAAACGCATCTGCCCGGCGGGCAAAGGCCAGGGCAAGCGCCTCCTGATCCGCCGCCAGAACATGCACCGCAAAATGCGACGCGGCGGCAAAGGCTGTGTGACGGGACGAGCTTTTAGCCGGGCACCACATCACCAGCGGCGGCTCCAGCGAGACAGAAGAGAAAGAGTTCGCCGTCATGCCCACGAGCTTGTCGCCCTGCAGGGTCGTGACGATGGTGACCCCGGTGGCGAACTCGCCAAAGGCCGCGCGCAGGTCTTGCTGGCGCGTGGCGTCCGGGGTGAAACTGTCGGGTCCATCGGGCCTAAACGATCCGTCTGGCATCATGGCACCTCTTGGCCTTGGGCGGCCTCATACAGTTCGAACCACGTCTGACGGTCCATTTCGACAGTGAAGGCGTCGCTGAAGCGCGCAATCCGCGACAATCTGTTGGTGCCCATGACCGGCAGGATGCCCGACGGATGCGCCAGCAACCACGCCACGGCAACGGCGGCACGGTCCACGCCTTGCGCGGCTGCAACCCTGTCCATGGCAACGGCAGCACCGCTGTTGTCCGTCATCAGCGCCCCGCCGCCCAAGGGTGACCATGCCATGGGCCGGATGTGGTGGCGTTGAAGATGCGCAAGATCGCCGTTGGTATACGCGTCACGGGCGGCAAGGCTCAGCTCTATCTGGTTGGTCACCAGCGGCGTGGTCATATTGGCCTGCAGCAGGTCCCAGTCCCACGGCCTGAAATTCGACACGCCAGCGGCCTTGATCTTGCCCGCCGCCACCAGCGCATCAAGTGCGCCACCAGTTTCGGCGGCATTCATCATCGGGTCGGGACGGTGAATGAGCAACAGGTCGATCCGCTCAAGCCCCATATACATGAGGGACGCATCCACAGAGGCGGTGATATGCGCCGCCGATGTATCGTAGTGTTTGACCCGTGCGTCGGCGTATTTGCCAACCGGGGCGACGATGTCGCATTTGGTGACGATCTCAAGCTGCTCGCGCAGCTGCGGCGCGTCTTTCAACGCAGTCCCCAGCACCTCTTCAGCCACATAGCCACCGTAGATGTCGGCCTGATCCATGGTGGTGATGCCCTGCGCGAGGCAGGCGTCAATCTTGGCGCGCACATGGCCCACGCTGGTGTCGCTGTCATCGGCCAGCCGCCACATGCCATAGACAATGCGGCTGAACTCTAGAGTTTCCGAAAGGCTCACGCGTTCCATCAGCGGCGGTCTCCTGCGGCAAGGGGGGTTGCGGGGGGTGTATCTGGCACGCGCCTATAGGCATGGGGCAGCGAACAGGTCTTAAGGTGCGGCATCACAAGGCGGCCAAAATGCTCTGCTTCGTCAAGATGCGGATAACCCGAGAAGATAAAGGCGCGCATGCCCATCTTGCGGTAATTCTCGATCTCGCTGAGCACCTGATCGGCAGAGCCTACAAGGGCCGCTCCGCAACCCGAACGCGCCCGGCCCACGCCTGTCCACAAATGCGGCTCGATATAGCCGAACTCATCCGCGACATCGCGGTTGGCGGACTGGTGCGAGACGCCCAGCGACGTGGCATCCAGCGCCCGTTCGCGGATTTTGCGACCATATTCATCATCCAGTTTGGAGACAATGTAGTCGGCGTATTCCTTGGCTTCGGCCTCGGTGTCGCGCACGATCATATGCACCCGCAGCCCGTAATCCAGCGTCCGGCCCTTTTCAGCCGCCAGCGCGTTCACGGCCTTCATCCGCTCGGCAAGCTGGTCCTTGGGTTCGGGCCACATCAGGTAGACATCGCAATGCTCTGCACAAAGCGCCAAAGCATCCGGGCTGTAGCCACCGAAATACAAAAGCGGCCCACCGGTCTGGTAGGGTTTGACCGGATCGGTGGTGAGACCTGAGAAATTGTAGACCTCCCCTGCGTGATTGATCTCGTCCCGGCTCCACGCCTGCTTCAGAATTTCCACCACCTCGCGCGAGCGTTGATAGCGGTAGGGGCTGGGTTCTTTCTGGCCGGGAAAGTCGGACGAGATGATGTTGACCGTCAGGCGCCCTTCCAGCATGTGATCCAGCGTGGCCAAGGTGCGCGCCAGCATGATGGGCTGCATCTCACCGCAGCGCACAGCCGCCAAAAGGTTGATCGTTTCGGTGATGGGCGCACAGCCCGCCACAAAGCTCAGCGTGTCCTGCCCTACCTGATAAGAGGACGGGCAAAGGATGTTGCGAAACCCTTGTGCTTCAGCCGTTTTTACGATGTCAGAGCAATGCGCCCAGCTTGACCGCAAATCGCCGTCTGGCACCCCAAGGAACTGATAATCGTCAGAACACAGGGCAGAAAACCACGACACCTCTGAGGCATCAAGATCGGCGGAGGTGATGGGGACTACGGTCATGTTTCCTCTGGACACGGGGCTTATCTGTCTTGCATAGCACTCAGAAAATGGTAGATCAATGGTGTATCAATTTAGCGAAACACACATGCCCCCCGCCACAAAAAGACAAAGCGCGCTGCCGAAATACGTTCAGATCAGTGAACTGATCATCCGCGATATTGATGCAGGGCGCTTGATGGATGGCGAGCGACTGCCGCCCGAACGCGAGATGTCTGCGCAGCTTGGCACCTCTATCGGAACACTGCGCAAATCCCTCGCCGATCTGGAACGCAAAGGGCTTTTGCGGCGGGTTCAGGGCTCTGGCAACTACATCCAGCGCCCCCGAAAAGCACAAGGCGTCTACGCGATGTTCCGGCTGGAACTGCCGCAGGGCGGCGGCCTGCCGACAGCGCAAGTGCTTGACGTGGAGACACAGGCCAAACCAGATGACCTGCCCGCCTTTGGCACCAGCGACTTTGCCACGCGCATCCGGCGGCTGCGGTTTCTCAATGATATAGCAATTGCGATCGAAGAGATCTGGCTCGACGCCAGTGCGGGCACGCTGCAGCCGCATGAGCTGGGGGATTCGCTTTATCAGACTTACCTCAAGCGGCTGCATTTCTGGGTGACCCGCGCCGAAGACCGCGTGGGCGTTGGCCGCTTTCCGGACTGGTCGCCCCCGGACATCCGGTCTGATGCCGAGGCCTGCGGCTACATCGAACGCTTGAGCTGGGCAGAGGCGGAGCACGCCATTGAATTCTCGCGCACGTGGTTCGACGCCGCCCGCGCGCACTACGTCCAACGCCTGAAATAAACCAACAAGGATCGCCCTGAAATGACTGACAAAAAACGCTACGGACTGATCGGCTGCGGCATGATGGGGCAAGAACACCTGCGCAATATCGCCCTGCTGCCCGGCGCAGAGGTCGGCGCGATCTTTGAGCCCGACGCGCAGATGCGCGCAGCGGCCAAGGCCCTCGCTCCGGCCGCACAGATGGTCGACAGCCTTGACGCGGTGCTGGGCGAGCCTGCGCTGGACGCGCTGCTGATCGCCAGCCCCAACCATTGCCATGCCGCACAAATCGCCCGGATCGCGGACACGCGCCCCCTGCCCTTGCTGGTGGAAAAACCGCTGCTGACCGATCCGGATGATATCGCCCCGCTCAAAAGGCTTGCCATGGAGTACCCTGCCCCGCTGTGGGTCGCGATGGAGTACCGCTACATGCCGCCCGTTGCGGCCTTTCTGAGGGACGCGCCTGAGGCCACGGGCGGCATTAAAATGCTGACCATCCGCGAGCACCGCTTTCCGTTCCTGCGCAAAGTCGGCGACTGGAACCGCTTTAACGCGCAAACGGGCGGCACTTTTGTTGAAAAATGCTGTCACTTCTTTGACTTGATGCGCCTGATCCTGAAGGACGAGCCTGTGCGCGTGATGGCCAGTGCCGCACAATCGGTCAACCACCTTGACGAACGCTATGATGGCCGCATGCCGGATATCCTCGACAATGGCTATGTGATCGTCGATTTCGCCCAAGGCGCGCGCGCGATGCTTGATCTGTGCATGTTTGCCGAAGGGTCCCGGTATCAGGAAACCATCGCGGCGATGGGCCCAGCGGGCAAGATCGAAGCCTTCGTGCCCGGCCCGACCCGGTTTTGGCCCGATCACATGGGCGCGCCCCCCGTCCCGGTGGTTGAGGTCAGCCCCCGCGCGCCAAAAGGCCCGCGCCGGAGCGAAATTCCGGTCGATCCTGATCTTCTGGACGCGGGCGATCACAACGGATCGACTTTTTATCAGCACAGGGCCTTTCTGGAATTGCTGAACGGGCAGCGCGCGGCCCCCGACGTCAGTTTTCAGGACGGGTTGCGGGCTGTGGAGATGGGGTTTGCGGCCCAAAAATCCGCGCAGACCGGGCAAGCGGTGACGCTTGCCCCCTGACGCACAGATCGAAGGCCGCGTGTTGCGGTCCATGGCAGAACAGCTCTATCCGCCTATCGATCTTGAACGCCACCCGCGTCACCAACGGGGCAGCGACGCCTACGCCGCGTTGGTCGCGCAATGCCGCAACGACCTTGGCGAAACGGGCATGTTCAACCTGCCGGGTTCATGACGTCAGATGCACTGGCGGAGACGGTGGCGGCCTGTGCGCCCCGGCTAAATGCAGAGCACGCGTGCAAACACAACATCTGCTTTCGCAAGGTCGATGACCTGCCCGCAGACCACCCTGCCCTGACAGAGGTCGAGGCCCGCAACTACACGTTGTGTGCGGACCAATGCGAAGGGTTGCCGGTGGACGCGGTCTATTCATGGGAACCGATGGCGGCCTTTCTCGCAGATACGATGGAGCACCCCGCGCTCTACCCCATGCCCGACCCTTTGGCGCGCTTTAACGTGATGGGATATCCTGAAGGGTGGGGATTGAACTGGCATTTCGACCGGTCGCACTTTACCACCACGCGGCTATTGCAGGCCCCACGTGCGGGCGGCGAATTTGTCTACCGTTCCGACCTGCGCAGCGATGCTGATCCCAACGATGAGGGGATGGCTGCCCTGATGAACAGTGAGGACCCCAAGGTCAAAGCCTTCACGGCAGAGGCAGGGACGCTGAACGTGTTCAAGGGCAAAAACACGGCCCACGGTGTCGCCCCGGTCGAAGGCGATCTGGCGCGTATCGTGGCGGTTTTCACCTGCTATAACCGGCCCGGCGTCAATTTCACCCGCGAGGAACGCATGGGCTTTTACGGTCGCGCCGAATAGATCAGGGCGTGATCAGCCGGACACCCGGCATCTGTGCGATGCGATCAATATCCTCGTCATAGGTCCGGGACATATCCGCCACCAGATCATCGGTCCAACCGGGCATGTCCAACTCTTCCTCAACAACGCCGTCTTGTGCAAACTTTTCCATGAAGGCCGCGACGATGCGCTGGATTTGCGGCTCTGTCAGATCAGGGCGACCCGCCATATAGGCGGAGAACCGGTCAAAACTGTCCGGTGTGATAATGTCCGACAACAGATCATATGCCCCGATGATCACGTCGCCCGAGGACAGATCGGCCATGTCGCGCACAATCCTGCTCCAGATCAAGGGCGCGTCTTCGTTGCACCAAACGGTAATGGGCACCTGCGGCACCGCTTGCCGAATGCGCAGCAGACTATCCGACCAACGCACCATGCGCGGGTCCACACCATCCATGAAATGCGCTGTATCCGCGCGCGGCGATTGCTGAAAGGCATGCGGCAGAAAACTCGCCGGGTTGCGCAGAGCCATAAACAGCTCGATCTCAGCATCAGGGAACAGATCACACAGGTTTTTCATGCGCCGGGGTGCCATCGGGTAGAGTATCCCGTGGCGCATCGCCGCCCGTGGCGCACCAAAGAAATTAGCGTTGGACAGCAGAACGCGGTCGGCTTTGGCCACGTCGAGAATGGCGTCCAACAGCACGTCTGGCGCGCCCCCATCCGCAGATCCCGTTTTCATGGCATTGAACGTATCGCGCAAAAGCTTGCGGTAGCGCCCCGGTCCCGGCACCGCCACGCCCTTTGCGGCCAGATTTTCCTTGTTGCGGAGCAGGCATTTCATCAGCCGATCATCTTCGGTGAAGTGTGCACCTGCATGAAAGACGAGCTGCATACCGCCCCATGGCTGTTCTGACAGTGCTCAACTTACACTTGTATGCAACGTGTTTCAAACGATTAAATCGGCTCGGCATCTGCGCGATCAGAGGCGCGTCTGTTTACAACTCCCGACCCGCCCGCATCTGTTGCCACCTGATCGACGCATTCGCCCCTAGGGCAGCAAAAGGCTCGGGCGGCAGGCGCGTGGGCTGCGGCTGCGCCAGCGCTCGCGACAGACGGGCGGACGACACGCCCGCCGCAAGCTCTGCGGCCAGCATGCCTGACAAAGTCCCCCGCGCCGTCCCCAGACCATTTTGCACACACGCGCTGTAAAGCCCCGGCTCCAGTTCGCCCACAAGGCTCACGTCGTTCCGGCTCAGGCACAGCCTACCACCCCAGCGGCAAGCCATGTCTACCCCTTGAAGCATGGGAAACCGCACAGCAAAGGCCCGGTCATGATCGCGCCCCACGCGGTGCAGTCTGGCGTCATCAACTTCCATGGACCGGTCACAGGTGAACTGGTTGCGAATGATCAGCCTGTCGCCGCCCACACCGCTGATGCGCCGCACGGTTGTGCCCATGGGGTCCGAAGGTGTGACCCCCCAGACGCGCGCACCGCCAAGCCGCTTGATTTCATCCGCCGTCAAGGGTTGCGTCATCGATGCGTAGGTAAAGACATGCAGCAACCGCCCTTGGGCAAACCCAAAGCTGTTGATGTGCCCGTTGACCGCCAGAATGACACGCGGCGCAGAGACTTCGCCCTGCGGCGTAGTCAGCGTCCATGTCCCACTTTTCTGCATGGATGTGACCGGGCTGTGTTCGTAAAGCTGAACACGGTTCGACCGAAGCCCCTGTGCGGCACCGCGCAGAAACATCGCAGGCTGGATTATCGCAGCCCCTGGCGTGAAAAGACCACCTTTATAATAGGTTGTTCCGGTTAGCTTATGCATCGCATCAGCATTAAGGATTTGATGATCCTCACTCAGCGTTGCCAGATGGGCCGCATAGGCGCGATTGTTCGCAAGCCCTTTTTCGGTCGCTGCGGCGTTGATCTTGCCAGAGCGCACAAAGGCTTCGGCGGGCATGTCGCAGGCTTGTGCGACGTCAGCGGCAAAACCAATGGCCGCGCGGTTGTCTTCGATCAGCAGGCGGTCTTTCTGGACCCCACCACTGTAGCCGCTGGACGCCAGATCATGCGGCAGATCAATCATGAAGCCAGAGTTCCGCCCGCCGGGGCCATCAGCAACGCGCCGCGCCTCCAGCACCACAATGCGGTCTTGCGGTGCCAGTTGCGCCAACCGCCGCGCCGCCGCAAGCCCTGCAAACCCTGCGCCCACAACCACCCAATCCGCCGTCTGCTTGCCTTCAAGGGAGGTCACAGGCCCCGGATCGGGCAGCAGTTCATTCCAAGCTGCCGGTCCCGGATCGCGGGGCAATTGGCGCACGGTGATTTTTGCCATCCTACAGATCCTGATTGAGCGCATCCGCCGGCGGGATCTCGCGCTCGCGCCGGTCGATATAGTCGCGCAAGGCCTCGTCAATGCCGGGATCAAGTTTTGGCTCCTGGTACTCGTTCAACAGATCGCGCGCGCGCTGCAAGGCCCGTTCGTTGATCTCTACGGCGCCTTCGGCCTGCCATTGCTCAATCGAGTTATTGTCAAACATTTCAGGCATGAAGAAGGCTTTCTGAAAGTTCGCCAACGTGTGTGGATGCCCAAGGTAGTGCCCGCCCGGCCCCACATCGCGCACCGCCTGGCAGGCTTCGTCAAAATCATCCCAGTTGACCCCCTGCGCCATACGGTAGCCCATGGCGCATTGTTCGGCATCCACGATGAACTTGGCCATGGAACAATGCATGCCCGCCTCGTTCCAGCCTGCGGAATGCCAGATATAATTGGCCCCGGACATCAGGACAGCCATTAGCGTTGTGGCACTTTCATAGCCCGCCTGCGCGTCAAAGGTCTTGGCCCCGCCCAGCGTATTGGACGTGCGCCATGGCACGTCGTAGTGCCGTGCCATCTGGCCGATCATCATGTTCATCAGGCTGATCTCGGGCGTGCCCGCCATCGGTGCCCCGGACTTCATGGACACGGTGGACAGGTAATGCCCGTAGATCGCCGGTGTCCCTTTTTGCACGACCTGCGTGTAGGCCAGCGCACTGAGCGCCTCGGCGTTCAACTGCGCCACCGTTGGGGCCACGGAGGCAGGTGTGTTGGCCCCGCCCAGCACAAACGGCGAGCACAGCACCGGTTGGTTGTAGCGCGCAAAGGCCCGCAGCGCGCCCAGCATGGTCTCGTCCCAGACCAGAGGCGAATTGCCGTTGCAATTCCCGGTCACTACCGGATGCGCCATCATGAACTCGCGCCCGAACAGGATCGCGCACATCTCCAGCACGTCTTCGGCGTTTCTGGGGCTGGTGGTCATACCCATGAAGGTTTTGTCGGAATATTTCATCGACGAATAAGTGATCCGCAGATGCCGCTGGCTGATCGGATGGTCGTAGGGCTCAACGATGTGATGCGCCGAGGAATGCAGGCTGGGCAGCATCTGGCTTAGCTTGTGGAAATTCGCCAGATCATCCAGCGTCGGGTTGCGGCGCACGTCGTCCAGATCGCGCAGGTAAGGCGCACCAGTCATGGGCACGAAAATCGAATGATCCTTGCCAAACGGCAGGCTATGCGCTGGGTTGCGCGCGTGATAGGTAAAGGTTGCGGGGATCGTGGCAATCAAGTCGCGCACCAGCGCCCGGTCCAGATGCACGCGGTCGCCGCGCACATCCGCACCAGCGCGCCGCCAGTCTTCCAGCGCGATGTCGTCCCGGAACACCACGCCCACGTCCTCCAGAATAGCCATGGAGGCCGCGTCGATGCGGTGCACCTGCTCTGCGCTCATGGGTTCGGTCAGCGGCAAGCCACGCTTGAGCGCGGGCAGCATCGTCACATCGCGCGTTTGCCGGACCGCGCGCCGCGCACCACGGCCCCGCCGGGTTGTGCCAACGGCGTCGACCGTCATCACGCGCCCTCCAGTCGTTTCCCGATCCCGCTCAGCGCGTCGGAGACTGTGCCCGGCACCCCTGCCGCGCGCAAAGCATCTACCATTTGCAGACTCAGCGTGCCCGTCGTTGCCAGCGCGTCGCGTTCCTGCGCCAAGGCGCCCGCCTTGGCTTTTTCGATGTTCGCCAGATACCCCGCGACAAGCTGCGCAGTGTAGAACTCCGCCACCGCGTCGTCACCCGTCGCGTGCCCCAACCACGCCGCAGAGGTCGCCAGCACCTCAAGCACGGCAGGCACAACGGTGGCGATGGCGAAATGTTGGTTAAACGCAGCTTCGTCCGCCACCGGCAATACCGGGTTTTCCGGCGCAAAGAGCCCCTCAAGCGGGCCCGCATCCGGACAGGCGGGCAGCGGGCAGCCGCCATGTTCCAAAAAGACCATCGGGATCGTGGCGGTGATGGCCGTCGCGGGCGCACAAAGCTGCTCCAGACGCGCCAAAGGCACCCCCGCCATAGCAGAGACGATCTGCTGATCCGCCCTGAACTGTAAACCGCGCAGCACCTCTTCGGCCAGATGCGGGCGCAGACACAGAAAAACGATATCCGACCGCGCCAGCACGTCTGCGTTTTCAAGAACCGCGACCCCGTGAGAGGCTGCCAGCGCCGCTGCCACCTCTGCATTGCGCTGTGAGACACAGACCTCATGGCCTTGACCCGCCAGAAACCGCACCATCGGCGCCGCGATGTGACCGGTGCCGATAAACCCGATGCGGCTCATGCGATCCGGTCCCCGTCGGCAGGGTCTGTCAGATCAATCCAGATGGTCTTGGTCTCGGTAAACTGATCGTGGGCCGCCAGACCGTTGTCCCGCCCGCCAAAGCCCGATTGCTTGTAACCGCCAAACGGGGTGGAGGCATCCCCTTCGCCGAAGCAATTCACGGTGACCGTGCCCGCGCGAATGGCGCGTGCGGCCCGGATGGCCCGCCGTGTGTTCGCCGTAAAGACCGACGCGGCCAGCCCGTAGGCGGTGTCATTGGCCACCCCGATGGCCTCATCATTGCTGGCGACCTCGATCACGCTTAGCACGGGGCCAAAGATTTCCTCGATCGCGCGCGGATCGTCCTTAGCCACCTCGACCACCTGCGGCGTCACGTAGGGGCCGTCTCCCGATCCGCCCAGATAGCCGCGCACCTTTGCGCAGTGTTCGGCATCAATCAGCGCGCCGATATGGGTCGCGGGGTCCAGCGGGTCACCCACACGCCAGTCGCGCAACCGTGCCTCTATGCGCGCGTGCAGGTCAGCCTTGACGCTGCGGTGCACGATCAGCCGGGACGCGGCAGAGCAGTTCTGACCCGCGTTCCAGAAGGCGGCGTTCACCAGATGCTCGGCCACATGATCCAGATTTTCGGCGTCGTCAAAAACCACCGCAGGGTTCTTGCCACCACATTCCAGCACCACCTTTTTCAGATTACTGTCAGCGGCATAGCGCAGGAACCTCTTGCCGGTCTCGGTGGAGCCGGTGAAGCTGACCATGTCCACATCCATGTGCAGGCCCAGCGGCTCCCCAACCGATGGGCCGTCGCCGGGCAGCACCTGAAAGACACCCGCAGGCACGCCCGCCTCATGGGCTAGTTCCGCAATGCGCAAGGCCGTCAGCGAGGTCTGCTCTGCCGGTTTGACGATGACCGAGTTGCCCGCCGCAAGCGCCGGACCAATCTTCCACGCCAGCATCAACAGCGGGAAATTCCACGGCAATACCGCGCCCACAACGCCAATAGGCTCTCGCACGATCATGGATATTGCATCGTCGCCAGACGGGCCTGTCTGATCGTAAATCTTGTCGATGGCTTCGGCGTGCCATTTGATGCAGTGGATGCTTTCGGGAATGTCGATCAATGCGCAATCGCGAATGGGTTTGCCGGCCTCAACACTCTCCATCACAGCCAGTTCGTGCCGGTTGCGGGTCATCAGCTTGCACAGGCGGATCAACACCTCCTTACGCTCGGATGGCTGCAGTTTGGACCACCGGCCCTGCGCAAAAGCTGTACACGCTTTCGTAACCGCAAAATCCACGTCATGCGCATTGCAGGCGGCAATCTCTGCGATCACAGCACCAGTTGCAGGATTGGTCGTCTTGAGCACCCCGCCCGCACCCTTTTGGAACTTGCCATCCATGAAGGCCGCACGCGGTGGATCAAGGCTTTCGGCGATGGCTGCATATTCTGCGCGGGTCAAAAGATCGGACATCAGACGCCTCCTGCAATGTCGTTGATGGCGGTGGTCATGGTGCGGATCACCTCGCTCAATTCGCGTTTGTCGTCCTTGTTCAAGGGCTGCAGCGGCTTACGCGGCGGTCCTGTCTCAATACCGCGCAAGGTCAGCCCGTATTTGATGCACTGGACGAATTTACCCCCCTGTTCGAGCACGCGCATCAGGGGCAACATGGCGGACATGATGGCGCGGCCCTTGGTGAAATCCCCCGCCACCGCGCAGGCCTGATAGAGCGCGATATGCGCCTCAGGGGCGAAGTTCGATCCGGCACAGACCCAGGACCGCGCGCCCCATGCAAAGAACTCCAGCGCCTGATCGTCCATCCCGCACGACAGGGCAATGTGGGGATAATCGCGCGCCAGCATGTGCACCCGGTTGATATCGCCGGAGCTTTCCTTAATCGCGCAGAAATTCGGCGAGCGGCCAAGACGGTCGAGCGTTTCCTCATCCATGTTCACCGACATCCGACCGGGATAATTATACAGCATCACCGGCAGGTTGGCGGCCCGATCAATGGCCAGCGCATGCAGTGCGATTTCGCGCCCTGTGGGGTAGGCATAGGGCGGTGTGGCCACCAGCAACGCATCTGCGCCGATGGCTTTGGCTTCCTCGGCGTAGGTCACGCTGTCTTCGGTGCGGATGGCCCCGGTGCCGACAATCAACGGCACACGCCCGGCAATCAGCTTGGCTGCGCGGGTCATCATGTCCACGCGTTCTTCCATGGTCTGCGCGTAGTATTCACCGGTGGAGCCTGCGACGATGATCCCGTGCACCCCGGCACTGATCAGGTGTTCAACGGTCGCCGCAAAGGCGTGTTCGTTCAGAGAAAAATCCGGATGATACGGTGTCACAATCGGCGTGTAGATGCCTTCAAAGCGCATGGGCGCGGTCCTTTTCGGAAACAAGATCAAGGGGCAGCGGATCAGGCCGCACGTAGCGTTCCAACTGGTCGCGGCTGAGCTCCCAATGCGCTAGCGTCAGCTCCACCGCGGTGCCCGTTGCATGTGCCTCGAAGGCCGCGATCATGGCGTCGTGCTGTGCGACGGATTTGGCCACGCGAGCCGTGTCGGCGTCAGATGCCGGGCGGAAAAACGTCTGGCTGAGCCGGGTATGATCGATCAGCATGC
Organism: Roseobacter sp.; assembly: GCA_045106135.1. Classification (GTDB taxonomy): domain Bacteria; phylum Pseudomonadota; class Alphaproteobacteria; order Rhodobacterales; family Rhodobacteraceae; genus Roseobacter. The sequence goes on along the minus strand of JBGCEG010000074.1, from coordinate 8,850 downwards.
GCCCCAGTGCGGCAAACAGATATGGGTTCTGGGCCATCTGGCCGATCTCTTCGTGAAAGCGGTGATTGAGAAGGGCTGCCTGCGCTGCCTCGCCAGCGCGCGCGGCTTTTGCAAAAGCGCCTTGCGTGTCTTTCAGGCGGTCTAACTGTGCCGTAGTCCGATTTTCAGCTGCCAGTCGCGCGATGGATGAATAGACCAGCGGCGCGGTCTGAAAAAACGTCCGCATCACTGCAATGTCCATGGAGGCAACGGCGGCCCCTCTGTTCTCTTGCAGCCGCAGGTACCCGTCGCCTGCCAGCCTGTGCAGCACCTCCCGCAGCGGTGTCCGCGAGATGCCATAGGCTTCGCAAAGCGTCTGCTCGTCAAGGTCGGAGCCGGGCGCAATATCCTGCGCAAGAATACGGGCTTTCAAATCCTTTAGGCAGTCTGATTTACGGGTTTTCGGCATGCGGGCTCCTCTGGCAACACAAATTGTATACATTTCATATACATTTTACGTCAAGCGCCAAGAAGGACCCCGCCTCCCATTGCAAAGTTATGTTAAAAGAGCATCCACCTCTGCGCGCGACGGCATTGCAGGCGCGGTGCCTGCGCGCGTCACTGAAATGCCCGCCGTGGCACAGCCGATGCGCACCGCCTCTTCGGCGCTTTTGCCTTCGGCAAGCGCTGCGGCAAAGCCACCGTTAAAGGCATCTCCCGCGCCTGTGGTCTCGACTACAGCCCCCACGGACACCGCTGGCACCAAGCCATGATCGGCCAGATAGGCCCCTCGCTCGCCCATGGTGATGATCGGACGGGTCACGCCCAGCTTTTTGAGCGCGGCACAGGCTGTCGCAGCCTGCGCTTCGGTTTCTACGGCAATCCCTGTGAGCGCCTCACACTCGGTCTCATTTGGCGTGACGTAGTCGCACAAGGCCAGCATGCCCGGCGGCAGCGGAGCCGCAGGCGCGGGGTTCAGGATCGTGGTGACCCCCGCAGCCTTTGCGATTTCCAAACCGCGCATCGCGGCCTCCATCGGTTGCTCCAACTGAGTCACAAACACGTCTGCGCCCTCGATCAACGCCCGCTGCGCCTCTACGTCAGCGGCACAGATCAGAGCCGCCGCACCCGGAGCGATGATAATCGCATTGTCGCCGGTGCCATCCTCAATAAAAATGTAGGCAGCCCCAGTATAGCTGTCCGCGACCTGATCCACATGCGGGATAACCCCTGCCCGTTCCCATGTGTCCAGCGCCAGTTGCGCAAAATCATCCTGTCCCAGCTTGGAGATCATGTGACACGCAGCCCCGATGCGCGCGCAGGCCACCGCCTGATTTGACCCTTTGCCACCGGGGCCAAGCGCAAAGCTGCGGCCCATGATGGTCTCGCCCATGCGCGGCATGCGCTCCGCTCGGTAGGCCGTGTCCGCCACAAAAACACCCAGTATGACAACGGTTCCCATCACCCTTCCTCTGGCGGCACCACGCCCTTGCGCAGCGCAAAACAGCCATAAAAGCGGCGCTCACCGGTTTGGATAACCGCATAGGCCTGTTTGGCGCGGTCGTAGAATGCAAAGCGTTCGATGCTCATCATGGTGGGGCCTTGCGCCGCTGTCACTTCGGCCTGCACCTCCTGCATCACGGGCAGGATCGTGTCGGGTTCTCCAACCACTTCCATCCGCGCTGCTGCATCCTCCACAAATGTGTCAATCGGATAAAGCGACAGCACGGCCCGCACCACCTCAGCCGCCGGGCGGTCTATCCGAAGGACCTCGCCCAACACGGTTTCGCGCGCCACACTGTCTGACGGGAAATTCGTGTCAGCGATGATCAGGTCGTCTCCGTGCCCCATCGCCCGTAAGGTGTAAAGCACATCGGCGTTCAAGATCGGGTCAATTCCTTTGAGCATGTCTGTCCTCCCAGAGATTAGAATTCTGCACGTATTTTCGCAGCGAGGGCCGTGCCGATGGCGGCATGCGCCGCTGCATCCAAATGAATGCCGTCCACCGGATCAACCTGGGCCACACGGCCTGCATCCCAAAACACCGCCCCCTGCCGTGCCGCGACCTCTTCCAGAAGCCCCGGCAGAGCCTGCGACTTGGCCTGTGCGCCTGCGAAGACGTCCGTGAAAATACCCGTTTCCAGCGCCGTGGCGGGGGCCGCAACCAACACCTGCGGCGGCTTGCCCTCGGGGCTTGCATCAGAGCGCAGGATATCCATCACCAATCGCTCAATGCCTAAAGCAACATCCGAAGCAGCGACCCCAAATCTGGCTTTCAGGTCATTGGTTCCAAGCATCACAATCACCAGATCAAGGGGCCTGTGGCTCTCCAGCAGCACCGGCAGCGCCAGCTGCCCGTTTTTGTGCGACCCCTCGATGGGGTCCGCAAAAACCGCTGTGCGGCCCGGATGACCTTCGGCAATCACATCCCAGTCGGGTGCCAAATCGCGCGCCATCACCTCACACCACCGCTCTTGTTTGGGCAACCGGCGACGGTCGCCTACAAAGCGCATCGCGCAGGTGCCGTGCGTATTGCTGTCGCCAAAGCACAGAACCGTGCGCATCCCCTACCCGATCCTCGCGCCAGAGGCTGCATCAAACAGATGCAAATGCTGTGGATCAGGCCGCAAATGCACCGTCTGACCGGGCTGGAACGCATGCCGTTCCCTGAACACTGCCGTCACGTCCTGCGCCCCGAATTTCAAGAACACCATGGTCTCCGATCCGGTCGGCTCCACCACCTTGACGTCCATCGGCAGCCCGCTTCCGTCCGTGGACAAGATCAGATGCTCAGGGCGCACCCCCAGTTTGACCGCGCCATCGCCCGCCTGTGACACCGCCACAGAATGCCCTTGCAGATCGACCGATTGACCCGCGTGATGCCCCGCCAAAAGGTTCATCGACGGCGCGCCGATGAAGGTCGCCACAAATTCATTCGCCGGAAAGTCATACAACTCCAGCGGGGTGCCGATTTGCTCGATCCTGCCCGCCTGCATGACCACGATCCGGTCCGCCAGCGTCATCGCCTCGATCTGGTCGTGTGTCACAAAAACGGTAGTGGTCTTGAGCCGCTGATGAAGCTCCTTGATCTCCGTGCGCATCTGTATCCGCAGCTTGGCATCAAGGTTCGACAGCGGCTCATCAAACAAAAACACCTGCGGGTCGCGCACGATCGCCCGCCCCATGGCCACCCGCTGGCGCTGCCCGCCGCTCAGGTTGCGCGGCTTGCGGTCCAGATATTCGGTCAGACTGAGAATCTCAGCCGCCTCCGCCACGCGCCGCTCAATTTCGGCCTTGGGCGCTTTCGCCACCTTCAGCGCAAACCCCATGTTTTCCGCAACTGTTTTATGCGGGTAAAGCGCATAGGTCTGGAACACCATCGCGATATCGCGCTCTGCGGGCGGCAGGTTGTTGACGATCCGGTCGCCTATTGAAATTGTCCCGTCTGACAAAGGCTCAAGCCCTGCGATCATCCGCAACAGCGTTGATTTCCCGCAGCCCGACGGGCCGACCAACGCCACAAACTCACCATCTGCAATCGCGATGTCGAGCCCATGGATCACCTGTGTCGTGCCGTATGACTTGCGCACCTGCGCGATGTTCACCCCTGCCACCAAGCACTCCCCCGCCCATGATAACGTGATGCTAATCAAAGAAATTTGCAATGTCCACGCTCAGCGTCCGGCTTTTGTTGACTTGTCTTGAAAGCCCGTCATAGTAGCTCGGCACACAGGGGGTGTCGCGTGCAAAGAGTGTCGAAAAACCACCGGCGCGACGATGCTGCCCTGAAATCCGCATGAATGACACGGGAGGTTTCTCATGAAGGTGGAACTGTATAACTACATTCGTCAGGCACAGTCGATGAACAGGCGACAAATGCTCAAGGGCACTGCAGCCGTGGGCGCGATGGCGATGATGCCAAAGGGCGCAGCACAGGCCGCAGCACATGGCAAAGTGCGCGCTGAAATTCTGAAAATACCGGGCGTGGGCGCAGGCTCACCAACAGACAGTGACTGGCAAAAAGTGGGCGAGCTTTGCTTGGGTGGCACGCGCGACACTGTTGCGGAAGGCGAATTTGAAGGGGTTGAACTGACCTTCATGGGGCTCAACAACCAGAACCTGCACAACTTCCTGTTCCGCGGCTTCCTCAAGCCGTGGGAGGCCTACACCGGGGCCACGATCAACTGGATCGACCTCGCGCAGGCGGATTACAACGCACGCCTGCAGCAATCGATTGCCACCGGCACCGTGGATTTTGACATCGTCGAGATGGGCGCCCCGTTTGAAGGTGACGTGCTGGGCAAAGGCCTCGCCTCCGAGATGCCTGACTGGGTGGCCGATCTGATCGACATGGACGACTATGTGGATTACCTCAAGGCGCCCGTGGGCACATGGGACGGCAAAACCTACCGCGTCTCGATTGACGGTGACTGCCATTCCTTCGCGTATCGCAAGGACTACTTTGGCGAAGGCGCCATCGGCGGCACGGAGGTGCCTACCACATGGCAGGAAATCAATCAGGTCAGCAAAGACCTCATCGGCAAGGAAGATCCGCTGACCGGACTGCCCGCGCATGGCTACCTTGATCCGCTCAAGGGCTGGGGCGGTTTCGGGTTCTATTTCCTTGAAAACCGCGCCTCTGCCTACGCCAAGCACCCCAATTCACCGGCATGGCTGTTTGATCCCGAAACCATGACGCCCATGGTCAACAACCCGGCATGGGTACAGGCCATTCAGGACGTGATGGACCTGATCGAGGCGGGTGCCTACCCGGCAGATCAGATCAACGCGGACCCCGGCACAACGGCCTTCCAGCAGTTCCTTGCCGGCACCGGCTCCATGCTGATGTGGTGGGGCGATGTGGGCTCAAGCGCGCGTACCTCCGACACCTCTGTGGTGGGCGATGTTGTGGGCTTTGGCATCAACCCCGCCTCTGACCGGGTCTACAACGCGCAGGCAGGCGCATGGGAAGAAACCCGCAATGAGGCCCCGAACATGGCCTATATCGGCTGGGGCGTTTACGTCATGGCCACGGTCGAGGGCGACGACAAAAAGAAGAAAGCCGCATGGTCTGCCGCGGCCCATCTGGGGGGCAAGGACCTGTCGCTCTGGGCCTCTGCCTACCCGTCGGGCTTTCAGCCTTACCGCAACTCGCACTTCCAGTATGAGGAGTGGGACGAAGCAGGCTACGACCGCGCCTATATCGAGGATTACCTCGGCTCCAACGCGGACAGCTACAACCACCCCAACGCGGCGATTGAGCCGCGCATTCCCGGCATTTTCCAATACTACTCCGTCGCGGAAGACGAACTGGCCAAAGGCTACGCCGGTCAGTACGGATCCGCTCAGGAGACCGCAGATGCAATTGCTGCGGCTTGGGAAAAGATCACGGACCAGATCGGGCGTGATAGCCAGATCGCCGTCTACAAGGCCTCACTGGGCCTCTGAGCCCCCCACAAAGGCAACCATGGGGCGCGGCGATCACCTGCCGCGCCCTTTTTCGTTTAAAACCAAAACCCTTTTGGTGCGTTGTGATTTCTGACCGCGCCCCATACCAGACCAAAGAGAGAGACAAATGCGCGCCGCTGTTGTGAGAGAATTTCACCACGACCTGTCCATTGAAACCGTCGATGACCCCGCCTGCCCGGAAAACGGCGTCGTGCTGGACGTTGCCGCCTGTGGCGTCTGCCGCTCGGATTTTCACGGGTGGACGGGCGAGCATCCAAAGGTCACCAACGGGTCGATCCTTGGCCACGAATACTGCGGCACCGTGGTCGAGGCAGGACCCCGCGCCAAGCACAAGATCGGTGACCGCCTGATCGCGCCGTTCATTCTGGCCTGCGGCGATTGCCCCGCGTGCTCCACCGGGGTGTCAAACACCTGCGCCAACCAGATCGTGCCCGGTTTCGGCACGCCGGGGGCCTATGCGGAATTTGTCGCCGTCCCCTTTGATCACAATCTGGTGCCCCTGCCTGCATCCATGTCGCCAGCCCTTGCCGCTGGCCTTGGCTGTCGCGTGACGACCGCGTGGCATGCGCTGACAGACAGGGCCAATGTGCGCGCAGGGGAATGGGTCGCCGTGCATGGCACAGGCGGCATCGGCCTTGCGGCGCTGTTACTGGCCAAAATGCTGGGCGCGCGCGTGGTTGCTGTGGATGTGGTGGCGGAAAAGCTCACGTTTGCCAGCAACCTTGGGGCAGATGCGGTGGTGAACGCAGCGGACACGGATGCAGCCGAGGCGATCCGCGACATTACCGGCGGTGGCGCTCAGGTGTCACTGGAGGCACTGGGGATTGAGGCCACGACCAACGCCTCCATCGAATGTCTGGGCATTCTGGGTCGCCATGTGCATATCGGCATGCCAGCGGGACAAGATGGTCATATGCGGGTGAACATGCGCGCGATCTACACCAAACAGTTGTCATTTTTCGGCACGCGCGGCATGCCATCGTGGAAATACCCCACCCTGCTGGAGATGATCGAACGCGGTGACGTCAACCTTGACCCGATGGTCGCGCGCGAAGTGCCCTTGTCAGGCGCAAGCGCAGAGTTGCAGGCCATGAAAGGCCCAACCGCACCGGGCACGGCCGTGATCACAGATTTTACAGGATAAACAGCGCCACAAGGCGCATGTCCCACTCAAAGAAACTGAAGTACCCGATGAGAGTGGTGGGCAGATCAGGAAGGATCGGCATCAGATGCACGCGGCGCAGGCTTGACGGGATGAAGTGCGGGTTTGTCCTTGATAAACAGTTCAAACACGGCCCCGGTCGGGGGCGCGGACGGTTTCCCGTTATTGGCAGCCTTAAGATACATCGACAATCGCATGTTTTTAAACCCCTTTTGTCGCATGGCAGGCGCAACGCGCGTCGCTGCGCAGGCAGTGCCGCGCGTTTGGCGTTAAGCCCTCTGTCTGGAATGCAGCGTTATAGGGAGGCCTTCTTGACCAAGCCTTGCAGCACCGTACGGTGGTGTAAGGTTTCCACCGCCTCCCACCGAATAAGAGGGTTAACAGCGCCCGCGCACCGCGCTAACGTCACGCCATGGGTGACGAAACAGCGACCTCCAAACCGATCTGGCACAGCCCCGCGTGGGTGACGGCGATCGTGGGTGTGATCAGCGCCTTTCTGACCGTGCCAGAGGTGGTCGGCAATTTCCTGTCGCAACAGCAAGCCATTGAACTGGCAAAAGAAGAAACCAAAGCGCAAAGCCTGCTCAATGAGGGCAGCAAGCAGGATCAGGAGTTGAACATTCTGCGCGAAACCCTTGCTCAGCCGCCCGGCTTGGAACGTGTATTTGTGTTGCGCTACCTGTCGCGCACGCTGGATGACGAGGACGCGCGCAAATGGGCCGAAGATGAAGTAGCGCGCCTTGATCGCATCGCGCAGGCAGAAGAAGAGAAAGAGCAGACCAACGCCGCCCTGCAGGAACTCAGAGAAGAGCTGGACACGCAAAGTACTGAAGCAGAATCAGCAGCCGTCGAGGCTTTGCGCAAAGAACTTGATCGCCAGAATGCGGAGCTTCAGCGGTTGTTGCGGGAGGCGGGTGTCAGCCAGCTCAACACTGTTGCCCCTACCGAGATTGCCCGCGACGTGAACCGGATCATCATTGTTGCAACGAATGACATACCGCTTTCGAGCTTGAGCGCCTACGCCACCCAGAACCTTGGATGGAGCGATATTGGCGAACATCTGATTGTTCGCACAGACGGCCGCGTAGAAACGGCCCGACCGATCGGAAAAACACCTGCTGTTGCGTCAGGAAGTAACCAAGGCTCCATCGGCATTGGCGTCGCGTGCGACCTGCCCGCGACACAGAGTGCCGGAGAAACATGCCCGATCGAGGAAGAGCAGTATCGAGTTCTCCTGGAGACTGTTTATTTTCTGACACAAGATTACAGAATTAGTTATGATCAGGTTTTTGACTTCAAGCAACTGAGGGGTTCGCAGACCCGATACGATTATCTGGGCGATCTTGTTGAGCGCGTCAGGTCGGATTTGAAAAATAATTTCATCCATCCCTCTGCCCCAAAAGATTTGTCAGACTTCTGAAGCACAATGAAAAGCAAAGCATCATGAGCAACGAAGGTGACCTTCTTCACACTGTGACGGCGGATGACATTCCGGCCGCCCGCATAGCACTCGGGCGCTGGATGGTGCGGGGCACCGCCGCCTTGGTGGTGATCCTTGCCACCGTGCAGTTTGCGCATGAGACAGGCCGCCTCGGATTCGGCTTTGAGACGTGGCGGCCCATCTTGTATGCCTATCTGCTCTGGGCCACGGCCCTTTGCGCCGCACAGGTCGTCATGCGCGGGCAACATGGCAAGCGCGCCCTGTTTGTGTTGCCTGCGGCGTTGTTCGTGATCAGCCTCGTGATCTTCCCGTTGCTTTTCGCGCTTTATATCTCGTTCACCAACTGGAACCTTGCCTCCGCCGATGGCCCAAAGCCCAATGGCTGGGCGAATGTCATCCAGATGTGGCAGGACCCGTTCTACTGGAACGCGCTGAAAAACATGGTGTATTACGTGGCAGCCGTCAGCGTGGAATACGTGATCGCCTTTGGGCTGGCGCTGTTGCTCAATGCGCAGATCAGGGCGCGCAAATTCTTCCGTGTGGTATTCCTGCTCCCGCTGATGCTGTCCCCGGTAGCGGTCAGCTGGATGGTCGGTAAATCCATGCTGGAGGTGCGGTTCGGCCCCATCTCACGGGTTGTTCGCGACCTTGGGTTTGAGCCCAGCTTTTTCGGCTCGCCCGAAATGGCGCGTTTCATGATCATGGCGATGGACGCATGGACGTTCATCCCGTTCATGATGATCATGCTGCTGGCTGGCCTGCAGGCGCTTCCCCGCGAAGTGATCGAGGCCAGCAAGGT
>JBGCEG010000073.1:0-12757 GCA_045106135.1 Roseobacter sp. | reverse complement strand
CGTTTTATCTGCGACGATCCTCGGTGTTTTGACGTCTGCTTTTGTCGGTTCTATCGGGTCAAACGTGCTGGCCCCCGCAGAACGCCTGCCCGAGATGCGTATCGGCACGCTGACAGGATCAACCGCGCAGGAGTTTCTGATTAGCGAATATGATGTGCGTGGGCAGTCGCAGGAACGCGCTGTTTGCGCCCATCACACGCAAACAGTCGAAATCAGAAATTGTGTGCTCTATGGGTCTTGGGTGGATGCGGTGGCCGCCTTGGACAATGGTGAGTTGGACGCGGTTCTGGGCGATTGGATCGCTCTGACCTATTTGTCCCGGCTGGATCGCTTCAAAAACCGTGTGAGCGTGGATTCCGCCGTTTACCGAAACGAACCCTACGGTTGGGGCGTTGCCCGGGACCGGCCAGAACTGCGCCGTGGGATCGACCGTGCCATCATCGAAATGATGCGCGACCCGCGGTGGCGTAAACGCGTTGAAGCATACCTTGGCGTCGGTACGGTAGCGCCCAACTGATGGGCAGCCCGGACAAAACACAGCCTGTACCGCATGGCAAAGGGTTGGCGGCTGCATACCACACCTATTTCACGTCCGGACACTACGACAAACGCTACCCGCATCCCAACCTGACCACATGGCACCGCATTTTGGCTATACTGCCGAAAGCGGCGCATTTGATTGATTTTGGGTGTGGCAGTGGGCGCTATTTGCTGTCGTTGAAAGGCCACGTGGGCATGGCCGCTGGTTTTGACATCAGCACCGCAGCCCTCGCCTTGTTGCAAGAACGCGCGCAGCAGCAAGGCTGGGCAGATCTGGGCGTTCTAGGCCCTGATCCAATTGCCCTCTCCGAATATGTAAAGGGTGCGGGGCAGGCGGATGTAGTTCTGTGCCTGTTTGGCGTGCTCGCGCATGTGTCTGATGCGTTGGAGCGACAGCAGGCGCTGGCTCAGATACACGCCGCGTTGAAACCTGGGACAGGCACGCTTTTGATTTCGGTGCCAAACAAGCTGCGGCGTTTTCATGCAGAACAACGCCGTGCAGGCGCAGATGACGTTATCGAATACCACCGGCAAATGGGTAGCACACATCTGACGCTGCCCTATCAGCTCTATGACCCCCAACGCCTGACCCGTGAACTGGCTGCTGCCGGGTTTTCGGTCCTGTCGCTGCGCGCAGAAAGCGTCTTTCCTGAAAGCTGGTTGCTCAACCATGCCACTGCCAGATGGCTGGACAGATTACTGACGCCCTTGTGTCCCGCAGCATGGGGGTACGGTATTCTGGCAGAGGCGCGTGCATGAAACGGCTTGGCCTGTTCGCAGTGAGCGTTCTTTTGTGGATGGCGTGCATTCCTGCCGTCTTTGCGCAAGAGGTGCCTCCTGCCGCCGTGCCGCAGATCACCGAAGGTCGGTTGGATCATATCTTGTCGCGGGGCCGCCTGATCGTCGGCGTGAAAGACGACTACAAACCCATGAGCTACCGGAACGCGGAGGACGCAATTATCGGGTTAGAGCCTGATGTGGCCCGCATGCTTGCAGACCGGTTGGGTGTCGATCTTGAGATGATCCCCGTGACCTCGGCCAACAGGCTGGGGCGCGTGAACTCCGGCACGATTGACGTGATCATTGCGACCATGGGCGACACAGAGGAAAGGCGGCAGCAATCTGGTCTGGTGCAACCCAACTACTATGCCAGTGGCGTGGCGTTATATGGCCGGACCGATATCGCCTTTACCGATTGGGGGCAGATGCGCGGCCGCCCTGTCTGCATGGTAAAAGGGGCGTACTACAACCGGACGTTAGATGACACCTATCTCGTGTCTGGCCTTTATTATGCCAGCCCGCGTGATGCCTTGCAGGCGCTTAAAAAGGGCGATTGCGTTGGCTGGGCCTTTGATGATGTGGCGCTTGTTGAGCAGGCGGCGCTTGATGCCGATCCTGCGTTTGACATCGTGCTACCGTCTATTCTGGTGGTGCCTTGGGCGATGGCCGTGGCGCCTGATGAGCAAAACGGCCAATTAGGCCGCTTTGTCTCTGACTTTATTGCTGAATTGCATGCCACTGGTGTGTTTCTCGACTTGCAGGAAAAATGGGGTCTGACGCCAAGCCCCTATCTGGACGCGCAACAGGCCCTGTGGACAGCCGAAGATACCACAGGTCGCATTTGCCTGCGTGATCCGGACACCCAAGAGTTTCCAGCGCAATGCCTTGAAAAAGACGCCCTGCGGTTTGGCGCATCCGCGGTCGATGTGCCCGCATGGGCACAGGGTTTCACCGACTTTACAGGCTTGGACCTGTCCGTTTTCTTTGATGGCTACGACCGGGACCGGCTGGTTTCGGGGTTCGGATTGACCTTTGCGCTGTCTGCCGTCGCCATTGCAGGGTCCCTGTTGGTTGGTGTTTTGCTTGGGCTTTTCCATGCGTCCACCGCGCAGGCGACCGGCATCATCCGTATTCTTGGGATGCCGGTGCGGTGGATCATCGTCGTTGCCAGAATGACTCCACCAATCCTGCAGCTTTACATCGTATTCTTTGGCGTGGGTGGCTTGCTGACGACGGCTGATATTGCCGCGCCCAGCGCCTTTTTGATCGCGGGCATCATTCTGTCGTTTTACGCCGGTGCCACAAATGCCGTGCTGATCAGTCATGCCTTGCTGCAAGAAAGCGAGGCCACACCGAGCATCCCCATGCGGCGCATGCTCGGGCGGGCGTTGATCCGGGCTTATGACGGGCTGGTCTCTACGTGTGTGAATATTGTGAAGGGTGCGGGCATGGCCAGTGTCATTGCGCTGACCGAACTGATTTCCACGGTAAACCTGATTATCACTGAGGGCGGCAGTGCGGCGACGTTGATGAACTCTTTGCTGTTGACGTACTTCCTGTTTGTGATGGTTGTTTTGGTCGTTTTCCGTTCTGCCAAGCGTATTCTGGTGCAAAACGAGCGGCGGGGGGTGCCGCGTGAGTGATCTGGCCGTCCTGATCGAACGCACGCCCTATCTGGCAGGCGGATTCGCAAACAATTTGCTCATATCCGTGCTGTCCATGGGATTGGGCACGGCGCTGGGCGTCGGGCTGGGCGCCTTGCGCGCCAAAGGGGGTACGATACGGGTGCCGGCAAGGCTCATGACCGATTTGTGCCGCAACGTGCCGAGCTTTGTTTTGATGTTCTACATGGCGTTTATGTTGCCGTCCGAGGTCACGCTGAACGGCACAATCTACAGTTTGCCCCTTTGGTTGAAAGCCACGCTGGCGCTGACGTTTCCCGTCATCGGATTCGCGTCTGATCAGTCTTTGGGGTACTTTGTCCAACGCAGTGAGGGGCTGACGGGTGCCCGTGAAGTCTTTGCTGTGGCGTGGATCCAGTATTTTCTGATCATTATCATGGCGTCGGCCACAGCATCCGTGATTGGTGCGGATGAGATCGTCGGGCGCGCAAATATCGTCATTGCCAGTGGGTCCAGCCCAACATTTCTTCTGACGACATACGTCTATGTCTCTTTGTGGTTCGTGGCGACAGGTCTGATCGTGACCACGCTGGGACGGCGGCTCTCCCGTTAACACTCGGGAATTTCAACAAAAACGTGCATAAAATGCACTCATTAGTTGATTTTTGCCAAGGTTTGTCTACGCTGGGGTTACAATTTCCGCGAGGAGGGAAAATGCCAGACAGTATGTCGGCTCCCAAGCGTGCTTTACTGTGCGTCAGACATCGTTGTATGCCGCTGTGATTGATCAGGCTTTGACACTGGTCGCGCAGCGACTGAACAGCCATCTGGCCGCCCGCTACGGTGTGCAGGATGAGCTTGTGTCATTGTCCCCATTGACCGATGCCGAAGGCAAGCCTGCGCCAGACGCGCGCAATCGTCTGGTCATGTTTGTCACCAACATCGCGCATGATTCGACCCCGCGTGGCGGCAGGCCGCGTATGAGCCCGCAAATGGTGCAAAGTCAGGCGCAGCATCTTGATATCTACTTTATGCTGGCCTCCGCCTACGAGGCCGAAACCTACGCTGAAGGATTAAAGCTGATTTCAACGGCCCTGACCTTTTTTCAGGCCTATCCCGTGATGTCGCCGCAAACGACGCCAGACATGCCCGCCGGTTTGAGCCAGCTCAGTTTTGAGATCGCGAACCTCAAGGTTGAGGAAATGGGGCAGATGTGGGGGAACCTTGGGGGGCGATACGTGCCGTCTGTCATGTTCAAGATGCGGTCGGTCATCATTGATGCAGGTGCCTTGACGAGTATCGTGCCGCTGGTCACACGGCCCGGACAAGACGCACGACCTGCGGAGGTGGAGGGGTGAGCCATTACCTGTCACGTCTCATTGTTACCCTTGCGCATGACTACTATGGCGACGCGCCGATCCCTTTGCGGCTGGTGCCATCCAACCCCTATTTGTTCGACAAGCAGGGTTTGATCCTGCGCCGGCACCTCAACCGCTTTCTCATCATTGGTGAAGAGGCGGACGACATCCCCGAAAAACTGTCGTTCGACGTCATCGCAACCAGCAGCGATGTGTTCTCTGTCACGCGGTTTGCGGAATGGGGTCATGTGCTGACCCTGAGCATGCCGGTGGATGAAACCTCGCTTGCCTTTGGGCCTGCTACAGCGCCGCCGGGGGCCATGCGAAACCGTATGGAGCGGATTGCGCAGGTGGATGTGTTCATGTCAGGCATGGACCTGCGTGAGGTGACGATCGCCTTTGACGCGGTCGAAGCCCTCTGGGCGTATCATGTGACTGGTCCGGGCGTGTCCGACGATCTGGAGGTCATCGACCCTACCGCATCGTTTTCGTTCACTGTGCAAGGCCGCAAGCGTCTGCCCGATGGCAGCGAGGCGCAGGTGATCCGGTCAGACGCCCCTTTGCCTGCGCGGGCACGGCCCGACCAGAAGTTTTTGTTGCAACGTCCCAGTGCCTTTGGTCCCGAGACTTTGATACCAGTCCTTCCCGCTGCGGGGAAATCGTTCAAACCAATCCCTGAGATCGCCGGAAACGCAGCGCGGTTACAGTCGGATATTTACGTTACACTTTGGTAAAGGAGAACCAACATGGCCATGAAGACGCCGGGCGTTTACATCGTCGAGAAAAGCGCATTTCCCAACTCGGTCGTTCAGGTCGCGACAGCCGTTCCGGCCTTTATCGGCTACACTGAAAAAGCGGTGAACGGCCCAGTTTCGCTGACAAACAAGCCCATGCGGATCACGTCCATGGCCGAGTTCCACGGCTATTTCGGATTTGGCTACGAGCCGGAGTTCAAAATCGAGAAGGTTCAGCCGCTTCCGCAGCCGTCACCCTTGTCGGTGGAAGGCGCTGCCAAAGGTGCCGTTTTGCCAAAGGCCACGTTCAAGACCAAAGGTCCGCTGGGCGAGGAAGAGCACGAGCTTGTCCAGTCCAACACGGCTTTTTGTCTTTATGGCGCCATGCGACTGTTTTTTCAGAATGGTGGCGGCCCCTGCTACGTGGTTTCCGTGGGCAACTATGAAGTCAAAAACGAAGAGACCGGAAAATTTGGACCAGACACCATTGACGCCGAAAAGATACTTGAAGGTATCAAGACGCTGAAAAAGGAACCCGAGCCAACCATGCTCGTGATCCCCGAGACCACGCGTATGGTCCGTCAGAATGCGGTGAAGGTGCAGCAGGCCATGCTGATGCATTGCGGTGCAGAAATGAGAAACCGCTTTGCCATCCTTGATATTTCGATGGGCCATCTGAGCCAGCAGGATCCGCTTGGCAATCCGGTCGCATCGTTCCGCAATGATATTGGCATCAACAACCTCGACTACGGTGCCGCCTATTACCCGTGGCTCGATTCATCAATCTATCAGACACGTGACTTCAACTTTGAGAACATCGAAGCCGACAGCCGTAACAAACTGATCGGTCTTCTGAAGCAGGCGGTAAAGCGCGATCCGGAAATCTCGGCAGAGATTGACCGGGTTGGTGCTGCTGTCATGGACGGTGACTTCACCATCTCGGTGCCGCGCGGTGAAGCCGTGCCAGTGACCGTCAAGGATGTCATTTCCGAAGATGACGACAGTGACGACAACGAACTGATCTACAAGCTCAGCGGAAATACGGACAAGATGGCGGGCTCCTTGCTTGTCAATGACAAGCCCGCCCAGCAGTTCACGCAGCAGCAGTTGAAAGACAATGAAGTCAGCTTTCAGCACGCTGAGGACGGCCCCTCAAAAGGGAAGTTTGACCTGCTGGTCACGGACCGCAATGACTTTGCCAGCATGGCGAAAACTATTGCTGTTGAAGTGGTCGGCGGTCTGCTCGACCCTGACAAGGTCGAGGCGCAAACCGCTCTTGAGATTAACGTCGTGGCGGATCATCCTGATGCGGATCCGAAGACTGTCAAAATCCTCGGGTCGGATGACGCGGCAGGCAAAAGCCTCAAGCAAGGCGGCGTTGGTACTTGGGCTGTTGCCGATACAGGTGTAGTGACCTTCACGCCTGAAAAAGAGTTTGGCGGCCCGGAAGCAGCGATCCTTTACACGATCAAGACGGACGACGTGACCAGCGACCCCAACCCGTTGCGTGTTTTGATGGACGGCCCGGTTGAGCCGCTCAAGTTCCAGAACCCGTCAGCGGCGACGGTGGACAAGACGTTGCGGGCGACCGTACCGCTTTATACCGAAATCATGGACGAAATCGCAAAGTACATGAACGTGATGCCACCCGCTGCCGCCATGGCCGGCATCTACACCGCCGTGGACGACAGCCGTGGTGTCTGGAAAGCACCGGCGAACGTGTCTGTGAATTCGGTTGTCGCACCGCGCGTGAACATCAACCACGAAGAGCAGGAAAACCTAAACGTTTCAACAACGGGCAAATCGATCAATGCGATCAGACCTTTTGTGGGCGAGGGGACGCTGGTCTGGGGCGCGCGGACACTCGACGGGAACTCGCTTGATTGGCGCTACATCAACGTGCGCCGCACCATGATCATGATCGAGGAATCCATCAAACTGGCCTCCAAAGCCTATGTGTTTGAGCCAAATAACGCGCAAACCTGGGTCACCATGCGGTCGATGATCGAAAACTTCCTGACGTCTGTGTGGAAACAGGGCGGGCTTGCCGGTGCTGTTCCCGCTGATGCGTTTTCGGTTCACGTAGGCTTGGGCGAGACGATGACACCCGTGGACATCCTTGAAGGGATTTTGCGGATCACCGTTCTTGTCGCTGTCACGCGGCCTGCGGAGTTCATTGAGATCACATTCATGCAGCAATTGCAGAAATCATAAGAAACACGACAGTTAGAGGATAAAAGATATGGCTGATGATGGCTCCGCCCAAAATGCGATATGGCCGCTTCCAAAGTTCCACTTTCAGGTAAAGTGGGACGATACGGAACTGGCGTTTCAAGAGGTTTCCGGCCTCGATATTGAAACCCAACCGCTTGAATATCGCGCGGGCAACAACCCGGTGTTTTCAACGATCAAGATGCCGGGGATGATCAAGACCGGTAATATCACCATGAAAAAAGGCGTGTTTGTAAAGGATAACGCGATCTTTGACTGGTTTGCCGAGATCAAGATGAACGTGATCAAACGCAAAGCGCTCACGATTTCACTGCTGGATGAGGCGCAGGCCCCCACGATGGTCTGGAAGGTGCAAAACGCCTTCCCGGTTAAAGTGTCGGGGACCGATCTCAAGGCGGAAGGCAACGAAGTTGCCGTGGAAAGCATTGAGATCGCGCACGAAGGCTTTGTGATCGAAAACGCCTGATCTTTGTTATGGACCTCTTTACACCTCCTGTTGCGTTTCATTTTTCGGTGATGTTCGTGGGGCTTATCCCTCCCGTTCCGGATATGGCGTTTCAGGAGGTGTCTGGTCTTGAGCACGGGTTGGACACTGAAGCGGTCGTTGAAGGTGGCGAGAACCGCTTTGTGCATCAACTGCCCAAACCGGCAAAACGCGGAAATCTCAAGCTGAAACGTGGGATGACGACGGCCATGAGCGGGCTGGTGCAGTGGTGTAAATCAACAATTGAAGGTGACTTTTCCGAGACGATCACCACCAAGGATATTGGTGTGTCCTTGCTGAACGAAATGCGCCTGCCGGTTGCGGCCTGGTCGATCGAGAATGCGTATCCGGTGAAATGGACCGTAGGGGGATTTGACGCGATGAAAAACGAATTGGCGGTCGAGACAATCGAACTTGCCTACACCACACTTATCCGGCGGATGTGATGGCGGTTGAGATCGGCAGCCTTGTGGTGCGTGGCACATTTGGACAGCAGCCGCAGGAAAATGCCGCAAGCAATAAAGAGATGCACGTTGAGATGCAGCGCTTGCGGCGCGAGTTGCTGCACGAAATGAAGGACTTGATCGAGCAGGCGAACCGCCGTGCAAAGGAGCGCTGACGGATGGCTAAGCTTAAGATAATCCGCTGCAAGATCGACGATGATCAGATCAGCGAACAGTCCGGTGACAGCAATATCTTTGAAGCCACAATAAACCCGGAAAAGTATTCGCACAAACTGGGTCTTCAGTACTCGGGCGCGTCCGAGGGGGCCGTGGGCAAGTCGGCCGCCATTACCAAGTTCTCAAAGGCAGAAGCAGAGAAACTGGATTTTTCCATTACGCTCGACGGGACCGGTGTCCTGCCCGATACGGATGTGGACACGGTGCCTGATCAAGTCGCGAAACTGCGCGATATCGCTTACGATTACGACGGCGACACGCACGAGCCGAATCCGGTCAAGATTGTCTGGGGCGAAGGGTTGGAAGGCTTTTATGGCAGGCTCACGAGTATGAGCCTGGAGTATACCTTGTTTCATCCCGAAGGCGCGCCGCTGCGGGCCAAGATATCCCTGAGCTTTGTCGAGGCAGTGACCGAAGGGATGGAGGCCGTTGAAGCCAACAGATCGTCCCCTGACATGACGCATATGGTGATGGTGCGCGAGGGCGATACGCTGCCGCTGTTGTGTCACCGCATTTACAAAGACGCCGCGCGCTACATGGAAATTGCACGTGTCAACGATTTGGACGGCTTCAGAACGCTGATGCCGGGCACGTTGCTTCGCTTTCCGCCGATCAGGTGACACATGGCAGATAGTCCGACACAGAACACTGAAGGACCGCTTTTTGTCTCTATCAAAATGAATGGGACAGAAATACCCGACACGGCCATGATCAGCTCTGTTGAGGTGACGAAAGAAATTGGGCGGATTCCCGAAGCCTTGGTTGTCATTCGAACAGGCTCTGTGCCGCAAAATGACTTTTCTGACATGGACGGCAAGACTTTTGCGCTTGGTGCGGAAATTGAGATTTCAACAGGGTATGGTGACGGGACCGGCGACGTTCTGTTTAAGGGAATCCTTTTCAAAAAGAACCTGATTGTGCGCGGTGAAGAGCCGTTTATGTCTTTGCTGTGCCGCGACAAAGCCCATCTGATGACCATCGTGCCGGCCAACGGTCAGTATCAGAAGATGAAAGACAGTGATATCATGTCTGAAATCATCAGTGATGCGGGTTTGAAGGCGACCGTTTCCGCAACATCTTCTGATGCGCGCGACCAACTGCGGCACAACGCGCGCGACTGGGACTACTTGCGTGCGCTTGCAGACCGCAACCAGCAGATCGTCATCGTCAGCGACGGGGAAGTCACCATCGACAAGCCGGACCCGTCTTCGGCACCGGTGCTTTCCCTGACGCTGGGCTTTGACGTTCTGGAGATGAATACCTCTGTTTCAGCGATGAATATGGCGGACGAGGCGACTTTGACCGCGTGGGACGACAGCGCGCAAGAGACAGTCAAAGAGCAGAGCGCACCGGCGACAAACCCGATCTTTGGAAACCAAACCGCGTCTGATTTGACAGCGGCGTCCGGGTCCCAGAAGTTTGCTGCTACGACCTCAGCCAACTACGCCTCTGATGTCCTCAAAGCAGCGAGTACCGCGCGCATCGAGCGTTCTGTTTTGCAAACAATGGGGGGTACGGTCAAATTCTTAGGAAACAGCCTGCCTTTGCCGGGCAAAACCATCGAAGTCAAAGGCGCAGGTGACGTATTTGGCGGTAATGCGTTTATCGGCAAGGTTGAGCACATCCTGCAGGCAGGTGAATGGTCCACGGAAGTCACGATCGGCGCACCACAAACCTGGAGAGCAGATGAATTTGCGCTTGGTGGCAGCAGTGCTGCGGCGCTCACAGCACCTGTGCAGGGCTTGCATATTGGTAAAGTAACTCAAATTGTTGGGGACCCGGACGACAGGTTGCGTATTGAAGTCAATATTCCCGTGCATGACGGCGAGGAAACGCTTGTTTGGGCACGCTTCGCGACACCGTATTCTACCGTAGAGGCCGGTATTTTCTTTATGCCGGAAATTGATGATGAAGTTGTCGTTGGGTTTTTGAGCAGTGATCCGGACAATCCGGTTGTCCTGGGGGCTTTGCATAATGGCACGACCGCTCAACCCTACGCGCCGGACGAGGAAAACACGTTTAAGGCCATTGTCACGAAAAACGAGCTGAAAATTGAATTTGAGGATGTCAAAAAGGTCATCACAATCTCAACGCCGGGCGGCAACATTGTAACGTTGGATGATGATGCGGTTGAAATCACGCTTGTTGATACAACGGGCAATGAGATCAAGATGACAGGCTCGGGGATCGACATGACGAGCCCCGGCGATATCAACATCACCGCAGACGGCAATGTCGCGATCTCTGCGACAGGCAATGCGTCCATTGAAGGCGCGAATGTAGACGTGACGGCGCAGGCACAGCTCACGGCGAAAGGAAGCGCCGGGGCAGAACTGTCTGCAAGTGGCCAAACGGTCGTTAAAGGCTCCATTGTGATGATCAACTAAGGAATGAATGAAGATGCCCCCTGCTGCTCGATTGACTGACATGCACACCTGCCCGGCGGTGAATGGTGTTGTTCCTCATGTGGGTGGTCCTATTATTGGCCCGGGTGAAGCGACCGTCTTGATCGCAGGGCTTCCGGCCGCTGTGGTTGGTGATAATGTGACCTGCGTTGGCCCCCCGGCCACGATCGTCAAAGGGTCCGGTACGGTCATGATCGGCGGTGCGCCTGCGGCACGGATGAGCGACAGCACATCACATGGCGGGACGATTGTCTTGGGGGCCCCCACCGTGATTATCGGAGGATAGGATGCAGGAAGACCCCAGTTTTCTTGGCCGTGGATGGTCGTTTCCACCAAGGTTTGATCCGCACACGGGCGAAGCCTACATGAGCCAGAGCGAGGCAGACATTGTTGAGAGCCTTTCGATCCTTCTGGAAACCAGCCCCGGAGAGCGCGTGATGCACCCGACCTATGGATGTCGTTTGCGGGATCTGGTTTTTGAGCAAATGAACGGTGAAACACGCGCGGCCATTCGTGTGGCCGTGACACAGGCGATCATGTTTTTTGAACCACGCATTACGTTGATATCGGTGGATGTGATTACAAAAGACTGGCTCGGTGGCATTTTGCGTATCGGAATAGAATATCGCGTTAATCAAACAAATACCCGCCACAACATGGTGTTTCCTTACTATGTCGAAGAAGGCACGCTTGTTTCTGATTTACCTGTACCTGCGCGCTGATGGACGTTCAGGTGCTCGGCTTTGTTATAACATAATCCGAGACTGGTGTTCAGCATCTGAACTGGCAAGTGAGTAATCGATGCCAGAAACGACACGAACATATTTAACGGGGCTGTTGCCTTAGCTTGCCTGCTTTGAGCAATTGCTGAGCTGGCCTTTCGTTCAGAGTTTGTAACTGCCGACCGAAGTATTGGTTCTCACCACATAAACCCTTTTCTTCGAAACAGATATGACCACGTACGTTAGTGCAGAGTGTTTTGATGTTGTTATAAAGCAGAAGTGTTGAAGCACTTGCAGCGGTGTGTACAGGTCGCGAATTGAACTGATTGCTTACAAGACCTGTGTTAGCGATTGGGTTGAGGACGGGCGAACATGGCGGCAGATCACGGAACAATCAATCGTATATTTTACATGAGGCAGCCGTTCCCTTGTTTCGATGCGATACGAAGTTGCCGAAGACTATGGCGATTCCGGGTTATTCTCGGGATCGGTACCTGTCAGACATAGGTTGCGAAATCTGTTCCATTCTTTGGGCCCTCTTTCACCCATGTGGCAACAGGCGCCTCGCCTGCCAGTCCGGCGACTAGGACCTGAGTGTATCCCAACTTCACAAGGGTGAGGTGATGCTTAACGGTTCTCCCTTCGGTGCGCTGTGGGGTAAAGTTCGTACTTCCGCCGTTTCTTCAACGACCCTGACACGATCCTGTTGCGGCGCTAGTGCGGTTGGTATTGGCGTCACCGGATCGCGGCTTGGTTGAGAGATGCTGGCGGCGAAATCGACGTTAGGCGGGTCGGAAGGCTGTGGCGACGTGTAGGGCTCAAACTGCGCCCGAAACCATCAAAGAAACGGCGGCTCTGCCTGAAAAATGGTTCGTGCGTCCGATTTTGCCCGGAAAATCGCAAGCCTGTCTGGTCGTCTGACACGGTGTGGTCGGTAATGGTTGAAGTCTGTGTGCCATGCGCCGATGAGATTGCGGGCATGGTGCAAGTTGTTGAAGAGATGTTCGTTCAGGCATTCATCTGTCATGCGGCCGTTGAAGCTTTCGACAAAGCCATTCTGCATCGGTTTGCCCCCCTCTCATGGTTTGCAGGCAAACCACTGCCGGGCAGCGGGACGCAATGTAGTGCCAGTCGACCTTGCGGTCTTCCTGCCACTTGAGGATCGCGTTCGACGTCAGGTCCGTGCCGTTATCGCTGACC
>JBGCEG010000072.1:0-3608 GCA_045106135.1 Roseobacter sp. | reverse complement strand
GTTCTTAGCAGGCGCAGAGATCAGAACACGCGCCGCTCCGCGCTCGATGTGTTTTTTGGCCTTGGTGCCGTCGTTATGTTGTCCGGTGCATTCAAGAACGACATCGACGCCTTCCCAGTTCAGCTCGTTCATGTCGTAGCTCGACATCATGCGAATGGGCCCACGGCCCAGATCCAAACTGTTGGCGCCCGTGACGATCTCGCCGGGAAAGCGGCCATGAACACTGTCATATTTCAACAGATGCGCAGCCGTTGCCAGCGGCCCTGTGGCGTTGACCGCCACCACATCAATGTCATTCCGTCCTGAGCTTACGATGTGCGATAGTGTACACCGGCCGATACGGCCAAACCCATTGATACCAACTTTGATTGTCATTCTACCCGTCTCCACATCCCGTCTCATTTGAGGGTATATATAACGAGACAAAGTGCTCCGGGATACGGTTAAATGGCCGTGTTTTCCGTGTGTTAGCGTTAAACGTATCGCCACAGCACCCAATGTTTGCGCCAACGGAAAACGATGTTGGTAAATTGTCTTTGATCCCGCGACAGTCTACCACAAGACTGGAAACACAGAGTCGCGGGGGCGGAGGTGCTTAAATGAGCGGACTTTTGGCGTTATTGGACGATGTTGCCAGCATCGCAAAGGTGGCGGCGGCCTCAGTGGACGATGTGATCGGGCAGGCGGCCAAAGCAGGCTCCAAAGCGGCGGGTGCGTTGATAGACGATGCTGCGGTCACGCCAAAATACGTACAGGGCTTTTCCGCGGACCGCGAGTTGCCGATCATCTGGCGCATTGCCAAAGGCTCGATGGTCAACAAGCTGCTCTATCTGTTGCCGGTGGGTCTGGCGCTCAACCACTTTGCCCCTTGGGCGATCGTGCCGCTGCTGATGCTGGGGGGGGCGTATTTGTGCTTTGAGGGGGCGGAAAAGGTTGCCCATGCGCTGGGGTTCGGCGGACATGGTCCAGCGGACGATCTGTCGCTCGATGGTCCTGTCGATGACCCCGCGCATCTCGAAGAGGAAAAGGCCCAAGGGGCCATCAAGACCGATTTTATTCTGTCTGCCGAGATTATGACGATTTCACTGGCTGCCATCCCCGAAAGCAATTTCTGGATGGAGGCGGCGACGCTCGCGACGGTTGCGATCATGATTACGGTTTTGGTCTATGGTGCCGTGGCGCTGATTGTGAAGGCGGATGATCTGGGGTTGGCGATGGCTGCCAAGGGACGTCTTGGCCTCACGCGCAGTGCCGGTCGCGGCCTCGTGCTGGCCATGCCGTATGTGATGAAGGCACTGATGATCGTCGGCACGGCCGCCATGCTCTGGGTAGGCGGATCGATTGTCATTCACGGGATGGAGGTGTTGGGCGCAGGGTTTCTGGAACATCTGATCCATGATGTTGCCGCTGCTGTCGGTCAGGCTTTGCCAGAAAACATGATGGGTTTTGGCGCATGGTTGACCAAGGCCGCACTGGACGGTGTCTTTGGTCTTGCGGTGGGGCTTGCGCTTATCCCGGTCGGTCAAAAGATCGTAACGCCGCTCTGGCGTGCTGTATTCAGCAAAGCCGCGACAGGCCCGTCGCACTGACGGACCTGACCTGGTTGGAAAGAGCGTCTCGCGTCACACGCGTGTGTCGGGTTTCCAGTTGCCTGAAAGCAGGTCTCGCACCTTTTGTGCCGTTGCCTCGGCGGTGATGCCAAATTCACGAAACAGCACATCCGCAGGCGCAGAGGCGCCAAAGTCATGCATCCCGATAAAGCCCGATTTTTCGCGCTTGCCCCGTTCACCAAAGAGCCAGCGGTCCCAGCCCATGCGAATGCCTGCCTCGATGGCCACGCGCACCGGACCACCGGGCAATACGCGCTTGCGGTAGGCTTCATCCTGCTCCTCAAAGAGTTCCCAGCAGGGCATGGAGACGACCCGCGTGCCGATGCCTTCGGCCTCGAGCATGTCACGGGCGGCCATGGCAACGGCGACCTCGGACCCGGTGGCGATCAGGATGGCCTGACGTTTGGCGGTCGCATCCGCTAGAACATAAGCGCCCTGTGCGACCATGTTCCGGGTCTTGTGCTCCATGCGGACCGTGGGCAACCCCTGGCGCGTGAGCGACAAAACAGAAGGTGTGGTTTTGCTGCTGAGGGCAAGCTCCCAGCTTTCGGCGGTCTCTACCGCGTCTGCCGGGCGGAACACATGGGTATTTGGCGTGGCGCGGCTGATCGCCAGATGTTCGACCGGCTGGTGGGTCGGGCCGTCTTCGCCCAGCCCGATGCTGTCATGGGTCATGACAAAAACGGTGGGCGTTTTCATCAGGGCCGCCAGACGCATGGCCGGGCGCGCATAATCAGTGAAACACATGAACGTGCCGCCATAGGGGCGCAAACCGCCATGCAGGGACATGCCGTTCATTGCAGCGGCCATGCCGTGCTCGCGAATACCCCAATAGACATACCGCCCGCCCCGGTTATCCGTGTCAAAGACACCAAGATCGCTGGTTTTGGTATTGTTCGAGCCGGTCAGATCAGCAGACCCGCCAACGGTTTCGGGCATGATCGGGTTGATCACTTCCAACACTTTTTCCGAACTCGCGCGGGTGGCAAGCTTGGGGGCTGCTTCGGACATCTGCTTTTTAAAGGCTTTGATGGTCGCGCTCAGTTTTTTGGGGACGTCACGCGCATAGGCACGATTGAAGGTCTCGCGTTTCCCGCGGGGCAGGGCGTCAAAGCGCGTCTCCCATGCGAGCCGCGTGGCTTGTCCGCGCGCGCCGATTGCCTGCCAGCCCGCAAGAACGTCGTCGGGCACTTCAAACGGGCCGGTTGTCCAGCCCCATGCCGCTTTTGCAGCAGCGTTTTGGTCCTCATTGGTGAGCGCGCCGTGCCCTTTTGAGGTGTCCTGTGCGGCATGCCCCAACGCGATATGCGTTTCGCACGCGATCATCGTGGGTTTTTGGTTATTTTTGGCGCGGGTCAAGGCGGCATCAATTTCCAGCGGGTTGTGGCCATCAACCTCAATGACCTCCCACCCGGCAGAGACAAACCTGCCGACCTGGTCGGTGCGGTCCGACAGGCTGACGGGGCCGTCGATTGTGATGTTGTTGTTATCCCAGAGCACAATCATCTTGGACAGCTGATGCCGCCCTGCAAGGGTGATCGCCTCTTGGCTGACGCCTTCCATCAGGCACCCGTCGCCGGCGATCACATAGGTGTAGTGATCCACAACTTTCTTGCCGTATTGCGCGCGCTGGATCTCTTCGGCCATGGCAAAACCCACGGCGTTGGAAATCCCCTGACCCAATGGCCCGGTTGTGGTCTCAATCCCCGTGGCGTGGCCATATTCGGGATGACCTGCGGTGATGGCCCCCCATTGGCGGAAATTCTTGATCTGATCGAGCGTCATATCCTCGTAGCCGGTCAGGTAAAGCAGCGCATAGAGCAACATGGACCCGTGACCCGCAGACAGGATAAACCTGTCGCGATCCGGCCACTGCGGGTCTGTCGGGTCAAAATTCATGTGCTTTTCAAACAGCACGGTTGCTGCATCGGCCATTCCGATGGGCATGCCTGAATGGCCTGAGTTCGCAGCCGCGACCGCATCAAGCGCCAACGCGCG
>JBGCEG010000071.1:0-23698 GCA_045106135.1 Roseobacter sp. | reverse complement strand
CTCCAGCGCTTTCGTGATCCGTTTTTCTCTGTCAGTCATCTGCGTATTCCTCGTTTTCCCGATCTCCAGCAAGCCGCGTGCAGCTTGCGCCCGTCCTGTTCCGTGACGCTGACGTGCCAGTCGGCCTGTCCGAAAGCTGCGACCGACGCGATATCGCCTCTCACAGTCGAGTGCAGGCGCGAGCCGATGTTGCTAGGCGGCTCGCAGACCAGAAAACGCGGCAGGAAGCCTGTGTCCGACGCCATGCGGTCGGCCATGAAGGTCCGAGCCACAAAAGGCTGCACCATCAGGTGAACCGACAGCCGCCGCCCGTAGAGCGTCGCATGGCCATCGCCCGCCCGCGTGCGCCGGATCGCGTTGCCATGCCAGAGGTCATTGAGCGCGGTCAGCGTCTTTTGCCGGTTGTCGCTGTTCATGGCATGGCCACCTAGAAACTGCCCACCTTCATCGCTGAAGATGCAAGGCTGGGTTGTCCGGTAGCATAAAGCCGGGTCAGCCCCTCAAAGGTCGGTTCGGTGACGGTAGGCCAGCCGGTCAATATGTTTGATCGATAGATATTGCGATCCGAGTGATGCACCAGGGCGCCGTGAGCGGGTCTGCGTTGATGAATAGCCTGCGCTAACGCGTCTATTTTCCAGCGTGTGCACCCGGTGATCCGCTACAACCTGCATCATCGTTTAAGTGGGCGATTGTCTATGTGGTCGGCTTCTTCGTCACCCCGTTCCCGTATGCGATAAGATGAACCGGAAATCCTCATGTGTTCAAATCCTCAAATCAGTCCATCGGGTGCTGACGACAGACAGTAAGCGGGTGTTATCGCGCGCCTGAATCTGCCAGAGGCGGACATCGCCCGGAGGGATCAAGCGATGGGCCATCCGACGGACGGGATCAGAGCGCTGAATTAATACGCCCCCTTGCCACTCACAACGGCGCGCACGGTTTGAAACAGGATAAGGGCATCCGTTGCAAGGCTCGCACGTTGGACATATTCCAGATCAAGCGCAATCATCTGCTCAAACCCGATATCCGCGCGACCGGATACTTGCCAAAGCCCTGTAATACCGGGAAGAACGTCGTGGCGGGCGTGGGCATGATCGGGATAATTTGCGACCTCATCAACCAGTGCAGGCCTCGGCCCGACCAGCGACATCTCACCCCGCAGCACATTGAACAACTGAGGAAGCTCATCCAGAGAGCAGCGCCTTAGAACCCGACCAACAGGCGTTATCCGAGGGTCGCGTTTGACTTTCAGACACAGACCATCTCGGTCGTTGAACACTGCGATTTCTGCGCGGCGCTTCTCTGCATCCGCATACATCGACCGGAACTTGATCATAAGAAACGTCTTTCCGGCGTAGCCCACGCGGGTTTGCACAAAGAAAACCGGCCCCCGCGACGTCAGGGCAATCGCAACAGAAATCCCAACCAGAATTGGCCAACATAGCAAAAGAGCCATCAACGTCACAGCAATATCAATCAGGCGCTTTGCACCGACCAAAGGCATTCTGGTCCGGGCCCAAATTGGCCCAAGGGTCATCGTCGTCACTTGAATTCTCCAGTCTTCAATAAAATCTGGTCTGCACCGCGAGCCAAGGGTCGCCGGGCAAGGCGTGCCGCATCACTGCGACACTTCCATTGCGGGGCAAGGTATCTAAACGGTCGATCTGGTCAAAAACTGTTGCCCGCAGGTCCTTTGGTGTCAGGGCAAGCACGCCTACGTCTGAGTTTGACAGCACAAGTTGCGCCGACAGACGATCCTGCAAACTGCCCGCGGATACGACTACTACATCAAACGACTGTGTGACGGCATCGATTGCAGACCGGACCATGGGGGCAGACACCATGCCATCCTCGGGCCATGCGTTGGTGACTGCGGACAGTTCCCACAGACCGTCCACCTGGCGCGAAGGCTGAGGCTTTGCCACCTGCCCTGCAAGCAAGGACCGCCAGCCGTCACCTGCGGCGCTCCCCTCTGACTGTCCGATATCCGCATCCACAAAAAGCGTTTTCATCCGTGCCCGCGCAAAGCTTTCGGACAATGCGCGCGCAAAATCGGTGGTGTTCCCCGCCCCTGCGCGCGCGATTGTAATGACCGGCGCCTTGCCCACCAACCGCGGCCTTCTGAGACTTTGCAGTTGCAGTTCATTGCGCAAAAGATCAGCCGCATGGGGATCAGCGTCCTCAGCTTGCGACACTTGCTGCACACGAACGCGGTTCATGAAGGGCACCAGTGTTTCCGCAAAACGCACCCTTTTCTCCATCAGGCCAAGCAAAAGGACCAGAAAGACGGCCAGACCCGTACCTGCGACCATGCCACCCGCCATGAACATTTTCCGTGTGTCTTCGGCAGGTTCACCAGCTTGCGAGGGCGGCGACATGACAACCGCGTAGCCCGGCAGGGCGCGCCCGGATTCCAGGCGGATCACTTCCAACGCATGACGCGTTTCTTCAAGCAGGCCCTGCGCTTCGTCGATCTCTTTTTCAATGCGATCAAGATCAATGCGCCGCCGGTTGAGGTCGCGTGCTTCCTCGCGTGCCGTGATCAGCTGGCTGGAGACTTTGTCATAAAGAGACCTGATCTCGGCCACCGTCGTTTCAGTGTCACTTTGGGCCACATCTGTCAGCGCGCCGGTTTGGCCCAGCACGCGAATTTGCTCTCTGCGGTCTGCTGCCGCTGCCTCAATCACGGCGATCTGATCCAGCTTTGCCTGCTCTTCTTGCCGGAAGCGTTTGTCGGACGTATCCAGAAAGCCTGCACGCAGCGCTGCCAGTTGGCTAAGCAGTTTGGCCCGTTCAAAGCTCAGATCAGCCATCGCCCGGTCAAGCAGGGTTGCGCGCATGATTTCCTGATTTGACGTATCAACCGAAGATTCGCTGCTTTTCGCCTCAAGGCTGGCCAGCGTCGCGGACACTTCCTGCTTGCGGGATGCAAGGCTATCAATGCGCGCGATCTTTTCGATGTGCGCTTTGGCGAGGGCGCTCATCCCGAACTCGCCGCCAACTTCAAGTTTGTCAGCCCTGAGTACAGACAAGCGGTCCGCAAGTTCTGTTTCGCGCGACAGCAACGTCGAAAGCCGCTCAGCCGTGCGGATCTCTTCAACCTCGGACTTCAACGCCAGATAGGATGCAACGACGGCTTCCAGTTTTTGCCGGGCAAAGTCGGTGTCCTTGCTGCCTGTTTTCAGAATGATCAGGCTGTCTGAACGCTTGATTTCGATGGAGCCGGACAAGTCTGATGTCTTCAGATCACCCGCTAAATCAGGACGCAACGCCGTCAGCGCCTCGACCGAGCGGCGCATGACCGGGTCAGACGCGACATAGGTCGTTTCAGCCTTTACGAAACTGTCGAATGTTTTCAGAACAGAGCCATTGCCCGTCGAATACAGAATGTTGGATTCTTGTGGAAAAACGCGCAAGATCGCTTGCGACTGGTAAATCTGCACACCCGAGAAATACCCAGCAGCAGCCAGCGCAGACCCCAACAGCAGAGATGCGGCAATCGTGGCTTTCCACCGCCCGCGCATCGCACGCACCAGTGCTGCAACCGGGTTGGGTTGCGCGGCGTCAGCCCCTGCGGGTGCCGACAAGTCTTGGTCGTCTTCTACGACCGGCAATGCAGAGTTCATGTAATCAACCCGCACCTCGTGTCGTCAAATCACGTTCCCATGT
Source organism: Roseobacter sp. (assembly GCA_045106135.1). Taxonomy (GTDB): domain Bacteria; phylum Pseudomonadota; class Alphaproteobacteria; order Rhodobacterales; family Rhodobacteraceae; genus Roseobacter. The sequence continues at coordinate 20,029 of JBGCEG010000071.1, read as the reverse complement.
CAGGCCTTCGTGTTTTGGCTGCACCGCCAGATTGAACCTGACCCACGCATTCACGCAGGCATAGATCGCGACATCGGGAACGGTTTTGGGGTTCAGGGCTGCCCGCCGCACCACTGACCCAATGCTGCCCCGTTCCGGGCTTGCAAGACCAAGCGTCGTGATTTGACGTGCGCCCCGCAGGCTGCGCCGCCGGACGCGCGCAAGGCTGGCCAGTGTTTGTGGCGCCCGCACGCCAAAGCGGCAATTGTCCACCAGTGCCGTTTCGCCCGGCGCAAAGCTTCTGCGGATAAATTCGTCGTCTGCTGTGATGTGCGGCAACGGGAAGACCCGCGCAACCGCGTCCGGGGACAAGGCAAACAGCCCCCCGAATTTTCCACGGTCAAAATAGGGGTTCGTTGCCCATCCCTTGTAGTACGCACGCACCAGGAGTGATGCGCCCGAAGTGCACACGTCCATCCGACCGCACGCCGCCAGTGCCGTGCCATTGGTCAGGGGTTCGATCAGCGCAACAAGCGCCTCTGCCGTGACATCAATGTCCGCATCAAGGCAGATGACGGGCTTGTCCTTGTCGGCCTTTTGAAAGCCCAGATTGAGCGCGTTGCACTTGCCGGGTGTTTCCGTCTCGATGACGGTGGCCTGTGGCAAAACTGACCTGGCCCTTGACGCGGTTGCGTCCGAACAGCCGTTCGCGATCACAACGATCCGAAACGTATCCCATGACAGCCCACGCGACAGGTGCAGCAGCGTTCTGTCAATGACCGACGCTTCGTTGTGAGCGGGGATCAGGAGTGTTGCCTGTGTCACGCCGCAGCCTTCCAAAAGGACATGGCAGGCGCTGGTGCAGGCCGCGGGTCGGTCCAGACAAAATCCCGGATGCTATCAATCAACGGATCAAGGTCGCGGGACATTTGTGCGACGGAGGGCCTGCCTGTTGCAAAATTACGGGCGACCGCAAGATCAAGGGCGCTGTGCAATTCTTCTTCGGTATGAACGACCGTTACGTTAGACAGTCTCGCCATTTCATTCGCCGTGTCTTGCTGATGATCATTGCGGTGTTCGTTGAGCCTCGCAAGGCGCGGCATCAGGATGATGGGCTTGCCAAGTTCAGCGGCCGCCAGAATGGACCCCATTCCCGCATGTGCAACCACCAGCCGTGCGGATTCAAAATGCGTTTTAAAAGACTTCTGGCCAAGGTGAGGGACGGTTCTGAGGTTCGGAAAGGAGCTCTTGCTTGCGCCGGACTGGGCCAGCATTGGAACTTCGGGGTTGTTCATCGCCCAGCTGTTAAGACCCGACAGCAAGCGATCAAAAGGCAGTTGTGTGCCAACGGTAGCAAAAATCATTACAATATCCTCAAAAGGTTTAAGAGATCAGATAACGGCGCCGCGGTATTCCGCACCGGTGAGAGCGGCCACGCTTGGCCATTGGGACAGCACGCGATCTGCGACGCCCAGAGACAAACGGGCCGAGATCGACAACTCCCGCGCATTCGCGATCGAGTCGATGAACATCGTCCGGGCCCCGATCAAACGCGCCAGCTTGATCGCCAGAAACCCACCCGCAGCACCGGTTGACACCACAACCTGCGGACGCAACCGAAGCACGATCCACGCCAGACGAAGAATGCAGAAGGCCAGGCGAACGGGGGTGTCTTTGTTGGCATCAGGAAAAACGTGCAGTCTGGACGTGCCAACGTGGTCTGCCGCGGAAGGGTCAGTCGTTGCATAGTGGACCTCTGCGCCTGCGAAGGCAGGTGCCAGCCGGCACATCTGGGCCCAATGTCCACCACCAGAAGACACTGCAAGAACGACCGGGCGTGTTTTGTTTGATCTGAGCATCTGTATTTTCCATCTAATTGCGTTTCTGTTGAGCAATTAGATACCGCAGATGAACGGGCTGATGTTACTGCGTAAAAGGCGTCTCTATAGGTGACTTGGTAGAGGTCACCCTATCCTTTCGTAGTGTTGGTGAAACCGTTTGGGGCGCAATGATATCCCGGTAGAGCGCAACAAGGCTCGCAGCCTTCGCAGGCCACAAACCTTCACGGGCAACTTTGGCCCGTGCGCCTTTGCCAAGGCGGCTTCTGAGGTCAGGCGCACATGCCAGATCGCGAATCGCCGATGCGATGGTCTTGGCAAAGTCATCCGGATGGGTCACCGGCACTTTAATTCCTGATGACGGGTCAATAATCCACGCAGGGCCGCCACGATCGGCTGTGATGACAGGCAGACCGTGGCGCATCGCCTCATAGAGCACCCCACCCGCTGGTTCGCGGAAAGACGGAAAGCAAAAGGCATCATGAGACGCATAAAGTGCCTCGACCGCATCGCGGGATATCCTGCCCAGAAACGTCACCCGGTCCCCAACGCCCAAGCGCTCAGCCTCCGCATGGCAGATGTCGATTTCCTCACCGGCACCTGCACTGGTCAGGGTTACCTCGGGTAAATCCTTGAGCAAAACAAGCGCGCGCACCGTGTCTCGCAACCCTTTGGTGCGCACACCGCGTCCCACATGCAAGACCTTGAGGCAACCCGGCACGGCGCTGCGCTCTTTTACAGGTTCAACACAATCAATGCCCAGCTCAAGAACAGGTTCGAACCGGCGCAAGGGCACCTCCGCAAGCACGTCGCGGACATAGGGTGCCACGCCCAGAACACATGCAGCGCGGGCATAGGTATCGCGCAACCACGGATCATGCCGGAACCGAAACCTGTCCAATGCCCGCAGGCGCGTGAACAAGGGCGCGGTTGAAGCTTCACTGCGAAACGCGTCGGGCGTGTCCAGAGCGCCCCCCAATGGTCCGATGATGTAGGGCACATCGAAATGGCGCAACGGCGACGCATACCGGGCGGCTTGGGGCATCAGTTGATGCGCCAGATCGAAACACTCTCCGCTCTGTTTTGCCGTGCGTATCCATCTGCGCACACGCCGCGCAAATACAGGCCACGCAGGCTTGAGCATCGCGTTGAGGCGTTCGTGCTTTCGGGCCCATGCGGGTTCAGGCCAGGTCACAACACGCGCGCCCGGCAACTGGCTGGACAGATCAGCGCGATCGGGCCTCTGGAACGACAAGACCGTCAGATCAACAAGGCCTGAAAGCGCCTGCGCCCATTTGAAGGCTATCAAAGCTTCGCCTACATCGGTGCCATCTACATTTGGCGCGATCAGCAGAACCTTCATGCCTGTGTCGCCGCATGACGTGCAGGCCAGGCTTTTGGCAAGTCGACGACAACTTTGCAAAAATGCCGCGCGCGCGCCTTGGCCCGCTGGCCGTTGAACAAGCTGAGGCACGACCAGAAAACCGCCCGCGAAACATTGTGCGCCGCAAGGATCACAAAGCACGCAAGGCCTGCCAACGCGCCGCCATGCTTCAAATGAAGTCTGGTAGTGCCTTCGGTCATCAACACATCCCGGCGGTGGTTCAGCTTGTGCGCAGAGCCATTGCCGAAATGCGTGATCTTAGGGATTGGCGCAAAGACAATCGCCCAGCCTGCCCCTGCAAAGCGCCTGCACCAATCGGTTTCCTCACCGTAGAAAAAGAACGCTTCGTCCAACAAACCGATGTCGCGCATGGCCGTGGCGCGCACGAACATCGCGGCACCCGAAATCACGTCGACCTGACGCTCTGAACCCCTGTCCCAGCCTGTCATCCGGTAGCTGTCCAGCCTCGCGAAACGTGTAAGGCCCAAGGTCTGCATGGCAAGGTGCGTCAGTTTTGGATATGCGCTGCACGAGGGCTGCACCGATCCATCTGCGTTCAGAAGGCGCGGCCCCATGACCCCTACCCCAGGGTGATCATCAAGCCACGCAATAGCATCGGGCAGAACTGTTCCGTGGACCAGCGTGTCGGTATTCAGCAGCATCACATAGCGGCCAACGGCACGGCGCAGCGCGACATTGTTGCCCCCCGCAAAGCCAAAGTTGGTCTCATTTTCGATCAGACGAACGGCGGGAAATTCGGCCCGGACCATGGCACAAGAGCCATCCTGAGAGGCGTTATCGACCACAAGCACCTCAGCTTTCAAAGAGCCAAGCCCGCTTTCAATCGACTGCAAACAGTCCCTGAGCATGTCTTGGGTATTCCAGTTCACGATGACGATAGAGAGATCCATTTCAATTCCCTAATAATATACTGTTAAAAAAGACGTTGTGGGGGCGCGTCCGGAACGGTGAGCCGGTGTCGCACCCCCGAACGGCGGCGATCCGGCTGCGCATCAAGCAACCACGCGCCCGCGCCCATCAAGAAAAAGAAAAGCACAAAGAGCGAATTCCATAAGTGAACCGTGGCCGCCGCGACCGTGATGCCAAACAGGGTAAAGGCCCATGCATGACGCGCGCGCCGCCATTCATCGGGCAGGTTTCTACGACGCGCGACCGCCCAAACAAGGCCCAGAAGCAAACCAAGAAGCAGCAACAAGGCCGGAAGACCGTAGCGCACGGCGGTCGCCAGCCAGAAATTGTCGATGCTGTCGGACATCCAGACCGGCCTTTCCCACTCGCCCAGGCCGATCCCGAAAACCGGGTGGCGTTCGACCTCTGCCGTGCCAAACTCAAAGATCAGGATGCGGTTATAGGCGGATTGCTTTGAGAACGTGAAATTATTGACAAAGACGTGGAACGGCGTTTTGGACGAAAAGAGATCAATGGCGATGTATGCTATTGCAAACAGGGTGAAAAGTGCAGCCCACCGCCCCTGAACATTCCCCAGAAACCGTTGCCACGCCCCGACAAAGCCCTGCATCATCAAGACAACATAGGGTCCCCCCGACGCGGACATGAACGTGGCAAGAACCACGCAGACAACCTTGAACATCCCCCGGAAATTCATGAGCCGTCGTTCGGCTACCACAAAATACGCCATGGAAAACGCGGATGCGCAAAAGACACCGTACAAAATCGGATGATCAAAGGGGCCGAACGTGCGTTCAAGCCCCATACGCGGTTCGATAAAGGGGGCCTTTGGTCCGCCCACAGCGGCGGATATCCCATCATGGAGGATATGGATGCCCGTCAACGCTTCTGGAATTGTGAAGATCAAAGTTGCCATGACCAGCCCAACGTAGGCATGCGCCATGGCAGAAAAGTCACCGTAGGACCGGATGTAGAGTCGGCCCAGAAGGTAGGCCCCGGCACATTCCACCATGTAGATGCCGCCGGACTCGACGCCTTGCGCAAGCCCGCCCCATTTGATCAACGCCAGAATGCACCACGCGCAATGGCCAAGAAGAAGGGCGTCAAAAACATGCATGCGCCCGCGCTGACCCGACACCAGTTGAAACAGCATCGGCAGGATCATGAGGATCAGCACCATCCGGTACACCGAAAGCCGTAGCCCGCCAAGGTTCACCGACACGGCTGTAGGCAAAATGATCGCAAGGAAGAAAACGGCGACAGGCACCGGCACGCCAAAGACCCTGCGAGGTTCTGTGCGCGCAGCAGTCATGGGCTACACTTGCACCCAGCGCTTGGCGAGACTTGGCTGTTCCACGAAGTGCCAGCTTAACAAGGCAATCGGATAGGTCGCCAAGACGCTCAGCATCGCAAGTTGCATGGGGCCGACGCCGGGCTGGAGTGCGACAATCATCTGCGCAACCGGCCATCCGTAGATATAGAGCCCGTATGAGGCGTCACTTTTCAGGGCAATACCCGGAACGCTCAGCGCCAGCGCAACAATCCCAAAGCTCACAAGGCCAAGTGCCAGCGGCGCAGGCACAAGCAACGCAAGCGGCCAGACCAGAAAGACCGCCACACTGCGCAGGACAAGTCGGTCCCGCCAGATGTAGGCCGCCATGCCAAGGGAGAATGCTGCAAACAACGGTGCAAAAGTGGCCAGCCGTGTGGGCAGAAATCCCTGCACTAGGCTCATTGCACCCGCCAGTATCACCAGTGCCACAACGGCTTTCCTGCGTCGGGCACCCCCCGCCCACACAAAGACCGCGCAGACCGCATAGGCAATGACCTCATGTAAGAGGCTCCAGAGCGGCCCGTTCACAACTTCTGGCAAAGGATTGCCCGCAAACGCTTCCGGCAGGCGATGCTCAATAGAGACCAGCGTCAGCGCCCGCAGGAACCACGACGCAGACTGCCCGAGGCCCGCCGACGACCCGCTGGCCATGGCCAGAGCAAGCGTGACCAGCAAAGCCACACCCAAGCCGGGAATGATCCGCCGTGCGCGGGCGGCCCAGAAAGGCCATGCAGTCTTGCGTTCGGCACTGGCCGTGATCAACACACCGGAGATAAAAAAGAATATACCGACGGCCCATCCCCCCAGCGACCGCCCTGTCAATTGTTCCAACGGCTCCAAGGCGTCTGCGCCAAGCGCCAGAGGCCACGCGTGGCTCACAATGACGGCCATTGCCAAGAGCAACCGCAAGACGTTCAGGTTCTGGCTCCGCTCAGAGCGCAGGGCATCGCCAAAGGTCATTTTGCCCCCTCAGACACCGCGACCGCGCGCCAAAGCCTGTCCCGTACGACCCGTTTCCAGGTGCCCAGAACGGACTGCGCCTTTTGCCTGACGGTCAGGCCCAGCCAAAAGCCGAACAGCCGCTGACCCCGGTCCTGCGGGGCTCCCATTCCAAGGGCACGCATGGCAAGACGGCGACCCCACGCGGCACCATTTGTGGCCATCAGGTTCGGTTGGGCTTTCGCGATGATATCCCGCGGCCGCGCTTCGGCCTCGATGACGCCTGCCTGAATTGCCGCCTCGATGAACGCACGGCCACGCGGGGTGCGCGCGATCACCAGAGATCTGCCCGCATCGGTGTTGCCCCTGGGCGGGGCATGCCATGGATCCCCGACTGAGATATCTGCGAATGCCCCGGTGTGATCAGCGCAGACCCGGCAACGCCACCGGCGGCTGGCCTGCAGGATGCCGCCCCAGCCTTGTGCATAGGTGATGGCTTTGCTCTTGTGCGTGCGCCCATCCGTGTCTTGCCAGACCGCTTGCATCAGACCGGGCCAGCCGTTTCCGCGATACCTCAGGTCCGTCAGTTTTGCCTGCTTCGGAACCTCCAGCTGATCCAACAGCTTTTCCGTGGCCGCAAGCGTGGGGGCACCGGCACAAAAGATCGCAATGGTCAGAGGAATGCGGTCTGCCAGCGCCGCATCCGCCCTCACCGCTTTGTGGACTGAGGCCACATCGCAGGGCTTTCCAATAAAAGCGATGGGCGCCGCACCTGAGGCGATTTCGCCAAGTGCCTCAGCCGGGCTTGCTTGAGCATAGCGTGACCCGGACGCCCGTTTCAGCCCGTGTGCATCCCGGCTTATGACAGCCTCATTCAGGCGTGGATCGTCGCGCCGTGCGGCGATATGCGCAACACCGGCGGCAAGGCCACTGCTCAGGGCAAAGTCAGCCAACGCCGTGACCGCCCCGCCGGATGATCCGCGATGTCTTGTGGCGGGATCGCTGGCCCATGCCTCCCATGCGTACAGAACCGGACCCCAGGCCGCATCAATGTCGTCTTCGACCGACAGGTCGTGCCAGTCCGTTGATGCCCCGGCACAAATTTTGGCCGCAGCCTCTGACGCGCGGCGGCCCGCTGGCGATTGCGCAACAACGGGGCGACGCCCGTTTTCCGGGTCATCCACCATCCGAATGAAATCTGGAAAGCTGCCCGCGCAAGCCCCACACCCGGTGCATAGATTGCACGCGACAATGGATGAAATAGGATCCTTGGTCATGAGTAGGCTTCCTTTGGTTTGAGGGACACAGGCGTGTCCAAAGACAGTTGATAGGCGCGCAGCGTTGCGCCGGCCTCACCCAGAGCGGCCGCGGCGGCGATGGCCGCCAAGGGCAGGCCTGCTGCTGCGAAGACCGCGATCGGGATCAGCGCCAGCATTCTGATGATGTTTGCGCGGGCGGGATCGCCCGTCCGTCCGGTGGCGACCGCGAGTTGAGAGAATGGTGTTCTGAGAATTCGAAACCCCGCAGCCAGCGCTAGCGCCACAGCCAAAGCGGTATCTGGTCGGAACGCCTCGCCATAAACCAACGCGATGGCCGGGGGGGCGACGATTGCGAACCCGGCCGCCATGGCGCAGGCCAAAGCCACATGCACGAGCAGGCACCGCTTCCAGATGTCGCCGGGGTCCCCCTGAACAAGTGCCAGACGCAACGCAGGCAGCACAAGTGATGCCGCCGCGCGTCCGACAATCTGGGCGGGCAAAAGCGCCAGCTGCACGGCAACCGCGTAAAGGGCAAGCGCCGTCCAGCTGTATGCTTGTGCGACAATCAGACGGTCCGCGTAGAACGTGAGAAACAGCAGACCTGCATTCAAAATCAAGGGCGCGCCAAACACCCACGCGCGCCTGAGCGTCGTGGTCGACAGCTTCAGGGCATAGGGGCGATCTGCCACAAAGTGCGACAGCAGCGCATAGGCAATCGCGTGGCACACCAGAACGACGGACATGGCGCGGTGGTCTGAGAATACCCAGACAGCAGGCAGGACACTGATCGCCATCGCGAGGGTCGCGCTGCCTTCGACGATGGCCAGTTTTACATAGTGAAAGCTGCGCTCGACCCGGCGGTAGTCAAGGTGCACCGCTCCGCGCAGCAACGGAATGATGGCCAGAACGGCATAGGCTGATGCGCTGGGGCCATCGGAAAACAACGCCGCCATGACCGGCGCAAGCGCCACAAGCATGAGGGCACAGACCCCCCCCCGCAGCATGGCTGTGCCATGCAGTTCTGATTGCAGGCGCGCGCACTCCCCGTCAGGGGCCTGAACAAGCAACCGGTCGATGCCCACATCGCTGACCATCTCGACCAGGCGCACCGTCAGCGCTAGCATCATGGCGCGCCCAAGCTCGTCCGGCCCGATGGCCCAGGCAAAGACAATGGAACGCGCCAGCACAGCCGCCTCGGTCACGACCGGCACGACCCACGCCAAAAGGCGACCAGAAACTTTCAGGCGCGCCATCCCCTCAAAGCCCGACCTGACGGGCCATTGCGTCCATTTCGCTCTCGGCGCGCTGCCGGATACCCGCAAGCCGCGATACGAGGTTTGGCTGGTTTACGGATCGTGTAAGGAACGAATCAACACCCCGCGTGGCAAGCGACGGTGCATCCAGCAGCCGCAAATCTGCGACCTCGTCCCCAATGCCACATTCGTCAAACACGCCCTGTGCTTTGTCCGTATACCCAAGACCCAGCGTCGGTACACCCGACGAGAATGCTCCAATGGTTGCATGCATCCGCGCGCCTGCGAACCAGTCAAGCCGGGCCAGCACCCATTTCAGTTCCATCGCATCGAGGTCGTCCTCAAGAACGAAAACACGCCCCTCTGCCAGATGGCCCAAACGCTGTTTGAGGGACCGTGCCGCTGCCAGGTCGCTTTCGGCATTTGTGTCGGGTTTGTGTACATGCGAAATCAGCATGAGCCTTAGATTTGGATCGGCGGTCAACAGGCTGTGGGCAAGCGCGTCAAGTTGCGTGTCATGAGATGCTGCAAGGCGGAAGTTCTGCTGCGCCGCCGCCGCTTCGTTGCACAGAAGCCCCGATACATTCAGGCCCGCCAGCGGGAAATTCCTGTGCGCCGACAACAGATCAACCGCCTGAGCCGCAAGCCTATGGGGCTTCTTCTCGGGCAGTGCCACGGCGACATCGACCGCAAGCCGGTGGCGGGCCGGATCAAAGGCACAGCCCAGATGCTCTTGCAAAAACTGATAGCTGAGCGCGTCCCTGACCCAAACAGCCTTGGCCCCACGCAAAATACCTGTGGCCTCTGCCGCAAGCCTTGGGTTCCGAAACGGCCCCAGTTTTTGCGGCAGCAGGATCAGCGGCACCCCCGCATCCAGCGCCATGCGCTTGGTCAAGACCATCGCCTGAAAGCGTTTGGCACCATAAATGTCGGTGAAACTGTCGCCACCCGAAATATCGAGCACGGCGCGTGACCGCGAAATGGCGCGGGCTGGCGCAGAGATGATGCCCCCTGCCCGCGTCATGGCGTGAGCGGTGCGCAGACTGTCCCCCCGCCAGAAACGGCGGTTGTGCGTCAGACCCACAAGGTTCACAGAAGCGTAGCCCCAGTCTGCGTGGCGAAGGCCCCGACCATGATCTGCAACGGTGATTTCTTTGGCACCGCGTTTTGCGAGACCTGCAACCACCGAGTGACACAAAGCGCTGACGCCCTGATTTCCGGTATCCGGTGCAGCATTCAACAGTGTAATCATGACAAACCTCTTTTCAGTTGAGGCTTCTTACAAAACCGGCTGCGTTGTGTCTGATACGCAAACGTTCAGTCCCTTCGCCACATGGACAGGGTGACCTACCCAAAGGGATAGGTTTGGTAACAAGACACAAAAAGACCGCCGGAAAAACCGACGGCCATGCGGATTATTAAACATGTAAGGTGTCAGACCAGATTGCGGTCCCGCGCGATCATCGCCGCGTGCGTTCTGTTTTTAGCACCCAGTTTACGGCAAAGTGTCTTGGCGTGCAGCTTCACGGTCGCTTCATGAATGCTGTAGTCCCGGGCAATCTCCTTGTTGGACTGACCTCGGCAGATACCGTTCAGCACATCCAGTTCGCGCTTGGACAAAAGGTCTGATGTCTGCTCTTCTTTCTGTTGCATGAAGTTGAAGGGGGCATAAATCTCACCCGCCGCCATGAAACGGACCGCGCTGACCATAGATTTCGGGCTAAGCGTTTTGGGGACGAAACCAGCCGCCCCTTCGGCAATTGCTTCTTCTGCCAGTGTGCGCGTTGTTGTGCCCGACAACAGAGCCACCGGTTTTTCGTCGCTCATGGCGATCATCTTGCGTAACCCGTCGAGCCCATTCATGCCCGGCATGTTGTAGTCCAGCAAAACCAGATCAAACGGGCCTTTGCTTTTCACCTCGTCCACGGCTTCAGGCAGCGATCCTGCAGTGACAACAGACGCTTCTGCCTGATTTATCAGAAAAGCCGCGATTGTTTCACGCACCAGATCATGGTCGTCTGCCACAAGTATTTTCATGCCATGTCTCCCGCGGCAAAACTGAACTCGATTGTAAACGGTAAGTTTAAATATCTCGTCTACACCAGCGCAATGGTCGGATTTTGCATCCACCGTAGCACGATTTAGCACTCGACTGGAAAGCCGCTCAATAGACGAATGATCAGGAAATGCGCGCATAGGCAGCTTTGACCTATCCAAAAGTATATAGACCGATGCTTTAGGTCAGATGACGTGCAAATCAATTTGTGCGAATACCACCGCGACATGCAAAGGAGAAATTAAATGCCCACATTGGCCCACGCCTTACGAAAGCAAGTTGCGGTGCTGTTCTTCGGTCTCGCGATCCTGAGCGCCGCTGGAGCAAAAGCACTTGAGCCGGCTCAAGGTCCCGTTGTTCTGACCATTACTGGCGCTATAGCGCAGGCAAATTCCGATGAGGCTGCAGCGTTAGACATTGAAATGCTCGAAAGCATTGGGACGGTCGTCTTTGAAACATCGACGATATGGACCGAAGGCGTGCAAACCTTCAAAGGCGTCGAGTTGTCGAGGCTTTTAGAGGTTGTTGGCGCATCCGGTTCTCAGTTAAAAGCCTCGGCGATAAATGATTACGCCGTGGAAATCCCTGCAGGCGACGCGGTGACAGGTGGGCCAATCGTGGCCTTTTTGCGAAACGGCGAGCCAATGAGTGTCCGTAACAAGGGCCCACTGTGGATCGTCTACCCCTACGACAGTTCTGCGGACTACCGGACAGAGTTGGTATATTCCCGCAGCATCTGGCAACTTGACCGCATTGAGGTGCTGCCCTGATTGATACGCCAGACACCCGAAAGACTGTCCTGTCGCGGGGATCGCGCGGCGGGAGCCTGCAAGTCACACTTCTGATTGCAGGCTTCGTTTTGCTTGCCGTCCTTGTGGTGGCGCTGGTGCAATTGAACCGCGACGTCTATGGCAAAATCGACGCACTTGCCTCGGCAAATTCTGACAGCACACAGTGGTCACTTGCCCAGTCTGATGTCGAACTGCTGGCATTGCTCACCGCAGTCGCGGAAGCTCGCGCTGATCCTCAAAGCCCGCTTTCGACAGTGCGCACGCGTTTTGACATCTTTTACAGCCGCGCGCGCACACTTTTCGTCAGCCCCTTGCTCAACTCTGTCCGCGAAGATTCCGAGGTTATCGATGCCCTCGCACGGCTGGATACCTATTTGGCCGAAACCGTACCTCTGATCGATGGCGATGACACCACCCTTCGCGCCTCGCTTGAGACCGTGAAAGACCGCACACATGCTGCACGAGTTGACGTTAGAGCGATAAACCTGAAGGGTATCAATGTTTTATCCCGAGATGCCGATCTGCAGAGAGGCCGCATTGCACAAACCCTGAGCCGTGTCTCGATCCTAACGTTTGCGTTGTTTGCTATTTTGGCCATCACGGTGTTCTTGCTCTTGCACTTCTTTCGGGACGCCCAGCAGCGCGCCTCTGAACAAAGCCAGATCAGGTCGCGTCTTGACGCTATTCTGTCCACTTCTCTTGATGCGGTGGTCGCTGTGAACCAGGATGGAAAGATCATTGGCTTCAGCGGCGCCGCAGAAGAAATTTTTGGATACAGCCGCGATGAAGCGCTGGGTCAGCAAATGGAGGATTTGATCGTCCCTGATCACCTCAAATCGGCACATCAGGCGGGCATGGAACGCTACCGCACAACGCACACCAAACACGTAATTGGCAAGGGCCGCGTGCAACTCCAAGCCCTGAGGAAAAACGGTGATGTTTTCCCGGTTGAACTTTCAATCGCCACCGCAGAGTCCGATGAAGGCGAGATTTTCGTGTCATTCCTGCGGGATATCTCGCGGCGGATCGCAGCTGAGAAAGAACTTATTCAAGCCAGAGATGACGCGGTTGCCGGCGAAAAAGCAAAAGCTGACCTGATCGCCGTGATGAGCCACGAGATGCGCACACCGCTGAACGGCATGCTTGGCACGCTTGAGTTGCTGGATACGGAAGCGCAAGCACCGAAAGATCGCAAATACCTAGATATTATCCGCGAATCCGGAAAATTGCTGCTGCATCACGTTGACAACGTGCTCCAGATTTCCCGCGCTGAGGCGGGCAAAATTGACTTGGAAGAAACAAGTTTCTCAGTACCGGCTCTTATCCGGGAACTGGTCGAAAGCCAACGCAGCGTAGCCGAACACCGAGGCAATGCACTGTCAAAACTTGTCGATATGCAAGGCGATGACTACGCAACGGGCGATCCCACGCGCATCCGGCAGGTGCTGCTCAATCTCATTGGCAATGCCATCAAGTTTACACGCAATGGCTCAATTTCAGTGGAGGCCAAGCGCATGGCCGATGGCGCGACAGTCGAGTTTCGCGTGACAGATACCGGCATTGGCATTCCCGCAGATGCTCGTGAGAAGATATTTGAGGACTTTGTCACCCTTGACCCCTCGTTTTCGCGTGCTGTCGGTGGTACGGGCCTTGGCCTCGCCATTGTACGGCGACTGGTTCACGCAATGCGTGGCGAAGTGGGGCTTGAAAGCTCAAGTGGCTATGGCAGCAGCTTCTGGGTGCACCTGCCGCTTCCCGTGGCCTCAGTTCAAACGCCATCTGATCCGGTAAAGAAAGAGACCCGGCGCGCCGCCGACCGCACCGTTCCGCCGATGAAAATTCTTGTGGTCGAGGACAACCAGATCAACCGCATCGTGGTGCATGACCTGCTCGTCAAGGATGGCCATACGGTCGATTTGGCCTTTGATGGGCATCAAGGTGTCGAAAGTGCCAGCAACACGTCCTACGATCTGGTGTTTATGGATATTTCGATGCCCGTGATGGATGGCATCGAAGCCACGAGAGAGATCAGAGCCACAGAACCTGCGGGCACGCATTTACCCATCGTCGCTTTGACGGCAAATGCCATCCCTTCCGAGAAAGATCGTTACCTCGCGGCGGGCCTTGATGACATTTTGATCAAGCCCATAACAGCCCGTGGCCTTCGGGAAATCCTCAACAGATACTCGACGTCACGATTGCGCGGCCCGTCCACGCCAGAAGACCCGCAAACATCTGCGGGTGAAACCATGGTTGACCACGGCCATCTGGGAGAGCTTATAGAGGCTTTGGGATCAGGAAAAATCGAAACCCTTGTTGCAAGCTTTCTGGATGAATCCGGTGAAGCCATTGCCACAATCGCCCAGTGGCTTGAGGCCGAAGAAGCGGCAGACGGTTTGCTCGAAAAAGTGCATCACACGGCGGGCTCTGCTGCGCTCTTGGGCGCGGAGGTGCTGCGCGCCTCTCTTGCTGATCTGGAAAACAGGCTTGCCGAAGGTGACGTTTGCAATGCGTCGGACGCCAAGATGCTACGCGACACATGGTCAAAAACCGCGCCTGAATTGCGGCTCTACCTAAAGACCGACTAAGCAGTCCAAGCGACTGTTTTAGCCGCTTGTGCCATTTTGCAGATGCTCAAAATTCGCCTTTTGGCTTTGCAGGCGGCAGGCGTGGGTCGCCTGCATCAACGTCAGACAAACAACAGATCCATCGACGCGGCGTCACCTAACGTCAGACCCCTGAACAGAATGGAGTCCTCCATCCCGTACTCGACCCGGACGCCCCGATGATCCTCTGTCCAGACTAGATCATCCGCAGCCATGCCAACGAAGTGCACTGCATCAACCCCGGTCTCAAAGGCTTTGATCTCGTCCCGACCATCGCCAATCCAAAAATGAAAGATATCCGCGCCCGCATCGCCGCACATAAAGTCATCGCCAAAGCCGCCCGTCAGCACATCCGCTCCAATCCCGCCGCTGAGCGTATCAGCCCCGGCGCCACCGGAAAGCTGATCGTCTCCAGCACCTCCCAGCAACTTGTCCGCACCAGCATCGCCTGCGAGTGTATCGTCCCCCACGCCTCCGGTGAGGTGATCGTCACCTGCAGCACCCGCAAGCGCATTATCACCGGTATTACCAGTAATGCGATTGTTCCCCGCGTTTCCGCTGCCCCCGAAATCACCTGAATCAAGCAATATGAGGTCTTCCACATGCTCCGAAAGCGCAAAATCAACGGAGGCGTGCACCACATCATGACCTTCATCAGCGTATTCGATGATTGTGTCAAAAGCATCAGACACCTTGTAAGTGTCATTCCCCAAACCACCGTATGCGGTATCCGCGCCCGCATTGCCCGACAACAGGTCACGCCCGGCCCCGCCGTACATGATATCGTCGCCTGCCCCGGGGCAAAGCGTGTCATCACCATCGCCGCCGTAGGTTGTGTCTGCACCGCTCCCACCGTGTAGCTTGTCGTTTCCTTCGCCCCCATGGAGCGTATCCGCGCCGTCACCGCCATGCAGCTTGTCATGGCCCGCGCCGCCGTAAATGACATCGTTGCCCCCCTGGCCCAACAGATTGTCATTGCCTGCGTGACCATTGATCAGGTTGTCGTTTTCATTGCCGACAATCATGTTGCGCAACGCGTTACCGGTCCCGTCGCTGGCCTCTGATCCTTTGGAGAGCCAGAGGTTCTCAAACCCGCCCCCCAAAACAAAGCTGACTTTTGACTTCACGGTATCTTTGCCTGCGCCGCCTGCTTCGGAAACAAAATCATCAACTGAATCAACGAAATACGTATCGTTTCCCGTTCCCCCATACATCTTGTCAGCGCCGGATCCGCCGTCCAAAACATCGTTGTCCGCTTCGCCATACAAGAAATCATCACCGGCTTGCCCGCGGAGAAAATCGTTTCCGGAGCCGCCGTAAATGTCGTCATCGCCCGCGCCGGCAAAAATCTTGTCTTTGCCACCATAGCCCAGGATCACGTCATCGGTTCCGTCGGGCCCATCTATATGGGTGCCATCGGCATCGGCAAAACCAACCATATGGTCACTGCCTGCGGTGCCCTGCACAGGCGAGGTTTCGATCGTCAGGGTTGCGGTATCCTTGATGCCGCTTTCGTTTTGCATCGTGTAGGTCAGTTCAGCCGTCACATCCCGCGCTTCGCGACCGGGCGTGACCGCCACAATCCCGTCGCCAAGGTAGGTAATCATCTCTTCATTGGCCAGTTTGACGGTGTCACCAGCATCTACCTTGATCCCATTCAGATGGGTCAACGTCAGGCTCTCCCCCTCGCTCACCTCATCGTTTGCCAGAAGATCGATCCTCACCTCATCGCCCTTCGCCGCCAACCGCTGATAGTCATCCTCTGCTACGGCGACGGACAGCACAGGGGCGCGCAACAAAACCGTCGAAGCGGTGTCGATCCCCAGAAAAGGATCGACGCCGCGTGTGTCGAGCGCGCCATCATTACTCGCGACGCGCGGTGCGCTGGCGAGCAATTCCATGAACAAAGCACCCTCTGCGTCAGAGGTAATTCTGTAAAAGCCGCCCTGCTGGTCCGTGGTCGTGTCGAGGTCGTGATCCGCATTGTTGGCACCGATGTACACATTGCCATCCCCATCAACCATCGTAGCCCCAAACGCACTGGAGGGAATGCCTTCCTTGGAGAAACCATCCACAATGGTGCCAGCAATGGGTTGGGTTGTGACAATCGGGTCTCCGCCAAGGGCGACCTGCGACACATCGATGGACACCAATGTCCCCGGCTGTCCGGCAGAGCCGCCATGCGCCACGCCAAAAAACGTCTCTGACGCGGGGTGGTACGCCAAATCAGCAAGGCCTCTGGTCGGCGCACCAACCGATGACAGGTTCAGTGTTTGACTGGCAAGCGCGCCCTCCTGATCCGTTTCTGACAGATCATAAACCACAGCCGTCGTCAGATTGCCGCTAAAGGTCCACAGGTTTCCCTTGTCGTCTACATCGCCGATGTACGAAGACATACGACCACTCGCGACCACATAGGTTGCCCCGGTGGCATCCATCGCAATGACATCATTGCCGGAAATCGGGACACCAGCCGCATCAACGCCAGACGAACGCGCGATGCCGTAGATCAGATCGTCCTCACCGGAATACCCAATAGCGTTTACGTCAACCGCAGCAGGGGTCTCTGTTTCGGTGTAGCTGTTGCTGCCAAGGTCAAATTTGACAAGCTGGCCATTCAATACCTGATAAATGAAGTTCTGGCCGGGTGCGAAGGCCTCTACCGTCACCTCATTGCCCAGAAAGGTCATTGTTTTACTGTACGATGGCACAACGCCCGATGCGTCGATGACGTCGTTCGCGCCGGAAGGTAAATTGCTGATGAGGAACTCAAGAGTTGAGGTATCCCCCGTCCCGACCAGATCGAAGGAGTAACTCTCGAACACACCACCTTCATGCAGGAAGCTGCCGATGCTATCGCCCCCAAAAAACACCTCGACGGTGACGCGTTGAACACCCGACGACAGGTTCGCCGCCAGATTGAACTCAAGCTCGTATGGGACGTTCAGGATCGTTTCGACCGATGTTGAAAGCACTGGCCGGCCTATTTCATCGACCTCTCCAACCCAGTGATCGGACACGGAATACTGCCCGAATGTAAGTTTCTGATCCGCGTCTTGAAGTAAATTTTCCATCTAAATATAGCCCTTAGTGCAATGACGCACGTATCGTTTTTCCCTGCCACCGCTCTAAAAAGGTAGCGCAACACTGTTTTGGTTTTGGCCTGAAAAAAGGAGTAGCGACGTCGCAAAACGCCACGAACCAATGCCAAACCGACTGCAGTACATAATGCGCAAAGCACCCATCAAGCGCATGGGATTAAACGGATATTCAGCGTCTCGCAGGGAGTGTGACGCGATACTTTGGGATATTCAGCACTACCGTTTGCACCACCAAGACCCCTTTGAAAGGACCAGCGCAGCACCCCCTTCATGCTGCGGCAGCGCCAGCGTGCCGCGCGATGCTTCAATGCGACGGTCCTGACAACTCACCGATCAACAATCTGGCACCTTGAGCTTTTACAACCACTGCGCTTGTTGTGCGTTCTTTTTGAAAACTCACGGCCCCCGCAAAAAGCGGAATGGACTTTGGCGTCATCCAGACATGCCGTCTCAAAACTTCGCAGCACAATGCTCAAGCACACAAATATTGGGTCCACCCACAACGTTGGTTTGGTTGCGACCAGGATCAAGTATGTCTAAGCCTACGCGAGAAAACCCAGGGGGTTTCAGATCACCTTGAAACGCGCGTCGCACCAAGCTGAAGGTCAGGATTTTGAACCGCAGAAGTTACGTCATAGACAGAACCATCGGCGCTTTTGCATGCGCATTGCTTCTCGCGGCCTGCGCGCGAACACCGGACCGTATTGCCTTTGCAGACCCTCTCCAATCCGCATTTGCGCAAGATATTTACGTCGCATCGGGCAGATTGCCTAGTGCTGTTGATATTGATGTGACGCAAGATCGGACTGCTGAAACAAGGTTCGTCAAGTACAGTGTAACGGTGCCCCCGACACATCAGCTGGGGCAAATTGAGTGGCCGAACGACACACCTGATCCACGCAAAGATTTTGCCGTCGTCGATTTCGTCGAATATGACGCCGAAGACGCCTACATCCGCGCGATCAGAAAAGAGCCCAGCGATGACGTCGCAGTATTCGTGCACGGGTACAACAGTACGGCGTCCGAAGCCCTGTACCGATATGCTCAGATCAGTCACGATTTTGAGATTACAATGCCGCGCGTCTTGTTTGCATGGCCTTCGGCCGGTGTCACGACGGGGTACGTCTATGACCGTGACAGCGCGTTGTTTTCGCGCGACCCGTTGGCAAGGTTGTTGACCAAGCTCAGCAGAGAAACGAACAAAGACATTACGCTCATGGCGCACTCAATGGGGGCGCATCTGACAATGGAAGTGCTGCGCCAACTGGCTTTGACAGGCAGGCGAGACGTGCTGGACAGCTTACGGGTTGTTGTTTTGCTGGCACCGGACATTGACCCGGACGTTTTTCGTGCGCAAGCAACGGTGATCGAAAAACTGCCTGATCCGTTCGTGATCATGACAAATCGCGACGACCGCGCTTTGCGGATATCCGCCTTGCTTAATGTCGGGCGGCAAAAGGTTGGTGACCTTAGTCGTGCAGAGGATATTGAAGGTTTTAACATTGTGCTCTTTGATTTTACAGAACTGTCAGACGGCTCAAACCTCGCGCATCTTGTGCCAATGACGTCGCCCGAGGCGATCGCAGTTTTGCGGGAACTGGTAAAATCGGATGATAGGGGGCAATTGGATTTGTCCGGTTTCGAAATCGGCGACGACGGAGTGATCCGCGCGCGCAAGATCGAGGTGCTGGATCAAGCGAGTAACTAGCCCGCGATAGTTGCAAGCCAACGAATGCAAGCGGCTTCGACAGATCAATAAATAGAGAAAGGGAGAACATCCCCCTGACACACCTAGATCGTTTGCCTGTCTATGATGCATGGAAAAGAGCGCAACAGCATCCCCCGACACTAGCGTGCGCGTCTTCTTCAATCTGTTGCCTGACGACGAAGCCAGCCTTGATCACATTTTCAGTTTCCGTTTTGATCAACTTTATGGATGTCGCAAGTGTCGTGTTGAAAGCACCTTCCACCGCATGGGTGAGCGCCGCGCGTGTCTATGTGCATCTGGCGAATATGACGTCCATCCCACAGCGGGAACCATCTTTCAAGACACGCGCACACCGCTGCGGTCGCCTTACTATGCAAGTTATCTCTACGTTTAGATGTCTTCCTTAGACCTCCTGACCTGCCCCCGAAGTTTCCCTTGATCTGAAGTAGAGTTTGCGCGCCCTTTTGAGGGCGCAAAGGAATGCAAAAGAGCCGTTTTACACAAGCCCAGATTACCGGGATGATCAAAGAGCGGGAAGCTGGAATGCAAACGGCTGAGGTGTGCCGTAAGCACGGCCTCAGCCATGGCACCTGTTATGAATATAAGTCGAAGTATGGCGGCATGGAGGTTTCTGACGTTGCCAGGACGAGGTCGTTGGAAGACAAGAATGCGCAGGTGAAACGATTGCTAGCCGATCCCATGCTGGACAACGTGGTCCAGAAGGACTTGCTGGGAAAGGGCTGACGACATCAACCATACGAGGGGACGCTGCACTGCCGGCGATGCGGGATGATAATATCTCGCAGCGTTGCACATGTAGGCTCGTTCACTGCCCGGCAGGGCATTGCGCAG
>JBGCEG010000070.1:0-38541 GCA_045106135.1 Roseobacter sp. | reverse complement strand
TTGTATTTCTCGGCCATGTCTTCGCCGGTCTGGCGCATGGTCTCGATACAGGCATCAAGTGGGACAAGATGGGTGCCGTCCCCGCGCAGCGACAGGGAGGCGGCGGAGACCGCCTTGATCGCGCCCAAGCCATTTCGTTCGATGCAGGGGACTTGCACCAGCCCGCGCACCGGATCGCAGGTCATGCCCAGGTGGTGTTCAAGGGCAATTTCGGCGGCGTTTTCCACCTGTTCAGGTGTGCCGCCCATCACCGCGCAGAGACCTGCGGCGGACATGGCGGCGGCGGAGCCAACCTCGGCCTGACAGCCTGCTTCTGCCCCGGAGATCGAGGCGTTGAACTTTACCAGCCCGCCAATGGCGGCGGCGGTGAGCAGAAAGTCCTCGATGTGCGCCTCGGATGCCCCGGGCACATGGTCGAGGTAGTAGCGCAGGGTGGCGGGCAGCACGCCGGCAGCACCGTTGGTGGGTGCGGTGACAACCTGACCACCGGCGGCGTTTTCCTCGTTCACGGCCATGGCGTAGACGCTCATCCAGTCGTTGATCGTATGAGGGGCGGGCTGGTTCAGCCCGCGTTCGGTGATCAGCGCGTCGTGGATGCCTTTGGCGCGGCGTTTGACATTGAGACCGCCGGGCCGGCTGCCGTCGCTTTCCAGCCCCCGGTTGATGCAGTCGTTCATCACCTGCCAGAGGCGTTTGGTGCCTTGCTTGAGGTGGATCTCTCCGTTGCGGGACACCTCATTGGCGCGTTTCATGGCGGCGATGCTGAGGCCGGAGGTGGCGGCCATGTCGAGCATTTCAGCGGCGGATTTGAAGGGGAATGGGACGGGGGCCCCTTCGTCGGTGTCCTTGCCGGCGGCCAGCTCGGCCTCCGTCATCACAAAGCCGCCGCCGATGGAATAATAGGTCTCGCGCAGCGTGACGTCGCCCTGGGCGTCCGTTGCCATCAGCATCATGCCATTGGCGTGGCCGTCGAGCTTGTGCTCGTAGTCGAAAATCAGGTCGGTTTTCGGCTCGAAGGTGAGGGGGGGCAGACCGTCCACTGTGATCATATGGTCCTCGGCGATCGCTTGCAGCGTCTTCTCGGCCTTGTCGGCATCGTAGCTGTCGGGGGTGAAACCCGCGAGGCCAAGCACGGTGGCGCGGTCGGTGGCGTGGCCCACGCCGGTGAAGGCGAGACTGCCGTGCAAAGAGGCGCGCAGGCCTGCAAAGTGGAACGGGGAGGCGCGCATCAGGTCGAGAAACCGCGCAGCGGCCACCATTGGGCCCATGGTGTGGGAGGACGACGGGCCAATGCCCACTTTGAACATATCGAAGACGGAGAGGAACATCAGGTGGCGCTGCCTATGGGAGGGTTGGGGGGACGTGGAGTGCTGAAAGGCTCTGTGCCCAAGCCTTCGGCTTTTTGCAAGGCGGCAGTGCAGGGGAGTGCCTCTATCCGGGTGCAGATGTCGCGCAGGGCAGGGAGGGGGAGCGTGGTGAACCAATTATGGGCTGTGTGGGTCGGATAGAGTGCGGGCCAGCGCATCAGCGCGCAGGTGTAGAAATCGAGCACTGTGGGGGCGTTGGCGTTGATCCAGCCGGGTTGATCTGCGGCAACAGCGTTGAGGGTGGCGTAGCAGGTTGTAAGGTGTTTGATGAGACCGGTATGCAGGGCCGGTGCCGCATCGGCAGCGATATACTTGTCTGGATAGAACAGCATGCGCAAGGCCGGATGCAGGGTGTTTGAGAGCCAGAACAGCCATTTGAGAAAGTCACCGCGGGTGGGGTCTTGTGCTGCCGGGCCAAGACCGCCGTGGGTGTCTGCCAGCCAGAGCAGGATGGCCCCGGTTTCAAAGATCGGGCCCTGAGGGGTGACAAGAACAGGGATTTGGCCATTGGGATTAAGCTTGCGATAGGCCGGTAAGGATTGCTCGGCTGCGGCACGGTCCACCAAATGCGTGCGGTAAGGCAGGCCGCGATGCTCCAGCGCAAGCCGGATGATCAGTGAGGCGTTGTCGGGGGCGTAGTGCAGCGTGTAACTCATGTCTGGTGGTATGGTTGCGCGGCGCGGGATGTGCTTGTGCGAAAGCGACTTTGTGAGGCGGAGGGGCGGCTCATCGGCGGGCCTCTTCGCGGACACACAACGGCACCCTGCGCGTGATGAGACCGGGTTGGGGCTGCGGGGCTCTCCCAAACCATCTGGTTTCGCAGCCGCCCTTGTCTGATCCCCGTCTGACAGACCAGCAGCCGCTTCCCCAGTAAAATCAACGTCTCCCCCAAGGGGGCCCCTCGTGGATTTTTCCGGGCAACCGTCCGCTGGTCTGTCTGCCAAAGATCAGGCAAGGGCGGCTCCGAAACCAGATGGTTTGAGGGGGGATGGAAAAAAGCCTGTCTATGGTCTCGCACGTTTAAGGGAATCTCCCTATAAGCGGGCCAGACCACCTGCATTGGAGCTGCCCCCATGGTTGGAGAACTCTCGCCCATCGACAAGGCCAAATTCGTCGCCGCCAAGCGCGCGGCACAATATGTGGAGGACGGGATGCGCGTGGGGCTTGGCACAGGCTCAACCGCGGCCTGGCTTGTGCGCTGTCTGGGAGAGATGGTGCGCGATGATGGCCTCAAGATCAAAGGGGTGCCGACATCGAGCCGCACGGCTGCACTTGCGCGCGATGTGGGGATTGAGGTGATCAGCCTGGATGAGGCCAAGTGGCTTGATCTGACGATTGACGGCGCGGATGAATTTGATGGCGATCTGAACCTGATCAAAGGCGGCGGCGGTGCGTTGTTGCAGGAAAAGATCGTGGCGACGGCATCGGACCAGATGGTGGTGATTGCCGATGTGGGCAAAGAGGTTGAGAGCCTTGGGGCGTTCCCCTTGCCCATCGAAGTGATCCCTTTTGGCTGGCAGACCACGCAAGCGCTGGTGGAAGAGACATTGATTTCGATGGATGTGCTTGGGCGGTCCTCAACCCTGCGGATGAACGGGGAGGTGCCGTTTGTGACGGATGAGGGAAACCATATCCTTGATCTGCACCTCAACCGCATTGGCAGTGCGCGGCAGCTGGCGCTGGTGATCAACCAGATGCCGGGTGTTGTCGAAAACGGCCTTTTCATCGACATTTGTGACGCGGTTGTGATCGGCTATGGGGATGGCCGTGTGGAGGTGCGTGACATAAATGAGGGCACGGTCGCCACCGAGCGGCTGGATTTTGTGGAGACGGATAATCTGTTCTCCGACCTCACGGACTAAGGAAGATACCCATGGCGGATGCGTTTGATTTTGATCTTTTTGTGATCGGAGGCGGCTCTGGCGGGGTGCGGGCGGCACGTGTCGCGGCTGGAGAGCATGGGGCAAAAGTGGGTCTGGCCGAAGATGACCGCTATGGCGGGACCTGTGTGATCCGGGGCTGTGTGCCCAAAAAGCTGATGGTTTTTGCGTCTGAGTATTCCGGTGTGCCAGCGGAGGCGGCGGCTTATGGTTGGGACATGCAGTCCGGGCCGTTTAACTGGCCCGCATTTCGCGGCAAGCTGAACGAGGAACTGGACCGGCTTGAAGGGGTCTATCGCAAGCTCTTGGCAGGGTCCGGGGTGGAGACTTTTGACCAGCGGGCGACGATCAAGGATGCGCATACGGTTGCGCTGGCGGACGGGACAACCAAGACGGCCAAGCACATCCTGATTGCCACCGGCGGGCATCCGGTTCGGCCTGACATTCCCAACGCCGAACTGGGGATTGTCTCGGATGATATCTTTCACCTTGAAACGCTGCCCAAGTCGATCCTGATCATCGGCGGGGGCTATATCGCTTGTGAGTTTGCCTGCATCTTCAACGGCCTCGGCGTGGATGTGACGCAGTATTATCGCGGCGCGCAGGTGTTGCGCGGTTTTGACGATGAGGCGCGCGGGTTGGTCGCCGAGAGCATGCAGGAAAATGGCGTAAAGCTGCATCTGGGCACCAATATTGTGGAAATGGCGCTGGCGGCAGACCACGAGGACGGACCGCAGCCGACGGCGTCTGACGCTGCCATGGGGGCCTCGGCGCAGGATGCACAGGTGCTACGCGCGCAGGATGGGCCCGCCGGGCAATCCGGGCCGATCTGGGTCAAATCCACCAATGGGCAGGAACAGGTCTTTGACATGGTGCTTTTTGCCACGGGGCGCGACCCGTCTAGCAAGGACATGGGGCTGGAGGATATTGGCGTTTCTCTGGGGCGGCGCGGTGAAATTGTGGTGAATGAATATAGCCAGACTGGCGTGCCGTCGATCTATGCGATTGGTGATGTGACCAACCGGGTCAACCTGACGCCCGTCGCGATCCGGGAGGGGATGGCGTTTGTCCAGACCGTGTTTGCGGGCAACCCGACGCCGGTTGATCACGACCTGATCCCAAGCGCCATTTTTACACAGCCCGAAATGGGCACCGTGGGCCTGAGCGAGGAAGAGGCGCGCGAGCAGGAGGAGGTCGAGATTTACTGCACCTCCTTCAAGCCGATGCAAAGCGCCTTTGCCGGGCAGCCGCACAGGGTGTTGATGAAACTTGTCGTTTCAAAGGCCACGCGTGTGGTGCTGGGTTGCCATATCGTCGCACCGCATGCGGGCGAGCTTATTCAAATGGTGGGCATTGCGGTCAAGGCAGGGCTGACCAAGGAGCAGTTTGATGCAACCTGTGCTGTGCATCCGACCATGTCAGAAGAACTGGTGACAATGCGCAATCCGATGCGTACGGCTTGAATTCAGCGGAAATACGACCACATTTCAGACATCACGAAAAAGTGGCGTCAGACACGGCAGGCCGCGGCAAGCGGCGCAAGAAGGGAATAGAACTACATGGCTGGTAACAATGGCGGCCCCTGGGGCGGCGGTGGCGGTAACTCAGGCGGAGGCGGCGGGCGCGATGATGGCCCAGGCGACCGGGGCAACAACGGCGGTGGCCGGGGTCCGGGCGATGACAAGCCGCAAATCCCCGAGATTGATGAGTTGGTCAAGAAAGGCCAGGAACAGCTGCGGGTTCTGATGGGCGGCGGCGGGGGCCGCGAGCGCAACAACGGCGGCGGTGGTTCTGGCGGCGGCGGCGGCCCACTTCTGACGCGCGGGACGGTGGGTCTTGGTCTGGTGGCGGCAGTGGTCGCTTGGGGCTTTGCCAGTTTTTACACGGTGCGTCCTGAGCAACAGTCGATTGAGCTGTTTCTGGGGGAATTCTCCCAAATCGGGACCGAGGGTCTGAACTTTGCTCCATGGCCAGTGGTCACGGCAGAGGTGTTTGACGTCACCACCAACCGCACCGAAGAACTGGGCGTGCGGCGCGGGCAGGGCGGCAATGATGGTCTGATGCTGACCACGGACGAAAACATCGTGGACATTGATTTTCAGGTGGTCTGGAACATCAAGAACGCGAAAGACTTCAAATTCTCGCTGCGCGACCCGGATGCCTCTGTGCGCGCAATCAGTGAATCCGCGATGCGTGAAGTGATTGCGCAGTCAGAGCTTGCGCCGATCCTGTCACGGGATCGTGGCACGGTGTCCGACCGTGTCAAAGAGCTGATCCAGACGACATTGGACAACCGCAAGACCGGGATCAACGTGCTGCGTGTCAACCTCAACAAGGTGGACCCGCCCAGCCAGAATGTGATTGTCACAAATGCAGATGGCACAACGACACAAGCCTCTGTTGTGGATGCCTTCCGTGATGTTCAGGCGGCCGAGCAAGAACGCGACCGGGTCGAGCGTCAGGCGGATGCCTATGCCAACCGGCGCACAGCGGAGGCGCGCGGTGAAAGTGCGCAACTGTTGGAGGCCGCAGAAGGCTACCGCGCCCGCGTCGTTAACGACGCTGTTGGTGAAGCGAGCCGGTTTGAGGCCGTTTTGGCCGAGTATGAGCAGGCCCCGGAAGTGACGCGCAAGCGGCTCTATCTGGAAACGATGCAAAAGGTGCTTGGCGATGTGGACAAGATCATCCTTGAAGGCGGCACAGGTGCCAATGGCGGCCAAGGGGTCGTGCCCTATCTGCCACTGAACGAACTGCGACGCTCGGGAGGGTCGAACTGATGCGGAAACTAGGATTTCTCGTGCCCATTCTTGTGGTGGCGATTGTCGGTGTTCTGTCTGCCCTGTTTGTGGTGGACGAACGTGAAAAGGCGCTGGTGCTGCGCTTTGGTCAGATCAAACAGGTGGTGACGGACCCGGGTATCGGGTTCAAGGTGCCGCTGCTGGATGAGGTGGTGCGGTTCGAAGACCGTATCCTGAGCCTTGAGACCGAGGTGATCGAGGTCACACCAGCCGATGACCGACGTCTGGAGATTGACGCCTTTGTGCTCTACCGGATTGCAGATATCGTGCAGTACCGTCAGGCGATTGGTGCGGGCGGCGAACGTCAGGCCGTCAACGATCTCAGCGGTATCATGGAATCTCAGATCCGTGCGGTTCTGGGTTCGCAGGGGGTGACATCAAACACAATCCTGTCACCCGAGCGTTCGGCATTGATGGAGCAGATCAGGGTGCGCGCGGATGCCCGTGCCCAGGCGCTTGGCCTAGCCGTGGTGGATGTGCGGTTGCGCCAGACGAACCTGCCCGAGCAGAACTTTGACGCGACCCTGCAACGGATGATTGCTGAACGGGACCGTGAAGCCACTGACGAGCGGGCGCGCGGACAGGAAGCCGCGCAGCGCGTGATCGCTTTGGCGGATCGTACCTACGAAGAAATCCTGTCAGAGGCACGCCGGGATGCGCGCATCATCGAAGGTGAAGCGGATGCGGAACGGAACCGCATTTTCGCGCAGGCCTATGGTAAGGATCAGGAGTTCTTTGAGTTCTACCGGTCTTTGACCGCCTATGAAGAAGCGCTCAGAGGTGAAAACTCAACGATGGTCCTGTCACCGGACTCGGAGTTCTTTAACTACCTGCGCTCTGATCAGGGCAGCCGCTCTGTTGAGGGAGAACGCAATTGAGCCTGCTGTTGCTTGCCCTTGGGCTGGTGATGATATTCGAGGGGCTGGTGTACGCACTGGCCCCTTCGCTTTTGGAGCGGATGCTGGAAACCCTGCGCGCGCTGCCCGAGGGGGCTGTGCGCCAGATCGGGGCGCTGGTTATCGTGGCGGGGCTTGTGCTGGTGTGGGTCGCGTTCCAGATTGGTGTGTGATCCTTTCGCAACCGTACTCTGAAGGGGCAGGCTTTGCCTGCATTTGATTTTGTGAGTTGGGGGCGCTGCCCCCAAACCCCCGCGGTATTTAAGGCCAAAAAGAAAAGCGCTGTTTTGGCGGCGCGTGTTCTTCACACCGCTTTGTGTGTTGAAATGGGCGTGAGGGGACACATCTTTGATGTTGCGGGACGGGGCAGGGCCATGCACTGTTGCGCGCAGAAGTGTTTGGGCCGCAGCGCCCCAAAAGATCAAAGCAGGAGACGATCATGCAGTCACAGGTTCACAAGCCCGACCGCGCCCGCACGCAGGTGCGCGCCGCACAGGCATCGCAAGACCGGATGTTGAAGGGGCTGATATTGAGCGTTTTGGCGGCTGCTTTGCTGCTGCTGCAGACGGTTGTGGCCTTCGCGAAACCTGAGAGCCTTGCGCCTTTGGCAGAGCAGATCAGCCCTTCGGTGGTGAACATCACCACGTCTACCGTTGTGGAGGGGCGCACAGGCCCGCGTGGGATCGTGCCCGAGGGTTCTCCTTTTGAGGACTTTTTTCGCGAATTTCAGGACCGCAACAATGGCGATGGTCAGCGGCCGCGCCGTTCTTCGGCGCTGGGGTCCGGCTTTGTCATTTCTGAGGACGGTTTTGTTGTCACCAACAACCACGTGATTGAAGGGGCCGATGAGATCACCATTGAGTTTTTCTCTGGAGGTGAGCTGAAGGCCACGGTGATCGGGACCGATCCTAACACCGACATCGCCTTGTTGAAGGTTGAGGCGGAGGAACCGCTGCCTTTTGTAAAGTTTGGCGACAGCAATGCCGCCCGTGTGGGCGATTGGGTGATTGCGATGGGCAATCCGCTGGGGCAGGGGTTTTCTGTGTCGGCGGGGATCGTGTCAGCGCGCAACCGCGCCTTGTCCGGCACCTATGACGATTACATCCAGACCGATGCTGCGATCAACCGGGGCAACTCCGGCGGGCCTTTGTTCAATATGGACGGGGATGTGATCGGCGTGAACACAGCGATCCTGTCCCCCAATGGCGGTTCCATCGGGATCGGCTTTTCCATGGCATCCAATGTCGTGACGCGGGTGGTCGACCAGCTCAAGGAGTTTGGCGAGACCCGGCGTGGTTGGCTGGGGGTGCGCATTCAGGACGTGACAGAGGATGTGGCCGATGCCATGGGGCTTGAAAACGCCACGGGCGCGTTGATTACGGATGTGCCGGAGGGGCCTGCCAAGGATGCAGGGTTGCTGACGGGGGATGTGATCTTGTCGTTTGACGGGGTTGAGGTTGCGGATACGCGCGGGCTTGTCCGGCAGGTCGGCAACAGCCCTGTGGGTGCGGCGGTGCGGGTCACTGTCATGCGTGAGGGCAAGAGCCAGACGATTTTGGTGACGCTGGGCCGCAGGGAAGATGCTGATGCGGCGGCCACGTCCGAGAGTGCGGCACCCGAGCAGGAGGCAGAGCCACAGACCAAGGATCTGCTGGGGCTGACACTGGCCCCTTTGACAGGCACGCTTCGTGAGGAGCTTGGTCTGGATGAGAACATGGCTGGCCTGGCGGTGACTGCGGTGGATGAGACGTCGGAAGCTTTCGAGAAGGGGCTGCGCACGGGCGATATCATCACCGAAGCGGGCCAGCAAAAGGTGGGCGACATTGCGGATCTTGAAGCGCGGGTGAAAGCGGCAAAGGATGCCGGGCGCAAGTCGCTGTTGCTTCTGGTACGGCGTGCGGGTGATCCGCGTTTTGTGGCGCTGTCGTTGGAAGAATAGACGCGCTTTTGTACAAAAAGCAAAAAAGGGCATCCCGGTCGTCGGGGTGTCCTTTTTGCTTGTCGCGTCACTCCAGAGAGCTGCGCGGCACGGCGATCAGCCCCAAGGCCCGCGCGCTTTCCACAGAAAGGACTGCGCTGTCCCGGCCTGCGGCCTTTTGATAGTTTTGCACAGCCGCGCGGGTGGCAGGGTCCAGTTCCCCCGTGACCGCCCCGGCATAAAGGTCACGTGCAAGCAAAGCGCGCTGCAGGGAGGAGACAAACTCAGGTGTCAGCACGTCGGCGCAGGGGGTCTCAAACCAGTTGTCCTTGCGCGGTGTCACGATCACTTGCCGATCTTCGGTGCGGTAGACCGGGGGGCTGGCGACGGTGCCATCGGGGTTGATCTTGGCCGGGGTGACTTCGACCCGTTCGCGCACGCGCTCCACCACTGCAGGGCTGAAGGTGCGGCCCCAGCAGGTCCCTTCCGGGGCCCCCTCGGGACCATCGCTGGTTGGGGCAAAGACGCCCGGTTCGGGACGGGCCGCATCCGGCCCGCCGGGCGGGGTTTCACATGCGCCAAGCAGGGTAAGGGCGGCCAGCCCAAGCGACATCCGCCGCGCGAAAGAACTCTTTAACATCAACATTGCCCGTGTGCCTCTGGGTCTGGTTTTGCCCGCACCCTAGAGGTTTTGCGCCAGCCTGCCTAGCATCTGTACATCGCTGGGCGGATGGATGCGAAGCCTGTGGTAAATTGGGGGCTGGAACAGCACCGCCAGCACGGCTAGATATCAGGGCAGGATCAAGAGGAAGGGCGCTTTGAAATGGCCAAGATTACCTATGTCGAACATGGCGGCACTGAACATGTGGTGGAGGTCGCCAATGGCCTGACCGTGATGGAAGGCGCACGCGACAACAACATTCCCGGCATCGAGGCCGATTGCGGCGGTGCCTGTGCGTGTTCCACATGCCACGTATATGTGGACCCTGCGTGGGTGGAAAAGCTCCCCGGCAAGGATGACATGGAAGAAGACATGCTTGATTTCGCCTATGAGCCTGACCCCGCGCGCTCGCGCCTGACGTGCCAGATCAAGGTGACGGATGCGCTGGACGGTCTGCGCGTTCAGATGCCAGAGAAACAGATCTGATGCTGCGGGGCATTGCCGCAGTCCTGATTTGGCTGACGGCGGTGCCCTTGTGCGCGCAGGTCATCACCTCAGCCACCTATACTGAGCCGACAACGCGCTATCCGCATGGCGTGTTGGGCGATGACGAAGAATGGGGCAACATGTCGATCACCGTGCGCCGCCCCAAGCAGGGCGGCAGCGGGTCAGAAGACATCAGCTATGATCTGCGCCTGCCCGAAGAGTTTGTGTTCGAAGACATCGCCCCGCGTCTGGTTGATCTGGACGGCGTTGAGGGACCGGAGATCGTCGGCGTTCAGAGCCATCAGGACGATGGTGCGCGGCTGGTCATCTATGGTCTGGACGCGCAGGGCATCCCTGCTTTGCGCGCCTATACCGCCTTTATCGGCACCCGCAACCGCTGGCTTGCGCCCATTGGTGTGGCGGATTTTGACGGCGACGGGGTCAAGGATATCGCCATCATCGTCATGCCGCATCTGGCGAAAACCGCATATGTGATGCGCTACACCGAAGGGTTGCTGTCCACCTATGCGGAGATGCGCGGGTTGACCAACCACCGGATCGGGGACGACTATATTTCTGGTGGGGTGCGGGACTGCGGCGACGGACCCGAGATGATCCTGCTCAACTCTGACTGGTCTCAGATTGTTCAGGTCAAATGGATAGATGGCTTATTCCAGTGGCGTGGAAAGGCCCTCTACCGGGGGCGTAAAAGCGTCGAAGATGCGATGAAATGCGGCTGATCCTTGCGGTGCTTTTTGGCCTCTGGGCCGGGCAAAGTGTGGTTGCACAAGAGCAGATCGCGCCATCGGAGTTTATGGACCGGGCCGCGCAGAACACCTTGACCTTCCGGTCCTACCCCGGTGATCGGCTTGTCGGGATCGAACAATTCCTGTCACGCAGCAAATCTGTCTGGGCGCGCGCGGATGGCCGGTGTACCTACGGCGAGATTACATTGGTCGGGTCGCGTGTGTGCTTTCGCTATGACGATGATGCGCAGGTGACGCATTGCTGGTTGCCGTTCTTTTATGAAGACCGACTGATGGTGCAGGCCACAAACGGCGAGGTGCAGCAAGTCACAAGGATCACTCAGCGCCCGGTGCAATGCAGCGACGCGCTGTTGTCCTGAGCGCCTATCCCAGCGCCCGCCAGCCGATGTCACGGCGGCAAAAGCCCTGCGGCCAGTCGACGCCATCCACCATCGCATAGGCCCGCGCCTGTGCCTCGGCCAGCGTTCCCCCCCGCGCCGAGACATTGAGCACCCGTCCGCCGGTTGCCGTCACCACCCCGTCCTTGAGCGTGGTGCCCGCGTGGAAAACCATATTCTTGCTGTCCTCGGGCAGCGCGTCGAGACCGCCGATGACGGACCCTTTTTCATAGGCACCGGGATAGCCTTGGGCGGCCATCACAACCGTGACGGCATGATCGTCAGCCCAGTTCACCTGTGCCTCGGACAACCGCCCCGTCGCGGCGGCATGCATCAGGTCAAAGGCCTGCGCGCCCAGCCGCATCATCAGCACCTGACATTCCGGATCGCCAAAACGCACGTTGTACTCCACCAGTCGCGGCTGACCGTCCTTGATCATCAACCCGGCATAAAGCACACCCTGATAGGGCATCCCGCGTTTGGCCATCTCGGCCATGGTGGGGCGGATGATCTCGCTCAGGGCTTTTTCAGCGATAGCGTCTGTCAGAACAGGGGCAGGGGAATAGGCCCCCATGCCGCCGGTGTTGGGGCCAGTGTCGCCGTCACCCACGCGCTTGTGGTCCTGCGCGGTGCCGATGGGCAGCACGTTTTCACCGTCACATAGGATGAAAAAGGAGGCTTCCTCGCCCTCCATAAACTCCTCAATCACCACTTCTGCGCCCGCATCGCCAAAAGCACCGTCGAACATTTCGTCTACAGCGGCCAATGCCTCAGCGTCCGTCATGGCGATGATCACGCCTTTGCCCGCTGCCAGACCGTCGGCCTTGATCACGATGGGTGCGCCCTGCTGGGCCACATAGGCGCGGGCGGCGGCGTGGTCCGTGAAATGGCCATAGGCGGCCGTGGGCGCGTTGCAGGCGTCACAAATCTCTTTGGTGAAGGCCTTGGACGCTTCAAGCTTGGCGGCCGCTGCCGAAGGACCAAAGACGGCAAACCCCGCGCCGCGCAGATCGTCCGCGACCCCCACCGCCAGCGGGGCCTCAGGGCCGATGATGATGAAATCAATGCTGTTGGCCTCGCAAAAGGCGATCACGGCACCCCCGTCCATGATGTCGAAACTGGCGCAATCGGCAATCGCGGCAATCCCTGCGTTGCCTGGTGCCACGATGAGCTTGTCACATTTGGGGTTTTGCAGTGTGGCCCATGCGAGGCTGTGTTCGCGGCCCCCGCTGCCCAAAATCAGGATGTTCATGGACGCGCTCCTCTTGGCCTTTGCTGGGGGGCGTTCTAAGCTGATGTGAGTGGCGTGACAAGGTGATGCGATGGACCTGATTGATGATCCGATGGAGGGGCAGAACAGCCCTGAGTTTTCTGTCACCGAAATCTCCGGTGCGATCAAACGTGTGATCGAGGGCGAGTTCAGCCATGTGCGCATCAAAGGTGAGGTGGGGCGCGTGAGCCGACCGCGTTCGGGCCACATCTATCTGGACCTCAAGGACGACAAATCGGTCATCTCCGGCGTGATCTGGAAAGGCGTGTCGGTCCGGTTGGAGACGCAGCCCGAGGAGGGCATGGAGGTTGTGGCCACAGGCCGCGTGACCACCTTTGGCGGGCAGTCGAAATACCAGATCGTCATTGAAGACATCAAACCGGCGGGCATGGGCGCGCTGATGGCGCTTTTGGAAAAACGCAAGAAGATGCTGGCCGCCGAAGGGTTGTTTGATGCGTCGCGCAAGCGGCCTCTTCCCTACCTGCCGGAGGTTATCGGCGTGGTCACCTCGCCGTCAGGTGCGGTGATCCGGGACATTCTGCACCGGCTGCGGGATCGGTTTCCGCGCAAGGTGCTGATCTGGCCGGTGGCTGTCCAAGGCGCAAAATGTGCGCCCGAGGTGGCGCGGGCCATCGAAGGGTTCAATGCTTTGACCCCGGGTGGTGCGTTGCCGCGCCCTGATTTGTTGATCGTGGCGCGCGGTGGCGGATCGGTAGAGGATTTGTGGGGGTTTAACGAAGAAATGGTGGCGCGGGCGGCGGCGGCCTCCGACATTCCGCTGATCTCTGCTGTGGGGCATGAGACGGACACGACGCTGATTGACTTTGTCTCAGACCAGCGCGCGCCGACGCCGACGGCTGCGGCTGAACTGGCGGTACCGGTGCGTCATGAGCTTGCCGCATGGCTGGACGGCCAGGGCGCGCGGATGGGGCAGTTGGTCAGCCAGGGGCTGAGCCGCCGGGATCAGCGGTTGCGCGACATGGCGCGCGCTTTGCCGCGCGCGGATACTTTGCTGGACGGACCGCGCCAGCGTTTGGACCGGGCGGGCGAACAACTGGGGCCTGCGCTGATCGCGGGCGTCCAGCGGCGGCGGGTGCATCTGGCGGATGTGTCAGGCTCGCTGCGCCCTGCGACGCTGCGCGCGCGCATTGCCAACGAGGAACGGCGGTTGTTGGCCCTTTCACTGCGTCTTGGTCCGGCGCTGGCGCGCACCGTCGCCCGCAAACGCGAGCGGTTTGAGGACCGTGCGCAAGGGTTCCGCCCTGCGGCTGTGGCGCGGGACCAGATCCTCAAGGCCGAAGCCTTTGCCAAGTTGAGCGCGCGGCTGTCGGATGCCGGGCAGCGGCAGATCGCGGGATGGCGCACGCGGCTGGAAAGTCTGGAACGGCTGCGCGAAACGCTCAGCTACAAGTCCACGCTGGCGCGCGGCTACGCGGTGGTGCGCGGAGATGGGGCTGTGGTGACGGGCAAGGCGGCGGCGAAAAAAGCCACAACCCTTGAGATCGAGTTTGCAGATGGGCGTGTGAGTGTGGGCGGCAAAGCGGCCCCTGCGCGCAAGAAAACGCCGGAGGTGCCGCCGGAACAGGGCAGTTTGCTGTGAATGTCTGTCGTTTTGGCTGTGGTCGACGCTGGTGTTTTTTGGGCTGAGATGCGGCCGGGTGGCCTCGCCAAATGGTGCGGGTGGGGCTGAGGGTGTCAGAGGTATTTAAGGCCAAAAAGAAAGGCAGGAGAGGTCAATGGCAGGTGTGAAGCGTCACACGCCGATCTTGGGGCCGAGGCAGACCATTTCTTCGCCGATATCCTGCGCTTCATAGAGTTCGGTGGTGGTGGGATTGTTTTCAAAGCGCGCGATCAGCCCGCCGGGGCTTTGAACAAAGCTCCAGCATTGTGGATTGGGATTGTCGTCATAGACAAAGCAGATCAGGCCTTGGTCTTCGTACCAGGTGCCCTCTTTGCATTCGCCGTCCAGAAAAGACCACTGCACGCGGCGGTTTTCGTGATAGATTTCAGCGCCATAGGTCTGACCATTTTGGCCGTAATAGAGGGTCTTTCCGCGCGTATAGGCGTCAAATTCGTCTGCTGTCAGCAAATTTTGTGCAGCGAGCGGGCCGGCAAGCAGGGTCAGAACGAGAACGAGGCGTTTCATGGCCTTACGTTGCCTGAAAATCGGGGGGCGTGCCAGTCGGTTCAGCCGTTTTTTGCCAGCGCGCGACACGGCGGTCCATGACGCGCCGCCACAGGGGTGGGAAAAGGGCGAGCACCGCCATCACCGGCAGGGAATGGGGCAGGATCGGCATCGTTTCTGGCGTGACTTCAAGGGCCGGGAAAGCGCGGGCGGGGCGCATATGGTGGTCGGAATGGCGCGGTGCGTTGAGCATCATGGCGCTTGAGTACCATTTGGGCGCATTCCAGCTGTGCTGCGGGCCGACAGGTTCGGGTTTGCCAGTGGCCAAAAGCCTGCGGCGCAGGCCGTAGTGTTGCACGTAGTCGGACAGCAGCAGTTGCAGTTGCGCATAAAGCGCAAGGGCGAGATAGGCGATGAGACCTTTGAAACCTGCAAGCAAGAGCGCGACAACAAGCGTGATCAGCCCGCCTGCAATATAGCCGATGTAGGGATGCGGCGGCTTGGGGCCGCGGGCGCGGGCGCGGTGTCGGGTCTCTGCATCCCGCCCCGCGGTAAACTCTCCGCGCAGGACGCGAAGGGCATAGCGCCAGAACCCTTCGCCGGCGCGGGCTGAATTGGGGTCTGCATCCGTGGCGGCGTGGACGTGATGCACGCGCAGGTGGGCGGAGACATGGTGGCCGTGCAGCAGCGAGACATAGATCAGCCCGCCCAGACGACGCGGCAGCCGTGCGCTGGCGTGGATCAGCTCATGTGCGTTGGAGTTGGAGACCTGCCCGAAGTAAAGGCCGAGGCCCGTGAAGATCAGCAGCTTGTCGATGAGGTCCAGCCCCGCGCCAGTGCCTAGCGACCAGACGCCAAGCGCCAACAGAGGGAAATGTACCGCAGCAAGAAGCAGACTGAGCATGCGGCCTGAGGCGTCTGTGGGGGGAATGCTGTGGGTGAGCTTGTCCAGAAAGAACACCACAACAGTGATCGACAGCACAGCCAGCAGGGGAAACACCCCGCCCCAGATACATGCAAGCGAGAGCAGCACGGCGGGGGTCAGGCTGGCGATGGTGTACCAGATCATCGGGCGTCCTTTGGGCAGTGGCTTCGGCCTGTTTCTTATACGCGAAATATGGCGCGACAAAGAACACATCGTGACGCAGCCCCCCCGCAAACTGCGTCGGAATTGTCGTTTTTTGATCGCTTGAGGGACGTGCTCTTTGATAGACAGACCCGAATACCGGGCAGAAGGAATGCAACATGGCGCTGGACGATCACAAAAAAGCAGCAGGCGATAGCCCGGGCAAGGGCGTCTGGAAGTCTGGCAAAGGCAAGGGGCGCCACCACACCAAGGGCCGTCAGTTGACAGATCAGGCCTGGGATGAGGTGCGCGCGCTTTTGGGGGATCGTCCGCGCCGTGCGGACCTGTTGATTGAGCATTTGCACCTGATACAGGACGAATATGGTCACCTCTCTGCCGCGCATCTGCGTGCGCTGGCCGAAGAGATGCGGATGTCGATGGCTGAGGTCTATGAAGTTGCGACCTTTTATGCGCATTTCGATGTGGTCAAGGAAGGCGAGACACCGCCGCCTGCGTTGACCATTCGGGTGTGCGATTCGCTGTCGTGTGAGCTTGCGGGCGCGCAACAGTTGAAAGCGGCGCTGGAAGACGGGCTTGATGCGTCGCAGGTGCGTGTGTTGCGTGCGCCGTGTATGGGGCGCTGTGATACCGCGCCCGTTCTGGAACTGGGTCACAACCACATTGATCACGCGACGCCGGAAAAGGTGCAGGCCGCAATTGCGTCGGATGAGACACACGCCCATGTGCCTGCCTATGAAACCTATGCTGATTATGCGGCGGCGGGCGGCTATGCCACGCTTGCAGACATCCGCAAGAGCGGCGACTGGGAAGCGGTGCAGGAAAAAGTGCTGTCTTCTGGCTTGCGCGGTTTGGGCGGTGCGGGGTTCCCGTCGGGTAAGAAATGGGGCTTTGTGCGCGCCAATGCCGGCCCGCGCTATTTGGCCGTGAACGGGGATGAGGGCGAGCCGGGGACATTCAAGGACCGCTACTATCTGGAGCGTGTGCCGCATCTGTTCCTCGAAGGCATGCTGATTGCTGCCTGGGCCGTCGAGGCGGAAAAAGTGTTCCTCTACATGCGCGACGAATACCCCGCCGTGCTGGAGATTTTGGCGCGCGAGATTGCCGCGTTGGAGGCGGCGGGCGTGGTTGAAGCAGGTTATATTGATCTGCGGCGTGGAGCGGGTGCCTATATCTGCGGCGAAGAAAGCGCGATGATCGAGAGCATCGAGGGCAAGCGCGGCATGCCGCGACACCGGCCGCCCTTTGTGGCGCAGGTGGGGGTCTTTGGTCAGCCAACGCTGGTGCATAATATTGAGACATTGCATTGGGTTGCCCGGATTTGCCGCGAAGGGCCCGAGGTTTTGTCGGGCACCGAGAAGAACGGGCGCAAGGGGCTGCGGTCCTACTCCGTCTCTGGCCGAGTGGCCAAACCGGGTGTGCATCTGCTGCCCGCAGGGTCCACCATTCTGGACGTGATTGAGGCCGCAGGCGGCATGGCGGAGGGTCATGTGTTCAAGGCGTACCAACCCGGTGGCCCATCCTCCGGCCTGTTGCCTGCGTCGATGGATGACATCCCGCTTGATTTCGACACGCTACAGCCGCACGGCAGCTTCATCGGTTCGGCGGCGGTGGTGGTGCTGTCAGATCAGGATTCGGCACGTGGGGCGGCGCTTAACATGCTGCGGTTCTTTGAGGACGAAAGCTGTGGGCAATGCACGCCGTGTCGGGTGGGCTGCGAAAAAGCGGTCAAGCTGATGCAGGCGGAGCGCTGGGATCAGGGCCTGCTGGAGGAGTTGTCCACCGCGATGGTTGATGCGTCAATCTGCGGGCTGGGGCAGGCGGCCCCGAACCCCATTCGCATGGTGATGAAACACTTTGGAGATGAGATTTAGCGGCGTTAAGGGGGCGTTTTCTTTCAAAGAAAACGGTCGGAAACTTTGAAAGTTTCCGCGCTCCTCTCTACGTGGTGGGCACCAAACGCCGTCTAGTTCTGGACCACCCGGCAGGCGCATCCCTGTCTGCGCATCCGATCACACAGGCGTTTGGCCCCATCCCGGCTGTTGCGGCCAAAACGTGCAAAGAAATACCCTTTCTTCGTCGCAACCCGGTGCGGTTTATAGATCAGATCTGTCTTTTCTCCTCCAACAAGGCCCCGGCAGCGCGCCGTCTTGGTCCGCATCGCAGCACGGGCCGCTTTTTTGGACTGCGCAAAAGCCACCTGAACGCCCCAGGGTTTGATCGCAGGCGGCGGTGGTTTGGGCCGCGCCAATGGGGTGATCCGCCGGTTTGCCGCCATCGTGTAGCAAGCGCGCAGAAACGGCTCCGTCTTGGACAGCCGCATGTCGTGACCCTTGGGCGGTGCATCCCGCCAGTCCTCTGCCCGCAGTCCGGTGATGATTGGCACGTAGTTCACCGTTTCCGGTGCCAGCCCTTTGCCTTCCAAAAACCCTTCTGCCCGCCGCTCTCCGCCGTTGTATCCAATCGCTGCCATGCCCTCATTGCCAAAGCGCGCCACCATTTCCGCCAGATACTGCGCGGAATGCTCCAGGGCGTCCGCCGGGTTATAGGGGTCTTTCAACCCCCGCCGGGCCGCTGTTGACGGGATAAACTGTGCAATCCCGCGCGCGTTGGCATGGCTGAGCGCATTGGGGTCAAAGCGGCTCTCTTGCCAGATCAGCCGCGCGAAAAACCCAGTGTTAAGGCCGTGGCGCTGCGTGAAGGTCTGGATCGCATTGCAGGTGTCATAGACAAAATGCGCAGGCCTGATGCAGGTCTCGTGCCCCCATTTGGTTGTGGCACACATCCGCCCGGGCTCCGCCCTTGCGGGCAGCGCAGACAAGAGCATGATGAAGGCAATCCAGAACCGCATGGGCTTTTGGTGCGGTCTGGGCGCGCTTATGTCAATTGCGCAGGCCCACTTCCATCCCCCTCGGGGAGCAGGTAAGCCTGAACGAAACAGGTGCGGAGGCCTTCCTTGGCGTTTTTCAAAAAGCTCAAAGACCGTTTGTTCAAATCCTCATCCAAGATTGATGAGGGACTGGAAGCAATTGTCAGCGATGGCGGTGAGGAAGAGGTTCAGGCGACCCCGGATGCGTCGGTTGAGGCAGAGGCCCGCGCCGCGCAGGAGGCAGAACAGGCCGCCCGCGCTGAAGCGGAGCGACGGGCACAGGCGGAAGCCGCAGAACGCGCGCGATTGGCGCAGCAAGAAGCGCAAGAGGCCGCAGACAAAGAGGCCGCCCGACAGGAAGCGGAGCGGGTAGCCGCGCAAGCGGCCGAAGCCGCAGAGGTGGCCAGACAAGAGGCCGCTGCACGCGAAGCCGCAGAACAGACCGCCCGCGCGGCCGCAGCCCGAGAACAGGCAGAGCGGATTAAGGCCGAGACCGCAGCACAGCAGGCCCGAGACGAAGCCGCTGCGCTGGCGCGCGCAGCAGAGGCCCGTGCCATTCAGGAGGCCGAGGATGCGGCCACCCGCAAAGCTGCAGAGGAAGAGGCACGTCAGGCGGATGAGGCCCGCAGGGCGGAAGAGGCGCGGCTGGCGGAAGAGGCGCGTCTGGCGGATGAAGCCCGCAGGGCGGAAGAGGCGCGGCTGGCGGCAGAGGCGCAGGCCGTGGCACCGACTGTCGCTGAGCCTTTGCGGACCACTCTCACACCCGTCGCCCCCGATCTGATCGAAGAACCGACCCAAGACGCGCCCAAACCGGGCCTTCTGGGACGCATGCTCGGGCGCGGTGGCCAGGCCAAGACAGTTGTGCGTCGCGTTTTGGATGACGACATGCTGGAACAACTCGAAGAGTTGTTGATTACCGCTGACATGGGCGTAGACACAGCTTTGCGTGTCACCGCGAACATGGCCGAAGGACGCTTTGGCAAAAAGCTCTCGGTCGCCGAGATCAAAGAGCTGATGGCCAATGAAATCGCCCGCATCATGGAACCTGTGGCCCGGCCTTTGCCGCTCTACCCCAAAACCCCGCAGGTCGTCTTGGTTGTTGGCGTCAACGGCTCGGGTAAAACCACCACCATCGGCAAACTTGCCAGCCAATTCCGCGCGGCGGGCAAAAAAGTTGTGATTGCGGCCGGGGACACGTTTCGCGCCGCCGCGGTTGAGCAGTTGCAGGTCTGGGGCGACCGCGCGGGCGTGCCCGTGCTGACGGCGGCCCAAGGGTCAGACCCCGCCAGCCTTGCCTTTGATGCCATGGGGCAGGCGCAGGCGGAGGGCGCGGACCTGCTGCTGATCGATACGGCAGGCCGGTTGCAGAATCGGGGCGATTTGATGGAGGAACTGGCCAAGATCGTGCGGGTGATCCGCAAAAAAGATGAGACAGCACCGCATAATACCTTGCTGGTTCTCGATGCGACCACAGGGCAAAATGCGGTCAATCAGGTCAAGGTCTTTCAAGACATTTCGGACGTTTCAGGGCTGGTGATGACCAAGCTGGACGGCACTGCCAAGGGCGGCGTTCTGGTGTCCCTTGCTGACAAATTTGGCCTGCCGATCCATGCCATCGGCGTAGGTGAGCAAATCGATGATCTGCAGCCTTTCGACCCGCAGGAGTTCGCAGACGCGCTGGTGGGATACGACAGGTGATCCTGTCTGACGCACGCCGCACCTCGACGGCATGACGGAATGGCTGCTCTCAATCGAGGGAACTCAGGCCGGTCACCGCGCGGCGCTGGTCCTCGCCATCATGGCCGCGTTTCTGCACGCGGTGTTTGGTGCGCTGCAAAAAGGGCGACACGATCCGTGGCTGACGCGCGGGGCGATTGATTTCGCCTATTTTTTGATGGCGGCGCCCTTTGCGCTTTTTGTGGTGCCCTGGCCGGAGCCGCATATGTGGGTCATCTTCTTCGGCGCTTTTGTCATCCACATCATTTACAAGTGTCTGCAGGCTTGGGCCTATACCAAAGGGGCCTATACCGTTGTGTACCCGGTGGTGCGGGGCACCGGACCGCTTTTTGCGGTGTTTGGGGCCTATATGATCTTTGAGGAGCGGTTTACCGGGGTGCAGTGGTTCGGCGTTGCAGTGTTGCTGGCCGGCATTTTCGGGCTTGCGATCTACAATATGATCTACCTGGTGTCCGAGCGCGATACATTGAACGCAGCCCTCGGCATTGCGGTGCTGACCGGGCTTTTTGTGGCGCTTTATACCACCTACGACGCCTACGGCATTCGCGCGACGCAAAGTCCATTCACCTTTCTGGCGTGGTTTTTCATGATTGACGGTCTGGTCATGCCCTTTATCGCGGCGGCGCGGTGGCGACGCATGGCGGATGCACCTGCTCTTGGGCCGCTGATGACGCGCGGCTTTGTCGGGGGGATCGTGGCTTTTCTGAGTTTCGGCGCGATTATGATGGCCACACGGTTGGGCAAGGTTGGAGAGGTGGCGGTGTTGCGCGAAACCTCAACTGTGTTTGCGGCAATCATCGGCTGGTTTTTCCTCAAAGAAACGGTGGGTCCGCGCCGTGTGGCGTTGATGGCATTGATTGCAGCGGGCGCTGTGATAGTTGAAGTGGGAGGCTAAAGGAGCAGCCATGTCAGACGCACCAAAAACCATCAATCCGATCCTCAAGCAGGTGCTTGAACTCGGCCCGCCGCTGCTGTTTTTCGTGATCTACCTGCGAATCCGCGATGATGTGTTCAGCTTTGGCGGCGTGGAATACTCCGGCTTTATCATGGCGACGCTGATCTTTGTGCCGATCCTGCTGATCGCGATGGGCGTGCTTTGGGCGCTGACGGGCAAGCTCAGCCGGATGCAGATATTCACCGCCTTCATGGTCATTTTCTTCGGCGGGCTGACGGCATGGTTCAATGATGAAAAGTTCTTCAAGATGAAGACGACCATTGTGTATGCGTTTTTTGCCGTGATCCTGTCGATTGGCCTGATCCGGGGGCGCAGTTATCTGGCCTATGTGATGGCTGAGATGATCCCGATGAAAGACGAAGGTTGGATGCTGCTCACCCGGCGGCTGACGCTGTTTTTTGTGGCACTCGCCGTCGCGAATGAGGTGGTCTGGCGGACCATGTCGACGGATGCCTGGGTCAAGATTGAAACTTTTGGATTTCCAATCCTGATGTTCCTGTTTTTGTGGAGCCAGATCGTGGCACTTGAGAAATACACCGAGACAGATGAGGCGGAAGAATAGCGCTGACAACGGGGATCGGAAACTTTCAAAGCTTCCGATCGTTTTCTTTCAAAGAAAACGTTTCCCACGCAAACGTTCCGCAAATCAAAGGGGCAGACCTAGCCGTCTTTTTTGAAAAGCTTGTCCTGCGCGCCCTTGTCCTTGGCAAAATCCGCGCGTTTCTCAGCAAAAAGCGCACGCCCCCGCTGCACCCCTTCGCGGGCACCCATTTCCTCCAGCCAGCGCGCCATGTGGGGCTTATCCTCCAGCGTTTGCTGCTGGCCTTCCCACAAAGATGCCCAGCCCCAGGTTGAGAAATCCGCGATGGAGATGAAATCCCCCGCCACAAAGGCATGTTTGGCCAATTGTCGATCCAGCACCCCATAAAGCCGTGCAGTTTCAGCGCGGTAGCGGTCTTTAGCATAAGGCAGGTCATTGGGCGGATCCATGTGCGGCGCGTATTTGAGGAAGTGATGCGCTTGGCCTGCCATCGGCCCCAACCCGCCCATCTGCCACATCAACCATTGGTCTACGGCAATCCGCTCCCTCTCGGTGCTGCCACAGAACTGCCCGGTTTTGCGCGCAAGATATTGCAGGATCGCGCCACTCTCAAAAATGCTGATGGGCGCACCATCCGGGCCGTCATGGTCCACAATCGCGGGCATCCGGTTGTTGGGCGAGATCGCGAGGAAGTAAGGTGCAAACTGC
This sequence comes from Roseobacter sp., assembly GCA_045106135.1. Taxonomy (GTDB): domain Bacteria; phylum Pseudomonadota; class Alphaproteobacteria; order Rhodobacterales; family Rhodobacteraceae; genus Roseobacter. The sequence goes on along the minus strand of JBGCEG010000070.1, from coordinate 16,102 downwards.
TCACCCGCCCCGATGTTGATCAGATGCGTCTCATAGGGCAGGCCCATCTCTTCCAGACAGATGGAGACTTTCCAACCGTTTGGCGTGGGCCAGAAATAAAGGTCGATGGGCGCGGACATAAAGTTTCCTTTCAGCTACGGCCATGATGGCGGAAATCGCGCAAATGCCAAGCAGGTGGATTGACGAAACATAATCAGAGGCGTAATCCAAACCCAGTGGCGATTTGTAACCGGATTGCGGGCCACGTGGGGAATGCCCCGCAAAACCGCTAAAAGGTCAGGATGAAAGCCCCCTTTCGCTTGACCGCGTCTGGGGTTTTTTGTTGCCCGGTGAAGACCGGGAGAAAAGGATTAAGATGAGCAAAGACTGGCACAAGAGCACCCGCGCGGTGCATGCAGGTACCCGTCGCAGCCAATATGGCGAAGTGTCCGAGGCGATCTTTATGACGCAGGGCTTTGTCTATGACACGGCAGAGCAGGCCGAGGCCCGGTTTGAAGCGCTGGGCGAGGATGAGTTCATCTATGCCCGCTATGGCAATCCTACGGTCGCGATGTTTGAGGAACGCATCGCAGCGCTTGAAGGGACCGAGGATGCCTTCGCCACGGCCTCCGGCATGGCGGCGGTCAATGGGGCGCTGATGTCGCTTTTGAAGGCGGGAGACCATGTGGTGTCGTCGCGCGCGCTGTTTGGCTCCTGCCTGTATATCGCAGAAGAAATTCTGCCGCGTTTCGGAGTTGAGGTCAGTTTTGTCGATGGCGGGGATCTGGCCCAATGGGAAGCCGCAATCCGCCCCGACACGCGGGTTGTGTTCTTTGAATCCCTAAGCAATCCGGCATTGGAGCTGGTCGACATCGAAGCGGTCTCTGCGCTGGCCCACGCCCAAGGGGCGTTGGTGGTCTGTGACAACGTCTTTGCCACGCCTGTCTACTCCAATGCTGTCGCACAAGGTGCTGATATCGTGATCTATTCCACGACCAAGCATATAGACGGACAGGGGCGTGCCCTGGGCGGTGTGATCCTTGGATCAAAAGAAATGATCCGCAAGACGGTCGAACCTTTCATGAAACACACGGGCGGCTCGATGAGCCCCTTTACCGCGTGGATCATGCTCAAAGGGTTGGAGACAATGCGTCTGCGGGTGCAGGCACAAACGGCAACAGCGTTGTCGCTTGCGCAAAAGCTGCAAGGACATGAGGCGTTGTCGCGCGTCATTTACCCCGGATTGCCCAGCCACCCGCAACACGATCTGGCCCGTCGCCAGATGGGCGCAGGCGGCACGATGCTGGCGATTGAGGTCAAAGGCGGCAAAGAGGGTGCTTACAAGTTTCTGAACGCCTGCGAGGTGGCGATCATTTCCAACAACCTTGGGGATGCCAAAACCATCCTCACCCCTCCTGCGTTTACGACCCATCAACGGTTGCCGCAGGACCAGAAGGATGCGCTCGGGATCACGCCGGGATTGGTGCGCATCTCGGTCGGGCTTGAGGATGCGGATGATCTGCTCAGCGATTTCTTGCAGGCGTTTTCGACTTGAATCTGTCGGTTTTGCAGGGGGTTATCCGATCAATAGTCGGATAGGTAATATCTTGATTGGTAATCTCAGACCGGCACCCTAAGTATGGTCTGCGTACCAGTGAGGGGGGCTAAGTCCATGAATGCAATCACTTCCGTTGAGAAGGCACCTGAGAGATCGGACGCCCAGAAGGCTCTTGAGACGCTGAAGGCATGGGCCGCAAGCGCGACACCTGAGCAGATGGAGCAGCTTGCCCCCGGCGTCGCCCAGCTTTTGTCGGGTGCGGCATCATACCCCGAATTCAACCGGACCTATCCGGACGATTTCGCCGTTGGGGATACATACAAGGATACATTGCCAGACCTGCAAAACGGCCCCTCCAGCCTGATCCGTGGGGCCAAGCAGCAGATCCAGCATGTCGGAATCTCCAATTTTCGCCTGCCGATCCGGTTTCATACCCGAGACAATGGTGACCTGAATCTCGAGACCTCGATCACCGGCTCTGTCAGTCTGGAAGCTGAGAAAAAGGGCATCAACATGTCCCGCATCATGCGCAGTTTCTACAAGCACGCGGAGCAGACTTTCAGCTTTGAAGTGATTGAGCGCGCGCTTGATGATTACAAAACCGACCTGGAGAGCATGGATGCGCGTATCCAGATGCGGTTCAGCTTTCCGATGAAGATCGAAAGCCTGCGGTCGGGCCTGTCGGGATATCAATACTATGACGTGGCGCTTGAGCTGGTGGAGAAGAACGGCGTGCGCCAGAAGATGATCCACCTCGATTACGTCTATTCCAGCACGTGCCCTTGTTCGCTGGAGCTTTCTGAACATGCACGTGCGACCCGTGGGCAGTTGGCCACGCCGCATTCGCAGCGTTCTGTGGCGCGTTTGTCGGCGGTCATCGACTGCGACAGCACGTGTCTGTGGTTTGAAGACCTTATCGACGCTTGCCGCCGCGCAGTGCCGACAGAGACGCAAGTCATGGTCAAGCGGGAGGATGAGCAGGCCTTTGCTGAGTTGAACGCCGCGAACCCGATTTTTGTCGAGGATGCAGCTCGGCTGTTTTGCGAGCAATTGCAGGCGGAGCCGCGTGTGGGAGATTTCCGGGTGATCGCGAGCCATCAAGAAAGCCTGCACAGCCACGATGCGATCTCAATTCTGACCGAAGGCCCGACGTTTGAGATGGAAAGCATTGATCCAAAGCTGTTCAATACGCTGTTTCATGTAGGGTGAGGGGTATTCAATAGAAATTGAATTTCCTTTGTAATCTGATAATCTGTTTTCATTGAAGACAGATTGGAATTACATATGGGCGACAGACCTGATATAAGCCAAGACAAATTAGAGCAGATTGAGAACAGCATTAGTACTTCAGAAGATTTATTGAAGTATGCTCAGGCAAAAAGATATTTGGCCAATGGCTCTGCAGACAAGCGCTACAATTTCCTGAAATCTGAGTCATTCTACAAATTTTTAGGAGTTACCTTCGGAATTTTTGCAAGTGTTTTTCTGCTAATCGTAACTCAGTTCTTTAGCATTAGCAGGGGTGCCATAGATGTTGTTCAAAAACTATATTCCGCGGCATCTGAAAACTTAGACACCACTAACGAGCAACTTGAATCAACTACGCAGCTTTTTGACAAAGCCGAGAGCGAACTTACAAACACAAGAAATCAGTTGAGCAGTTTAAACAAGAAACTGACTACTGCACAGGGTTTGGCTGCGGATACTCAGAAGGAATTGAATGAGAATACTAAGGCGTTGCAGATTGCGGAGCAGCGACTGGGAGAGCAAAACAAAGAGCTCGAGGCTGCCAGCAAAGAGCTAGCTAAAATTCGACGTATAAGGCACGAGCAAATTCGTGAACTTGCTGTGGAAAGGCTGTCTGGAACAACCTTGTACGCTTGTGAAAAATCGCTTGTGCATCCAGTCTTTGACAGGACTTCGATAAACGCAAGATTGGAGCCGCCACCTGAACTTTCTGTTTTGCCGCAGATGTGGCAAATGTCGATGCGGATATATGTATTGAAACAGGGAAAGGTTGCTTACGCTTCCTTTTCGAGAGCGCCGGGCCAGAGGTTTTCAGCGAGAAGGGCAGGAGATGGCGTTTGGGAACTTGGCAATGACCGCGCGCGCCTTGAACTCTCTATTTGGGGCGTCGTTGTTAAGTCTTACGAATTCCGATCCCAGGAGCTTTTGGAGTTTTCGTTGGGGTCAGAAACCAAAGTGTGTTCGATCAGAAATGAGTGTTTTTGGAAAAGACCAAATTGCCTTCCGTAGATGTCGTTGACTATGGCAGGCCTTTTTAACCCGAGCAATCTGACTGTGGTGCACGCGCACATGTGCGAGGCCAAGCCCTGCGCCAGCCCGTCAGCGGCTATGCAACATTGTCGGTACTGATAACCGCCATCGCGTCCTATCTAAGCCTCAGGGTGGAGACAACGAAATTATTGAGGTATCACAATGGCCTATCAAGACGTATCCAACCCAGCATATGTGCTGAGCCGCGAAATCACTGCCACGCGGAACTTTCTGACCAGCTTTGGTCGCTGGTTCGCGAGCCTGGGTCAGAGCGTGACATTCGCCCACATGGCCCGCCAGCGTTTTGAGGCTGTCAGCCTGCTTCAGGGCAAATCCGACGAAGAACTTGCCCGTCTTGGGCTCAAGCGCGAAGAAATCGCGCGCCGTGTTTTTCAGGACCTGTACTACTCCTGAGGTACGACCGCCAAACCCTGTGGCGCGGTGCGATGTGTCACGGGGCGGGCGCTATGCGTGGTGCTGAAGGCTGCCATGCAGAATGAACACGGGTGTTTTCGCCTGCCGACCCCCATCTTTGTAACAGGGCGGAGCACACATACTCATATTGAGGTACAAAATGGCTCGACATCACACATCACCTGCGGCTGAGGTTCTCAACCACGAAGTCGCAGCGACCCGTCGATTTCTGGAACGCATTCAGCGGCTTGTCTCACACCTGCAACGCCGTGCGGCTGCGGCCCTCCGGCTTGGAACCGAAGCAGACGCAGCGATCAAGGCGGCACCCAAGCAGGTCATGCATGACATCTACTATCCCAACGTCACAGCACTGCGCCACGGATGAAACCGAACCAAACTGAATGAGCACAATGTTCCCGCGCGGCATAACGCCGTGCGGGACAGGCATTTTTAGCAAACAGGCTGCGGATCGCTTGACACGCCGCAAGCCCCAAGCCAACGCTGCATTTATGTTGGACCTGCGCCCCGTCGGATATGTTGTTGGCCTTTTGGTGGCCGTGCTGGGCGTGGCCATGATCCTGCCGATGATGGTGGATATTGCCGAAGGTCGGGAACACTGGCCGGTCTTTGCGGAGAGCTTTCTGATCACCACGCTGTGTGGTGGGATGATCGCACTGGCCTGCGCGAATGGCGTCCGTGAGGGGTTGACGATCCAGCAGACGTTCTTGCTCACCTCAGGTGTCTGGCTGGCGCTGCCGGTTTTTGGGGCATTGCCCTTTATGCTGGGGGCGACAGGATCAAACTTTACCGACGCGTTTTTTGAATCGATGTCGGGGCTGACAACCACCGGGGCAACCGTGCTGACCGGGTTGGACACGATGCCCAAAGGTTTGTTGCTTTGGCGTGGTATCCTGCAATGGTTGGGAGGCGTCGGGATCATCGTTGTGGCAATGGTTTTCCTGCCGGAGCTTAAAGTTGGCGGCATGCAAATCTTTAAGTCCGAAGGATTTGACACCTTTGGCAAAATCCTGCCCCGTGCGGGGCAGATCGCCACGCAAATCTCCACCATCTATCTCTGGCTGACAGTTGCCTGTGTGCTGAGCTATCTCGCTGTTGGTATGGATGTTTTTGATGCGACGGTCCATGCGCTCACGACCATCTCAACCGGCGGGTTTGCGAATTATGACGCCTCATTCGGGGCGTTCTCGGGGCCGGCTGAATATGTTGCAGCAGGTTTTATGATCCTCGCTGCGCTGCCGTTTGTACGCTATGTGCAGCTGTTGAACGGGAATGTCATGGCCCTGCACCGTGACCCGCAGGTGCGCGGGTTTCTGGCGACGATTGTCGTGCTCGTGGGGGTGATCTTTCTCCTGCTGAACAGCAACATCGGCAGCGCTTATGAGCAGAACTTTCGACAGGCGCTATTCAACATCGTCTCAATCCTGTCAGGCACCGGGTATTCGTCCGTTGACTACATGCTCTGGGGTTCTTTTGCCGTTGCGCTGTTCTTTTTCGTGGGTTTGATTGGCGGTTGTGCGGGCTCAACGGCCTGTTCGATCAAAATCTTCCGCTATCAACTGCTCTTTGCCTCCATCCGGGCGCAGCTTCGGCGTATCCGATCGCCGCATGGGATTTTTACACCGCGCTATGACGGGCGGCCTGTGGGGCCGGATGTGTTGTCTTCGGTGATGTCGTTTTTCATGTTCTTTATCGTGACGCTGGGGCTGGTCGCTGTGGCGCTGAGCCTTACTGGGCTGGACTTTGTCACATCTGTCTCCGGGGCGGGTGCGGCGCTGGCCAACATCGGGCCGGGCTTGGGCGAAATCATTGGACCTGCGGGCAATTTCAGCAGTCTCAACGATACAGCAAAGTGGATTCTGAGCATTGCCATGTTCATCGGGCGGCTGGAACTGCTGGCCGTTTTTGTCATTCTCACTGTTAAATTCTGGAGGGCCTGATGGCTGATCCCGTGGCGCGTCCCTTGGGCGCTCAAATCTCTCACATGCTCAAGGACCGTGGCGTCGACGTGATCTTTGGCATTCCGGGCGTGCACAATCAGGAAATGTATCGCGGGATCGAAGAGGCGGGCATCACACATGTGCTGGCCCGACATGAGCAGGGCGCGGGCTTTATGGCCGATGGCTATGCCCGTGCAACAGGGCGGCCCGGTGTGGCCTACGTGATCACGGGGCCGGGGGTCTGCAACATCATGACGCCGATGGGGCAGGCCTATTCGGATAGCGTGCCGATGCTGGTGATTTCCTCCTGTCTGGATGAGGTCGCCGCAACGCGCGGCCAGTTGCATCAGATGAAGGATCAGCGCGCCGCGGCTGAGACGGTGTGTGATTGGTCGGAAGAAGCGGGCACGGCGCAGGCGGCTTATGCGTTGATAGACCGGGCCTTTGGAGAGTTTGAGATGTCGCGGGCGCGGCCCAAGCACATTCAGGTGCCCATTGCGCAGTTGCAGGCATCGGCGGACAAAGGCTGGGAGGCTGAACGCAGTTTGCCCGGCACCATCACCCCGCCGCACCCTGATGTTGCAAAGGTTTTCGCAGAGAAACTTGCCGCCGCCCGCCGCCCACTTTTTGTGGTTGGGGGCGGAGCCGCGCAGTCAGGGGGGGCGGTGGCGCAGGTTGTTCGGAAATCCGGGGCTGCGTCATTCTCAACATATACGGGGCGGGGCGTGATCGCGGATGATCCGCTGCATTTTGGGGCGTACCTTGCGCGGCCGGACAGTGCCGCGGTGTGCAAACAGGCGGATTTGGTTGTTTGCGTTGGGACGGACCTGGCAGAGGTGGACCTGTGGCGCGACAGGTTGGGCGCAGAGTGTCCGCATATCGTGATCAACATCGACGATGAAGTTCTGGCCCGACGCGGCGCACAGGACAGCGGGTTCAAAAGTGACGCAGGTTTGTTCTTTGAGGCGGTTGCACCTTTCATGCGCGAAACTCAGTCTGAGTGGATGGCGGATGAAGTTGCCGCCGCCCGTGCTCGTTGGCGCGCCGAGACCGACGCAGAACGCCCCGGCATCGTGCCGATCTGTGATGCCCTGCGCGAGGCCGTGCCGCCCGAGACTATGATCTATTCCGACATGACCCAATTCGCCTATGTCGCCAAGGAGGTCTGGGACATGGACCGCCCCGGCCATTGGCACCACCCGTATGGCTTTGGCACGTTGGGCTACGCGACGCCCGCCGCGATTGGCGGGGCCGTGGCAAGGCGGGGCCAGCCGACAATGGCGATCATCGGGGATTATGGGTTTCACTACACGATGCAGGAGCTTGGCGTGGCGGTGGAATTGGGTCTGAGCCTGCCGATCATTCTGTGGGACAATGGCAAGCTGGGGGAGATTGAGGACAGCATGGTCCGGGCGCAGATCGCGCCCAATGCGGTGGTGGCACGCAACCCGGATTTTGTGAAGCTGGCGGAGGCCTTTGGCGCGCGGGCGGTGGCACCTACGACATTGGGCGAGATGCAGGAGGCCGTGCGTGCGGCCTTTGCGGCGCAGGGGCCAACGCTGATTTACCTGACACCCGCGATCGCGGAGTAGGGCGGTCTTTTTACAAAGTCCGGTTGATCGTCATCGGTGGCCCTGAAGCGAGACATCGTTTTCTTTCAAAGAAAACGGTCGGAAACTTTGAAAGTTTCCGATCCCCGCGTCACTCCCAGCAGCTCACCAGCACCGTCATGCCTTGTGCTGCCAGCCGCAGATCGCGCGGGGCAACGGCACCTGCGCGCGCGCCTGCGGTCAGGGCCACGCCAGCCTGATTGGCAATTTCGGCAATCGCGGTGCTTTCCAGTGCAAAACTGACGTCCTCAGGAAGCGCCGCGCCGCCCTCTGCCTTTGGCAGGAGCATGCCCATCACCGCCCCGCTGCCGTCAAAGACGGGGCCGCCCGCGTCGCCAGACTGCGCGCGCAGGTCCAGACGGCTGAGGTTTTCCTCCCCGTTCAACCCTTTGACGTCGGCCAGCTTGCCGAAGGTCAGGGTGGCCGCGCTCAGCACACCTTCATAAGAATAGCCAGCGACCGAGACCTCCGATTGCAGGCGTGGCGCGTCAAGGTTAAAGGCCGCCACCGCCAATGGCGCCAGCGATGTGCGTGGCTTTAAGATCGCGGCACCGCTTGCGGGGTCCTGCGCCAGCACATCGGCTTCGGTGTCGCCGTCAATTGTCAACCGTCCACAGCTTCCCACAACTTCCGAGGTGGTCAGCACCGCACCTGCGTTGTCGATGAAAAAGCCGGAGCGGGAGACTTTGGGCTGACGCACCTGAAGACCTGAGACCAGATCAATCGCCTGTTCGGCATTGCTGCCCGCGGCAGGGTCCAGCGCGCCGGGCAGCCGGGCAAAGCTCTTGGCCATTTCCGCCACGACCCGTTTGCGCCGGTCCTCATCGCCCGCAGGCCAGATCAGGGTGAACCCTTTGACCTCGCCATCGCGCAGTGACACCTGTGTCTGGCTGATGATCTGGGCATTTTCCCCCACCAGATCAAAGGCATTGTTGCGCCGTTCGCGTGGCCCGTTCAGTGGGACAATCTCAAGCGTTTGCATGATGTCGTAAAGGCCAAAGAGCGTGCTTTGATCGCCAGCCTGAGAAATCAGAATCACCTGCGCGCCAATGTTGCCGCTTGGCTCATAATGGGCGAAGGGGGCCTCATACCGGTCGAACTTCACTTCCGCCGTGGGCATGATCATCTCAATCCCGGCGCGGTCGTCGCGCACCAGTTGCAGGCCCAGCCCATCAAGCACGGCGTTGTATTGCTGCAGCAAGGCGGCGCGCTGCAGCGTGGTCAGCACGCCGGTTTTCTCAAAGCTGTTGGCTTCCTGCCATGCGGCCATCGACGCCCGTGTACCCCGGCCATAAGACCCATCAATGGCGGCGTTATAGAATCCGGCCCATTGCAGCGCGATTTGCAGATCCTTGCGCTCGTCCGCTGTCAGGCTGCGCTCACTGCGACGGGCTTCTGACAAGGTTTCATCTGCCGGCTGGATCTGTGGAACCTCGGGAGCCGGAGCCTCGGCCGTGTCGGTCTGGGTCCCGGTTTGCGTGTCCGTCTGCGTGGTCTCAACAGTACCGGGTGCCTCAAGCACGCCGCGGTTCAATACATTGGCGCCCACGGGCCAGAATTGCTGGCGAAAGGCGGTGGAGAGCTGGATAAAGCTATCGCGCGGCACAATCCGGTCGCGCACATAGGTGCGCAGGACCTGTTCGGCATCCGAACGGCGGTAGGGGCCGACAGCAATCCCGTACCAGCCCCCTCCCAGCGAGAACCCGTTCACATCTTCCACCAGCGCTTCGTAGGCACGCGCGCGGGCTGTTGCTTCTCTCAGACTTGGCTGCGCCTCGATCTGGACCCACACCACATCATCAGGCGATTGCACCTGTGCCTGGGCCCCTGAGCCCAGGGCGAGAACAATACTGAAAAGGACCGCCAGAAGTGCCGGGAAAATTCGCGTCATGGGGGAAGGTTCTCATGTGATTCACTGCTCGGCGCACATAAGCAGGAAACCGCTTGAAATGCCATGCTTTCAGGGTTGATTTTGTGGGTGTGGTGCAATTGACGCCCATGGGTCAGGACCGTAGGTAGAACCCGCAGCAGAGCAAGAGGCAGCAGCCATGGCAGACCAGCCCAAAAGACCACAATCGTTTCAGTCAATCATTCTGGCGTTGCAGAGCTATTGGGCGGGGCAGGGCTGCGCGGTGTTGCAGCCCTATGACATGGAAGTGGGAGCAGGTACGTTTCACCCGGCCACAACGCTGCGCTCCTTGGGCACGCAGCCTTGGGCGGCGGCCTATGTGCAGCCCTCGCGCCGTCCAACCGACGGACGCTATGGCGAAAACCCCAACCGGTTGCAGCATTATTACCAATATCAGGTGCTGATCAAACCCAGCCCGCCGAACCTGCAAGAGCTCTACCTCGGCTCATTGGAGGCGATCGGCATCGACATGACCCTGCACGACATCCGTTTTGTTGAGGATGACTGGGAAAGCCCGACACTGGGGGCTTGGGGGCTGGGCTGGGAAGTCTGGTGTGACGGCATGGAAGTCAGCCAGTTCACCTATTTCCAGCAGGTTGGCGGGCACGACTGCCACCCGGTCTCGGGCGAGCTGACCTATGGGCTTGAGCGTCTGGCGATGTATGTGCTGGGCGTGGATCACGTGATGGATATGCCGTTTAATGATCCGGGCAGCGCGATTGAGCTGACCTACCGGGATGTGTTCAAGCAGACCGAGGAGGAATACGCCCGTTGGAATTTCGATGTGGCGAACACGGATGTGTTGTTGCGCCAGTTCGAAGAGGCGGAGGCGCATTGTAAGGCGATTTTGGATGCACCTGCAGAAGACCCCAAAACCGGCAAACGTATCATCATGGCGCATCCCGCCTATGACCAATGCATCAAGGCCAGCCACATGTTCAACCTGCTGGACGCACGCGGCGTGATCTCTGTGACAGAGCGGCAGGCCTACATCGGGCGTGTGCGCAGTCTGGCCAAGATGTGCGCGGATGCCTTTGTGCAAACGCGCGCGGGCGGCTGGTCTGAGGATGCGGCGTGAGCGGCAAAATCATAGGGATCGTCATCTTGTTGTCAGCAGCACTTGCCGGGGCAGGGCTCTATTACCTGCAAATCTATGGCTTCTATGAAGCTGTCGCAGAAGAAGATGTGACCTTGGTCTCTGTCGTCAGTCAGGAGCCCGAAAGCATCCTCTTTGACAGCTTTCAGGCAATTGACGCCGACAGCTCTCCGATCCGGTATCGTGCCTGTTTCACCACCACGCAAAGTCTTGCGTTTCTGACGGAATCATATGTGCTGATCGAAGAGGCCACGCCACGCAACGCGCCCGGCTGGTTCGATTGTTTTGATGCGCAAGCCATTGGTGAAGCCTTGGAGACAGGCGAAGCGCTGGCGTTTTTGGGGGCCAAGAACGTGGCCTACGGCGTTGACCGCATCGTCGCCATCACGCAAGACGGGCGCGGCTATGTCTGGCATGAGCTGAACGATTGCGGCGAAAAGGCCTATGACGGGACAGTTGTGGGCGAAGAATGTCCGCCGCTGCCGCAGGCGGCGACGGACTGATCTGCGCACGCCAGAGCTACATCATCTCACCGCTGTCGAGGACACCGACGAGCGGCAGCAGAAACTCCCCGCTTGAGGGATCAAGCGCCTGCGTGTGAAACCCTGCTGCCGCGTCGAGGGCTTGGGCAAAGCTGCTCTCGGTTCCCTCAAACAAGCCCATCACCTGCGTGGCGTTCTCCACATTCGACATGCCGAGGGTCACGCTGAACTGCGCGCCGATCTCTGCTTTGTTGGTCAGATATGCCCGGTCAATGGCGTGCTCTGGCGTGGGGTTGTCAGGTGACTTCGCGCCCTCCAGCACCGCAAGGATGAAATTTGCGGGCGTGATATCGGGCGCGTTTTGCAAGGTGCTGACCCAGAACTCAAAGCCAAGCTGGTCCGGGATGCGGCCCAGCACGTTGTTGTAAACCGCCGTCACAAAAGCAGACACATCCGTCAGGTTCGCGTTTTCATCCAGCACAGAGGCATAGAGCGCGCGTGTTTCCACCTGATCAAAGAAGAACCCGGCCATGTCGTCGAGGCTTAACCCTTCGGCGACCTGCGTGGCCCAGAAGTTGAGGCCAATCGCATCGGGCGCACGGTTGAAATAGGCGATGTAGAGCTCAACAATCTCAATCAGCGCCGCTGACGTCAGCGCGGTACCCCCATCAATGGCGTCAATGTTGAACGGCACGCTGTCCACCGCCGGGTCAGAGCCGTCAAAGCTCACCGTTTCTATGCTGATCAGGCGGTCCTCGCCTGAGCCCTGCGCCGAGCGGTCGGTCAGGATGGTCCCGGCGGACGAGAGCGTCAGCGTGTACCCGCTTTGGGCGTTGGCGACCACGATCATGTCAAAGCCGTCGCCACCATCCACGCTGTCATTCCCACTGCCTGCGATCACAGTGTCGTTGCCGATGCCGGTGAAATAGGTGTCGTCGCCGATGCTGCCCAGAATCAGATCGTTTTCGGTCTTGGTGACCCCCTCAATCGCCTCAAAGAGAATGAGTTCACCGGGGGCCAGCGCCCCTTCGCTGATATCGCCAGCGGCCGTGAGGGACGCGGCCCAGTCCTGAAATTCAGCAAGCAAGCTGCCATCGGGTATCGGATCTCCTGCAAGTTTGAGGAACTGGTCATTGGGATAGGGGAACGATGCGGCACCATCCGGTACAATTGTCATCACCGCGTAGGAGGTGCTGAGCTCTCCTTGCACACCGTTCAAAAACCCAAGTTCAAAATATCCCCTCTCAGTAAACGGAATCGGACCAGTGTCTGTGAACAGGCCATAGACATCGACCTGCACCGCAACGTCTGGGATCGCATTGGGGAACGACTGAACAATCTCATACTGAAAAGCATTCACACTGTCTGGTACGACAATGCGCACTTCGGAGGGGGAGACCGCGGTGATCTGGAATTCTTCCGAATACGTAATCTCAACCGAAGGCAGGATATATGTGGTCATGTGGGGTCCTCGTCTGCTGGCACCGTCACACGGCGCGTCCTCTTTCAGGGTATTGCGCGCAAGCTAAATCGAAATGCGCCCCTACGCCAGCGGGTGTTGCGCATCAATTGCCGCGCAGCAGGGCTGGACCCTCCGCTGCGGTGCGGCTATCCAAGCGGTCACGCAGCACAGCTGCTGCAAACCAGAGGATACCTCCCGTGCCTGACCTGTTGATTGAGCTTTTCTCCGAAGAAATCCCCGCCCGGATGCAGCGCCGCGCCGGTGAGGATCTGCAAAAGCTGGTGACCAACGGTCTGGTGGAGGCGGGTCTGACCTATGCCTCGGCCGCCGCCTTTTCCACGCCGCGTCGTCTGACACTGACGGTGGAGGGGATGCTGGGCGAAAGTCCTGCGGTGGTTGAAGAGCGCAAAGGCCCCAAGGCCGACGCGCCTGAAAAAGCCATCGAAGGGTTTTTGCGTGGCGCGGGCGTCAGCCGCGATGATCTTGAGGAACGCGAAACGCCCAAAGGCGCGATCCTCTTTGCCAAGATTAACAAACCGGGCCGTCCAGCGGCTGAGATCGTGGCGGAGGTGCTCGAACAGACCATCCGCAATTTCCCATGGCCCAAATCCATGCGCTGGGGTGCAGGCAGTCTGAAATGGGTGCGCCCCTTGCATGCTATCCTTTGCCTGCTGAGCGATGAAGCCGGTGCCGAGGTTGTGCCGCTGGATGTGGACGGGATCAAATCGGGCGACGTGACCTATGGCCACCGCTTTCTGGCTCCGGGCGCGATCACGGTCAGCGGGTTTGAGGATTACGAGGCCAAGCTGGCGCGCGCCAACGTCGTGCTGCGCCCCGAGACGCGGGCCGAAACGATCTGGCATGACGCCACCAACATGGCCTTTGCCAGCGGGTTGGAAGTGGTCGAGGACGCCGGGTTGCTGGCCGAGGTTGCAGGGCTGGTCGAATGGCCTGTCGTGCTGATGGGCACGATTGCGGATGACTTTCTAAGTCTGCCGCCAGAGGTGCTGCAAACCTCAATGAAAGAGCATCAGAAGTTCTTTTCCGTGCGCAACCCGAAGTCGGGCCGGATTGAGAAGTTCATCACCGTCGCCAACCGAACGACGGCGGACAATGGCGCGACAATTCTTGCGGGCAACGAAAAGGTGCTTTCCGCGCGGCTGGCCGACGCGAAGTTTTTCTGGGAGAACGATCTGCGCGTGGCGACCGCTGAGGACGGCATGGCAACATGGGTCAAAGCGCTGCAAAACGTCACCTTCCATAACAAACTGGGCACGCAGGCTGAGCTGATTGAGCGTATGGCTGTGCTGGCGCGCGAACTGGCCCCGATGGTGGGCGCAGACGCTGATCTGGCCGAGCAGGCAGCAGCTGTCGCCAAAGCCGATCTGTCGTCCGAGATGGTCTATGAATTCCCCGAATTGCAGGGGCTCATGGGGCGGTATTATGCGGATGCTGCCGGGTTGCCTGCCGAAGTGGCCGCGGCCTGCGAAGAGCACTACGCGCCCTTGGGGCCGTCCGATGATGTGCCGGTCGCTCCGGTGTCCGTGGCCGTGTCACTGGCCGAGAAGATCGACAAGCTGACCGGGTTCTGGGCGATTGATGAAAAGCCGACCGGGTCAAAAGACCCCTTTGCGCTGCGGCGGGCGGCGTTGGGGGTGATAAGAGTTTTGGTGGAGAATGGTGATACAGTCAGCCTCGCCGAAGTCTTCAAGGGCTCTATCCTTAAGTCTTATGTACAGTTCAAGCTTTTTGCCGAAGCTGCTGACCAAACGGCAGCTTTTGTGCAGGGAAAAGAAAGGAAGGACGCTGCCGACCTCCTCGCCTTCCTCCACGACCGCCTCAAGGTCTACCTCAAGGATCAAGGCATCCGCCACGACATCATCGACGCCTGCATCGCGATGGAGGGCAACGACGACCTTACACTGCTGGTCAAACGCGCCCGCGCGCTCAGCGAAACGCTCAAAACCGATGACGGTGAAAACCTCATTCAGGGCTTCAAACGCGCCAACAACATCCTGACCCAGGCCGAAGAGGCCGACGGGGTGGAATATTCCTACGGTGCGGAGATCAAATTCGCCGAAACTGACGAAGAAAGGGCGCTTTTCAAAGCCCTTGATGAGGCCGACGCGGTGATCACACCTGCCATGCAAGCGCAAGACTTCACCACCGCCATGTCCGCCATGGCGTCCCTGCGCGGCCCGATCGACGCGTTCTTTGACGCGGTGCAGGTCAACAGCGACAACGCCACCGTGCGCCGCAACCGCCTCAATCTGCTCAGCCGCATCCGCACGATCTGCACCTCCGTCGCGGACCTTACGCGCGTGGATGGCTGAGGGGGTCAAACCTGTCACGGCCGCTTGACAGCGGCCCCTTGCCAGACCTGACAAACCCCCTATGCTGCGGCTGAAACCAATAGGTGCCGCAGTGCAGAATAATCCAAACACAACGCTGGTGACCGCCACCGCGCCAATCCAGAACCAGACCCACGGCGGGCGGGCGAAATGCCTGCAACGTCTGGTGCGGCTGGATTTGCCGGTGCCGCGCACGGTGGCGCTCTCCTTTGATGCGGTGGAGCGGGTTGCAAAGGGCGATATGCCCGATGTCGCCGCCGTGGTGGGGGAAATGCCGCAAGGCGCGCTGATGGGTGTGCGCCCCTCAAGTCAGGACCCCGACTGGGGCGGGCCGGGGGCGGTGCTCAACATCGGGATCAACAATGCCCGGTTTGATGAGTTATGCGAGAGCATCGGGGAGCCTGCCGCAGCAGCCCTCTACACCCGTTTTGTACAGACCTATGCGATCAATGTCGCCCGTCTTGATCCCGATATGTTTGATGAGGTTGAGGGCGACGACCGCTCGCAACTGGCGCAGTCCCTGCATGCCTATCAGGCGGAGACCGAAGAGGAATTTCCCCAAGACCCTGCCGTTCAGCTGACAGCGGTGCTGCGCTCCATGGCGCGGGCGTGGGATGGCACCTCGGCGCGGCTTTTGCGGCAGGCCAAGGGGGCACCCGCGGATGCGGGCCTTGGTCTTGTGGTGCAGCGCATGGCGCTTGGGGTGGGGCGCGCTGACGAGGGCGAATGTGGGTCGGGGGTTATCCAATTTATTGATCCGGCCACCGGGTTGCCACAGATCACGGGGCGATATTTGTCGCAAAGTCAGGGGCGCGAAGCGCTGATTTCTGACGCCCGCGCGCTCTTTTTGACACGCGACGACCGGGGCCCCTCGCTTGAGGATCTCTGCCCAGAGGTCTTCGCCACGCTAACCGAATTCGGCGCATTGTGGCGTCAGCGTCTTCGGGAAGAAATGCAGGTCGAATTCACCATTGATGCCGGGACGCTTTGCATTCTCGATGCCGTT